>JAGWWS010000008.1 GCA_018970255.1 Verrucomicrobiota bacterium | reverse complement strand
GACGCTGCCGCGGTTGTCGGTGACGGTGCCCTGCAGCGTTCCGCCGGAAGCGGAGCCGGTGACCGTGTAGGTCGCGCGCTCCGGTGCGCCCAGGGCGAAGGCGCCAGAGAGGTCGAGGTCGTTCGCCACGGTCTTGCCGGCAATGAGGGCTTCCGAACCCGAGAAAGGTTTCAGTGCGATGTTCAGGACATCGCTTTTCTTGACGGTGATGGTGGCTTCCTGCGCGGCGGCAGTGGTTGCGCAAAGGGCCACCGCGAGCGCGGCGAGGATGGCGGAAAAAGGGTTGCGGGTCATGGCGCCCCTTCTTGCAAACGGGCCCCGCTTTGGCAAGTCACGAGCGGAACCGTCGGCCCGGGGCGAAAGCCCCAAGGAGCGCGAGGGATTCCGAAAGCTTGCGCGCGGATTCCAAGGCGCGCGCGGCGTGCGGGGCGAGCGGCGAGCCTTCAATCTCCACATAGAAAACATAGGTCTGCGGCTTGCCCGGCACGGGCCGCGAGATGATGCGGGTGAGGCTGACCTTTTGGCGGGCGAACGGCCCGAGGAAGGCGTGCAGGCTGCCGCAATGGTTCGGCAGGACGGCTGCGAACGCCGCCCGGGAAGCCGCGGCGGCCGGGACCGGGGTTTTCCCGATGACGAAGAAATGGGTGACATTGACCTCGCGGCCGAGGCGGGGCTTGAGAATGTCGAGGCCGTAGATTTTTGCGGCGCCCGGCGAGGCGAGGGCGGCGGCGCCTTTCGATGCGGCGGCGCGGGAGGCTGCCGTGGTCGTGCTTTCGACGGCGACCGGGCGTGCGGCCGGGAGGTTTTTCGAGAGCCAGTCCGCATGGTGGCGGATTTGCGTGAAGTGGGAGAAAACCTTTTGGATCGGGGCGCCGCGGCGTCCGAGCAGTGCGATGCGGATGTCCAGCGAATCCTCCCCGCGGATGAAGATGGAACCCGCGTGGCGGATGAGGAGGTCAATGGTGTCGTGGACCGCGCCGCCGGAGGAATTTTCCACTGGGACAATGCCGAGCTGCGCCTGGCCGGAGAGGACGGACTCGAAAACGCCGTCGATCGCGGGGCAGGGGACGAGGGGCGCCTTGGCGCCGAAGCGCCGGCGCGCGAGGATGCCCGAGAAGGTTCCTTCGGGTCCGAGATACGCGATGCCGCCCATTTGCGGGATTCAAGCACCGAAGGGCGCTGCCGCGCAAATCCGCATTCGCACCGGGTTCAAATTCCTCGACAGCCGCGGGGCGGTTGCCAATCCTGCCGCCCATGAGCAGCCACACCGAAACCGCGTTGAAGCGCGATTGCGACGCCATCCAAATCCCGAGCGGCCACCCGATCGTGCTGCCCGCCGGCATGGAGGTCGTCATCACCCAATCCCTCGGCGGGACATTCACGGTCGCCACGCCGGGCGGGCTCGCGCGCATCGATGTGAAGGACGCCGACGCCCTCGGCATCGACGCCGCGAAGGCCACCGAAAAACTCAAGATCGAGGGCAGCAAGGAGGATGCGGTGTGGGGTCAGTTGAAGACGGTTTTCGACCCCGAAATCCCGGTGAATGTCGTGGACCTTGGGTTGATCTACAGTTGCGATGTTTCCGCAAAGGAAAACGGCACGACTTCGGTGCTGGTCAAAATGACGCTCACCGCGCCCGGTTGCGGGATGGGGCCGACGATTGCCGCCGATGCAAAGGCGAAAATCCTGGCGCTCGAGGGCATCGACGAAGCGGATGTGGAACTCGTTTGGGACCCGCCGTGGAACCAATCGATGATCAGCGAAGCCGGGAAGATGAAGTTGGGGATTCTTTGATCAACGAGTTTTGACCGATCGGCCGTTCGGCTGATTCGGGGTTTGTGATGGTGCGGTGCTCTCCCCATGGAGGGCATGCAACGAGGGGCCGAGCTTCCCGGCCTCATGAAAAAAACTGGCTCCTCGTCCTCCCGGAACGATGGATGGCTGAAGTTAGGCAAGCAACTGGCGGGCGTGTTTGGAATTGGAATTGCCGTGGCCGCCGGGGCGAGTCTTTCGCTGAATGAGGGAGATTTCTGGAAAAAACCGGAGCCGCCTGCAGAGACTCACGCTGTTGTTCCTGAAAATCGTTTCGATGTGGCGGATCAACTTTCGCCGATTCAATTCACGAGCCCTCCGTTTCCGTCCTCTTTCGAGAAACTTTCGAATTCCGTGAATTCCGAGCTGAACAACTCACAGGCGGAGACGACTCCAGCCGAGCCTGTGATTCCTTCGGAACCACGGCGCGTTCAACAAAGGGAAATTGAAACACCAGCTTCGGAGGTTCGTGAAATCCCGAGAGCCCCGGCCGAGCCCGTTGAATCGAATCGATCGCGTGGAAATTCGGCTCCACCGGCTCCGGTGATCGGAAGGATTCCTCCAGTTCGACCCACGCCCAAGCCTACGCCATCGCCGATCTTTAGCCCTTTGTAGGGCATTTGCCCCTGGCGGTGGTCTCCCCATGGCTCGGGGATGAGAACGGCTCGAATTTGCGCGCCGCATGGACACAAAATCTTTCCTGTTCTCCCGGAACGAGGGATCGGCGACTCCGGCTGCGAGAGGCGCGCTTTTCGTTTTGGTCGGAATGTTTCTTTTGATCTCGCAGATGTCTCGCGCTGCAGTGGTGAGCTATTTGGGGTCGGGTGATCTCGATGACAAAAAGAGCTGGAGCACGCAAAACATCCCGACGGCACTGGACGAGGCGGTTTTTAATCTCGGCAACAGTTTCATCGCCGGCACGGGAGATCTGCATTTCGGAAACTTCATCTGGAACAACAACACCAGCGCGAACATTTCCCTCCGCGGCACAGGCATCACGCGGTATCTTACGCTTTCCGGAGTGCCGGGAGGAGTGGCGATCACGATCGCAGGTGGCTCAAGCGGAGATCTGTTGCTCATGGGAGCGAATGCCTCGTCGAGCACGCTGAGATTCGAGCCGGGGCCGGGAAATTCGGAGCTCCAGATCAGATTGGGCACGGACGGGAACTTCAATGTTTTGAATCCGGGTGCGACGCTCGAAATCTCGACGCCGGTCACGGGAGCAAAGTCCCTCGCTAAGACGGGAAATGGAACGCTCGTGCTGGGGGCGGCCAACACCTTCAATGGAACGACGACCGTGAAAACCGGCACCCTCCGCGCGAGCGCAACGAATGCTCTCGGTTCCACCTCGTCCGTGGATGTGCAGGGCGGCTCTCTCCTCATCGCTGCATCGAATGCGATCCATGATCAGGCGGGCATCACCATGGGGAATGCGAAACTTCAATTGAGCGGCACAAACATCACCGAGCATGTAGGCGCGCTCACCCTCACGGGAAATGCGGTGATCGATCTGAAAGAACTTCAGGGCGCAAATAACGCGCTGCACTTCGCCTCCAGTTATCTGGCGCAGGGCTGGACCCAGAACACCAGCCTTGCGATTTGGAATTGGGACTTTAGCGGGGAGAACCGGATTTTTTTCGGATCGGACGCCTCGGGTTTGAGTCCTTCGCAGTTGCAGCAGATTTCCTTCTACAGTGATTTCGGAAACAGCTTTTTGGGAAACGGACTCATTTCGAACACGGGCGAAATCACAACCGTTTCCGAGATGGAGACGGCGTATGTGGCCCTGATTTTGCTTCTGGCGGGGCTGGGGCGTTGCGCGATGGCGTTGCGCTGAATCACTCAGCTTCGGCAGGCCCAGCGGAGTTTCGCGGGAGTGGAACGGGGGTTGGATTGTTTCTCGGTGGGGCCGGGGCGGATGGGGTCTCGGGCGATGGCGCTGTAGGTTCCTTCGCGGTGGGCGGCTTGGAGGGCTTTTTTCACGCGGCGGTCCTCGCCAGAGTGGAAGGATAGGATCGCAATGCGGCCGCCGGGGTTGAGGCAATTCGGGAGAGCCCGGAGCAGGGCATCGAGGGCGCTGAACTCTTCGTTCACTTCGATGCGGATGGCTTGGAAAACCCGGGCGAGCGTGGTGCGGACTTCTGTTTCGGTTTGGCGCGGGAGGACGGAGCGGATGGCGTTGGCGAGCGCGAGGGTTTCGTCGAAGCGCTGGCCGGCAATTCGGGCGGCGATGGCTGCGGCGTGGGGTTCGTCGGAATTTTCGGCGAGGATGGCGGCGAGTTTTTCGGGCTTGGCGCGCTCGAGCCAGTCGGAGGCTGGGAGCCCGCGTGCAGGGTTCATCCGCATGTCGAGGGGACCGCTGTGTTTGGTGGTGAAGCCGCGGGCGGGGTTGTCGAGTTGCATCGAGGAGACGCCGAGGTCGGCGAGGATGAGGTCGGCGCCCTTTGCCCCGATGGATGCGAGTGCGGCTTGGATTCCGGCGAAATTGGATTTTTTCACCGTGAGGGATTCGGGGCCGAAGCCTTCGGCGCGGAGCAGGGCTTCGGTTCGCGGGAGTTCGATGGGGTCGGCATCGAGTGCGAGGAGGTGTCCACCGGGGAGGATGCGCTGCAGGATGGCGCGGGCGTGACCGCCACGGCCCAATGTGCAATCGACGGCCAGTTCACCGGGTTTCGGGGCGAGGGCTTCGAGGATTTCCGAAACCATGATGGGTATGTGCGAACCGGCGGGGGTTTTGCCGGAGGCGAGGACTTTCGCGAGCGTGGCGGGGTCGCGGTTTGGGTCGAGTTCCTTGTATTTTTGGTCGAAGCGGCGCGGGTGCTTTCCCGGGTAGCGCGGGCGCCGGCGCGGGGGATCGGCCAAAGGATTCGGTGGTGGTGGAACCGGTTCGGGCATGTGGGCGGCCGGAATTTTACAGCTCGTTGTATTTCCGGTTCGAGCCGCGGGCTTTTTCCACCGGATAGCGTTCGGCATTGCGGGCGAGTTTGGCGCGGATGGAAGCGGCGAGGTCGATCTCGCAGTTTGCCGCCATTTCCAGGAGGAGGATGGCAATGTCCGCCATTTCGGAAGCCAGTTCCGGGTGGCGTTCGCGCACGCGGGATTCGGATTGGGCGGCGTTTTGCCAGACGAAATGCTGGAGGAGTTCCCCGGCCTCTGCAGCGATGGCGACCGCCATTTCGCGGGGGTTGTGGAACTGAAGCCAATCGCGTTCGTCGCGGAACGCGCAGATTTCGCGGGTGAGGGCTTGGATGCTGTCGCTCATGGATGGGGCGGTTACTTGGAATCGAGGGCGAGGCGGGGGGGCGGGGGGCCTTGCTCGAGGAGGCGGATGCGGGTGTCGGAGCGGGGGAGGTGGATGGTGACGGTGAGGCCGCGGCCGGGTGAACTCTCAAGGACGACTTCGCCGCCGTGGGCGCGGACGATCCGGCGGACGATGAGGAGGCCGAGGCCGTTGCCGCCGCTCTTGGTCGTGAAGTAGGGCTCGAAAATGCGGGTGATGTTTTCGGGGGCGATGCCGCCGCCGGTGTCGGCGAAGACGATGCTGGCGCGGGTGGCGTCGAACGAGGTGGCCACGCGGAGGATGCCGCCGGTTTTCATCGCCTGGAAGGCGTTGCGGCAAATGTTGTAGACGGCTTGCTTGATTTGGTCGCGGTCGAGTTGGAGGAGCGGCATGCGGGGGGCGAGTTCCTTTTCGACGATGATGTCGCGGTCCTGGATTTCGGCTTCGAGGAATTCGAGGGATTCGTTGAGGATCGCGTTGAGGTCGGCGGGTTCGGGGTGGATCGGCTGGGGGCGGATGGCGCGGAGGAACTGGGTGATGATGTTGTCGAGGCGGGCGACTTCGCCGCGGGCGACTTTCACGGATTCCTCGAGGCGGGCGCGGAGCTTGGCGGGCGCCTTGGCGATGTGGCGCTGCATGAGCTGGAGGTGGATGTTGAGGGAGTTGAGGGGGTTTCCGATTTCGTGGGCGACGCCTGCGGCGAGCATGGTGAGGGCGGAGAAGCGTTCGGACTCGATGGTTTCCTGGGTGGCGCGGTGGGTGGCGGTGATGTCGCGCAGGATGATGGCGCGGCCTTCGGCTTCGCCTGTGGCGGCGTCGGGGGATCGGAGCGGGACGGCGTAGAAATTGAGGAGGCGGTTTTCGGGGTAGAAAACCTCGAGGTCGCGGTTGACGATTTCGCCGTGCGGCCCGGCGAGCGAGTCCCAATCGATGCCGCGCACGAGTTCGGCGAGGTTTTTTCCGATCGAGGGGTCGGGCTCGATGCCGAAGAACGAGGCGGCGGCGCGGTTGATGTAGAGGATGCGGCCGGCGGGGTCGGTGACGATGACGCCTTCGAGGATGGCGTTGAAGATGGTTTCGAGGAACCCCTTTTCGCGGGCGATCTCGGCGAGGTAGTGGCGGACTTCGCCGGGTTGGACGAGCGGGAGGCGGTCGAGGAGTTTGTCGAGGAACCCGCGTTTCATCATGGGGCGGACCTCCATTGGACGGCTTGCTCGCGGACGGCGTGGCGGATGAAGCCGCGTGCGCCGGGGCGGGAATTCCCCGATGCGCCCCAACCGCCGAACGGGAGCGTGGAGGGGGAGAAGGTGGTGGGGAGGTTGCGGTAGAGGTTGCCGACGGAGAGGGCCGCGGCGAAGGACTCGAAGCGGGAGTCCGAGCGCGTGAAGACGGAAGCGGTGAGGCCGAAGTCCCATGATTCGTGGCGCGCGATGGCCTCGGCGTCGGACCCGAATGTTTCAACAACGAGGATGGGGGCGAAGGTTTCCTCGCGGGCGAGGGGTGAGGCGTCGAGGGCGGCGGGGTCGTGGATGAGGGCGATGGCGGGCAGGACATACCAGCCGTGCTGGCCGCGGGGGTTTTTCTCAAGGATGCCGCCGGGCAGGATCCACTCGCCGCAATCGAGCGAGGAGAGGCGTTCGTAGCGCTCGTGGGCGGCGAGGCCGATGAGCGGGCCGAGGAGCGTGGAATCTTCGAGGGGGTCGCCGGGTTGGTAGCGCGCAGTGGAGGCGAGGAGTTTTTTGAGGAAGGGTGCGGCGATGGATTTTTCGACGAGGATGCGGGAGGTGGCATTGCAGCGCTGGCCGGCGGTGAGGCACATGCCGTCCGCGGCGCACTCGGCGGCAAGGTCGAGGTCGGCATCGGCGCAAACGACGAGGGAATTTTTCCCGCCGAGTTCGAGGGCGAGGACTTTCGAGGTGTCGGTGGCGAGGTCTTTCGCCAGCGAGCGCCCGACCGGGATCGAGCCCGTGAAGCAAACGGCGCGGACGGCTGGGTCGAGGCAGAGGGAGCGGCTGGTTTCGCCCCAGCCCTGGACGGGTTCGAAGACGCCCGGCGGGAGTGCGGCTTGCATTTCGCGGGCATAGGCGGCGGCGGTGTTCGAGGCGAGGGGGGAGGGTTTGAAGAGGACGGTGTTGCCGGCGAGGAGGTAGGCGACGGTGGCGCCGTGGCCGAGGTGGATGGGGAAATTGAACGGCGCGATGACCGCGGCGGGGCCGAGCGGATGGCAGCGCACGGCGGCGGGGTGGGGACCGCCGGTGACGGGTTTTTCGGAGATGAGGGAATCGGCGTCGGAAAAGGTCAGGTCGAACTTTGCGGTCACGGCTTGGAGTTCGAGCCGGGCTTCGCGGATGGGCTTGCCGGTTTCGCGGGCGATGAGTTCCGCGAGTGGGGCGGAGTTTTTTTCGATGTTCGAGCGGCAGCGGGCGAGGGCTTCCTTGCGGGCTTCGAGCGTGAGGCGCGACCAGCCGGGAAAGGCGTCCGAGGAACGGCGGATGGCGGCGGCGGGGTCTGTGGACCGCGTTTCCGGGAAGATGTGGGAGAGGTCGGCTGGGGAGGCGTTTTGCCAGGACCGGGGATCGTTCGACATGCGGCGGCAATTTGTGTGCTTCCGGCGGAAATCTCAAACGGATTCCGGGGAGGAAGGGTGTTGCGGGGGGCGGCGCGAGCGGGTATCACAACGCCCGATATGCGCAAAAAGATCATCGCAGCGAACTGGAAGATGAACATGACCGTGGCCGAAACGGTGAGCTACCTCGAGAGCTTCCGCGTCCATGTGGAGCCCGTGAACGGCGTGGAAATCGTGATCGCGCCGCCCTTCACGGCGATCGCGAAGTTGTCGGAGCTGCTCGGCGGTTCGCAAAAAATCCGGTTGGGTGCGCAGAACATGTATTTCGAAAAAAACGGCGCGTTCACCGGCGAGGTGAGTGCGTCGATGCTGCGCGAGCTTTTCGTCAAATATGTGATCCTCGGGCACAGCGAGCGCCGGCAGATTTTCGGCGAGACCGACGCGCTGGTGAACAAGAAGGTCGTGACGGCGCTGGCCTCCGGGCTGCGGCCGATCCTTTGCGTGGGCGAGACGCTCGAAGAGCGCGATGCCGGCCGCGAGAAGGAAGTCCTGGAAACCCAACTCCGCGGGAGCCTCGCGGGTGTGACCGCGGCGCAGATGAACGATGTGGTGGTGGCCTATGAGCCCGTTTGGGCCATCGGCACCGGGCGCAATGCCACGCCGGAGCAGGCGCAGGACGCCCACAAACACGTGCGCGAGGTTTTGGCGGAACTCACGGATGCGGGCACGGCCGCCAAGGTGCGCATCCAGTATGGCGGAAGCGTGAAGCCTGCGAATGCGGCATCTTTGCTCGGCCAACCGGATATCGACGGCGCGCTGGTCGGCGGGGCGAGCCTCGAAGCACTGGGCTTTTCGGAGATCGTCAAGGCGGCGGTGGCGTAGGGCGGCCGAACCGCCCAAACCCCATGCCTGGAATCCCCCTCCGGCAAGTCCGCACGGCGGTTTTCGCCGCCCTGCGGAGGTTTCCCTTGGTTGTCGCCGCGGGGTTGGTCGGGGCGGTGGCGGTGGTTGTCTCCAACCACTCCTCCTCGCCGGAACTGGACAAGTCTTGCGACGAAATCTTCTTTGCGGTTCTGTTCGCGTTTCCGGTTTTGGTCGCGGCTGTTTATGCGGGGGAGCTGTTCCCGCGGCGCAAGTGGATTTTCCAAATCGTATTCGGCCTTGCGATTTTGGCGCACTGGCACTTTCTCGATCCCGATAAGGAGGGTTTGAGCCTATTGCTCGTTTGGATCGCGGCCGTCTGCGCAGCCAGTGTGGTTCCGGGGCTTGTCTCCAGACCGGATAAAAACTGGTGGCGCGTCAACATCGGGGTGCTCAACGCCATCATCCTTGCTTCGATTCTTACGCTGATCCTGCTCGTCGGGTCCCTGCTCGCCGTTGAGAGCATTCAAGCACTGTTCGATTTGGAAATTCTCCGCTTAGACGGTGATGTGATTGCCATTTGCGGGCTCCTCGTCGCTCCGCTCGCGGTCACGGCATTGCTTCCTGCAGCTCGGGAGGAGGTGGATGCCAATCAATCGGGATTCGTGGTATGGGGACGGCTCTGCCAATGGGCGCTGGTGCCCATGGGGTTTCTTTTTACGGCAATCCTTGCAGCCTATGCGGTGCGCATCCTAGTCGAACGCCAATTGCCCGACGGGATGGTCGCGATGCCAGTGCTGGCGCTCGGATGCTATGGGCTTGCGGCCCAACTGATCCTCGAACCCTGGCGCGCGGACAAGGTTTGGGCCCGGGCATTCTCGATGGTTTTTCCGTTGGTTTTTCCGCTTTTCAGCATTCTGCTTTTTGTGGCGCTCGAGAGCCGCATTTCGGAATACGGATTCACCTGGCAGCGCTACACCGCACTTGCGCTGGCGATTTGGATCGTCGCGTGCTGTGTGGGTTTTTTATTCCGGCGCTGGGTTTCGCCGGCGTTCGCCCCGGCCTTGCTGGGTTTGCTCGCGCTTGTGGCGGCCTTCGGGCCGTTGAGTTCTCAAAAGGTCTGCCTGCGCAGCCAATCCGCCATTTTGGAAAGTCTACTTGCGAATCGGTCAGCGGAGAGTGACGCCCGGATCGCTTCGTCTCTGCGCTACCTCGCGTTCAACTACGATCGCGCCGTTCTGGAGCGATTTACCGGGACCTTGGAACTCAAGGACGATGGCAACAAATATGATTTGGCGGGGGCGGCCCGAGAGAAGCTTGACCTCCCGGAAGTCAACTCTGACGGGTCGCTGCGCGTGGAATTCGAATGGCCGTCGGACCGGGCGGTTTCGGTGGAGGGATACAAAACCATCCATGGGCTTGATGGCGGATTCGTTGAACTTGGCAAGACGGCTTCCAACAAGGGGCTGGCAATCCGCGTGGAGAAAAATGATCTCGTGGCGTTCGCCGGCGCGGAGAAGGTGCACGCTTTTGACCTTTCGAACATCGATCCCGATGCCGCGGAGGGCGCAGCCGCGCCGCCCGAGTTCCTGTGGAGTTTCGAGGGGAGGAAGTTCCGTGTGGTGGTGATCAAGGCGGAGTGGGACCAGGCGGCGGCGGGGGAGCGGGAATTGAAGAGTGCGACTTTTGTCGTGCTCGAGAAGTGATCGGGGGAGAGGGAAGGACGGCGCTTTTAGCGCCTGAAGTTTGGGACAGCTCGGAGAGCCGTCCCTACATTGCGGGGGCGTTGGTTTTTTGGGCGGCTTGTTCTTCGGCCCATTTGAGGAAGGCCATGCGCGTGGCGCGGTATTCGTAGCGCATCGTCATGGCCTGGCGGCGGAAGAGGTCCGCTTGGACGGCGTCGCCCTTGGACTCCAATTCGCGGATCTGGGCGTCGATTTTGTCGAACGATTGGTCGAGGCTTTCGAGCGTGGCCATGTTCGGGGCCTTTTGGAAGGTGTCGAGGTTTGTGCGGAGCTCTTTGATCGTGTGGGCGGGCGTGTCGCAGGCGGCCAAGGCGGCGGCGAGGAGGAGAGCCGCGGCGAGCCTTCCGGCCGGTGAGGGGCGCGGTTGGGAAGGAGTTGTCATCGTCGTTCCGAGGGAACTAAATTGCGGCGGCGATGGCAAACACGAGTTTGGATGTGGCGGTGCCGCGGGATGGGCGCCGGAGCGGGTCGGCCGAGGAGACGCGGCGGATCGGGCGCGAGGCGGGCTTGGGGCTTGGGGAGCCGGTTTTTATCAGCCTCGAGGGACCCATGGGTGCGGGGAAGACGAATTTCGTGTCGGGGCTGGCGGAGGGCTTGGGGTGCGCGGCGGCGGATGTCTCGAGCCCGACTTTCACCCTGGTGCACGAGTATGCGGGCGGCAGGATGCCGCTGGTGCACATGGATTGGTATCGGCTCGAGCGGGAGGGGGATTTGGAGGCGCTGGGGCTGGATGACTATTTGGCTGGCGGGGCTGTGTTGGCGGTGGAGTGGGGCGACCGCTTTCCGGGCGCTCTGCCGCCGGGGGCGGTTAGGCTGGTGTTTTCTTTCGATGGCGATGGGCGATTGGTGAGGAGGTTGGCATGAGGGTGCTGGCCATCGAATGCTCGGCCGGGAGCGGAAGCGTGGCGGTGTGCGAGGACGGAAGGGTTCTCGTGGAGGAGGAATTCGAAAACCCGCGCGGGCGGGGGGTGGAATTTTTTGCGTCGCTGCAATCGGTGGTGGAGCTGCGCGGGGATTTCGAATGTGTTTTGGTTGGGACTGGCCCGGGCGGCTATAACGCGCTGAGGAGCGGGATTGGCGCGGCGCTGGGGGTGGCGAGGGCGCGGGGCGTGCCGTTGTTCGGGGTTTGCTCGTTGCTGGGCTATGACTCGCCGGAATACCAGGTGGTGGGCGATGCGCGGGCGGGGCAGTGGTTTTTCGCCCATGTGAAGGCGGGGAGGCTCGTGGAGGCGCCGGTGTTGGTGGCGCCGGGGGCGGCTTTGGCGGCGGCGGTGCCGGGGATTCCGCTCTTTTCAACCGGGGTGGCTGCGGATAGAGCGTGCTTGGAGGCGCCGAGGGCGCGGTTTTTGGCGAGGCACACCGGCCAAGCCGGGGCTGCGGAGCCGGTGTATTTGAAGCCGCCGCACATCACGAAACCAAACAAATGACTCCCACACTCCAGCCAGCGATGGTGCAAAAAATCGGTGCGGAATTGGCGGTGGCCTGGACCGACGGGGCAGAGTCGTTTTTTCCGCTCGAGTTCCTGCGCAGGCAGTGCCCGTGTGCGGCTTGCGGCGGCGAGCCCGATGTGATGGGGAATGTGGCGCGGCCGAAGAATGAATATTCGGCGCGCTCGTTCGACCTTGCGGGCTGGCAGACGGTCGGCGGCTATGCGATCCAGCCGAAGTGGGGGGACGGGCATTCGACGGGCATTTACTCCTACGCGTATTTGCGCCGGTTGGCGGAGGCTTTGCGGGAGGGGGCGGCGTGAGCGCCGAGCGGGTGGCTGACTTGCGGGTGGATTATGGGCGCGAACCGCTCGATGAGGCGGCCATGCTGGCGGACCCTTTCGGGCAATTCCGAGTGTGGTTCGACGAGGCCATGGCGTCCGGTATCCGTGAGCCGAATGCCATGGTGCTCGGGACGGCTGAGGCTGGCGGGAGGGTTTCGTGCCGGACGGTTTTGCTGAAGGGTTTCGATGACCGGGGTTTCGTTTTTTACACAAACCACGGGAGCCGCAAAGGGAGGCAGCTTGCCGAAAACCCGCGGGCGGCGCTTCTTTTTCCGTGGGTGGATTTGGAAAGGCAGGTTGAGATCGAGGGGGCCGTGGAGCGTGTTTCGGCGGAAGAGTCCGAGGAGTATTTCCGCAGCCGGCCGCGCGGGAGTCGTCTCGGGGCCTGGGTTTCCGAGCAGAGTGCGGAGATTCAATCGAGGGAGGTTTTGTTGCGGCGGTTGGCGGAGTTGGAGGCGGAATTTGGGGAAGGGGAAATCCCGAAGCCGGATTTCTGGGGCGGATACCGCGTGGTGCCGGATTCGATGGAATTCTGGCAAGGTGGTCATGACCGGTTGCACGACCGGTTTCTTTATCGCAGGGAGGGCGACGGTTGGCGCCGGGTTCGGCTGTCGCCTTGATGGTGGGGCGATTGCTTTGCTCGTGCCTCGTGGTAGTTTGAATTTGTGAAGGTTTTGCTCCGCATAATGGCTTCCATCGTGGCACTGGGTTGCCTCGGACTTTTTGCCACGGGCGGGGAGGTTTCGATGCTTTCGAATGCTTTTGCCGTTTCGGTTGGGTCCGGCTGTTGCTGTGCCGCGGATGATGGAGTGAATCCCCAGAGCGGGGTGCCGGCGAGTTGCGGATGTGCGGCTTGCCCGGCGCCGCAATGCGGCAAAACAGTCAGTGCGATTTTAGAGCATGAGGCGGGGTGCGTGACTTCCGCTGACAGGTTTTCGTGGGAAGTTTTCGACGAGGTGCGGGCTTTGCGTGCCGATCGCCCGCCGCATCCGCCACCTCGGGCAGGGGTTTGATTGCGGTGTAGGGCCCGGCTTTTCCGCCGGGCGGAACTTTTCTCCAATTCGAACGAAAGGAAAATTTATGAAGACGATTCTTGCCGCGGTTGCCATTGCGGTGGTCTCGCTTTCCGGCCTGCAAGCCAAGGGCACCAGCTGCCCGGAGTGCTGTAAGGACAAGGATTGCGCGACTTGCTGCAAGGGCAAGTGCTCCGAGTGCGCGAACTGCAACAAGTAGCCGCCGGATGATTGGAACGGCGCGGCCCCCGCGAAAACGGGGGCCGCGCTTTTTTCTGCCCCGATTTTGGTGCGCGAGCCGTTCCGGCGCTGACAAGCAGCGCCCTCCTATTCGGTCTGAACGAAAATCCGCCAAGACTGGCGCGGGCAAAAAAGAAACGGCGCATGGTGCCTTTCGGTGCCATGCGCCGTGGTTTTTCCGGAGCGGCGGTCAGTTGACCGATATGCGCCGGGGTTTTGCGGCCTCGGTTTTTTGGAGGCGCAGAGTGAGGAGCCCTTGGTCCATCGAGGCTTCGATGCGGTTCGGGTCGATGGCGGGGTCGAGCGTGAAAACCCGGCGGTAGTCGCGCGCGCTTGATTCGGAGTGGACCAGGCGGGCGGCGCCGGCGGGCTTCGCGCGGTGGCCGGTGAGCGTGAGCTTGCCGTCGTCAAAGACGATTTCGACCCCGTTTTTCGGCACGCCTGGCATGTCCACTTCGAGGACATAGGCGTCGGATTCGTGCCGGAGGTTGACCGGCGGCGTGGAATAATCCACGCGGGTGGCGTTGGAGTTTTCGGTTTCTGCGAGTTCTTGTGGCATGGCTTTGGTTCCTTTCTTTCAGTTCAGGTTGATGTCGATTTTGCGCGGGCGGGCCTGTTCGGCTTTCGGCAGGGTGACGGTGAGGATGCCGTCTTTGTAGGCGGCCGAGGTTTTGTCGGCTTGGACGGCGCACGGGAGCGTCACCGAGCGGCTGAAGGAGTCTGAGAAACGCTCGGAGCGGAAGCTCTCAGACTGGCGGTCGGCGGCTTTCGACTCGCGGCGCCCGGAGAGGGTGAGGGTGTCGTCTTCGAGCGAGATGTCGAAGTCCTCTTTTCTCATTCCGGCGAGTTCGAGTTCCACCGTGATGTTCACGTCGTCCTCGCGGACATCGAGGGCCGGCGCCCACTGGCGGGACTCGGTGCCTGCGAGTTCAAATGCGGACTCGAGGAAGTCTCTCCAAGGCGAGAGGCGTTGGAAGGGGCTCCAAGTGGCGAGTTCCGATGCGGGATTGTAGGTGATGAGTTTCATAGTTTTGGATTTTTTGTTGGTTTTAGTTGGTTGTTGTTTGGCTTTCGCCTTTGCATTCCTAATTAGCTTGCGGCGTGCCGGGGAGTGGTGGGGGTTGTGATGATTTGTAAGAATCATTTGTGAAGTGGGATGTAAAAAACGGGTGGTTCGAAGGATTTTTTATAAGCGACAAAAGGACGCAAAAATGTCGCATTTCTGGAGAATTTATTTTGAGGCCTTATGGCACATTTTTACACCGATTTGTATTGTCGATTGATTTTGTGGAGCGGCGAGTTTTTGCAAACGGACCGGTGCGGCGCTGACAAGCAGCGCCCTCCTCGCGAGGCGGTGGGGCCGGACTGCTGGGATATGCAACTCAGCAGGAAATCGAAAAAATTAAAGCTAAGCTATTTGCGTGGTTTTTTCGCCCCCCCCCCCCGAGCGCGGGCGGATGGTGCGCTGGATGGCGGCGAGGAGTTTTTCGGGGGGACCGGATTTCGGGACGAATTCGTCCGCCCCGGCGGCGCGCATTTTTTCGCCGCCCTCGCTTTCTTCCATCATCGAGAGGCCGATGATGCGGATCGAGGGCCAGCGGGATTTGATCGAGCGCGTGGCTTCGATGCCGTCCATGACGGGCATGTTCCCGTCCATGATGACGACATCGGGTTGGAGTTTCCCGGCGAGGTCCACGGCCTCGCTTCCGTTTTCGCATTGGCCGACGACTTCGATGCCGGGTTCGTTTTTGATGAGGGCGATGAGGGATTCGCGGACGATGCGGTGGTCATCGGCGAAGACGATGCGGGTGCGGCGGCGGGTGAGCGGCTGGGGTCTCTTCCGGGCGGGGCGGGTTCTCGGGTTGCAGGCTTTGCAGTTGGAATGTGGCGTGGCGGCGGCGGGGGATGCGGCGGCGAGCGGGAGGGCCAAAGTGGAGGTGGTGCCGCGACCGGGGGTGGATTCCACGGAGAGCCGGCCGCCCATGGAGGCGGCGCGCTCGCGAATGCCCAAGAGGCCGAGGCCGTGGGCTTTTTTCGCGACGATGGATTTCGGGTCATAGCCGCGGCCGGGGTCGCCGACCTTCAGCAAGAGACCCTCGGCGGTGCGGGTGAGTTCCAGCCGGGCGGTGCCGGAACCGGAGTGTTTCACGGTGTTCAGCAGCAGCTCGCGGGCGGCGGTGTATGCGAGGATGCACTGGGGCTCGGGGACATTGGCGAAATCCCCGTGCGTTTCGACCGTGGCTTCGAGGAGGTGCTGGCGCTGGAATTCCTGCGCGAGCCATTGGAGGGTTTCGGGGAGGTTGCCTTTCGTGGCGACGGGCGGGGCGAGTTCGCGGGAGAGGTTTCGCGTGGCGTCGATGGCTTGCTTGAGGGTTCCGTCGAGGGTGGCGAGGATGCTGCGGGCTTTGGCGGGGGTGGAGCGGGAGGCGGCCTGTGCCTGCATGCGGGCGCCGACGAGCCACTGCTGGAGGTTGTCGTGGAGGTGGTCTGCGATGCGGCGCCGTTCCCGGTGCTCGGCCATGGAGACTTCGGAGGCGAGGCGGGCGAGTTCGCGGGAGCGCTCGGCCAATTCGGCTTGGGATTGGCGTTGCCCGATGAGGTCGGCTGCCTGGCGGGCGAGGAGGTCGAGCCACTCGAGGGTGTGCGGACCGGGGCGGTGGGGCTCTTTGTAGTGGGTGGAAAACATGCCGAGCAATTTCCCGGAGCGGCTGGCGAGCGGGGTGGATTGCACGGCGCGGACCCCGGACCTGCGGAGGACATCAAGGCCGGGTGTGCCGCGGAAAATCCCGCTGCGCTCGACATCTTCGATGATGATGCGCCTCCTGCGCCGGAGGGCTGTCCCGCAAGCGCCTTTGCCTTCGGGGACATTGTCCCAAAAGTCCACCCACCACTGCGCGAAGCCGCGCTGGACCGCGATCTTCAGGCAACCTGTGGCGGGGTCGAGAAGTTGGATATTCCCGAAATCCGCACCGGTGATGTCCAGCGCGGCGTCCAGGATTTCCGCCACCACTTCGTGGAGCGTGGCCTTCTGTGTGCAGAGCATTCCCAGGCGGTGCAGGCGCGAAATAGCGTCGATTTCCGAAAGGACCTGTGAAGCGGGCTGGCGGGGCCGCCGGGCTGTCCGCTTCGGCTGGCGTGGCTTCGATGGCTTTCTGCTCCGTTTTTCCATGGCCCGTGGATGGACGGATTTTGTTTTCCGGACCGGATGTTTTGCGAGCGGAAAAACCGCCCGGGTTCACTGGGTCCGTTCCCGGGATTGCCGGAGCGTGGCGAGGGATTTGAGGTGGAAGGACCAGGCTTCCGCGAGGAGGGCGGCGGGGGCGGGGTCGACGGACGGGGGCGGGGCCGAGCGGGTGAGGGCTTCGAGTTCGGCGGTTTTCGCGGCGAGGAGGGTGGCGAGGGAATCGAGTTCGGCGGCGAGCTTTCGGGTTTTGTCGAGGTGCAGGGCGCGGGCGAGGGGGGAGGCGGGGGGTGGGTTTTTGGGTTCGGCGGCGGCGCGGGCGGCGTCGGACAAACGGGCGAAGACGGCCCAGTCGGGTTCGTGTTTTTTTTGGGGAACGAAGCCGGGGGCTTCGAGTTCGAGGAGGTGGCGGAGGCGCGAGGCGGGGTTCTCGAGGGTGGCGCGGGCGGTGTTGAGCGAGGCGGCGAGGGCGGCGTCGCCGGTGGGCTTGTCGGGGTGGCCGGCCGCGATGAGGGCGTGGTGGCGGGATTTGATGTCTTCGGGGTCGAGCCAGGCGCGGCGGGGGAGGCCGAGGGCGGCGAAGTGGTCGGTCACGCGGAGAAGCTTTCGCCGCAGGAGCAGTGCGCGACGGCGTTCGGGTTCGTGACTTTGAAACCGCCTTTCTGGAGGTCGTCGCTGAAATCGAGTTCGGAGCCGCTGACGAACAGGGCGCTCTTCGGGTCGACGACGACGCGGACGCAGTTCGATTCGACGAGGATGTCGCGGTGGGCGGGGCCGTCGACGAGGTCCATTTTGTATTGGAGGCCCGAGCAGCCTCCGCCAATCACGGCCACGCGGAGTGCGCCGGAGGGGCGGCCTTGTTTTTCCAGGAGGGAGCGGAGGCGGCGGCTGGCGGCGTCGAGAACGCGGATGAGCTTTTCGTTGCCGATGCGGTATTGGACGGCGTCCATGCTTTCGAAAATGCGCGGGCGGGTGCCGGGCGCAAGTGTCAGAGCGTGTCGAACACGAAGCCGGGGTCGGCCCACTCGCCGGGGAAGGCGTAGGGGAAGGGTGCGGCGCCCCAGAACATGGGGTCTGTGTAATAGGGGCTGTCGAGCCAGGGGTTGGGCGGGTATTTCGGCCCGCCGAGCTGGCCGGCGCGGGTGGCTTCGTAGTAGCCGGAGGCTTGGCCGAGGTAGTTCACGAGGGCGGGGCCGGCGCCGGAATCGGAGAGTTGCTCGAGCTGGGCGGTGGTGGGCGTATATTGGGCGCGGGTGCTCTTGATGTAGGCGACGATGGCTTTGTCCGAAACGCCGGCTTTCGCGAGGGCGAGGATGTCGCTGAAGTCGAGCACGCGGCCGCGGTCGATGCGCTTCACGGTGGTGGCGGGGACGCCGCGGGCGGAGAGCTGGGCGAGGATGTTTTGCGGGGCTTGGGGCGGGGTGGTGGTGGCGCAGGAGGCGAGGAACAATGCGGCTGCGGCGGCGAGGATGGCGGTGGTCTTCATTTGGCGGGATTCTTCGGCCCGGGGGCGGGGGAATGCACGAAATTTATTGGGTGGCTTCGCGGAGGTGCGCGAGGGCGAGGGCGGCCCGGCCGCTGTCGATGGACTCGCCGGCGAGTTTCCAAGCGGCTTCGAGGGTGGGGGCGGTTCCGGCGGCGGCGAGGGCGGCTGCGGCGTTCAGCTGGGCGGTGGGGCGCCGGGGGCCCCGGTCGGTGCCATCCAGGATGCCGCGGAGGATGGCGGCGTTTTCGGAGGCATCGCCGCCGAGGAGTTCGGCGGGTTCGATGGGGCCGATGCCGAATTCGGCGGGGTGGATTTCGAACGACGAGCGCGCGCCGTTTTCCACGGCCTCGACGAGGGTTTTTCCAAGGGGCGAAACTTCGTCGAGGCGCATTCCGCCGGGTCCCGTGCCGTGGACGGCCCAGGCGCGGCGGCGGCCGAGTTTTTCGAAGGCGGTGGCGTAGGTGGGGGCGAACCTGGGATCGAAGACGCCAGCGAGCTGGAACGACGGGCGGCAGGGGTTCAGGAGCGGGCCGAGGATGTTGAAGATGCTGGCGCGGCCGCGGGATGCGAGGAGCTTGCGCACGGGGACGACGGCCTTGAAGGCCGGGTGGCATGCGGGTGCGAAGAGGAAACAGCAGCCGGCGGCTTCGAGCGCAGCGGGGATTTTTTCGAAGGGGATGTCGATGCGGATGCCGAGGGCTTCGAGCACATCGGCGCCGCCGGATTTCGAGGTGATGCCGCGGTTGCCGTGCTTGAGGACGCGCGCGCCGGCGCCTGCGGCGATGAACATGGCGGTGGTGGAAATGTTGAAGAACCCGGCGTGGTCGCCGCCGGTGCCGCAAACATCGATGCAGCCTTCGCCCAGGACCGGCGGGACATTGGCGCGGCTGAGGAGGATTTCCACGAAGGCGGCGATTTCTTCCGGCGTCTCGCCGCGCGTGTGGAGGGCATCAAGGAAGGCGGCGCGGTCTTCGATGGGGATGGTTTCGTCGAGGAGCTGCGCGCAGGCGGCTTCGATTTGCTCGCGGGTGAGGGGGGCGGCTTCGGCGACGGAGCGGGTGAGATTTTCCACGGCCTGAGATGAGTCGGTGACTTCCATTCTGCTCGACATTGGCGCATTTCCGGGGGCGGAAAGCGGAAAGGGGTCAAGCGCAGCCGATAGGACTCGAACCTATAACCTTCTGATCCGTAGTCAGATGCTCTATCCAATTGAGCTACGGCTGCTTTAAGAAGTCCAAAAGTCATATCCGGATTTGCGGCGGCGTCAATTTCAACTTCGGTGTGGGCGTTGACGGTTTGGGGGCTTGGGGGTAGTTAATTCGCGCTTCCGAAATGACCATTCTCGACCGCTATGTTTTGCGGAAGTTTTCCGTGCCGTTCCTATACTGTTTTTTTTGTTTCAACGGCGTGTGGCTGGTTTTTGATCTTTCGGAGCACTTGCCGGATTTCGTGAAGGGCCGGGCAACAGCGGGGCAGCTTCTGGAGTATTATGGTTCGCAGCTTCCGGAGATCGTCGTGATCTCGATCCCGCTCGCGACATTGCTGGCGCTGCTTTACTCGCTGGCGGCGATGTCGCGTTCGAACGAGATTATCTCGATGTTGGGGGCGGGGAGGAGTGTTCTTCGAATCATCACGCCGCTTTTGGGGGCCGGCGTTGTGCTGAGTTTGGTGATGGCTTTTTTCAACTACGAGTCCGCGCCGCGGGCCTCGGGCGTGAAGAAGGAATATGTCTCCGCGATCAAGGACGGGGTGAAGCGCCAGAGAGTGCTCAGTGCGCATTTGTTCAGGAACCGCGAGGACTTTCGGACTTGGTTTGCGGGCTCGATGCCGGCCGGCGGGG
Source organism: Verrucomicrobiota bacterium (assembly GCA_018970255.1). GTDB lineage: Bacteria > Verrucomicrobiota > Verrucomicrobiia > Chthoniobacterales > Terrimicrobiaceae > UBA967. The sequence goes on along the minus strand of JAGWWS010000008.1, from coordinate 55,955 downwards.
GGCTGATCGATAATGTTCAGATCATTCAGCAGAACGCGGCCGGAGAAGTTTTGGAGCAATGGCATGCACGGCGTGCGGAGTTCGATCCCTATCAAGCGCGGTGGATTTTGCGTGATGCGCGACATTCGTCGCCGGATCCTGAGGGCGGGCCGGCAATCATCGAGTTGAAGGATTCCATCGTGATCGATGGTTGGTCGGAGACGCCTTGGCGCTTGGCGAGTTCGAGGATGAAGCCGGACTTCCTCTCCGTGCCGGAGCTTCAGGAGTATCTCAAATTCAATTCGGATTTTCCCGAGAAGCGTCTGGCTCCCTACCGGACGCATTTGCAATACCGATGGGCGGTGCCAGCGGTTTGTTTCTTTGTCGTTTTTGTGGCGGCGCCTTGCGGGATTGTTTATTCGCGCCGCGGCGTTCTTGGCGGAGTCGCGCTGGCGATTGCTCTGTTCTTTCTTTTGGTTTTTTCGAGCCACCTGTTCATCGCCTTCGGCAATGCAGGAAGGGTTTCGCCATTCGTTGCCGCATGGGCGCCGCTCATCGTTTTTTTTGCGGCTGGCTTGTATCTGCTGTGGCTGAGATCGACGAATCGCGACCTTCCGCGGTTCAGGCTTCCAGGAATTTCATGATGCAGGCCGATTGGGATATCAAATCGCGGTCCCGCCAGTGCAGTCGCACGGGCAGGGAGTTCCATGACGGGGAGTTTTTTTACACGATGCTCGTGCGGGAGGGAGAGGGCTTCCGGCGCGAGGATCTCTGCGAGGAAGCCTGGCGCGAGAGGAATGACAACATCCAGCCTTTTTCTTTTTGGCGCTCTAAATACGAGCCGCCCGCGCCGCCGCCACCCGAGCCGTTGCCGCGTGATAGTGCGGAGGGGTTACTCCGCCATCTCTTGGCTTCGAATGATCCTTCGCATCGCAACGCCTGTTACATTCTCGCTTTGATGCTGGAGCGGAAACGTCTTCTGCGTCCGATGGAGAGTTCGGATGAATCGGTCCTGGTTTACGAGCATATCGGCACGGGTGAGACGCTGGTGGTTTCAAATCCCCGGCTGAGCCTTGAACAAATTCCCGAGGTGCAGCGCGAGGTCTCTGCTCTGCTGGCCCCGGCGGCCTGATTCATGAACGTGCCGGCGCCGGAAAAAACGCGGCCGTTGCTTTTTTTGGCGCCGATGGCGGGGGTAACGAATACGGTTTTTCGGAGACTCTGCAAAAAACTCGGCGCGGATGTGCTGACAACGGAGTTTGTTTCCGCCGAGGGCATCCTGCACCGCAACGAACGCACGCGGCGGTATCTGGAATTCGAACCGGAGGAGAGGCCGGTCGGTGTGCAGCTTTTCGGTGCGGAGCCGGAGCGCTTGGCGATGGCCGTTCAAGCCGTTCGCGAGTGGGTGTCGCCGGATTTCATCGATTTGAACTTTGGCTGCCCGGTAAACAAGGTGGTCGCCAAGAACGGGGGCTCCGCTTTGCTTAAAGATTGTCCGCTTTTGCGCAGCGTCGCAAATGCGGTCGTGCGCGCGGCGGGTGATTTGCCGGTGACAGCGAAGATCCGGATTGGTTGGGACTCGCGTTCCGTCAATGCCGTGGAAACAGCGCGGATTTTGGAAGGCGAGGGGATTTCGCGCATCGCCGTGCACGGGCGGACCAAGGAACAAGGATACACTGGCTTGGCGGACTGGCGGGTGATCGCCGAGGTGGTCTCGGCTGTTCGAGTTCCTGTGATTGGAAACGGCGATATCGATTCCGCGGAATCCGCTTTGCGGCGAGTGCGCGAATCGGGTGTGGCGGGGCTGATGATCGGTCGGCGGGCCATGGCGCATCCGTGGATTTTCACCGAACTCCGGGCGGCTTTTGGCGATGGGGATGCTCCCGCCGAAGTGAGTCTCGAGGAGAAGTGGAATTTCATTCTCGAGCATGTCCGGAGGGAAATCGAATGGTGGGACGGGCGCGAGGAATTGGCGGTGAAATCCATGCGCTCCCGGCTCATGGCTTACACACGAGGATTCCCAGGCGGCGCGCGGCTCCGGGAAAAAATGCAACACGCCACTTCGCTCGAAACCTTGGTTCAGATCGCAGCGGAGTATCTGGCTCAAAGCGAGGTGGCCGTCTGAAAAAGGGAAAAGCTTTGCCGATGGGGCGCTCGCGCGGGTAGCATTTTAGAAATGGCCCAACGAGCGGTTTTCAAAATCGGGAATTTGCCCATCGGCGGCCGCGAGCTTCTTTTCATCTTGGGACCGTGCGTGATCGAGTCACCCGCCTTCACGCGTCGGATGGCCAAAAAAATCAAATTGATTTGCGACAGCGAGGGCGTCGGATTTGTTTTCAAGGCGTCCTATGACAAAGCGAACCGGACCTCCTTGAAGTCTTTCCGAGGAACCTCAGTGCGCGACGGTTGTGAACTACTTGCTGAGATTGGGTCTGCGATCGGGGGCCCGGTGACAACCGATATCCACTCGCCCGAGGAAGCTGCGATTGCAGCTCCGTTTGTGGACATTCTACAAATCCCGGCATTCCTTTGCCGCCAGACGGATCTTATCGTTGCCGCCGCACAAACTGGACGGGTCGTGAATGTGAAAAAGGGTCAGTTTTTGGCCCCGTGGGACATGCGTAATGTTGCGGCCAAATTGGAATCCGCCGGTTGCAAAAAATTCCTCTTTACGGAGCGTGGGACAACTTTTGGATACAACAACCTCGTTGCCGACATGCGTTCCATTCCGTGGATGCGGTCGCTGGGTTGTCCGGTGGTTTTCGATGCGACGCACTCGGTTCAGCGCCCCGGTGGGGATGGGGCTTCGACGGGAGGAGATGGCGCGCTGGCCCCGGTCCTGGCTCGATGCGCAGTTGCCGCTGGCTGCGACGGGATTTTCCTCGAGACCCACGAGAATCCGGCCAAGGCGCTGTCCGATGGTCCGAATCAAATTCCCCTGCGCGATCTGCCAGCGCTCATTCGGCAGTTGAAAGCCATCCGTGATGCCGTTGCCTAAGTTTTGTCTCATTCTTCTCTTGGCTGTGCCCGCGGTTTGGGCGCGACAGGACAGCCCGCAGGCAGTGCCAGATCCTTCTCCTTCCCCAACGCCAGTTCCAAAGGTTGGTGCGTTTGAACTTCCCGTTCCTGAAGGAATGCCGGTCACCGGCATCAAAGTTCCGCATTACGATGAAGAGGGAAAACTTTTGATGGTTTTCGAGGCCTCGTCCGCAAAGCGGTCCGGTGAGAATACAATCGATATCGAGGGACTTAAACTGGAGGCCGTAGATGAGGACGGTAAAAAGGTTTTGGTTGAAATGCCGCGTTCCGTTTTCAACCTCGACACCAAGGTGATCGCTGGCGACAACACGGCTTCGATCCGCCGGGAGGACCTTAGCGTCAGCGCGGATCAACTCCATTTTGATACCAACACCCGCAACGGGAAATTGCTTGGGAATATCAAAATGGTTGTCTCCACAGATCAGGCTTTCGAATGACCAAAATTCAACTCTTTCTTTTCACTGCTGTTACAATCGCGCTCGCTCCCTGCTCTTTCTCTCAGGAACGCGACGAGGGATCGTTGGCCGCACCCGCAGGAAAAGGCGGTGCTTTAGGAATGTTTTCTCCGCTGGCATCCGATCGTCCAGCGGGAGCGCTGACAGAAATCAGTGCCCAGAGAGAGGCTTCATTCGACACCGACAAAAACATCGCCCAGTTCTCAGGAACGGTCGTGGTCAAGGATCCTCAATTCACTCTCAAATGCGACACACTCACTGTGAAATTGCGTGCGGATCGCAAGGGTATCGAAACCGCTGAAGCCCGTGGGAAGGTGGTGATCATGCAGGAAAAAACCGACCCCGATAGCAAGGACGAGCGCGCCATCGGTCGTGCCGAGCATGTCGTCTACAATCCCGCCGAGGGCGAAGTCGTGCTGCGCGGTTGGCCGTCGATTCGCCAAGGAATCAACAACCAGGTCGCCACTGAGGCCTCGACCGTCATGACACTCCGCGCGGATGGCCAATCTCGAACCACTGGCGGCAGCAAAACTGTCATTTCCGATACCGGCGCGAGACCATGAGCGCGAATCCCCACGAGGATGAGGCTCCGCTTCTTCGAACCGAGGGCCTCGTCAAAACCTACAACCGCCGCACCGTCGTCAATGGCGTGGATATCCATGTCAAAAAAGGCGAGGTCGTCGGGCTCCTCGGCCCCAACGGCGCCGGCAAGACCACGACGTTCTACATGATCGTCGGTCTCGTCCGGCCGAATGCCGGGAAGGTTTTCTTCCGCGGCGAAGATGTCACCGCCATGCCGATGTATCGCCGCGCGCGCCACGGGATGGGCTACCTGCCGCAGGAGGAGTCGGTTTTCCGCAAGCTCACGGTCGAGGAAAACATCCTCGCGATCCTCGAAACAACGGGAACCGCGAAAAAGGAGCGCAAGCAGCGTTGCGAGGAACTCCTCACGCGCTTCGGCATCGACCACATCGCCAAAAACGAAGCGCTCACCCTCTCCGGCGGCGAGAAGCGCCGCCTTACGATCGCGCGCTCGCTGGTGACGAATCCGTCCCTCCTCATGCTCGACGAACCGTTCAGCGGCGTGGATCCGATCGCTGTCCACGATGTCCAGCAAATCATCCAGGACCTCCGTGCCCAAGGGCTCGCCATTCTCATCACCGACCACAATGTCCGCGAAACGCTGAACATCGTCGACCGCGCCTGCCTTATTTACGAGGGGCGGGTCGAGAGCCAGGGCAACAAGGAATTCCTGTTGAACGACCCGATCAGCCGCAAGCTCTACCTCGGCGAGTCCTTCTCGATGTGAAAAAGCGCGCCCGGAAATTCGGGGTTGCGCGCCGCCCGGCTTTCGTTCCTTTTCTACATATCCACCCCGGCAAGTTTTGAAGTCGAATTCCACCTCCAGCACCCAGAAACGCGTCCAGCACATCACGGTCGGGCACTTCTACGCGAACCACGCCGAAAAACTCGGCCTCCGGCTCGAAGGCAGCTCGCGCGGGCTGAACCGCCTCATCCGCGAACCCACCATCAACCGCCCCGGCTTGGCGCTCAGCGGATTTTTCAGCTACTTCGCCGTGAAACGCATCCAGGTCATGGGCTCCGCGGAGTTGAGCTATTTGAAAAGCCTCGCCCCGGCGACCGCACGGGAGCGCATCCGCGCCCTCTTCACCCGCAACATGCCTTGCCTCGTCGTTGCGCGGAATGCACCTGTGCCCACCGTGATCCTCGATGCCGCCGCGGAGTTCGAGACCCCCGTCCTGCGGACGAACATGATCACGATGAAATTCATCAACGCCGCGACCATCCTGCTCGAGACGGACTTCGCGCCGTCCACCACCGAGCACGGCAGCATGGTGAGCATCCTCGGGGTCGGCACGCTCATCCGCGGCGCAAGCGGCATCGGGAAAAGCGAGTGCGTCCTCGGCCTCATCGAGCGCGGATACAGCCTCGTGAGCGATGACATCACCCGCTTCCGCTCGGTCGAGGGCGCGGAATTGCTGGGAATGTCCGACAGCCTCTCGCGCTACCACATGGAGGTGCGCGGCATCGGCATCATCAACATCGCCTCCATCTTCGGCGCCGGCGCCGTGACCCCGCAAAAGCGCCTCGATTTCGTCGTCACATTGAAGGATTGGCACGAGGTCGAGGATGTGGATAGGATCGGCCTCGACCGCGAAACCTACGAAATCCTCGGGATCAAGGTCCCCCACGTCACGCTTCCCGTGCGGACGGGAAGGGACATTGCGAGGCTCGTCGAAGTCGCGGCGCTCGACCAAAAACTCAAGGACATGGGCGAAAACAGCGCGCAGGAATTCAACCAAAAGCTTCTCCACATGATCAGCGAACGCCGGGGCGGATAAACGATGGGCATCCTCACAAAGAAAAAAACAGACGGGGACCCGCAGCGCTGCTCGGTCGATGTCACTGTGGAAAACCGCAACGGGCTCCACGCCCGCCCCGCCGCCATGTTTGTTAAAATCTCCAGCCGCTACCGCGCGGAGGTCTGGGTGGAAAAGGACGGCGAACGCGTGAATGGCAAAAGCATCATGGGGCTCATGATGCTCGCCGCCGGCAAGGGCTCGAAGCTCAGCATCCATGCCGAGGGTCCCGATGCCGACAAGGCGGTCGCGGAAATCAAGAGCCTCGTCGAAACCCGCTTCGGCGAGGAATAAACCGCCGGTTCCTTTTCAAATCCGCCCTTGACCCGCGCGGGTGGGTCATCTGGATTGGGGCGTGGATTTTTCGGACCGTTCGCACTTCATCAACCGCGAGCTGGGTTGGCTCGAGTTCAACCAGCGCGTGCTGGACCAGGCGATCGACCAGTCGAATCCCGTGCTCGAGCGGTTGAAGTTCCTCTGCATCGTCAGTTCGAACCTCGATGAATTTTTCGAGGTCCGTGTCGCGGGCTTGAAGCAGCAGCACCAGACGAATTCCCCGGAGACCGGTCCCGACGGGCTCTCCGCCTCGGAAACGCTCGCGCAGATCAGCACGCGCGTCCGCCGCATGGTGGAGGACCAATACCGCTGTTGGCGCGAATCGATTGCGCCCGAACTCCAGGCGCAGCGCATCCGCTTCCACAACTACCCGGATGTTCCCGCCGCAGAGCGAGCGCATTTTGAGAAATTTTTCCTCGAGACCGTTTATCCCGTCCTCACGCCGCTTGCGGTCGACCCCTCGCACCCGTTTCCGCAGCTCCTCAACAAAAGCCTGAATGTCATCGTCGAGCTTGAAGGCGATGGCATCGGCACCGACATCGCAGTTGTCCAAGCCCCGCGCATCCTGCCGCGGCTTGTGCCGTTTTCCTCGAAGACCGGCGGCGACGACTATGTCTTCCTCGGAAACATCATCCAGGAGCATGTGCAGACGCTCTTCCGCGGGGTGAAGGTCAAGGGCGCGCACCTCTTCCGCGTCACGCGCAACAGCAACCTCTATGTCGACGAGGAGGAGGCGAGCAACCTGCTCCACGCGATCGAGGAGGAATTGCGGAAGGTGAAGCGCGGCGCCGCCGTGCGCCTCGAAGTGAAAAAAGACTGCCCCGCGCATGTGCAGGAGCGGCTCCTCGAAATCTTCAACCTCGAGGAGGAGGATGTCTACCGCATCGACGGTCCCCTGAATTTCTCGCGCCTCATGCCGCTCGCGATGCAAATCGACCGCCCCGAGCTGCGCTACAAGCGCTTCACCCCCTGCACGGTCGTCTCGCTCGAGACGGAGACCGACATTTTCTACCATGTGCGCAAGGGCGACATCCTGCTGCACCATCCCTACGACAGCTTCCAGACGGTCGTGGATTTCCTCGCGCAGGCTGCCGAAGACCCGCATGTGCTCGCGATCAAACAAACGCTCTACCGCACGAGTTCGGACTCCCCGATTGTCCAGTCGTTGATTTCCGCGGCGTTGAACGGCAAGCAAGTCACTGCCGTGATCGAGCTGAAGGCGCGGTTCGACGAAGCCGCTAACATCCACTGGGCGCGCGTCATGCGCGAGGCGGGCGTCGATGTTGTTTACGGCGTCACGGGTCTCAAAACCCACGCGAAGGCGATGCTCATCATCCGCAGCGAGGGCGACCGCATCCGCCGTTACGCCCACCTCGGCACCGGCAACTACCACCCATCGACGGCGAAAATCTACACCGACCTCAGCCTGCTCACCGCCCGCGAGGAGTTGACCACCGAACTCGCCGAAACCTTCAATTGCCTCACCGGCGTCTCGCGTTTCCCCGCGATGAAGGAACTCATGGTCGCGCCATGGGCGTTGCACGAGGGATTCCAGGAACTCATCGAAAACGAAATCGGCCACGCCTGGGCGGGACGCCCGTGCGGCATCTACGCGAAAGTGAATTCCCTCGTCGAGGAAGGCATCATCGAAGCCCTCTACCGCGCCTCGGCTGCCGGCGTGCCGATTCGCCTGCTTGTCCGCGGCATGTGCGCGATTCGCGTCGGCATCCCCGGCGTGAGCGAAAACATCGAAGTCCGCAGCATCGTCGGGCGGTTCCTCGAGCACAGCCGGATTTTCCGTTTTGAAAATGGCGGGCAACCCCGCATTTACCTGGGCAGCGCGGATTGGATGCCGCGGAATTTGTTCCGCCGTGTCGAAACCGTTTTCCCCATCACCGCGCCGGGCATGGTCGCCCATGTGCAGGAAATCCTCGAGTGGTTCTGGCGCGACAATGTGAAGGCGCAAGTCATGCAGCCCGATGGCACCTACAAATTCCGCGAGCGTTCCGCGAAAGAGCCCGCGTTCGACGCGCAGGCGGAGTTCCTCGCCGATGCCCAGCGCCGCCGCAAGGCTCGCGCCGCCTGACCTGTGGTTGCAGTCCGGCGGGCGGATTGTTAGCTTCCGCGCCATGCCAAACTACGATTACGAGTGCGAAAAGTGCGGCGCGCAGTTCGAAGCCTTCCAGTCGATGAAGGACAAGGCGTTCGAGACCTGCCCCGAGGCGTCCTGCCGCATGGAATCCTGGGGCAAGGGCAAAGTCCGCCGCCTGCTCGGCACCGGCGCCGGCCTGATTTTCAAAGGCTCCGGCTTCTACATCACCGATTACCGCAGCGAGGGCTACAAGCAGGCTGCCAAAAAGGATTCGGGCGACGGCGGCGGAGCAAAAACAGAAGCGCCGAAAACCGAGTCGAAGCCCGCCACGCCAGCACCGGCGCCCGCTCCCAAAGCCGAGTCGAAGCCGGCATCCGGTTCATGAGGGTCTGCGCGGCTTGCAGCACGGAGAATGACGACACGCGTGTCGTCTGCCTCAACTGCGGTCAGCGCCTTCCCGAACCCGTCAAAGGCACCGCCCTGCGGGTCCCGTCAGCCGGCGCTGCCGCACCCAGCGTGAGCGTTTTCAAAAAATCGACTCCGGGTGCTCTCCCGAAAGCCAAGCGCCGCTTGTTCGTTCCGAACCTCATCATATTCGTTTTGCTTCCCGCTTTTGGCATCGCGGTCTGGCTCGCCATCCAACCGCTGAAAGACATCCCCGCCACGCCCGCACCGGACGCGGCGGCGGACAATGCCCTTGCCGCCTATCTGCGCGATGCAGCCGCCAGCAACCCCGGCGCCTGGAGCACGAACGAATCGGCGGTGAACCGTTTCCTCGCCGCGAACATCAAATTGCAACCTGTCCAAAACAGCCTTGGCATCAATGCCTCGTTCGAGCGCGCCTTCGTCCGATTCGGCAATGGCAGCGCGGATTTCACGATGCAGCTCCGCCTGTTCGACCGCGACCTCTTCTTCCGCCTGCGCCTCGCGCCCGAGAAAACCGCCGATGGACTCGCCTTGAAGCCCGTCGGGGTGTGGATTGGAGACCTTCCGATTTATCCCGCGCTGGCACCATTGGTGATGCCGGTCTTCCAGCCTTGCGCCGTCGCCCTCATGGATTTTTTCGACATCACATCCACCGCCAGTTCCGCGGAAATCTCCCCGTCAAAAATCGTCGTGAAATGGTCGGTAGGCGCCTCGCGCTGATTGCCGCGCTCGCGGTCGGATTTGCCGCGACGGGGTGGGGGACCGCACCGAAAAATGCCGTCCAAGGCGATGGATTCCTTGCCTACTCGCAAAACCGCTCGCAAGCCCGCAGCCTCGTCCGGCGCGCGGAAGCGGTTCAGCAAGGGTTCACACGACTCACCGGCATCGAGTCCTCGAAAGCCAAGCCGGTCATCATCCAAACCATCGATTCCTCGGCGACCGGCAGTCCTTCTGCCGTGGCGCGCGTTTTCGAAACCGATGGCGGCGGGTTCAAGGTCCAAGTCGATGTCCAAGGCAGCGGGGGTTCCGGCGGGATTTTTGAAACCGAAGTCGCCCGTGCGCTCCTCCTTCAAGCCATGCTTGCGGAAAAACCGCCGCGTGCCGGAAAAGCCTTCCCCCAGCCGCCCGAGTGGTTTGTCGAGGGGCTCGCGGAATTCGTCCGCGACAGAAATGGCACCCTGCCGCCCGGAGTCGATGCCGCCATTCTTGGAAACAAAAATCCCCCCGAACTTCCCCGCTTCCTCTCGGAGAAAACCTCGCGCATGGATGCGACGACTCTCCTTCTCTACCGGGTCCAGGCGGCGGCACTGCTCCGCGCGCTTTCAAAGCAGGACGGCTCCCGCGAAAAAATCGCCGGGTGGATCGTCTCGCCGTCGTTCCCGGATTCCGACTTGGCTTCCATCCTCGAAGCCTTCCCCGACCTGAAAGGAGAGGACGGTCTGCTCGCACGGTTGTGGACCCTCGAAATCGCCCGAGCCTCGATGCCGCCAAAACTTTCCTCCCTCTCCGTCCAAGCCACCGAAGAATCGCTAGCGAAAGCCCTTGGCGATTCAAAAGCCTCCGACGACCCGCCCATTGCCGAGTCGCTTCCAGCTCGCGCACGCGAGCGGGGCGGTCCGCACGCCATGCGCCAAATTGAAATCGAACTCCTCGGCTTGGAATTCCGCAGCCACCCGCTCTTGCGCCCTGTTGTTTCCGAATACCGCCAAATCGCGGCGCTGCTCGCCAGAAAGCCCAAGGCGAAAGTCGCCAAGCGCCTCGAGGAAAACACCGCTGTCCGCTCGCTCCTCGTCGAGCGCGACCGCCAGACGGCGGATTACCTGAACTGGTTCGAAGCCACGCAAGTGAACGAATCCGTGGACCCGCTCCTCGAGCAAACGCGCGAACTTTCCATCCCGCCAAAGAAGGACCCGCTCACACTCTACCTCGACGCCTTCGAGCGGCGCGGTTGGTAAGCCGCTTGCGCCCGACCCCGCGGTTCCACATGATGCGGGGATGGACTACTTGGAAAAAGCCCGCCGCGTTTTCCAGATTGAATTGGCGGAAGCCGCCGCAGCCGCCGAGCGGCTCGACGGGCGCTTCGTGCAAGCCGTCAATCTGTTCCGCGATGCCCTCGAGCGGCGGAACAAAATCGTCGTCCTCGGTGTCGGCAAATCCGGGCACATCGGGGAAAAAATCGCCGCGACCCTGACCAGCACGGGTGCCACGGCAGTGGTGCTGCATTCCGGCAACGCGCTCCATGGTGACCTCGGTGTCGTCTCGGAAGGCGATGTCGCCCTCGCGTTGAGCTACAGCGGGGAGACTGATGAACTCGTGGCTGTCCTTCCCGCCCTCGCGCGTATGGCGGTTCCCATCGTCGCCATCACAGGCTCACCGGATTCCATTTTGGCAAAGGCAGCGACGGTTGTTCTCGATGTTTCCATTTCCCAGGAAGCCTGTCCTCTGAACCTCGCTCCAACCTCGAGCACTACCGCCATGCTCGTCCTCGGCGATGCGCTTGCCATGGTGCTCCTAGAAAGCCGCGGCTTCCGCAAAGAGGATTTCGCAAAGTTCCACCCAGGTGGTCGGCTCGGGCGTTCGCTCCTTCTCCGTGTGGAGCAAATCATGCGTCCGCTCGATTCGCTCGCAATCATCCAGCCACAATCCAGCGTTCTCGACGCGATCCGGCAAATGACCTCGCACCGAGCCGGTGCGGCGGTGGTGACGCATCCCGACGGCACCCTCGCGGGGGTCTTTACCCACGGCGACTTCGCCCGCCATTTCCCCGAGAATCCGAATATCGGCGGAATGCCCGTCGGCGATTTCATGACATTGCGCCCCATCACCATTCCAGCCGGACGCCTCGCCGCCGAGGTGCTGCAGGTTTTGGAACACCACCGCATCGACGACCTTGTGGTCGTGGACGATGCCGGGCGCCCGGTCGGCGTGGTCGATTCGCAGGACCTCACCCGCCTCAAAATCCTCTGAGGCACCGCCGCCGCGCCAATGACCTTCGCCAACCAAATCACGATTTTCCGCATCCTGCTGATCCCGGTTTTCGTGCTGTTTTGCGTTTACTACGGCAGCAGCGTGGAAGCCGGTGCCGCTGCCGAGTGGATGCGCCTCGCGGCGATTGGCGTCTTCGTCCTTGCCGCCGCCACGGACGGCATCGACGGCTACATCGCGCGGCATTGGAACCAACGCACCAAACTCGGTGCCGTGCTCGACCCCATCGCCGACAAGGGGCTCCTCATCACCGCCATCATCACGCTCAGCCTCAGCAACTGGAACGAGGAATTCCCGCTCTGGTTTCCCGTGCTCGTCATCGCCCGCGATGCGGTCATCCTCTGCGGCTGCGGTGTTTTGTATTTCCTCAACCACAGCCTCGAAGTGAAGCCCACATGGATTGGCAAAGCCGCCACCGCCGCGCAAATGGTGGCAATCGCCTGGCTCATGCTCCAAATCCCGCACCATGTCTGGGGCGTTTACCTCGCCGGATTCTTTACGCTGGCGAGCGGCGTGGATTACATCGCCCGCGGCATCGGACAGCTCCGCGCCCACAGCCACCCCGTCTAAAATGAGAAGTGTCGCCATCGTCGGACGCCCGAATGTCGGGAAGTCCGCCCTCTTCAACCGCCTCGCCGGGCGCCGCATTTCCATCGTGCACGACCAGCCCGGCGTCACGCGCGACCGCATTGTTTCCTTCTGCAAACTGGGACGGCATCCCTTCGAAATCATCGATACCGGCGGCATTGGCTCCGAGCCCGACCCCGATTTCGCGGAGTCCACGCGCGAGGGGGCGTTTGTGGCGATGGAGAGTGCCGATGCCATTTTGCTCGTGGTCGATTCCATCGACGGCTCCACGCCGCTCGATGAGGAACTCGCGCGGACGATTCGCGGTTGTTCGAAGCCCGTCATCCTTGTCGTCAACAAGGTCGATACCGAAACCCACGAGTCCCGCGCCTACGATTTTGCCGCGCTGGGATTCGACCGCACGCTCACCGTCAGTGCCGCGCACGGACGGGGAATTGGCGACCTGATCGAGGGCATCGAGGAAGTTCTGCCCGAGGTCGGAGTGGTCGATTCCGATGAACCGGAACTCCCGCCCAAGCTCGCGCTCGTGGGTCGCCCGAATGTTGGAAAATCCTCGCTCGTGAATGCCATCCTCGGCGACCGCCGCACCACGGTGAGCGAAATCCCCGGCACCACGCGCGACACTGTGGATGTCGCCGCCGAGCGCGAGGGGAAAAATTACATTCTCTGCGACACCGCCGGAATCCGCCACCGCTCGAAGCACAACACCTCGGTCGAAGTCTTCAGCGTGATGCGTTCGGAAAAAACCATCCAGCGGGTGGACCTCAACATCCTCGTCATCGACGCTTCGACCGGCGTGACCTCGCAGGACAAAAAAATTGCCGGTCTCATCCAAAAAGCCCGCAAACCCGCGGTCGTCGTCCTGAACAAATGGGACCTCATCGCCGGCGGCAAGCGCACCGACCCCGAGGAACTGCGCGAGCATGTCCAGCGCGTCCGCGACGAACTCTTCTTCCTCGATTACGCGCCGGTGGTCGTCCTGTCTGCACTCACCGGCGAGAACATCCGCCGCCTGTTCACCACGGTGGAAAAAGTCCGCCAACATTCCACGCGCCGCGCCGGGACGGGCGAGTTGAACCGAGTCCTGCGGGCTGCCATGGAGCGCCAGCCGCCGCCGACCCGATCGAACAGGCGCTTCAAGCTCCTTTACGCCACGCAGGCAAATACGCCCGAGCGAACGGCGATTCCCTGTCCGTTGTTTGTCCTCTTTGTGAACAATCCCAGCCTCCTGCCCGAGGCATACCTGAATTACCTCGCCGCCCGCATCCGCGACGAGTGGGAGTTTCCCGGTCTGCCCATCACGGTGCGGCTGCGCGGACGCGAAGGCGCCACGGCGGAACACGGGGTTTAACCGATCAATTCGCCCAACTCCGCCGCGTCGAGCGGGGATTGCAGTCCCTCGGATTCAAAAAGCCCTGCGACCAGCTCCCGCTTGCGCGCCTGCATTTCGAGCACGCGTTGCTCCACCGTGTCGCGGGTGACGAGTTTGATGGAAGTCACCACGCTTTTTTGACCAATCCGGTGGGCGCGGTCGGTTGCCTGCGCCTCGGCGGCGGGATTCCACCAAGGGTCGAAGTGGATGACGGTATCGGCGCCGGTCAGGTTCAGTCCCGCCCCTCCCGCCTTGAGGCTGATGAGGAAAACCGGAATCGATTCGTCGGATTGGAATCTCGAGACAACGGCGGCGCGGTCTTTGGTCGAACCATCCAGGCGGCACCAGGCGATTCCCGCCGCGTCCAACTCGGGCGCGATGAGGTCGAGCATTGCCGTGAATTGGCTGAACACCAGCACGCGGTGCCCGCCATCCACCGCCTCACCGAGCAATTCCATGAGCGCCTCGATTTTTCCCGAAGGGCGTTCGGATTGACCCCCGAGGAGCCGCACATCGCAGCTTGCCTGGCGAAGCCGCAACAACGCCGTGAGCACGCGCATCCTTGCTGCGCCGCTGTTGTCTTTCATGCGGTCCACCTCGGCGCGGGCGGCGACTTGCAGTTCCGTATAAGCAGCCTTCTGGTCGGGTGTGAGTTCGACCTCGACGGTTTGCTCAATCTTGGGTGGAAGCTCGGAGAGGATTTCAGCTTTCGTGCGGCGGAGCATCCATGGCTTCACGCGGCGGAGGAGGCGCGACCAGGTCGAAGCGCGGGCGCCGGCGAGGAGCGGTTTTTCGTAGCGCTCCTCGAAATCCTTTTTCGTTCCGAGGTAGCCGGGGCAGAGGAATGCGAAGAGGGACCACAAGTCGCGCAGGGAGTTTTCGAGCGGCGTTCCGGTGAGGATGAAGCGGGCGTCCGCCTGCAAGGCGCAAGCCGCCTGCGCGTTTTGGCTGGTCGGGTTTTTGATGTGTTGCGCCTCGTCGAGGACCACCGCTGCAAATTTCACGGTGCGGAGGAAATCGATGTCCCGCCGCAGGAGCGCGTAGCTGGTGATTGCGAGGTCGTGGGATGGAATTTCCCCAAAGCGCTTGGCGCGGTCGGGTCCGTCGAGTTGCAGGACTTTCAACTGCGGGCAAAACCTCGCCGCCTCGCTGCGCCAATTCCAGACGAGCGACGACGGGCAGACGACCAGATGCGGACCCGGCAGCGCCTCGAACATGGCGAGGGTTTGGACGGTTTTTCCAAGCCCCATCTCGTCCGCCAGCAATCCGAACTCGCCGCGCTTCGTGCGCCCGAGCAGCCAGGAGGCGCCTTCGATTTGGTAGGGGCGGAGTTGGTTGGCGAGGGGACCGAGCGGGATTTCGGTTGGCGGTGGCTCGGAATGGGGTTCGCGTTTCCAGCCTGAGATGCTTGCGGCGAGGTAGCCTTCGTGGGTTTTGCGGATGCGGTAGGCTTGCCCTGCGCGCTGGGGGTCGCAGTCGCGCAGGACTTGCTCGATGTCGTCCATGAGTTCGCCATCGGGGACGGCGATGCGCCCGTCGGTGAGTTTGAGCTTCGGGTTCCCGCTGCGCAGAAGGCGCTGGAGGTCGTCGCCGGAAAGGACCGCTTTTCCGCCCGCGGTGAAGTGGACATGGAAATCGAGCCAACCGTCGCCGCGGTCCTTCACCACGAACGACGGCTCGAAGCGCTCGATGCCGCCCGTCACATGGGTGAATCGCTCGCCTTCGGTGACGGTCCACTTGGTTTTCAATTTCGGCAGACCGGAGGCGAAGAAGGAAACGATGGCATTTTCGCCGCGGAGGACGGGGCGCCCCTCGTCGTCTTCGAATCCCATTTGCTGGAGTTCGAGCAAGGCGAGCGCCTCGGCTGTGTGGTTGCGGATTCCCGGGCGCTGGTATTCAAAATCGATTTTCCCTTCGAGGTGGTTCAGCGAGCCCTCGATTGACAAGCAAACGCGGGGTTGCTCGGTGGTTTCTTCCGCGCCGGCAGCGGCAGGGGAGGCAGGCGCTGTTTGCGATTTGGTTTTCGGAACATGGGGCGAGAGGAATTGAAGTCCCACCGCCACGGAATGTGCGCAGATGATTCCCCGGACCCGCGAGTCGCGGCAGGGGCAGAGGTTTTCGATATCGACCGGGTTTTTCAGCCGCAATCCGGCTGGCATTTCCTTGTCGCCCGAGACGACGCGCCCGCGCAGCACCGGGGGGTCGTAGGTTGCCTCGCGCACCGAGCCCGCATCGCGCAGGGCGCGCGCTTCCTTCATGACCGACCAACCGCCGAGGGAGACGAGGAGTTTTTCCGTGATTTCCATGCGGGTGCGAGGGGTTCCGTTTAGCCTCCCGTGGGCGGCGGGCAATCCCGAACAGCAACCTTGACACCCCGAAGCCGCGGCGTGCCTACTACGCGCGATGAAACCCGCCCATCTCCTTCTCCTCGGCGCGCTGGCGCTTTGCTCCTGCACCACGCTGGAAAACCGCCGCGACCTTTACACCACCACCGAGGTGGAGGGACCCTACACGCGGATGTTGAAGCCTAAGTTCATCAATCCATTCGCCAAAAAGAAAACGGTGAAGGCGGTCGTTGTGCGCGAGGAACCTGCGCCTTCGGGGAAGTAAAAAGGCGGGGTTTGGTCAACGCCGAGTCGGCGTGTTTGCGGGAACCGTTCCGGCGCTGACAAGCAGCGCCCTCCTCGCAAGGCGGTGATGGAGGTTTATTCCGGTTCGGGTCCCCCGGGAGGCGGTCCGGGCGGGAGTTTTTCGAGGAGGTCGGCGAGCGAGGGGTCTGCGGCGAGCATGGCGGAGCGCATGGCTTTGCGGAGGTTTTCCGCGGCGGCTTGGCGCTCCTCGGGGGTGGTGGCGGTTTTCAGCGCGTCCTTTGCCGATTGGACACCGGGGGCTTGCTGGGCAATTTGGCGGGCGGTTTTCAGGCGGTCGCGGTCTTCGGGGGCGAGGTTTTTAAACGGCGAGCCTTTGCCGTCCTGGCCGCGCTGTTTTTTCCACTCGTCGACTTTCTCCTTCACTAGTGCGGCGAGTTCGGGGTCCTTCGCCGCCATGGCTTCGCGCATGGCTTCGCGGAATTCCTTCGAAGCGGCGTCGGCTTTTTCCTTGAGGGCTTGGAGCTTCGGGTCCTGGAGCGCGGCTTCGCGCGCCTCGCGGAAGCGCTCGCGCATTTCCTCGGGGAGCTTGTCTTCGAACCCGCGCCAGCCTTTCGGCTTGCTGCTTTTTTCCGCAGGGGCGGGGGCGTTGGTTTCCTGTGCGCTGGCTGGCGTGGCGAGCCCGCAGGCGGCGGCGAGCGTGATGATGGCGATTTGTGTTTTCATGGTTGCAAGGGGTGAAACACCGGCAGGCGGGGAAAGTTGCGGAGTTATTTTCCGGTGGGTCCGGTTTTTTGGCGGATGGGCATGCGGATGCGGAAGGTGGCGCCGTTGCCGGGGGTGCTTTCGAGGAGGACGGTGCCGCCGTGGGCGAGCACGATGTTTTTCACAATGGAGAGCCCGAGCCCGGTGCCGCCAGCGTCGCGCGCGCGGTCTTTGCGCACGCGGTAGAAGCGCTCGAAGATGTGGGCTTGGTCCTCGTAGGGGATGCCGGGACCGTTGTCGGAGATGGAAAAGAGGAGCCCGTCGCCGTCGGGTTCGGCTTGGACCGAGATCCGGGGCTCGCCCGTTTCGACATAGCGCAGGGCGTTTTCGAGGAGGTTCGAGAAGACTTGTTCCATGCGGCGCTGGTCGGCTTCGGCGTGGCGGACCCCGGGATTCCAATCGACCTCGACCAACGCCGAGCGGCTTTCGATATCGGGGCGGAAGTTTTCCACGACGGATTCAAAGGTGCGCTGGAGGTCGGTTTTGCGGCACTCGAGGAGGCGGGCGCGCCCTTCGAAACTGGAAATCGTGAGCAGGTCGTCGATGAGCAGGGCGAGGCGCTGGACATTGCGGTGGATCGCCTGGAGCGAAAGTCCGACCATCGCGGGGTCGTCATCGGTGCCGTCGAGCAGCGTTTCGACATAGCCGTTGATGATGGTGAGCGGCGTGCGGAATTCGTGGGAGACATTCGCCACAAACTCCCGCCGGGCGGCTTCGAGGGTCCGGACTTCGGTGACATCCTGGAAAACCGCGAGCACAGCCTGAGCCGGGCTGCCGGGCGAGACGAGGAGCGGGGCGACATGGACATCGAACTGCCGGGGCAGGGCGGGGGCGGGTTGGGGGAATGACATTTCGAGGCGGCGGATGCGGCCGCCATCGAGGACCGCCGATGCCGCCTGCTCCAGTTCGTGGCGTCGGAAGACTTCGAGCACCGGCCGGCCGAGGGGGGATTTGATTTCGGGGAATTGGGAGCAAAGGGCGTCGTTCACCAGCGTGATGCGGCGCTCGCGGTTCACGATGAGGATGCCCTCCTTCATGCTCGAGAGGATGGTGCGGAGGCTGAGTCCCTCGTCCGCAACCTGGCGGTCGAGCTGGCGCAGGTGGCCTGCGATGCGGAGGAGGTCGGCGCGGGTTTTGGCAAACGGCCACGAATCGGGCTGGCTTTCCGCGATGGCGATATCGCCGCAGGCAAGCCGCCGCAAATCCCCGCGAAGCACCCGCCAGCCTTTGGCGACGCGAAGAATGAGGAATGCGGTGCCGAGCGCGACGGCGACGGCGACCGGCAATGCCAGCCAGATCACTCCGGGCCCCCGGGCTTGGGTTTGAGGCGGTAGCCTTCGCCGCGGATGGTTTCCAGGCGGTGGGCGTGGCTGCCGAGTTTTTCGCGGAGGCGGCGCATGTGGGTGTCCACCGTGCGGCTGTCCGCCGAACTTGCATAGCCCCAAACATCGCGCAGGAGCATGTCGCGGGTCAGCGTTTTCGAGCGGTTGTTGATGAAAGCGGTGAGCAGGCGGAATTCGGTGGTCGTGAGTTCCATTCTTTCCCCGTCGACGCGCGCGACGAGGTTGTCTTTATCCAACGAAATCCCGTCGAAATCCACCAGCGCGGCTTGCTCGGAGGCGGATTGCTGGCGGCGGAGCAGGCCCTGCGCGCGGAGGACGACTTCTTTCGGGCTGAACGGCTTCGTCACATAGTCGTCGGCACCGGTTTCGAGGCCTTTCACGCGGTCGGCGGCCTCGCCTTTGGCCGTGAGCATCAAGACGGGGATCGTGGCGGTTTGCGGGTCGGTGCGGAGGGCGCGGCAGACCTCGATGCCGCTCATTCCCGGCAACATGATGTCGAGGATGACAAGGTCCGGCCGTTCGGAGCGGATGCTGGCGAGACCCTCGGCGCCGGTCGTGGCGACCAAAACCTTGAACCGCGCGCGCCGCAGGTGGAAGCGGAGCAGGTCCACCACATCCGGTTCATCCTCGACCAGGAGCACGGTTTTTTCCATTGGCGCCGTCCTACCCGAGCACCCGCCGCGCCGGCAAGCGGTGAAAAGTGACAAAAACGCGGAAAAACATCAGGCCACCGCTTTTTAGCCCGGAAAAAACAAGAAAAACCGGGCTGCGGTGGCCTGAGTTGTTGTCTCAACTGGAGGGTTAGACCCCACGGCGGGGTTGGGCGTTCAAAGATTCTTGCGCCGCGCCTCAAACATCCAGCGCGAGCCCGACGGGGCAGTGGTCGCTGCCCATGACAAGCGGTTGGATGCAAGCCGACTGCATGGCTGGCGCGAGTTCCGCCGAGACGCAGAAGTAGTCGATCCGCCACCCGATGTTCCGTTCGCGCGCGCCGTTTTGGTAGCTCCACCAGGTGTAGTGCCCGCCGCCGGGCTCGAACTCGCGGAAGCTGTCCACGAACCCCGCCCCGAGGATGCGGTCGAAGGCTTCGCGTTCTTCCGCCGTGAAGCCGGCATTGCGGGTGTTTTCCTTTGGCCGGGCGAGGTCGATCTCGCGGTGGGCCACATTCATGTCGCCGCAAAAAACGACCGGCTTGCGCTTTTTCAAGCGAACGAGGTGGTCGATGAACGCAGGCGTCCAACCGCGCGTGCGGTAGTCGAGCCGCGTCAGTTCGCGCTGGGAATTCGGCGTGTAGACATTGACGAGGAAAAAATCCGGGAATTCCGCGGTGATGACGCGGCCCTCGGTGTCATGCTCGGGGCGGCCGATCCCGTTTTCGACCGACAGCGGTTTTTTGCGCGAGAGGACCGCCGTTCCCGAGTAGCCGGGGCGCTGGGCAGCGTTCCAAAAAACATGCCAGCCCTGGAAATCGTGTTCGACCTGTTCGCGCCGCGCCTTGGTCTCCTGGATGCAGAGCACATCGGGTTCCTCGCGGGCGAGGTAGTCGCCGAAGCCCTTGCCGAGGATCGAGCGCACTCCGTTGACATTCCATGAGAGGAGTTTCACGGCGCCGAGCAAAGCGTCTTCGGCGCCGCATTTCGAGCCGGAACCGCATCCGAAAAAAGTCTTTCGCCGCCGCGCCGCGCTGGAATGATGCGGAGCCATGAAGAACATGCCCGCACTTTCCGCTCTCGCCGCGGTCCTTTTTTCCATGGGGCTCACTGGTTGCGCCGGCCTGAACCCGCTTGGGCGCGACACCACGGGGCCGCTGCCCCGGCCGCCCCGCCCGCTCCCGAAAATGGACGCGCCGTTTGCGTGGGGTTTCTCCACTTCGAGCTACCAATACGAGGACCCCGCTGTGGAGCCCGGCGATGCGGACTATTTTTCCACCGATTGGGACATCTCGGTCGCGCAGGGCAAGGCGCCGCAAAAAGGCAACGCCCTCTACTCGTGGACGCATTTTGAAAAAGACCTCGAAGCGCTGAAAAAATCCGGCGCGACGCACTACCGGTTCAGCCTCGAGTGGGCGCGCATCGAGCCGCGCATGGGCGAGTGGAACGAGGAGGCAATCGACCGCTATGTTTCCATGGCGCGGCGCCTGAAGCGCGCGGGCATCGAGCCCGTCGTTTGCCTGTGGCACTTCACTTTCCCCGATTGGCTCTACGACAAGAAAAACCCGAAGCTCTCGAACTGGCTGCACCCCGGCGTCCACACGCGTTGGCTCGCCTATCTCGACAAGGTCCTGCCGCGGTTCGCGCCGTATGTGAATTATTTCGCGCCGCAGAACGAGCCGAATGGCCAGATCACCACTGCCTACATCGCGGGCCAATGGCCGCCGGCGATGGTGCTCGCGATGGGCACATACTGGAAAGCGATCGACTCGAGCACGGCGATGTTCCGCGATGCCGCGGCGCGCATCAAAAAAACCAAGCCGTCCGCCAAGGTCGTTTCGGTCGAGGCGTTGCCCTGGTGGAAGAAGTCGGTCCTCGACCCCGGCGGGCTGTTCTACAACACGATGATCCACGGGAATATCGACCACCTCGACCGCGTTTGGGATGTCTGCGACATCATCGGGATCAACTACTATTACTCGCAGGTCGCGAGCCCGACCTCGTTCCTCAGCGAGGCGTGGAGGCGCGGGCACAACTACACGATGATGGGCTGGCGCATCGACCCGAACGGCCTCTACAACGAAATCCGGCGCGTGGGCGACCGCTATGGCAAGCCGATGATGGTCACCGAAAACGGGATCGCCACCCCCAAGGACCCGAAGCGCATTTGGTATATGCAAAACCACCTCGCCGCAATCGGGCGAGCCATCCGCGACGGCTACGACGTGCGCGGGTATTTCAGCTGGTCGCTCGCGGACAACTACGAGTGGCATTACGGCTACGGGGCGCTTTTCGGGCTCTCCAAAATGGACCCGCAAACTTTCGACCGCGTGCCGAAGCCGTCGTTCGGTTTCTACCGCGACACCCTGAAGTCGAACAAAACGGTCGGCTCGGTGGCAAAGCTGCAGCCATCGGGTGATTTCAACTGACCGCCGCCCCGATGCCGCGCCAGCGCCCGCCCGCCATCCGGATCGCCCTGTGCCTTGCCGCGCTGGCTGCAGGCCTGCTGCCGTGGTGGAACGCGCGGGAAATGGCGAAGTCGGCTTTCCCGGGGTTCGAAGTGACCGCGCCATCGGCTGGCGAAAGCGGTGAGCCAGCGTTTTTCAAAAAGACGGTGGTGAACCCTTTCAGCCCGCACAAAAAATCGCACTCCGCCTCGCTGGTTCGGATGGAGGACGGGCGAATGTTTGCGGCGTGGTATGCGGGCTCGGGCGAGTGTGCGCCGGATGTGGCGGTTTACCTGGCATCCACCGATGCGGCTGGGAACTGGCAGGCGCCGCGCGCGATTTTCAATCGGGAGAAAGCGATGGCGGACCTCGGCCGCAATGTGATTTCGGTCGGGAATGCGCTCCTGCTCGCGGATGGCAACCGGCTCGGGCTTTTGTTCGTCACCGTCGCGGCCGGGCGGTGGTCGGGGAGTTCCATGAACATTGCCTGGTCGGACGACGCGGGAATGACATGGAGCCGCGCGCAGAACCTGACGATGAACCCGCTCGCCAATCTCAGTGCGCTTCCGCGCAATCCGGCTTCGCCGCTCGCCGGCGGCGGCTGGGCGGTTCCGGTCTACGAGGAATTCCTCGGAAAGTTCCCCGAGGTGCTTTGGCTCCTGCCGCGGGGTGGGGGATATGACTTTGCAGTTTCGCGCGTGGCGGGCGGGGTTTCGGTGATGCAGGCGGCGTTGGTGCCGCTTTCCCGAACGGATGCGGTGTGCCTGATGCGCGATTTCCGGCCGGCGCAATTCATGTCGATTTCCTCGACGGCCGATGCCGGGCGGACATGGACGCCGCCGCAGGCGACCGAACTGCCGAACAAGGATTCGGGCATTTGCGGCGCCAGGCTTCCCGATGGTTCGATCCTTGCCGCCTACAACGACCGCTCCACCGGCAAGCGCGAGAACTTGCGCCTCGCAGTGTCCGGCGACGGCGGGAAAACTTGGAAACGCGTCGCAACGCTCGAGGAGGAACCGGGGTTCGAATTTTCCTATCCCTCGATGGTGTGCGACCCGGATGGAACGGTCCGCATGCTCTACTCCGCGCGGCAAACCCAGATTGTTTATGTGGAGTTCAACACCGCGTGGCTCAAGGAGCAGGAGGTGCTGCAATGAGCACGCTCACCGTCTTCCTCCTTGTCGTTTGGTTTTTCCAGCGGGTGCTGCCGGTGCGCGGGCTTTTGGGGCTGGGAGTTTCCACCGCCGCGGGCGCGGCTTTTGTTTTTATTCCTTGGCTTGGATTTTGGATCAAGAGCCTTGCGCCAAATGCCAGCATTCCGATGGTGGGATTGCTTTTGGCTGCGATTCTCGGGCGGGCATGCAACAAATCGGTTTTCCGCCCTGCTGACTGGAAAGCCGCTTGGATTTTCGGAGCAGCCGCCAGCCTGATGCTTTATCCATCCGCGCTCGGGCTCGGTGCGTTCGACACCTACTCGCTCGGTTGGCCGTGGCTGTTCCACTCGGTATCGATTGCCTTGTTCGCGGGAGTGGGCGTCGCTTCGGCGGTCCTGCTGTGGTTAGGCAACCGCTTCGGTTATTTGCTCCTTCTCGCGGGCCTCGGCTACCTCGCGGGTTTCCAGGAATCCACGAACTTTTGGGATTACGTCCTCGATCCGCTTTTCGGCGCGGTGTCGCTCGTCGCCTTGATCGCTATGGCTTGGCGCTCGCGGAATCCTCGACCAGCAAATCCACGCGGAACAACTGCCCCGTAAGGTCGCCGCGCAGGATTTCCTGGGTTTCCTCACGGGTGAAGCGGTCGTTGAGGTTCAGGCGCGTCCCGAGGATGCGGGTGCCGGGGGCGGAAGGATTTTTTGCGTCGCGGGCGGGGATGCTTTGGATGCAGAACTGCGCGGGTTCCTTGAGGGTTTTTGCCTTCACCAACTTCACATCCGCGCCCGGCAGCATGAAGCGGTAAACCTCGTCGTGCGCCCCGTAGACCGATGGAAGCATCACGGTTTTTCCGCGGACCGCCTCGACAGCCGATGCCGAATACTCGCCCAGCGCACCGTCGAAGGGTTTCAGGAAAACCGCGTAGCCCAGATACAGCAGGAAGACCGCCGGGCAAATGGCGCTGCGGGTCCACTCGGGTTTCAACCCGGCGATTGCAAAGGCGGCGGTTCCCGCGAGAAACGGAACCGCATACCAGGGATAGAGTCCCGAGGCGCCGAGTTCGTTTTCAAGGACAAACATTCCCGCGATGAAAACAAGCGAAGCCGCCGCCACCACAACGAGGGGGATGGCCAGCGTCCAGCGCGGGATGGATTGCCAGCGGAGCGCCATCAGGACGGCGATGGCGGGCATGGCTGGGAGGAGGTAGCGTTCGTCGCGCCGCGCATCGGGGAAGGTGAAGACGATCAGGTTCGTGAGGATCCAAATCCAAAGGAGATTTTCCGCGAGAGAGAGGTCTTTCCGTTGGCGGAAAGTGATGACGAAAAACGCCCCCGCCGCCAGCGCGAGCAGTCCGGCATTGAACGGGTAGCCGAGGAGGATGCGCCACACGCTGTGGCTGCCGAAAAAGAATTTCGTGATGTAGCTCTCTCCTTTCGGATCAAATTTCCCGACATTCTCCTTAATGACGAAATCTCGCCAAATGCTTGCGGGATCCGGGTCGAAGGCGAACCACAGGCAAAAGCCCCCGACCGCAATGGTGCCGAGGGCGCCGATTTTGAGGAAATCGCCGCGCAGCCACGGCGCGATTTTGTAGCCGCGGGTGTGCAGCGTCCACCACGCCAGTCCGGCGCAGAAGGGGATCACTAGAGCGAAGGATTTGTAGAGGAGACCGATGCCGACCATGAGCCCGAATGCCAGAGCCAGTGGCCACGGGGGATCGCCCGGCCGCGGTCCGCGCCAGAGCAGGATCGTGAGGGGCAGGAAAAACCAGAATGTCTCCGGCGCGGATGTCAGTGCCACGCGCCCGTAGCGGTAGGTGCTGAAAAAGGCGAGGAATGCGAGCGCGGCCAGAACGCCCGTGGCGGTGGAACCCGAGAGGCGGCGGGCGAGAAGCAGGACCATCAACGCCGTCGCGAGCGTGTAGGCTGCAACGGGAAGGCGGACGCGCCAGAGTTCCCAGTGGCGGCCCCAGTCCGTGGCGACGATGCCCTGCCAGAAGAGCGCGGGGGGTTTGGTGTTGCGCTCTGCGGCGGTCAGATTTTTCAGTGGCAACCACTCGCCGCCCTCGGCGGTCATGCGGGTGATTTGAATGTAGAGGTGCTCGTCGGGATTGGTTGCCGCGTGGTCGCTCCCGAGATTGTAGAGGTAAACAAAGACGCCCAGTGCGAGTGCGAGCCAAGGGAAGATTTTCGAGTTCATTGGGCGGCGGGCAGGACTTCGACGAGCAGGTCCTTTTTGAAAAGGTTGCGCGCCACATTTCCGGTCAGCATGTCGATTGTTTCGGTGTTGTTGAAGCGGTCGATGATCTGCAGCCGGGTCCCGACGATGCGGAAACGCGGGTTCGATTCGATGGAATCGTCATCGAGGCTCACCGTTGCAATAAACACTCCCGACTCGGCCAGTTTATCGACCGGGATCTTGTTGTTCGTGTGGTAGGGCGCGAGTTGAGTGCCGGGGAGCATGAATTGGTAGATTTCCTCGCGCGCATTGAAATTGATGGGCGCGGGGATGGTTTTGCCTTTCGCGAACGCGGCGGCTTTTCCGTCGAATTCACCGAGCGGTCCGTCGAATGGTATGAGGAATGCGGCATAGCCGAGGTAGAGCGAAAGGATGGCTGGGACCGCCAGTGTGTGCGTGAGGTTTTTGCGGAAAAAACCGACGGCTGCGAAACCCATCACCGCACTGAGGAGCAGCCATGCATACCACGGATACAGCGTGCCGAGGCCGGCGGTGGTTGTCAGCAGCGCGCCGCCAAGGACCATGCCGAGCGCGATCACCGCAACGGCAAGCAGCGTGATGCAAAAAATCCAGCGCGGGATTTGCGTCCAGTGCAGGGCGAGGAGGACCGCCACGGCCGGCATGGCGGGGAGGAGATAGCGTTCGTCGCGCTGGTTCGGGAGCGTGAAGGCGAGGAAGACGGTGGCGATCCAAATCCAGAGCAGGCGTTCGGGTTCGGTGGTCTCGCGGCGCTTGATCCAAGCGATGACAAAAAGGGCGATCGTAGTCAGGGCGAGCAGCCCGGCATTGATGGGAATGGCGGCGACATTCCGCCAGATGCTCGATTGCCCCCATAGGAGATTGAGGAAGTAGTTTTGCCCGCCGGTGTTGAATTTCCCGACATTCTCCTTGAGCACAAAATCGCGGAATAGAAGTTCCCGTTCGGGATCGAGGATGAACCAAAGCGAAAACACGCCGAGCGCGACAATGCCCGAAAGGGCGACGCGCGGGACATCACGGCGGAGCCATTCGCCGAAGCGGTATCCGCGTTGGTGTAGTCCCCACCATGCAAGGCCTGCGGTGGCGGGAAGGACGAGGGCGAAGGACTTGTAGAGAAGCGCCGCGCCGAACATCAGCCCAAAGGCGAGGGCTTGCAGCCAACTGATGCCGGGTTGGTTTTTTACAAAGCAGAGCAGGATAAAAAATGGTGCGAAGAGCCAGAAAGTCTCCGGCGCGGAGGTCAGGAAAACGCGCCCGTAGCGGTAAGTGCCGAAAAAAGCGAGGTAGGCGAGGGCGGCGAGGAGGCCTGTGGATGCGTGGCCCGAGAGCTTCCGCGCGAGGAGGAACACCATCGCCGCGATGCCAAAGGAGTAAGCGACATTCGGCCACCGGAGTTCCCAGAGGCTCCAGTTTTTCGCCCAGTCCGTCGTGAGGATTCCCTGCCAAAAGAGTGCGGGCGGTTTGGTATTGCGATGGAACTCGATGGCGGTTTGCAGCGGGAGCAGCGCGCCGGACTCGGCCGTAACGCGGGCGATTTGGGCGTAGAGCAGTTCATCGCCGTTCGTCGCTGCATGGTCGCTCCCGAGCGCCGCGAAGTAAGCCGCGATGGCAAGGATGATGGAAACAACGGCTCCCCAAGCGGAGAAGCGCACGGCGGCGGATTGCATTGCTTTTGGTGTATAGCGGCCGGTGCTGGGTTTGTCAGCAAGCGTGCCTACGGGCGAGGTGACGGCTGGGGAGTGGCGACGGAGAGGAGTTCGATGTCTTCGGGGCGGTGTTTGCCGAGGCCGAGGGTTTCGGCGCTCGCGAGCCAGCGGGTGGATTTTTCCAGGAGCGGGAGCTTGGAGGCTTTGCGCATGGGGTCGAGGAGCGTGACGGCGGTGGCGTCGATGGCGACGGGGTCGAGGCTCGCGTAGAGCGTGAGTTGGTCGGCGGTATAGTTCGGGTTCGGCAACGGGCCGCCGGCGTATTGCATCGTGAGGGCGTCGAGGATGGTGAGGACGACTTTGCCGTGGATGGTTTGGTCCGCGTAGATTTCCGCCAGGTAGGGGTCGCCGAAGTCGGGCGGGCCGGCGAAGCGGCGCCAATTGTCGATATTGGAAATGGCCATGTTCGCGAGGGCGCCGTTGACGCCGGTGAGGAAGCTGTCGCAGAGGGAGGGGATGTTGACGACTTTCGTGACTTCCTTGCTGAGGATTTTCGCAAAGTGGCTGGTGCTGCTGAGTTGTTCGCCGGTGGTGAGGATGTCGACCATGCGGGTGCCTTCCTTTTTGCCGAAGGTTTTGTCGCCCCAGATGAGGCGGCCGATGACGGGGGCGGTGAGGATGGCGTTTTTGTCGTAGCCGGTTTCGGAGTCCGTCCAGCGCAGGCGGTAGTGGGGGCTGTCTTTGCGGTATCCGGCGGAGAGGAGGTCGTCGAGGTTGCGGTCCCAGACAATGATGTTGGATTGCGGGATGCCTGCAGCGGCGAGGCTTTGCGCGACGGCTTCGGCGACGGCGGGGCGGGTGCCGCCGATGGGGCCGGGCGATGCGGCGACCTTGATGCCAACGCGGTCGGCGGGTTTGACGAGGGAGCGCCATGCGCTGGCGGGGTCGGGTTTTCCGGTGGCGGCGCAGACGAGGCGGTCCACCATGCGGCGGACGATGCGGGGGTTGGGCCTGCGGTCCGGGAGGAGGGCGGTGGCTTCGTAGGATTCGTAGACGCGGGATTTGGCGGGAGGGGGAGGGGATTTTTTTTCGGATGCGATGGCCGGCGGCGCGCACAGGGCGGCGAGCAGCACGAATGCGGCGGCGGTTTTTACAATCGGCATCGGGCGCGCAGGGTAAGCGCGGGGAGGGGGGCAGGCAAGGTGGGGGCTATTTGCCGAGGGCTTTCGAGACGGCGCGGATGACGACCTTGAGGGTTTTGATCCGGGCATACCATTTGAAGTTCGCGGGAATGACATTCCATGGCGCGGTGTCGGTGCCGGTTTTTTCAAACATGTCCTCAGCGGCTTCGATGTGCTCGTCCCAGCGCTTGCGGTTGCGCCAGTCCTCCTCGCCGATTTTCCAGTGTTTGTAGGGGTCGGCCTCGCGGCGCTTGAAGCGGGCGAGTTGCTCGTCCTTCGTGATGTGGAGCCAGAGTTTGACGAGGATGGTGCCGTCGTCGACGAGCAGGCGTTCGAATTCGTTGATTTCGGCGTAGGCTCGTTTCCACTCGGCTTCGGTGCAGAAGCCCTCGACGCGTTCGACGAGGACGCGGCCATACCAGGAGCGGTCGTAGACTGCGATTTCGCCGCGGGGCGGGAGTTTGGTCCAGAAGCGCCACATGTAGTGGCGGGCGAGTTCCTCGGGGGTGGGCTTGTTGATCGAGTAGACGCGGAGGATGCGGGGGTCGAGGTTCTCAGTGAGGCGTTTGATGGCGCCGCCCTTGCCCGCGGCATCGGGGCCTTCGATTACGATAACGACGGGGATTTTTTTCTCCAGCAACTCGAGCTGCATGCCGAGGAGCTCGAGTTGGAGTTTTTTGACGCCGGATTTGTAGTCTTCCTGCGTGATGGACTTGTTTTGGTCGAGCGCGTCGAGGCGGATGCGGTCCTTTGGCATTTGGTTCCCTTGGTTGGCCGCCGGATTGGCTAGCCGTTTCGCCGTTGGCGGGAAAGGATGGAGTTTCGTGCGCGCTACTCCGAGGCGGAGTCGGAATTCAAAATGCGCTCGAGGGCGTCGGCGAAATCGTCGAGGGCCTCGTCGGGGACCATGATGGTGTCGCGGCGGCCGCCGACATCCTCCGTGATCTTCAGCACGCGACCGCGGCTGTTTTCCTTGTAATCGAGAAAGAAAATCTTCCTGCCGGAGACAATTTTCTCCGAGGCCAAAACCTTGTCCGATCCATTCCCGTAGCCGTCATTCATGCCGTTCATCCTTTGTGAGAGGGGGCGGTTTGAACACCAAGGCTGAGTGCGAGGCAAGGAGAAATGTGGGTCTGCGAGGGCGAGTGCGGCTTAGTTGCGAAGGTGGCTCGAGGATTTTTTCCGCTTCGTGGCGGGCTTTGGTTTTTTCGTGGATTCTTTCTTTGTCTCCAGCGTTTCTTCGGGAAGCGGGCGGGCCGGGCGGCCGTGCTGAACGCCGTAAACCATGACCGGAGTGCCGGGTGGAATGATTTTGTAGAGGGCGCGCGCGGCTTTTGCCGGAAGGCGGATGCAGCCGTGGGAGGCGGGGCGGGTGGGGACATGGCCTTGGTGAAATCCTACGGCGGTCGCTTTTCCGTCGAGCGTGTGGAAGCGCATGAAGTGGCGCATCGGCGCGCCGCGGAATTCCATCCCCTCGGGGACCGCGCCGGAGCGGGTGTCGAACTCGCCGGGTTGCTCCTGGCCGGTTTGAGTATCGACGAGCTTGCCGTAGAGGTTCGATGCGTGGCCGGGGTTTTTCTGGCCGATTTTGTAATCGCCGGTGGGCGTGCGAAAGCCGGCTTTGCCGCTTGCAATCCTTGTGGCTGCTACGAGTTCGCTGGCGGAGTAGATGTAGGAGCGCTGGCGGTCGAGGTCCACAATCACAACGGAGCGCTTGGGGTCGAGGGGAGTGGCGGCGAGTTCGGTTTGGAATACGGCCAGCGAAGAGGGGGCTTCTTTCAGTGCGGCTGAAATTTTCTCGATGTCGGTGGCAGGGATGGAAGCGGGAATGTCAGGGGGAGGGGACTTTTTAGCGGTCTGGCACGCAGTCAGTAAGAGGGGGAGGAGAACCGAGAGGATTCGCGGCATTTGAGGATGAAGCGGTTTCGCCTGTTCTTGCAAAAAATCAAGGTGAAAGCGGGTTCTGTGAGGCGTCTTTTAAAAATGCCCCTGAATTTTTATCTGAGTTCCAACCAGCTTTGGGCGGAATACTTTTCTGACTCGAGCTTCGAAGCGCGCGCCTCGATTTCCGCGAAATCGCCCATTGGCGAAACTCGCTCCGCGAGCGCGGCGGCGAGGGCTTCTTCGGGGATGGAGGCGTTTTGCAGGGAGCCTTGGTAGAGCGTCCCAGAGCGGGTGCGGCGGATGGCGCCGCCGAGCAATTTTGTCCCGCCGGAGAGGATGTCGTGGGCGACCGGTGCGGTGAAGCAGGCGGGGCCCTCGATGGATTCTTCCCGCTTCGCCAGGCGGGCCGCGGGTTCGGTTTGGCGCAAGGCGGCGAGGATGGCCCCATGGATTTTTTCGTAGAGCTGCGAGGGTTGGGCTGGCGTTTTCCCGGCTGGAATCGCAAGGGCGACCGTGAGGTCGGAGCCGTGGAAGACGATTCCCCCACCCGTCCAACGGCGCGCGAGCGGGAGCGTTCCGGTGGTTTTTTGAACCTCGGCAAATCGTTGGGCGTAGCCGAAAGTAGCGGCGTTTTTTTTCCAATGGTAGAGCCGCAGGATGGGCAAGGGGGCGGCGCCGAGGAGGGCTTCGTCGCAGGCCATGTGCCCGGCGGGTGTGCGGATTGCGGCGTCCCGCCAGAGGAGCAATTCGGAGATGGGTTTTTCCATGTAAGGTGCTTCTGCTTGTCGGCGGGGGGCATCGTGTTTAGGTTCGCGCCCTATGTCAAAGTTACCGCTGGGAAGGGGGCTGGGCGCGTTGATCGGAAACCGCGTCGGCAACCCCGAACCACTGCCCGAGAGGGGCGAGACCGTGCAGAATGTGGGCGTCGGGTTGGTTGCGCCGAGCCCGTTGCAGCCGCGCGTGGAGTTTCCGGCGGAGCAATTGGCGGAATTGGTCGAAAGCATCCGCGAGCGCGGAATCATCCAGCCGCTGATCGTCAGGCTGGGGGCCGGCGGATACGAACTCATCGCCGGTGAAAGGCGCTGGCGGGCCGCGAGGGAACTGGGATTGCAGGAAGTCCCGGTCATCGTGCGCGAGGCGAGCGACCAGGATGTGCTGGAACTGGCGCTGGTCGAGAACCTGCAGCGCGAGGGGCTGAACCCCGTGGAAGAAGCGGTGGCCTACGACAAGCTCAGCAAAAATTTCGCCCTCACCCAGGAGGAGATTTCCCGGAAAGTCGGCAAGAGCCGTGCGGCGGTGGCGAACTCGATGCGCCTCCTCGACCTTTCGGAGAACGCAAAGTCCCTTCTCAAGCACGGGCGCATTTCCGTGGGCCACGCGAAGGTGCTCCTCTCGCTCAAAAACACGGAGGAGCAGGACCTGGTTGCGGAAAAAATCGTGCGCGATTCGCTGACGGTGCGCGATGCGGAAGCGCTTGCCGCAAAGCTCCACGAGGACGGCGGCCGTGTGCGCCGGACCCGCGGGAAGACACCGAGCGAACTGCCGCCCGCCCTGCAGCACATCCAAAACCAACTCACCCACCGCCTCGCGACCCGAGTGGTCTTCCACCACGGCGAGAAGAAGGGGAATTTCCAAATCGAATACTACGGCGACGACGACTTGAACCGCATCCTCGCCACGATGGGAATGGTGGAATCCGGAACGGAAGCGCCGGTCTAATTCCACCAAATCACAATGGTGCCATTCCTCGCGAAAATCTTCCGCCCGCTTTTAAACGCGATCGACTCCGACCATTTCCCGGGCGGCGCCGAGGCGGTTCGCGAATTGCCGGAGAGGTTCGAGTGGAAGCGCGCCGTGCCGTTTATTTTCCTGCACCTCGGGTGCATCGGGGTCGTTTGGGTCGGGTGGAGTTGGGCGGCGGTTTGGACCGCGGTGGCGCTTTACCTCGCGCGGATGTTTTTTGTGACGGCGTTTTACCACCGGTATTTTTGCCACCGTGCCTACCACACTTCGCGGGCGCTGCAGTTTTTCTTCGCCCTCGCGGGGCTCACGGCGATGCAACGCGGCCCGCTCTGGTGGGCGGCCGTCCACCGCCACCACCATGCGCACTCGGACGACGAGCACGATGTGCATTCGCCGGGCGTGAAGGGTTTCGTTTGGTCCCACATTGGCTGGCTCACCAGCAGCAAAAATTTCCCGACCGACTACCGCCTCGTGCGCGATTTGGTGAAATACCCGGAGCTGGTTTTCCTGAACCGCTTCGATGTGATCGGCCCCGCGCTTCTGCTGGCGCTGCTCTACGGATTCGGCGCAGCCCTCGGCGCGTTCGCTCCTGGGCTCGGAACCTCGGGATGGCAGATGGTCGTGTGGGGATTTTTTATAAGCACCACGGTGCTTTTTCACGCCACCTGCGCCGTGAACTCGCTCGCACACATGCTCGGCACGAAGCGCTATGACAACGAAGACGAGAGCCGCAACAGCTTCCTGCTTGCGCTCGTGACGCTCGGCGAGGGTTGGCACAACAACCACCACCACTACCAGGCTTCCGCCCGCCAAGGGTTCTATTGGTGGGAAATCGACATCTCGTATTACCTCATCCGCCTGCTCGGGCTTGTGGGGGTTGTTTGGGACATCAAAACGGTTCCGGCACGGGTTTACGGACGCGGCGCCGCGCGGTGAGGGAGCGCGTTGCGATCGTCGGCAGCGGGATTGCCGGCATGGGTGCGGCTTGGCAACTGCGCGACCACGCCGAAATCACACTCTTCGAAAAACTCGAACGCCCCGGTGGGCACACGAACACGGTGGTGGTGGACGAGGATGGCGTGGAGGTGCCCATCGACACCGGCTTCATCGTTTTCAACCACGCGACCTACCCGAACCTTGTGAAGCTCTTTGCGGAACTCGGCGTGGACACACAGCCGGCGGAGATGTCCTTCAGCGTCCAGCACCTGCCCGACGGGCTGGAATACAACGGCATGGGCTTGGGAAAACTGTTCGCCCAGCGGCGGAACATCGCGAACCCGAGGTTCCTCGGGCTCGTTTGGCAAATCCTGAAATTCTTCCGTGTGGCGCGCCGCGCGCTGGCGGACCCCTCGCAACTCGACTGCACCTTGGCGGAATTCGCCCGCCGGCACGGGCTCGGCGCGGATTTCCTCGAGCACTATCTCGTGCCGATGAGCTCGGCGGTTTGGTCCACGGAGCCAGGAAAAATTTTGGAATTCCCGGCGGCGAGCCTCGTCCGCTTTTTCCAAAACCATGGCTTCCTCGGTGTGACCACACACCATCCGTGGTTTACGGTTTCCGGCGGTTCGAAATCCTACCGCGACAAATTGCTCTCGAAATTCGACCCGGTGCGCCTGCCGGAAAAAGTCGTGGCGGTTCGCGGTAGTGCGGAAGGCGCTGAGGTTGCCACCGAGGCGGGGGGAACCTTCCGTTTCGACCGTGTTGTCATCGCTGCGCACGCGGACGAGGCATTGGCGATGCTGCCGGATGCCGACCCGGAGCAACGCGGGTTGCTCGGCGCGTTCCCTTATCAGCGCAACACCGCCGTCCTGCACACGGACGAATCGGTGATGCCCCGCAGAAAAATTGCTTGGGCATCGTGGAACTATCGGGTTTCAAAAGCGAAGGGCGGCGGGACGCAGGCGACAACGCACTATTGGATGAACGCGCTGCAGGGGGTTTCAAAAAAGCGGAACTACTTCGTCTCCATCAATGCCGACGCGGACATCGCCCCCGCGAAAGTTTTGTATCGGACGGTTTATGAGCATCCGGTCTTCACGCTCGGGGCGATGCGCGCACAGGAGCGGTTGCCATCGCTCAACACACGCTCGGCGGCGCAGCGCGTGTTTTTTTGCGGGAGCTATTTCCGGTATGGGTTCCACGAGGATGCCTATGCCTCGGCGGTGGACCTCGGCGCGGTGATGCGCCCGATTTTGAGGCAGTGAACTCCTGCATCCACGAGTGCGTGGTGATGCACCAGCGGCTTTCGCCGAAGCGGCATGGCTTTGTTTACCGGATTTTCATGTTCCTGCTCGACCTCGACGAGCTGGACGCCGTGCGTGCGGCGGTGCCGTTTTTCGGGGTGAACGAGCCGAATGCCTTCTCGCTCGATGACCGCGATTACTTCCAATTCCACTCGCGGGGCATCCGGGCGAATTTGGAAACGTTTCTTCAAAGCCAAGGATTCGGCGAACGCCCGGCACGGGTCGAACTGCTCACGATCCCGCGCTTGTTCGGCTACACCTTCAATCCGATTTCCGTGTTCTTCTGCTACAACGACGCCGGACGCCCGCTTGTTTCGGTCATCCAGGTTGGAAACACCTTCGGGGAACTGAAGCCGTATCTGGTGCCGGTGGCGGATGGCGGCGGGTTCCACGCGAGGCTGCCGAAGGATTACTATGTCTCGCCGTTTTCGGATTTGGATTTGGAGTTCGATTTCCGGTTCGGCATTCCCGGCGCGAAGTTGCGCGTTGCCATCGACGAGTATCGGGGCGGGGAAAAAGTCTTGTTGAGTTCCCTCGCAGGCGAGCGCCTCGAACTGACTGCTGCGAATGCCCTTTGGATGGCGTTGAAGTATCCCTTCGTAACATTGAAGGTGATTTTCCTCATCCACTGGGAAGCCCTGCGGCTTTGGGCGAAACGGATTCCCTATCGGCTCAAGGAAACTGACCCCACAGCGCAGCGCGGCGCATTCCGTTCGGTGTGAAATACCGCCTTGCGAGGAGGGCTCTGCTTGTCAGGGCCGGAATTGTCGTGCTTGCGCAAACCGCCCCGGTCCTGACAAGCAGGACCCTCCTGGTCGCACCGAAATAGGTTAGGGCGCGTAATTCGCTACGACGCGGGTGTAAACATCGAGGAGGCGCGAGAAAACAGTGTTCCAGGAATAGCGCGAACGGGCTTCGGCGCTGGCTTGGAGCCCGGTGGCGCGGAGGTCGGTTTGGCATTTCGCGCGGATGGCTTCGGCGAGGGCGGCGGGGGTGTTTTCCGTCGCCCAGTGGGTTTGATCGGTGAAGATGATGCGGTCCATGTAGCTTCCGCGGATTCCAACCACCGGCGTGCCGCTCGCCTGGCTCTCGAGCGTTACGAGGCCGAAGGTTTCCTGCACGCTGGGGTGCACGAAAAGGTCAGCGCTGCGGTAAA
Source organism: Verrucomicrobiota bacterium (assembly GCA_018970255.1). Taxonomy (GTDB): domain Bacteria; phylum Verrucomicrobiota; class Verrucomicrobiia; order Chthoniobacterales; family Terrimicrobiaceae; genus UBA967. The sequence goes on along the minus strand of JAGWWS010000008.1, from coordinate 21,288 downwards.
TGGCGGAAAGTTCGGCGGGGTTCGAACAAAACGGCATCCAGTGGACCCCGCTGGCTTCCCCCTTCAGTTCCAGCAGAGCGGAGCGGCGGGTGCCGTCGCCGAGGCAGAGGAGTTGCCAGTCTAGGGGGGAATTTTTTTTCAAAAGCGTGAAGGCGTCGAAAAGCGTTTGGACATTTTTTTCCGGGGCGAGGCGGCCGACATAGAGCAGGAGGGGCGCTCCGGCGGGGATGCCGAATTTGGTGCGCGTGGCGGCGCGGTCGTCGATGTCGGGGCGGAACACCGTATCGTCCACGCCGAGGTCGACGGTGTGGGTGTTCTCCACGCCCCAGCCAGTCAGCAAGCGGGCAAGGACCGGGCTCGGCACGAATGTGGCTTCGAAGTGGTTGTAGAGCGTGGTGACATACTTTTTGCAAATCTCGGTCACAATCGCGACGGCGAGCGGACCGGCGAATTTTTCCACGGTGCGCAGGACGGCCTCGGGAAAATGCGAGTGGTAAAAGCCGACCACCGGGATATCGAGCCCGCGGCCGGAGGCGACGGCTTTCCATGCGACCTGGTAGGGGTCGCCGGATTCGATGATGTCCGGGCGCTCTGCCTCGAGGATTTCCTCGACGATGTGGAGTTTCGTCAGCAGGCGGTAGCGCGAAGTGCGCGAGACGAGTTGCGAGGCGATGGTGTGGAACCGGACGGGGCCGTCCTCGAAGGCCTCGGTTTTTTCGCCGGGGACGATGATGATGTGGCGGCAATCCGGGCGCTGGCGGCGGAGGTAGGCGCTCTTTTGCTCGATGTAGCGGCGGATGCCGCCGCTGACGGGCGAGTAGAATTGCGTCAGGTCGCAAATCGCCAGCGGGCGCTGTGCAGGTTTTTGCAAACGGGTTGGGTTTTAGGAATCGGCAAGCCAGCGTTCGGCGTCGATCGCGGCGGCGCATCCCTGTCCGGCGGCGGTGATCGCCTGGCGGTAGACATGGTCGGCGACATCGCCCGCGGCAAAGACGCCTTCGACATTCGTGCGGGTGCCGGTTTTTTGGACAAGGTAGCCGTTGGAATCGGTTTCGAGCGCTTGGCGGAATGCGGCGGTGTTCGGCTCGTGCCCGATGGCGACGAAGACGCATTTGAGGGCGAGTTCGGATTCGGAACCGTCCTTGGTGTTGCGGAGTTTTACGCCCTCGACCTCGCCGGCGGCATCCACGAGGTAGCCGGTGACGGTGGCATTCCAGACCGGTTTGATTTTCGGGTTCGAGAGGGCGCGGTCCGCCATGATTTTCGAGGCGCGCAGGGAGTCGCGGCGGTGGATGAGGTAAACCTCGCTGGCGAACCGGGTGAGGAATGTGGCCTCCTCGCAGGCGGAGTCGCCGCCCCCGACCACGCAAACGGGAACGCCGCGGTAGAATGCGCCGTCGCAGGTTGCGCAGGAAGTGAGCCCGTGGCCGATGAGTTTCGATTCGCCCTCGATGCCGATGTAGCGCGGCGAGGCGCCGCTCGCGATGATGAGCGCCTTGGTTTCGAGCCAAGCGCCGTCCACTTTGAGCCGGTGCGGCTTGCCGGATTGGAATTCCTCCACCGTGCCGAACTGGAACCGCGCGCCGAATTTTTCCGCCTGCTGGTGCATGCGCTGGATGAGGTCGGGGCCGTCCACCCCATCCGGGAACCCCGGGAAATTTTCCACGGCGGTGGTGGTGGTGAGCTGGCCGCCGGGCAGGCGCCCCTCGAGGACGAGCGGCGAGAGGTTGGCGCGTGCGGTGTAAATGGCGGCCGTGAGCCCGGCGCAGCCGGTGCCGACGATGATGACATTCTCCATACGCGCTCGAGTAAACACGAACGCGGGGCGGCGCGAAATGAATTCTGGCGGTGTCGAACTGCCGCTCGGTCAGGCCGAAGCGGAACGGGTGGTTTTTTTACCGAGGAGGATGCCGCAGCCGAGCGTGAGGAGGCAGGTGGCGGGGTAGAGCCAGGCGAAGTTGACTTGCGGGCGCCAGGCGAGGGCTTGCTCGGGGGTGATGAGGTGGAGTGCGGAGAGGATGTTGTAGAGGTCCGGCCGGGCCAAAAGGACGAGGAGGATGGAAATGGCGGAGCCGATGAGGACGCCGCGGATGTCCCGCTGGATGGGGCTGAGCGCGAGGAGGAATGCGCCGAGCAGCGGGCCGTAGGTGTAGGTGACCATGCCGAAGGCGAGGCTGAGGAGGTTGATCTCGCCGCGGACGGCTTGAAGGCCGATGGCCACGAGGATGAGGGCGGCGCCCCAGGCGGTGACGGCGATGCGGGATTGGCGGACGAGTTTTTTCTGGTCGGTGTTTTCGATACCCTCCTTGGCGTGGACAAGCGAGAGGGTGGTTTGCGCGAGGGCGGCGAGGGCGGAGTCGAGGCTCGAGATGGCGGCGGCGAAGGCGCCCGCGAGGATGAGGCCGGTGAGGCCGGGGGGCAGGACGGTGGTGATCCAGACGGGGAAGACCGAGTCTGGGTCTTTCGCGAATTGCGCGGCTTCGGCGGGGGATGGCGGGTGCTGGGCGTAGTAGGCGAAGAGGGCCGCCCCGACGAAAAGCATGAGCACGGTGACGAGGAGGGAAATGCTGCTGGCGATGATGGCTTTCGAGGCGTCCGATGCGGAGCGGCAGCAGAACATGCGCTGGGCGTTGAGTTGGTCGGTTCCGAAAGCGGCGAGGTTCTGGAACGGCATGGCGATGAGGCCGACCCACAGGGTGAATTGGACATTGGGGTTCGTGGAGAGGTCGAGGACCCGGAGTTTTCCGGCCTCGCCGGCCGAGCGGAGGATTTCCGCGAAGCCGCCGTCCACTTGGAAAACCATCACGGTGAGTGCCAGCGCGCCGCCGCCGATGAAGACGAAAAATTGGATCACATCGGTCCAGATGACGGTGGTCATTCCGCCCATGAGGGTCCAGAGGACCGCGAAGACGCCAATGATGGCGATGCACCATTCGAACGGGAGGCCGGTGACGGTCCAGAGGATGAGCGCCGTGACAAGCAGGCGGACGCTTTGCCCGAGGACCGAGCTAACGAAGAAGAGCCAGGTGGTGAGCGTGCGCGCGCCGGGGCCGAGGCGTTGCTGCATGTAGTCGTAGGGGCTGAAAATGCCGCGCTCGTAGAAAACCTTCACGAACCAGATGCCCACGATGACGCGGGCGAGGATGGAGCCGACGCCCCATTGGAGGTAGGTGAAGTCGCCGTTCGCCGCGAAGACCATGCCGGGGACCCCGACGAAAGTGATGGCGCTGATTTCGGTGGCGACGATGGAGCCGGTGACGGCCGGCCAGGGGAGCGAGCGGCCGGCGAGGAAGAAATCCTTCATCGTGGCCTGCGAGCCGCGGAGGGCGTGGCCGATCCAGGTGGTGAGCGCGAGGTAGGCGAAGAGGACCGCCCAATCGATCCACAGGAAGTGCGTGTGGATGCCTTCCATTGAGGATCAGGCGGGGCGGAGCGATTTGACGAGCACGACGGAGTTGCGGGCGCTCTCTTCGTATTTCGCGAGGCGGGCGGCAGGGAGGATGGAGGGGTCCGCCGTGGCGAAGCCGCCCTTTTGCTGGAGGTAGCTGTAGGCCTGCGTGGAGAGGGCGAAGAGGTTCTTCACATTTTTCTCGCGGGCGAGGTTCTCGACGAAAGCCATGAGCTTGCGGCCGTAGCCCTGGTTTTCGTGGGCCTTGCCGACATGGAGGCAGGCGAGTTCCGCGGCGGACTCTTCCGGGTAGAGGTGCATCGCGACGCAGGCCACGGGCGTGCGGTCGATCTCGAGGAGCCAATAGTCGCCCAGCCGCTCGAGGATTTCCGAGCGCGTGCGGCGCACGAGTTCCTCGTTCTGGACCGATTGGCGGATGAGCGAGGTGACGGCGCGGACATCCTTTTTGAAGATGCGGCGGATCTGCTGGTATTCGTTCGAGTAAACCATCGTGCCGATGCCTTCGGGGCTGAACACTTCGCTGAGGAGCGCTTCGTTCATGCCGCCGTTGAGGACATGGGCGCGGGCGACGCCCTGGCGGCAGGCCTTCGCGGCGTTGTCGAGTTTCGAGAGGATGCCCTGGGGCAGGTCGGCCTTGCGTTTTTTGACGAGTTCCTCGGCTTCGGAGATCGAGAGCTGGCGTGGGATGGCGGGTTGCGCGGAGAAAACGGAGTTCGGCGCGAGGTAGAGGATTTTCGTGGCGCCGAGTTCGACGGCGATCTCCTGCGCGGTGCTGTCGGAGTTGACGCGGTAGGTGCGGCCCTCGCCATCGAAGCCGAGCGGGGGGACGACCGGCACGATGCCTTCGTCGAGGAGGAGCTTGAGGGCCTTGGTGTCCACGCGCTCGACCTTGCCGGTGTATTGCTGGTCCACGCCGCCGAGGATGCCGGCCGGGTGGGCGATGATGGCGTTGATGTAGGCGGCGCGGAGGTCCACGGAGGAGAGGCCCTCCATGATTTCGTTCGTGAGGCGGATGGCGGCGTCGATGCTGACTTGGAGGGTCGGCATGTCGGTGATGCCGATGCCGTCGGAGTTCGTGATGGAGACCTTCCGCTCGCGGGCGAGTTGCTGGATCTGGTGGCTTGCGCCGTGGACGAGGACGACCTTGATGCTCAGCGAGCGCAGCACCGCGAGGTCGAGCAGCAGGTTTTGGAAATTTTCCGAGCCGGCCACCTCGCCGTCGACAGCCACGACGAATGCGCGTTCGCGGAAGAGGGGGACATATTGGAGGATTTCGCGGAGGTCGGAGACGTTCATTTCGCCGGGCGCTGCATTAGCAGATGCAGGCGCGGGGACACAGGGAAAATATCGCGGTTGATCCGGGCGGCGGGCGGGCGGTAGCTTGCGGCCATGTCATTGGAACGCTCGCTGACCGCGGCGCAGGGATACATCGAACTCGATATGCCGGGTGATGCGCTGGCGGAGCTCGATTCGCTGCCGGGCGGGGAGCGCGAGTGCGAGCAGGCAATGCAGCTGCGGCTTTTCATTTTGATGAGGTCGCAGCGGTGGGACGAGGCCATGGCGGCGTGCTCGAGGCTGCGCGAGCTTTATCCGGAGCACATCGCAGGATACATCCACGGGGCGTTTTGCCTGCACGAGCGGGGGAAGACCGCGGAGGCGAGGGACCTGCTCCTGAGCGGACCGGCGGCGCTCGAGGAGGAGGCGACCTATTTCTACAACCTGGCCTGCTACAGCGCGGTGCTCGGTGACCTCGACACGGCGATGGACTATGTGAAGACCAGCTTCGTGATGGACGACAAGTTCCGCGAGATCGCGAGGCTCGACCCCGATTTGACGGTGATCCGCGACAGGCTGTGAGGGCACTGCGGGAGGCGTTCGGCGCGAATTTTTCGGCAGGGCTGGAGGCGGGGGCGGCGGTTTGCGTTTTCCACCGCGGGGTGGAGTTGGCAGATTTCTTCGGGGGATTTGCGGATGCCACCGGGGAGCGTGAGTGGAGGCGCGATACGCCGGTGCTGGTGTGGTCCGCCACGAAGGCGCCGGCTTCAGCCTGCCTGCTGCATGCCCTGCAGGAGCGGGGGGTGGGACCGGATTTGCGCGTGGCGGATGTGTGGCCGGAATTTGCCGGTGCTGGCAAAGATCGCGTGACGGTCCGGCAAGTGATGTCGCATTGCGCGGGGCTTTGCGCCTTGGACGGGCCTGTGCCGGAAATGATGGACCGCGAAGCGGTGGTGGTGGCGATCGAGTCCCAGAGGCCGCTGGTTCCGGTGGGCGAGGGGCCGGCATACAGCCCGAGGGTGTTTGGATTTTTTTTGGACGAGATGGTCCGGAGGTTGTCGGGCGGGGAGCCGCTCGGTGACTACTGGCGGCGGGTTTTTGCGGGACCGATGGGTTTGGATTTTTGGATTGGAGTTCCGGATGAGGAACAATCTCGCATCGCCGATGTGATCGCTCCAAAGGCACCTGCGGGTGGCGAGGAGGACAAAGAGTTTTTGCGCGCGTTCGCGGATGCGGGTTCGCTGGCCCGGCGGGCGTTCTCAAGCCCCAAGGGCCTCGGCGCTATTTCCGCGATGAACCAAGCGGAGGTGCGTGGGGCGTGCCTGCCCGCGATGGGCGGGATCGGGACGGCAAGGGCCTTGGCGGAATTCCATGCGATGCTGGCTGCGGGTGGGGACTGGAATGGTCGGCGGTTCTTCGGGAGTGAGGCGATGAGTTGGATCGCGGAGCGAGTCGTGGACGGGTTTGACAAGGTGCTTCGGAGGCGGATGGCTTTCTCCTGCGGGTTTTCGCTGGATCCGCTCGATGGGGATGGAGTCAAGTTGCGGCAGTCTTTTGGTCCGGAGGCTGGAGCCTTTGGTCATGCCGGCGCGGGGGGCAGCGTGGTGTTCGCCGATCCGCAGAATGAAATCGGCTTCGCCTATGTGATGAACCGCATGGAGGGGGGCGTGCTGCCGGGGGAGAGGTGTCTCTCCCTGGTGCGGGCGGTCTATCAGGAATTGAGAGGTTAAATTTTTATTCAGACTGTTCATTTTTTCTTGAACAGACTTGGTGATTGGTGGAATTTCGCAAAGTTCCCTCAACTTTCGCCGCCGTGGGAAACGCCATTTCAACCTCCTCGAAGGTAAGTCCTCAAGTGCTTACCAAGGGCGGCAGCTTGTCCCTTCTGCCCGGCTTTGCCGAGGTCGACCTCGCCGGTCCGCAGCTGAACGGCTTCCAGCGCGAATCGATCGCCCTCTTCATCAACGCCGCCTCCGCGCTCTCGCTGCCCAAGTCCATCGGCGAAATCTACGGGCTTCTCTTCAGCACGCCGGAACCGCTCTCCCTCGACGACATCGTCGAGCGCCTGCGCATCAGCAAAGGGTCCGCCAGCGAAGGGCTCAGGTGGCTGAAATCCCTCGGAGCGGTGAACTCCGTCTATGTCCCCGGCGTCCGGCGCGAGCATTTCACCGCCGAGACCAGCCTGCGCAAGCTCGCCAGCGGCTACCTCCGCGACCGGATCGACCCCCACCTCGACAACGGCCAAGAACGCCTCCGTGCACTTGAAGGCAGCATCGACGGCGAAAATCCCGATAAACATTTCCAGCAAAGCAGGCTGGGTCAGGTGAGGGGATGGTATCAATTTATTTCTAAGGTCCTTCCAATCGTCAAAACCCTCGCCGGCAAATTCTAACAATGAACACAGGAACCGCCGAAAACGAAAATTGGGACATGGTCCTGAACCCCAACACGCGTTGGTGGGACCTCGAATTGCGCGATGTGTGGCGGTATCGGGATTTGCTCTGGATGTTTGTGCGCAGGGATTTCGTGGCGGTTTACAAGCAAACCATCCTTGGCCCGCTCTGGTTTTTTATTCAACCACTGCTCACCACAGCCATGTTCACGGTGATTTTCAGCGGTCTCGCCAAACTCCCCACCGACGGCCTGCCTCCGATGCTCTTCTACCTCGCCGGCATCACGCCGTGGAATTATTTTTCCACCTGTCTCACAAAAACATCATCCACATTCCTCTCCAATGCAGGGATATTCGGAAAGGTTTATTTTCCACGATTGGTGACACCGCTTTCGATTGTCATCTCGAACCTCATCCAATTCGCGATCCAGTTTTTGCTCTTTTTCGCCTTCCTCGGCTGGTTCGCCTGGAAAGGGGCTCCCATTTCTCCCAACTGGCCTCTGGTTTTCATTCTGACACCCCTTCTTCTCGGCCTCATGGCACTGCTCGGTCTTGGGGCGGGAATAATTATATCCTCCCTCACAACAAAATACCGTGATTTTACATTCTTGGTTTCATTCGGGGTCCAGCTCGCCATGTATGCCACACCCGTCATCTACCCCGCCAGCATGGTGCCGGAAAAATACGCCCACCTGCTGAATTTGAACCCAATGGCATCGGTCATCGAGACCTTCCGCGCCATCTACCTCGGTGGCTCCATTCCGTGGGATGGCTTGGGAATTTCCGCCGCGGTTACTATCGTCCTCCTGTTCCTCGGCATCGTCATGTTCAAACGCGTCGAGAAGACTTTCATGGACACTGTGTAGGTTGGTCGAGTGCCTCGGAGTCTTATTTTCAATGGAGAAAAAAATCAACGATCAAAAGTTCGAAGCTTCCTCACGATCGAATTCTGAAGGCATTTTGTGGATGCGAGAAAAAACAAATTGGAGGCAAAAACAAAGAAATCTGCCCATCGGTGAAAAGGTAGCACTTTTGGGGCAAACGATTTTAGAGACATTGGAATTAGAGGAAATCAAGCGACATGCAAAAGGTTTGTGATGTTTTAGAACAGCTTCTCGCGGGAGGTGTTGTAGTAAAATACGCAATAGGCGGAGCGACAGCGGCGGGTTTTCATGGAGAACCGCTTGCTACCCGGGACATCGATGTTTTTTGCTTTTTAAATGTTCCGGAAGGCTCGTCTTTAGTCAGCTTGGAGCCTATTTTCAAAAAGCTTTCCGAGTTGGGTTTCTCCGAGTTTGACGAAGAAGGCATTGTTATCCATGGCATGCCAGTTCAGTTTCTGGCGGCCTCTAACGAGCTTGAGACTGAGGCCGTAAATAACGCAGTTATCTTGCATTGGGATGGACATACCATTCGGGTGATGACACCCGAATACTTGGCGGCCATCGCACTTACAGTGGGGCGTCCCAAAGACCGAGCTCGTGTGGTCTATCTTTATTCCCTGAAAGATTTCCAAGTGCCTAAATTCACAGAAATTATAAAGCATCATGGCTTGGCAGAAACATGGTTGAATTGGGCTAAGAGTCTCGGACTTGAATAAAAAAGTTTCTCGTTGGAATATCCCGCCTACCTGCCTTTCCAAAACCCTCTACCAGTTACTCGCCACCCGTTACTTCTTCGTCACTTACCATGTCCGACACCGTCATTCGCGTTGAAAATGTTTGATTCGCGTCTTGCCCTTGGCGTCTCACCCTACAGGCTACCTTCGGCAGTCTCCCGCGCAGGTTCCCTCCTGCCTGGGTCACAAACCCTGTCGCCTCGGCAAGGTGGGGACGGGTTCGCTGGCGCATGGTGTGAATCCATTCTGATAAAGCAAATGTTGCAACCCACTTTCTGACTAAAATGTCGCAAGAATTACAACTGCTCCAGAGCCGAATTTACTTCATATGAGGTGAGAAGGTTATGCTCGCTTCGGACCTTGCCGAGATTTACGGCGTTGAAACACGAGCTTTAAATCAAGCGGTTAAACGAAACCCTGCAAGATTTCCAAGCGAGCGAATCAACCTGTATAGCTCCGGGATGTCTGTGCGCTTGGGTTTCGCCGTGGCAACGGCGATAATTCCAATTGTTTTGATTTGGATGAGGTTTTCCAAGCCGCCAAGGACATTTTGGAAAAAAATCCCAAGCCTGCCTCGTGCAGAAAAAATAGAGCTTGACATCAAGATGATGGCTAATACAGATTGATGTCATGATTAGAACGCAAATTCAACTGCCGGAACCCTTGCTTCATCGCCTAAAGCGAATCGCCGATGAAAGAGATTGGTCCTTTGCGGAACTGGTTCGCAGGGGGATGGAGTCGTATGCCAGCACCTTTCCAAACACCCCCGCCAAGCCCGAGACCTGGTCTTTTCCCGTTTTGCGAGGCAGTGGTGGTCATTTGAAGGATATTTCCGAGAGTCCTGCGGAATCCTTGGCCATAGAAGAGCGATTCACGAATTCCGAAAATGCTAACAGCTGATACCAATTTATTTATCTATGCTGCTGATCCGGACTCCCGCTCGCATGATCAGGCAATAGCGTTTTTTGATCGTGTGCAAACCCAAGGCGAGGAATTTGTGGTGTGCGAATTGGTCCTTGTGGAGATTTTCATTTTGCTTCGCAACCCCGCAGTTTTCAAAAAGCCATACACCGCTGCCGAAGCGGCAGGATACTGCCACGCGCTGAAATCCAACCCCGATTGGCGTTGCATCGATTATGATCCTGCAGTTTCCGAGAAGCTATGGGAGTATGTTTCCAAAAGTAATGCCGGATATCGACATATCATTGATGCACGCCTGGCGTTGACGCTGCGACAGCATGGGGTGGAATCCTTTGCAACTGTGAATATCAAGCACTTTAGCGACTTCGGTTTCAAAAAAGTCTGGAACCCCTTGGTTTAAAAAGTTCCAAAGCGCTGCAGACGAATCTTTCAGGATCCTCTGTATTACCCACGTCCTGACCTAGTCCGAAGCGTTTCACTCGCCAACTCGACTACACATCTTCCGCCAGCCCTCGACTCTCGACTCTCGACTCTCGACTCTCCAATCATGTCCGACACCGTCATTCGCGTTGAAAATGTATCAAAATTCTATCGCCTCGGGGAGGTCGGCACCGGTTCGCTCGCGCCTGATGTGAATCCCTTTTGATAAAGCAAATGATGCAAACCACTTTCTGACTAAAATCTCGCAAGAATACAACTGCTCCAGAGCCGAATTCACTTCATTCGAGGTGAGAAGGTTATGCTCGCTTCGGACCTTGCCGAGATTTACGGCGTTGAAACACGAGCTTTGAATCAAGCGGTTAAACGAAACCCTGCAAGATTTCCGAGCAGGTTCATGTTTCAACTTACAGCCGAGGAGGCTGCAAACTTGAAATCACAATCTGTGATTTCAAGTTGGGGCGGGGCACGACGAGCTCTCCCTTTTGCATTCACCGAGCATGGAGCAGTCATGTTGGCAGCGGTGCTCAATTCAGAGCGTGCTGTGCACGCATCAGGACATATTGGGAAAAAAAGGCGGACTCCTCCAAAAAATCTGGTATGATGACTTGAGTCCCAAGCAAGTTTTCTCACTCGCCATTTCGACATTCCAATCCAACCATGAACAAATCAAAGCAGACTTCCTCGCCAACTAGAAATTCGTCCACGCTCGCCAATTTCATTCCACTGCTTGCGGCCAATCCCACGGTCGAAGAACTCGACCAATGGATCATAGCCATGGGAGGAAGGGAGTTAACCCCTGAAGAAGCCCAAGAGTGGAACCGGAAAGTGCACTGGACTCCAGTGCCCGGAGAAAATATGCCACTGGGAGCATGACATTTAGGTTTTGATAAAAAATGCCGCAGCGACTAAAAGTAGTGCTAGTTCTGGCTTGGCGGCTGCGGAAAATCGTTTCTTTGAAAAAACATTGTTCTTCAATGACAAACAGCGGACATTCTGTCATTCTTACGAATGTAATCATGGCCGACTCTGGGATAGCGCTGCAAGATAACGGGTTGTGATAATTTATAAACCCAAACAAGGAAAAATCCTATTGCAGAAAAACTAAAAATCTGGTTCGACGCGGAAGCCGACTTCTTGGAGGTTCGCTTTTCCGATGCCCCTGGATATTTTCGCGAAACACCAAACATCAACCTCATGGAGCGGGTCGATGAGCAAGGTAATATTTTAGGATTTGCAGTAGAGGGCGTTAGCCAATTGAAGCCCGGCCAACCGCTCGAAGCCGAGCTGGTTCACGCTTGATGTGGAATCCTGCAGAAGTGAGTTTTTTCAAAAAATGAGTGATGTAGTTATTCACGTTGAAAATGTATCCGATGATAATAGCGCACCGCTGAAGAAAATTTTTATGGGTATCTGGGCTTTTGTGATTCGGGTGGAGGACGCGAAATGAACTTTGAGGCTTTTGCGAATCTCACTTTTCCATCCGGGCACTTCATTTCGGAGATTGTCGGGATTGAGGGAAAAATGCTCGATCCGATCGGCAGACCTGCGCTCGCGAAAGCTATTATTGAAGGTAAGCGGATCACGATTCAGATTTCCAGCGATTTGGACGAGAGGGAGGTTGGCATCTCGATTTATCACGAAGTTTTGGAGTCTCTTGCCGTTGCGTTGGATGAACCGCCGGAGTCCGTGATGGAGTTGAATGAATCTGGATTCGAAAAACTGCCCCAAGAGGCTTATTAGCAGTATGGATACCCGACTCCAGAGATTTTGTTGAGTTGGATTGGAAAAATGGGATTTTAAACTTATGAAAATCGAAAACCTGAAAATCGAACTGACCCGCTTAGCCGAGGGAAATCGACTGATCCGCGTGAGTGAACCAACTCTGGGCATCTGTTTGGAGAAAAAAGCCCAGCCCGGCCAATCCATCGTGAAGCAAAAAAATCAATTGGTGAATGCCCTGGTCCATTTGATCGATTCGAAAGTATTGGCCGCAGCCTGAAGGCGCGAATCAAATCGACTTTGCCGAGATTCGGGAATTCATCGACACGCCCGTGCAGAGTGATTCCTCGGGGAGAACTTGAACCCATCACTGATCAACTTTAATATCTCAAATTCATGACCACCCTCGATAGCGTAGAAAAACTTGCCTTGGAGCTTCCGGAATCCCAGCGAGCGGAGTTAGCGCTCCACATGCTACACTCTCTGCCGCCTCTTTTTTTGGATGAGGACGAAGGAATTTCCGAAGCCGTAAAGCGCGATCTGGAAATGGAAACCAATCCCGGGTTGGGCGTGACCTTGGAGCAAATGGACCAAAAAATTTCGGCCAGAAGGACGCGGTGAATATTGTCTTTCATCCGAGAGTGTTCTCGGAAGTGGATTTGATCATGAGGTATTATGAGGAAGTTGCTGGATCCAATCTTGCCGACGAATTTTACGAGGAGTTTCGAAACTGTGTGCGCCTCGCTGCCAATTCCCCGCAACTGTTCAGCGAAAAAAAACGCGGGTTTCGCCGGGTGAACCTTAATCGATTTCCATACAATTTCCTGTTCCGGATAAAATTAGATGCGATTCGAATCCTTGTCGTGCGGCACAACGCCCGCAAGCCCAGCTTTGGAACTTTTAGGAAATAACATGAGTGATGTTGTGATTCGGGTGGAGGGGGTGTCGAAGTTGTATCGTTTGGGCGAGGTGGGGACGGGTTCGCTGGCGCATGATGTGAATCGGTGGTGGCATAAGGTTCGAGGAAAGGAGGATCCGTATCTGAAGATCGGGGAGGTGAATGATCGGACGAAGTCCGTTAGCGGCACAAAGAAAAGAAGTTTAACCACAACCGAGCATCGGGGCAGATGCGAGATGGAGCAATCGCAGATTGGCCCGAAGGGCGAGGGAGTGGGCGCGACCGAGTCAAAGGACATAGAGCACACAGAGAGGGGCGTGGGCGGGAATCAGCGGGCTGATTCTGGCGAGTTTTTGGAGGGCCACTCGCAAGCGGGCTTGCAGATGGACTCCGAAAAACCCGCCTCCATTCGCTCCGCGAATGCCCCCAGCGCTACTGGGAGCCAAAATGGTTTGAATTCCGAATCTGCGAAAATCAGCGAAATCTGCGGTAAAAAATCTGATAACTCCGCGCCGAAGGCGCAAGCGCCTTCGGACTGGGTCTACGCGCTCAAGGATGTTTCGTTCGAGGTGAAGAGGGGGGAGGTTCTGGGCATCATCGGGCGGAATGGGGCGGGCAAATCGACTTTGCTCAAGATTCTTTCGCGGGTCACAACGCAGAGTTCGGGGCAGATCAAGGTGAAGGGGCGGATTGCTTCGTTGCTGGAGGTCGGCACGGGGTTCCATCCGGAATTGACGGGGCGCGAGAACATTTTCCTAAACGGCGCGATTTTGGGGATGCGGAAGGCCGAGATTGCGCGGAAGTTCGATGAGATTGTCGAGTTTTCCGGGTGTGCGCGGTATATCGACACGCCGGTGACCCAGGCGGCGGGGCAGCCGCTCGGAAGACTGCCGCAGGCAGCCCGCAGGGTGAGACAATCGACCAACGGGAGAAAGACTGCCACAGGCAGCCCGAAGGGTGAGATGAGCGGGAGCGAGCGAATCAACCGGTATAGCTCCGGGATGTATGTGAGGCTTGCGTTCGCGGTCGCGGCGCATTTGGAGCCTGAACCGAGGTGCCGGGCGCGCCGAGGTAGGCTGCCGCAGGCAGGCCCGAAGGGCTTTGCGACTTGGGATAAGCGCAAACCAAATTTTGATCGTGGACGAGGTCTTGGCGGTGGGCGACGCGGAGTTCCAAAAAAAATGCCTGGGCAAAATGAAGGATGTCGCCGGCCATGGCCGCACGATTCTCTTTGTCAGTCACAATATGACGGCGATCCCGCATCGCCTCTCGCCGCCTTCCAACCCATCCCGTCCCCCGGCACGCGCCCTCCCCGGCGCGCCTTAAAAAAATCCCAAAAAATTTCTTGGAAACAAAAAAAATCGCGTCAGATTTCCTGTCGGGGTTAGCGCAGGTAAAAACAAAGACGGCCGGGAAGGATCAGTTCCCGACCGTCCGCAGTAGTTCGAATCCCTTGTTGAAGGGCACTCTCGCGAGTGTTTTATTCGAGGGTTTGAGGTTCCGACTTGGTGTTTTTCTTGCGCGCCCCTTGCTTTTTAAAGCGTTGGGCCATGCGATCGTAGTCGGCGACAATCCCCGAGGCCTTCTTCCGCTTGGCCAAAGCGTAGGTCGTCAAGGCGGTTTGGTAGGCATCGGATTTTGCCACTTTCAGCGTGGAATCGAGCCGCTCGGCGAGTCCGTTGACCATGCCATTGACCTTGTCGAGATTTCGGATGAACTCCTTTTGGTTCTCCAATTCCACCACGGTCCGGTTTGCGGTCAACAACTCGGGGTTGCGAATGGCCAGTTCCAATCCAGCCATCACGAAGTCGGCCGAGAGCGGACCGGCTTTGGCGAGGCGTTGGATTTCTATCGACGTCAGAGAAACCAAGCCAAACGGCAAGGATTTCTCGACCTGTTTGATGCCGGTTGCCACTTCCTCGCGCTGGGCATCTGTCAGCGTGGGCGTTGTATATGTTTTAGACATATGGTTTTTGTGGTTATTCCCTCAAAACAACCATCCGGCTTCCAACACACCTGTGCTGGCTGGGACGGGGCTTTTCGGGAAAGTGTTTTTGGGAAAAATGGCCTCCAAGCGGTAGCCCGCCAGCGTCCGGCTCACCTCGAAAGTCGAGGCGATCAGGTCCACGCACGCCGGGCGGACCGCATCGTCGATACCCTCGATTTTGCCGCCGCCACGCTGGGTCTGCGCGCGAATGTGCGGCGCGAGCAGCACGCGCAGGAGTTTTTCCGGCACCGTGGCGCACGACATGAAAACATTCGCCTGGAATTCCAAATGAAAAAGCGGGTCGTCCTTGTGCAGCGGCGCCCTCGGGTTTTCATTGATCTCCGCCGCTCCGCAGGCAAAGCCCCGCTGAAGCCCGCCCCGGCGCCGTTTTTCCAAGTATGCCGGCAGCTCCCGCTCCAAAAACAAATGCCGGTGCAGGACCAAGTGGCCGATCTCGTGGGCCAAGGTGCTCCGGTAGCGCGCCATCGAGCCCTCGAAGACAGCCCGCGCGATCACGATCTGCGGGTTGAACGGATCGGCCAAGATCGCATGCCCGAGTTCCCCCTCGGGCAGATCCTCGATCCTTGGCTGGAGATTGTTGTGGGCCCGCCGCAGGTATTTTTCCCAAGCGATCGGTTGCGGCTCCTCCGGCAGGCATTTCGCTTGTCGCAGCTCGTCCGAGGCCATGCGCTCGATCTCCCGGCGCGAATAGTTCACCCTGTGGGTGAGGTCACTGTTTGGAATGGTGTAGTTTCTCATGGTGGGTTTTCGGTGTGGGATGGTTGTTCGACGCGACGAATCAATTCCTCCGGGCTGAGCAACGGAGCCCGGCGCATCACGCGGTTCAACGCATGGATGTATTCCGGTTTCTGCTCCAGGAGCTCCCTCGCTTCCGAGAGAGGAGCCCGCGGGTCGTGCGCTTGGATTTCTTCCAGACTCACTTGGAGGGCATCGGCCAAGGCTTGGAGGTGTTCCTCGCCCAGTTGGCGGTAGCCGTTTTCCACATCGCAGATATGCGAAGAGGCCTTCAATTTCAGCAAATTTGCCAATTCACGCTGGCTCATTTCCAGCGCGTCCCGGCGTTGCCGAATGAATTCCCCGAGTGTGTTTTTTCTCATTGGGTTCTTTTTTGGATCTGTAATAAAAAGGGCGGATTTGAAAATCGTATGATGCCGCCCCGCCACCATGCCGATCTGTGATATGTCCACGACCCCGCCAACCCGAAACGCCCTGGCAAGCCCATTCTGTGGGCCTCTCAGGCCGACCGGCCACAAGCTGCGGTATATTGGATTGATCGCTAACATGCGAGCAATCTAATATCGCCCGCCACCCATGCAACAACTTTTTTCACTTTTTTTCGACTTCAGCCCCGGCCGTCTCAAAAAGAGAACAGCAGTTTGCTCCGAGGGAACACGGGTTCTGAAAAAGGCAACATCAGTTCGCTCCGACGGAACATGGGTTCCGAAAAAGAGAACAGCGGCTCGCTCCGAGGGAACACGAGTTCTCAAAAAGAGAACATTAGTTCGCTCCGAGGGAACACGAGTTCTGAAAAAGAGAACGGCGGTTCGCTCCGAGGGAACATGAGTTCAGAAAAAGAGAACAGCAGTTCACTCCGTGGGAACACGAGTTCTGAAAAAGAGAACAGCGGCTTGCTCCGAGGGAACACGAGTTCCGAAAAAGAGAACAGCAGTTCGCACCGAGGGAACACGAGTTCTGAAAAAGAGAACAGCAGTTCGCACCGAGGGAACACGGGTTCTGAAAAAGAGAACAGCGGTTTGCTCCGAGGGAACATGAGTTCTGAAAAAGAGAACAGCGGTTTGCTCCGAGCGAACACGAGTTCCGAAAAAGGGAGCACCAGTTCACTGGTTCATGCTTGCCCCGCGCCCTTTTTCTTTTTCCGCCCTCCGTCCTCAGCTATCCGCCATCGGCCAAAGGCCGGTCCCCTTTCAGAATTTCAGCTTTTCAGCATTTTCTTCCAAATGTCCGCCACAGCGCCCGAGGCGCCCCATTGACTTTGCCAATCTCAAAAGCTAAATGATTCATGGAAATGGAAAAAATCTTATCGAGCCCGCAGGGAATACTGGAATTGATCCGGAAACAGCCGCCAATGACATCCGAGCGATTTTGGATGCAGGTGGAAAAGGCTCAAAAATGCTCGCCCAACGAGGAGCCCTGCTCGAATGGGCAGAGAGAGCCGGAAGAAGATACCGCGAAAGCTTCTGGATAGCAGAGGCCCGCATCGGGGGTCTCGAACATCTTGTTTGGAACGATGCAAAATGTCAGCTCGTTCGAAAAGCAACCTATGGCGGCAGTTTTGGGAGAACAGTTCGTTTTCTGGATCGCTGGTCGCTCCACAACAAATTGTTCGGAGCCATCACAAAAGTCTCCGGCATTTTGGAAACGGCAAACGGCGATTTTTCGATTCTCATTCACCAAGAGCCGCTCTTGGGTGAACTCCCAGATGAAAGACAGATCGCGGATTTCATGAATCTATATGGATTCATTCCCCTTCCGGGAAAACGCTTTGCATGGGTTGGTCGATCATTGGAGGTCGCCATTTTCGATGCCCGGCCCGCCAATTTTGTTCTGGTTGATGGAACGCCAATTCCTTTCGATTTGATCACCTTGCCAATCTCGCAAGTCAGTGGCCTCCCTATTTCAAAAAATCCCAAGGCGAGGGCCGCCCAGCGGCCGAGGACGGATAGCGGAGGGGCCTGATGGCCGATTGCGGATGGCGAATAGAGCTTAGCTGATGACGGGGTCACAGCTTGACTTGGTAATAAAATCGGCTTAGACAAAAAATATGAGTAGTTCTCTGCAATATCTCACGAACGAAGAAGGGCAAAAAACGGCGGTCATCGTGCCTTGGGAAGACTACATACGATTCATGGAGGACATAGAGGATTTGGCTACTATGGCTGAGAGGCGTGATGAGCCTCTAATTCCTCACAATGAATTTCTCGCGAATCTTCGAAAAGATGGTATCCTTCACGATCACATGGCGTAAATCCACCAAGAAGGATTTACGAAAGATTCCTGAAGCCGATGTGCTGGAGATCGTGCAGGCGACGGGGAAAATTTGCAAAATGATTTGTTTTTAATTTTAAAAAACCTACAAAAAATACTATGGAAAGAATTACAAGAAACCCTCTGGTTATGGGCGGGAAGCCTTGCATCCGAGGAATGCGCATTACTGTGGGAACGATTGCCGGCCTTGTGGCCGCTGGGCGATCCCGGGAGGAGATTTTGAAACTTTACCCGTATTTGGAGAACGAGGATATCTCTGCCGCTCTATCGTATGCATGTTGGCTGTCTGAGGCGTTCGATGCCGAGCTGCAGCCGGCATGAAAATCCTGGTCGATGCCTGCTTGACACCAGATTGGGTCATTTTCTTTGAGGGGCATGGGGTGGATTCCATCCATTGGACTACGATCGGCGCGTGCGATGCTGAAGATTCCGAGATTTTTTCGTATGCTTTGGATCGTGGCTGGATCGTGTTCACGCATGATTTGGATTTCGGCACTTTGCTTGCACAAACCAAATCCGATGGGCCCAGCGTGATTCAAGCCCGAGTGGAGGATCCGACTCCAGAGATCATAGGATTATTAGTTTTGCAACTGCTGAAACAATTCCAAAGAGAATTACTCAAAGGTGCAATCGTCACACTTGCGGCAAACAAGAACAAGGTGCGAGTTTTGCCAATTTAAACCAATGCTTTTGGCTCGAATGGTTGGTCGCTGATTACGCATGACTCGTTACCAGCAACTCTCCACTGCGCTTCCGGCGCTTTGCCTCGAAGCCCTGGCCCGTGAAGTGTGAAACCTACTTCACTGGGCTCGACTCTCGTCTCTCGACCCTCGACCCTCGACCCTCCAACCATGTCCGACACCGTCATTCGCGTTGAAAATGTTTGATTCGCGCCTTGCCCTTGGCGTCTCAGCCTGCGGGCTACCTTCGCGGGAGTTTGATTCACAAGGTTCCCGCCTTGCTCCTCCTTCGGAGCTGCCTAATGGCAGTCTTTCTCGGTGCACCCCAGCACCTCGATTCCCGCGCAGGTTCCCAACCTTGCCTGGGTCACAAGCTCTATCGCCTTGCCATGCCCCACCTCATCGCCAGCATGGGCGGGTAGGGGAGCAGGAAAAATCAAAACAATCGCAATATGAATAAGCCACTTGATGTAAAAATAATCCAAGAAAGCATCTTGGAAATACGAGGTCAGAAAGTGCTATTGGATCAAGATGTGGCGTTGATCTATGGAGTGGAAACCAAACGAATCAACGAAGCTGTTAAAAACAATCCAGAGAAATTTCCCGAAGGATACCTCATACAAATATCAAAAGATGAGTGGGTTGGTTTGAAGTCGAAATTTTCGACTTCAAAGCGGGGCGGCAAAGTGAAACCCCCTACAGCCTTTCCTGAAAAAGGCCTCTACATGCTGGCAACGATTTTGAAGAGTCCACAAGCCACAGAGGCGACATTTACGATCATCGAAACCTTTGCAAAAATCCGCGAGCTTTCGCGAACTATCACGACATTATCGTCCACAAAAGAAGAAGCTGCGCAAAAGCCGTTGCTGCAACGCAGCGGCGAACTGGTTTCTGAGCTGTTCGAGGATGAACTTCACACGAGCGACACCGAGACTTCAATCGAGTTGAACTTTGCGGTTCTCAAGTTCAAACATGTCATTAAGCGCGGAAAATGAGTGATCGGGATGTTGTGATTCGGGTGGAGGGGGTGTCGAAGTTGTATCGTTTGGGGGAAGTCGGCACGGGGTCGCTGGCGCATGATGTGAATCGGTGGTGGCACAAGGTTCGGGGGAAGGAGGATCCGTATCTCAAAATCGGGGAGGTGAATGATCGGACGAAGCCTGCGAAGCAGGCTGTAGCGAGTAGCGAGTTGCGTGTAGCGAGTGAAAACCAATCCGCCTCTGAACCCGCCACTCGCCACCAGTTACCCCTTACAGCGCCGACAGGCGCTTCTGCACCCGCCACCAGTTACTCGCCACTCGTTACTCCGAAGGCTGCGCCTTCGGACTGGGTCTATGCGCTCAAGGATGTTTCGTTTGAGGTGAAGCGCGGGGAGGTCCTCGGCATCATCGGGCGGAATGGGGCCGGCAAATCCACTTTGCTCAAGATTCTTTCGCGGGTGACGACGCAGTCGGAGGGGCGGATCAAGGTGAAGGGGAGGATTGCTTCATTGCTGGAGGTTGGCACGGGGTTCCATCCGGAATTGACGGGTCGCGAGAACATTTTCCTCAACGGGGCGATTTTGGGGATGCGGAAGGCCGAGATTGCGCGGAAGTTTGATGAGATTGTCGAGTTTTCCGGGTGTGCGCGGTATATCGACACGCCGGTGAAGCGGTATAGCTCCGGGATGTATGTGAGGCTCGCGTTCGCCGTCGCGGCGCATTTGGAGCCGGAGATTTTGATCGTGGACGAGGTCTTGGCGGTGGGCGACGCGGAGTTCCAAAAAAAATGCCTGGGCAAAATGAAGGATGTCGCCGGCCATGGCCGCACGATTCTCTTCGTCAGTCATAATATGACAGCGGTGCAGTCCCTCTGCAGCCGGTGCGTGGTGATGCAACACGGGCGGGTAGATTTCTCTGGTGGCACGGTGGAGGCGGTTCAAAAATACCTCGCCAAAAGCGGAGCCACCTCGCACGAGAGGGTTTGGGAAAGCTGGGACGAAGCTCCCGGTAGCGATGTCCTAAAAATCAAATCGATCCGCGCCGTGTCGCTCCGCACGGATGGGCAAGATTCTTCCCTGTTTGATTTAAAGACACCGGTGAATGTGGAAATCGAATGCCGGGTCTTCCAAAAATCACAAGTCCATGTTACCCTGCATTTCTTGACTGAGCAGGAAGAAGTGGCCTTTACTTCGGGTTGTGTTTGGGCGGAGTATCCGGAAGTGGGCGATTATCGTTTAACTTGCCGCATTCCCGCGAATCTTTTCAACGAGCTTTGCTACTCTGTTCGTATTTTGGTGGTCGAGAATGGCAATAAGGTCGTGCACATGGAGTCCGATTCCATTTCCATCGATGTTAAAGACCTTGCTCCCCGTGCTATCGGATCCTACCACGGCAAGGAACCGGGGCCCGTTCGACCGGAGTTAAATTGGACTTGGGATCGGAAGGCGATCCAATCGTAGGCTGGTCACATTTCATGCGTAAAAATCCTTTTTGGAATCAGAAAAGTTTGTTTTGCGGGGTCTTAAAATGAGTTTGGCAACAAAGACGCATTTTCCTTTGGCCGAGATTCTTTCTGGCTATGGCGATCGGGTTTTGTTCCTTGGTGGGGGCAAGGAGGTGCACCGATATACCGATGTTTCGCTTCTGGCTGCTACCGGGGAATTCCGGGCGGCGTCGCGGCGGTTGGTGCTTTGTTTTTGTGAGAACACTTCAGACTCACTAACAGGATATTTGGCATTTTTGTGCTGCGGGGCGGTTCCGCTTGTCGTAGGTGCAGGAATCACGGAGGTGCAACTGCAAAAGCTCATCGGCGCCTACGCCCCGGATTTCTTTTGGCTGCCAACATCACGAAAGGGGGAAATTCCAAATTCGAGGACCGTTTATTCCAACGAGAGCTTCTGCTTGATGGAAAGCGAATCGAAATTGCCCTATGGAACCCAT
>JAGWWS010000040.1 GCA_018970255.1 Verrucomicrobiota bacterium | reverse complement strand
GCAGGCGGCGACAACTACGGGCATGATGCAAGGCTCCTCGGCGTGGAGATCCTCTTCAACTAATGAGAGCGCGGCATAGGCATTTTAATCCAAAAGACGCTGGTGCAGGAATGGCATTGGATTCGCGTTTTATGACAGGAACAAATGGAAGCGGCGTGTCCTCTTGGTCAAACAGAGCTAATTCTTCAAATAATGCAGCGCAATCTACAGTAGCAGAACAACCTATTTACGAAACAGGAAGTTTGAATGGTAATCCGGGAGTGAAATTTGACAACACAGACGATTGGCTAAGTTGGGTAACTGCAATTCAAATGAGATTTGGATTATGTTTATTCAAATCTTCAGGAACACAAATTGAATTTGGTTCTATGTGGGGAACTTCTGATAATTCGGCAAGTGGGATTCAACATTTATTTGGATCAAGCAATAGATGGGTTTCAACTTCATTTTCTCCAACCAGATGGACAAACGCGGTATTTAGAAAAAATGGATCAACATTTACAGCAACAAATGCAAATTCTGTTTCTTCGGATGCTGATATTATATCTACTTTATTGGAAGATAATGGCGGTGTTGGGATATCAAGAATGCGAGATAGAGCGAATAATCGAGGAATTTATGGATTGCTTTATCAATATCAAGTTTTTTCAAACGAACCATCTTCTTCTTTAATAAAAAGATTGCAGTTTAGTTCTGCCTATTCTTTTAAAATCGCCTGCTCATAAAATATGAAAACATATCTTACTCTTGACAAACAACTCCGCTCCGAAACCGACGCCGCGATCATCGCCAACCTTGAGCGCAAAGGCTGGGTTCCCGCACCGCAACCCGCCTACGACCCCGTTACCCAGCAATGCGAGTGGGTCGACGGCGCGTGGGTAGTCACTCCGATCCCCCTGACACTCTACACCGCAGAGCAATGGCTCGCCAAAGAAGGCTACGGAGCCACCCAGCTTGTCACGCTCCTCAATCTCGAAGCCCAGCTCGCCGCCGCTGCAAAAACCTCGCCTGCCCTCACAGCCGTGAAAGCCTGGACGAACAACCTCCTCGCCGCTTTCGTCGCCGACCCCGCCCCCCGCGCCGATTGGCCCCCCGCCCCGCACACCTTCGCCGCCACCGTCACCGAAGCCTACGCCCTCCTGTAACGCCATGGACACCCACCCGCTCAAAACGCTCGCCACCGGCCTCGTCGGCAGCGCCACCAGCCTCGGAGCCGCCGCCTACAGCCTCCTCCCGCATTTGGAAGCCTGGGTCCGCCTCGCCAGCGTCAGCGTCGGCCTCCTCGTCGGCCTTGTGACTTTGCTCAAATTGTTCAAAGACCTCCGCAAGTGAGATGCCGAAATTCGATTTCTACCCATCGTTCAATGCCGGCGAGGTCAGCCCGCTGATCGACGCCCGCACCTCGCTGGAGAAATACCGCAGCGCCTGCCGCACCCTCGAAAATTTCCAAATCCTGCCCTACGGCGGCGTGATCCGCCGCCCCGGCACCGAATTCCTCGGCACCGTCAAATCCCCTGCCGCCACGGCCAACGCGAATGTCCGGCTCATCGGGTTCAACTTTTCCACCACCACCCGCTACATCATCGAGGCCGGCCACCAGTATATGCGTTTCTGGGATGGCGGCACCGGGTCGCTCGTCACAAGCGGCGCCAGCCCTGTCGAGGTCGCCACCCCCTACGCCGCCGCCGACCTGCGCGAACTCCAGTTCGTCCAGATCAACGACATCATGTATTTCGCCCACGCGAACTACCCGGTCTGGAAGCTCTCCCGGGTCAGCGCCACGAGCTTCACCATGGCCGCCGTCGCCTGGGACTACCCGCCCACCGTGGAAGTGGACCCCGAGATTCAAATCAAAGCCAGCAACAGCAAAGGGGTTATCACCCTTACCTCCAGCCAAAATTTTTTCACCGCCAATGATGTTGGAACGCAACTATCTTTGCTTTTCAACAAACGCAACAACTATGTCGAAGGGGCCATCGGTGCCAACGGGTTTTCGTTTACGCTGCCGGTTTCCGCAGGGGGGAAATGGAATTTTCAAACCTCCGGCACATGGACGGCCACGGTGTCTATTTTGAGGAAACCGCAGGAAATGATGAACAATTTGTTGGACACGATTGGCGCCCAAATTTCCAGGTCTGGAACGGTTGCCACCGTTACCATACCAAACCATGGATTTGACGAAGGCGACACCGTCCACCTATTTGCAACGGAAATCCCCGTAACCCGCTCCGGCACCACGGCCACGGCGCAATACCAAAACCACGGGTTTGCAAACGGCGATGTCATTTCCGCCGTGGGACCGGCTCCATTTAACGGCACCTTTACGGTTTCCGGAGCCACAGCAAACACATTCAATTTTACCGTGGCAAACAATAACGCCACCAAAGGGTCGATTGTCATCCGCGCTCCGTTTGTGTCCACCGCCGCTCCGTTTACAAACACCTACACTATTGCCAGCGTCCCAAACGCCAACAATTTTACCATTGCGGTGGCAAACTCCGGGGCCACGCAAAGCCTCGTCAATGTCAGCAACATCACCCAGATGGAAACCGTCCGGGTCTACGATGCCGATGCCAACCGCAACATCATTGCCGATGGGGAGGAAGACACCGCCACGGAACTTATCGTGCAAATCAGCAACTGGGTTAGCCACACCAAAGCAAGGTATTTGCTGGAATCGAAGGATTTTACCGAAGGAGGGCGCGTGGAGATCACCGCGGTCGCCAACTCCACCACAGCTACTGGGCTGGTCAAAACCTACCTTGGGCAATGGAGCGGCGACCGGCTGGCCCGCACCGCCAGGCAAACCGCTTTCAACGCCCGCTATGGCTACGCCCGCAGCGTTGCCATGCATGAGCAGCGGCTTTGCTTTGGCGGCAACACCCAAAACCCCAATACCATTTGGTGCAGCGCCATTGATGATTTTGAAAATTTTGAATTGGGAGTCAACGCAGACAACGCAACCGAATTTACCCTGTCGGCTTCCGAGGGTAACCGCATCAGTTGGATGCATAGCCAAACCCGCCTGCTCATAGGCACCACCGGGGACGAATGGGCCGTCGGCGGCAGCGACGAATCCCAAGCATTGTCTGCCACAAATATTTCCGCAAACAGGCAGTCCTCCTATGGATCAAAATATATGCGGGCGCAAATCGTCAACGATGTTTTGCTTTTTATCCAGCGAAACGGTCGCAAAGTCCGCGAATTGGTTTACTCGCTGGACAAAGACGGCTGGGTCGCCCCCGACCTCACCCTCCTCGCCGAACACATCACCGAGGGCGAAATCGCCGAGATCGCCTACCAGCAACAGCCCGATGCCATCCTGTGGTGCGCCCGGGGCGATGGCGCCCTCCTCGCCATGACTTACGAGCGCGACCAAAAAGTCGTCGGCTGGCACCGCCACCTTGTTGCCGATGCCGAAGTCGAATCCGTCGCCATCATTTACGGCAATGGCACCGAGGACGAACTCTGGATGACCATCAAGCGCACGATTTCCGGCGCACCCTACCGCACCATTGAGCGGTTCCCCCTTCTCTGGCGCAAGCGGTTCGACGACCAATCCGCCGCCGACTACCGCTACCTCGATTCCTTTGAAACCTTTTCCGCCGGAGCCGCAAACCGCACCGTCTCCGGGCTGGCCCACCTCAATGGGAAGGTGGTCACCGTCGTGCAGGGCGCCAGCGTGGTCACCCGCACGGTCGCCAGCGGCTCGGTCAGCGTCCCGGATGCCGCCGCCGGCTACCTCGGCCTCCCCTACACCTCGACCCTCACGCCCATGAAACTGGAGTCCGAATTCGACAACGGCACCTCCCAAGGCCGCAAAAAACGCATCCACCAGATCGTCGTCCGAACCCACAAATCCCGCGGCGGCCAGGTCCGAACAAACAACGGCAACTGGTTCAACCTTGCAAACACCACCACCACCGGGGACCAAAAAGTCATCCTCGGCGGCGCGTTCGGCATCGATGCCGATTTGAACCTCCGAGTTACCACCCCGGACCCTTTTTGTGTCATCGCAATCCTTCCAAAATGGGATGCCTATGGAAACGAATAACTACACTATGCGAACCTACAAACCTTCCGATTACGAAATGCTTTGCGGCTGGTGGTATGCCCACGGGAAACCCAGCCGCCCGGAAATTTTCCTGCCAAAATGCGGCGTCGTGTGCGAATTTGGCGGCAGGTCGGTCGCGGCGCTCTTCCTACACATGGACAACTCTTGCGGGATGTGCATGGCCGAACACGCCGTCAGCGCCCCCAAACTCCCGCTCCGCGTAGCCAGAACCGCATTTTTGCATTGCATTGCGTGCTTAAAGGAAATTGCAACCGGATTCGGCTACCACACCATTAGCGTGTTCACAAAACCCGCCATTGCCGGAATTCTGGCCAGATCATCCGGGTTTACCCGCGTCCAGCCGGGACTTGTGCAAATGGTCGCCAAAACACAAGGGGGTGCGCCATGAGTTGGGACGCCGCGGGTTATGTCATCCAAGGCGTGGCCATCGCCGCACAGGTCGCGGCCACCGGGCTGGAAGTTTATTCCGCTATCGACTCGGCGCAAACCCAACAACGCATCGCCGATTACAACCGTAAAATCTCCGAACAAAACGCTTCCATCCAGCGCAACGCCGCTATCGCCCAAGCTCAAGCCGCCCAATACAACGCTAAAGTCCAAGAACAAACCGCCAACCTCCGTCAACAAGCCGCCGAAAACCAAAACAAACAAGCCACTGAACAGGCTGCGCGTATCCGGCAGCAGCGCGACCGCCTGCTTGGCCTCCAGCGGTCCCAATACGCAGCAGCCGGAGTCACCGCGCAAGGTTCACCGCTTGCTGTTTTGGCTGATACTTACAACCAAGGCGAACTGGCCGCCACCGAGGAACGCTGGCGTGGATACGAAACCGCCCGGCAACAAAACTACCAAGCGGATTTTGAGCGCGAAACCGCACGCTACGATTTGCAAAACGCCATGTGGGAGGAAAAAACCGCCGGCGCCGGCTACCGCATTGCTATGCGCCAAGCCCAAATCCAACAAGCTGCCGGATACGCGCAGGCTCGCGCCACGCGCATGGAAGGATACGCCGCCGCACTTTCCGGCATGGGTTCGTTTGCAAATTCCGGGTCAAGTTTCCAAGGCAAAAACATTCCCGGGGAGTTCCAATACTATACTGGAACTGTCCCGAAAGCCAAACCCGTATCCTAAAACCATGCCCACAATCCGACTTGCCGATATTCCCAACGCACTTGGAACGCCAGCGTTCGCAACCGGCGAAGGCATTTCCACGGCTTCCATCATCCGCGGATCGCAATCCATGTTGGACCAAACCTTGGAATCCGCCCCTTACACCGCACAGGCAAGGGCGGCTGCCAAACTTGGCAAAGCCGCCTCCGAGCTGGCTTCCGGGTTTGCCGACAGCTTTTCCAAAGCCAAGGACACCGCCGATCTCGCCCGCGCCGACACCATCATGCGCTCGGCTTGGGAAAAACAACAAAACGACCAACTTGAACTCGCCCCGGAGGAATGGGGCAAAACTTGGTCCCGCAACCTTGGCGAAAGCAAAAAGCAAATCGATTCCCTTGGGTTGAGCGAGTCCGCCAGCAGGCAATTTTTCACCTCTTGGCAAAAATGGAGTCAAACCTCCAAAATTCAAATCGACGGCCAGGCGCTGAAAAAACAAATCGACATCATGGAGAGCGATATTGCCTTGAATTTCAACAAGCGCCTCGCCCAAGACGACATCGAGGGCGCCATGGTCATGCTGGACGAGGCCAAGAAAAAACGGGCCATCCGCCCCGAGGTGGCGAACGCATTGGAGTCGCAAGCCCAAGACAACATTTTCCGCAAAGCCAAGGCTGATATGGCCGCGGGCGTCATGCTCAAAATCCAAAACGACCCCGTGGGCGCCGCCCGGGAATTTGAGAAAATCCGCAGGGGCGAAAAAAGCGAAACCTTCGCCGAAGTGACCGAAACCGCAGACATCGTGCGGTTCAACGATGTCGCGGTTGCCGAGAAAAACAGATTCCAGCGCCAATTCGACGAGGATGCCCTCGACCGCATCCTCACCGGCCAGCTCCGCTCCGAGCAAGAGGTGCGAAATTTTGTCGGCGACAAGCTCCCCGAGCAGCGCGTGCTGGGCCTCCTCGGCGCCTTGCAGGAAGTCCCCGCCGAGCGCGAGCGCCGGCTCGCCATGCGCCCGATGCTCTACGCCATGGCCGATGCCTACGACCCGGCCAACGACGACGAGCAGGGGACCGAGTATTTCCGCATCCGCGACAGCATCATGCAGCTCCCGAGCGACCAGCGCGAGGAACCCCTCGCCATGCTGCGGAAGGCAAAAAACCAAGACCCCGGCGAATCCACCCCGCTCAAGGTCGCAGTCGGCCAAATGAAGGAAATGTTCGAAGCCGGCAAATTCGGATCATGGGAGGTTGGCGCGGACAAAAAACCGCTGAACGACGGCGAGTGGGCGAAATACACCGAGGCCGGCAAGCGGTTCGCCGGCTACAAATCCTCGTTGGAAAACTGGGCCAGGAGCAACCCGAAGGAAGCCGCCGACCAAAACGCCGTCTACGAGCAGTTCAACCGCCTCATCACCTACGAGCGCCAGCTCCAGAAATTCCAACAGGAAAGCACAAGGTTCCGCTGGCCGTGGGAATCCTCGGCCCCGGCCGCACCCCCGCCGCCGCCCATCACGCCCGCGGATGTCCGCCAGAAACTCGATGCCATCAAGCCAAAGTCCTCCCTCGGCCCGGACGCCACCCGCCAGCAGATCGAGGACGAAGCCCAGCGGATCGATTTTGAAACGCCCTTGCCCGATTTGATGCCTTCCTAACCCATGTCCCTGCTCATTGAATCCATCGACGACGAGACAGCCTCTCGCTACTACAACGAAATCGACACCGCCTCCGGCGAGGAACTGGCCAACAGGGTCGCCGCCCTCAAGAAATGGGCTGATGCCAAGGAAGCCGACACCCGCCGCCAAAACTGGGACCACATTTCCGGCGTCTTCACAAACTTCGACGCCTACGCCGCCTCCGAAGGGCTGACCGATTTCGACGAGGAGTCCCGGTTCCAATACGCAAACCGCAAGTTCGTCGCCGACCAAACCGGCGAAACCCCGCAGGACCAGATGCTCCTCTACCCGTCGAAACGCGACGAGGTCACCGACCGCCTGGCCGGCAAAACCGGGCTGTCCGAAAAGGAAACCTTCGACCTCTTCAAGGGATTCGTCGAATCCCGCAATGCCACCGAGGCCGCGATCCGCGAACTCCCGGGCGTCCTCGCCCAAGGCGTCCTCGCCCGGGCCGCCGAGGGCAAGCCATTCGACGAGGTCGATAGCTGGAATGCCTTTTCCGCCTGGAAGGACCGCCACGCCGACAAGCTCGCAGGCCTCCCCGACGGCTGGGAATCCGCAATGCTTGATTCCGCCGTGAGGCTCCACACCCGCACCGAGCAGCTCATGGACGATGTCGCCCCGGAGAGCAAACGCGCCATGGACATCCTCCTCAAATTCACCCGCCCGGAGGATGCCGCCAATCTCCCGGAGGCCGACCGCACCGAAGTGGCCGGCCTCGCCAAGGAATTTGCCAAGCTCACCCCCGAGCAGCGCGAAGGCATCTACTCGACCCTTTTCTACGCCGCCGAGGCCGGTGGCGCCGGCATGGGGAAGGGGTTCTTTGAAAAAGTCGGGGAAGGCCTTGCCCGCGGAGGCACGAACATCTACGACGACGCCGCCATCACCGCGGAGGACCGCAATGCCCGGGAAAACCTCAAGCGCCTGCGCTCCGGCGAGCCGGTCTACCTCGGCCCGAACAACCTCGTCCGGCGGGCAGACGAGTTTTTCCAAATCGGCGCCGCCGAGCAGGGCGCACCGCTTGGCGAAACCGCCCCGGCAGGCACACCCCTCGCCGAGGGGCAAATAGCCTCGCTGATCGAATCCAACGAGCAACGCCTCAAGGAACTCCGGGTCCAGCGCGAACTCCGCGACATCGCCCAAGGCGCCATCGACCCGATCAAGGCCGAGATGGACGGCGTCCTCGGCAGCGTCGTGCAGGGCGCCTACGACTTTTCCCAATCCGCCGCCTACACCGGACTGGCCATGATCCCCTATGTGGGCCTGCCAGCCGTCATGGGGGCGCTCGCGAATTCCAACTACCTCCGGATGATCGACCAGTATCCGGACATGGATGCCGATGCCGCCTGGACCATGTCGCTCGCCATCGCAGGGCCGCAGGCTGTCGTCGAGCGGTTCCAAGCCAACGCCCTCATCGGCCGCTCGCCGATGCTTAACGCCCTCATGCGCCGGATGACCGATGTCCGGCTCCCGATCCCGGTGCGCCTCGGCATCGGCTATGGCGCGAATGTGGCTTTCCAGACCGGGCAGGAATTCGTGCAGGAGGCCATGCCGGTCATCGCCGACCAGATCGCCGCAGCCATCCGCGAGGATATGCCGCAGTTCGATGCCAAAAAAGCATGGGGAAGCTACCTCGACCAAGGTCCGGAAATTTTTTACTCCATGCTCTGGGCGGGCTTGATCGGCACCGGGGCATCCACATTCCGCGAACTGAAACGCAACGGCCAGTTTGAGCGCAGCCTGGAGGAACTTGAAATGGTCGGCATCACCGGCGAGGCCGCGCAGGACATCGCCGCCGAGCAAGACCCGGATGCCGCCACCGCAAAATTCCGCGAGGCATGGAACAACCGCAAGCCCGGGGACATCCAAGCCGGCATCCGCAAACGCGCCGCCCAACTGGAAGCCGCCCAGCAGCAGCAGCCCGACCAGGAACTCCCCGCCCGCCGGGTTGTCGAAAACCCGGACGGCACCTTCACCCACATCATCGAAAAAGCCGACGGCACTCCCATCTACCGCACGAACGACCCGGTCGCCGCCGACATGGCGCTCGTGAACATCACCCGCATGATGCAGCGGGGCCGCATCACCGACACCACCACCGGCATCGTCGAATCCCTGCAATTCATCGACCAAGTCAACCAATCCCTCGCCCGCGGCGAGGATGTCCAGCAGCTCCTCATCGAGGGCGCCCCCCGCACCCTCCTCGACGAATACGAGGCCAACCCCACCCAGCAAAACCTCGACAACCTCTTCGCCACCGTCCGGGCGTTCGGGCAGGAAATCAACGAACCCGCCGAGCTGGCCCAATACCCGGTCCTCGCCAGCAACCGCGGCGCCCTCGCCGAGGGCATCTACAGGAGCGTGATCCGCATCCAAGACGGCGCCACCGGCGTCGAGGTCATGCGCGACTTCTCGCAGGACAACCTCAAACGCGCCCTTGCCGAGAACCGCATCACGCTGGATTGGGTCCGCGGGCAGCTCAACCAGGTCATCCCCCTCATCGAGTCCGACCGCTTGGAAGGCCGCCGCCTCCGCACCGAGACAGACACCGATGTGATCGAATCGTTTTCGGATGTCGCCGTGGCCTACATGACCGGGCGCATCAAGGATGAGCAAATCCCCGGCGGCCTCCGCGGGTTCCTGCGCCGGATCGCCATCGTCGTCCGCGACATCTTCCGCCGCGCCTACCGCCTCAACCGCGCCATCGCCGAAGGCAAGGTGGACGCCAGCTTTGAATCCCTCCTCGCCGAAAGCGTCGGCCTCGACCAGCAAGCCATCGTGGACACCACCCGCGACCGGATTGGCAACGAGGTTTTGGCTGATACCAATTTCAGCATTGCTGCAAGCGACACCCGGTTGCGCGGCATAAACATCAACGATAGTGAACAGGATTTTACAGGGCAAATTCTCCTCGGAGAAAAAACCATCGAAACCCGAGACGCCCCGACCTTGTCTCCATACATCGGCAGGCGGGTTGCTTTGGTCAGCACCGGCAAAGGAGGCAAACCGTCCATTGTTGGCTATGCCGTCGTAGGTGAGCCACGAATTTACAACAGCGTCGAAGAATTCCGCGCCGATTACGACCAGCATCGTGTGGAGCCAAATTCGACTTTTGACATCAAATCACCCGGCATCAAGTATGGCTACCCTTTGACAAATATTGAGTCGGTCGAACCAACGCCGGTCAATGTTCCGGTTGGTCGAGTGGCTACTATTTTAGATTCCGCAGCCAACTACAGCATCGGCATCACCGTGGCACCGCTTCGCAAGGACTCGTTGTCTGAACTGTCCGCGAAGGAAATGCAAAAGCGGGCGGCGTCCGCAAAATACATCCACCTCCAGCAAATCGCCACCGATGTCGCCACGGCCTACGGGGTCAAAATCCTTTCCCGCCAGCCGGTGATTGGCGGGTGGGTCGAGGGCGGCTACATGAGCCTGGAGGTGCCGGAGGCAATGATCGCCGACACCGACGACATCGAGGTTGCCGAAGAAATGGGTTCCATCATTGGCGCATCCGCCCCGGAACTGCAAAACGCAGTCCTCCTGTGGCGAGACGACATTAATGGCAAGGACACGATCCTCAAATTCAAAGCCAAAGGAACCTCTGCCGCGATGGCCGTGGCGCAGGATTTGAATGCCGCAGGACTCAACGGCTTTTCGTATGACACAAAGACCCGGGAGTTTTCACTTGTCTTGGTCGGCCTTGAGCGCGATGCTGTGGACAAGGTTTATGAATACCTCGACGATCAAAGCAAGGCCGGCAACATTAGCTCTGGCAGAGGCGTTGAAGCGCGGGCGGGATCCGCGAAATTCCCGTCCGAAGGCGACTATCGAGGATATTTGCAACGCGCTCGGGATCGAGCGGTCGGATTTGAAGCCGGACGCTCCGAAGCCCTCCTCGATGTTGTTGATCGGGCGGAACGGCGTTTAGACCGTTACGAGAAGGGCAAGAAGATTTCCGCAAAGGCCCAGCGGGCCTTAAAAAAACTCCAGCCGCCGAACACCTCGGCGTCCGCCATCGAGACGGAACTCAAGGGCCGACAATTTGACAACATCCGCCAGCTTGGGCTTTTCCTCGACTCCCGGTTCGTCCGGCTCCACGGCAAGCCGACCTTTGAGATCGGCGGGCAGGAGGGAGTGGATTCCGCCAGCGATGCGCTGGTCTATGATTTGCTGGACGGCTTGTCCAAAGACGGCTCCGGCATGGGTTGGTATGACGAGCGGGTGCAGGAAACGATCCGCGAGCTGTCCAAGCTCCATCCGGAATTCGCGACCGACCCGCTGGCGCTCGCCGTCTACACGGCAATCCTCGCCACCACATCGCAAGGCTACACGGTCGTCGAAAACTTTAAGCAGGCGAACCGCGTCTACAAAGAATACAAGCGCACCGGCAGGATTCCAAACGACCTCAAGTTTGCAAAATCCTCGGACCCCATCAACAGCAACCTGGCGCAAATCCAAGGACTGATCGACCAGTTCGGCCTCAATGGCTTTGCCGCCTTCATGGACGAAGAGGTGACCGGGCAGGCGCTCCGCGACCAATTTGGCAGGCAGCCCACGGGCGTAACTCTACAAGACACGGTGCGCGGCAACCGGGTTCTCGGACCAAAAATCGGCAGCTTCTTCAACAACCTCCGCGGGCGGTTCGACACGATCACGATGGACCTGTGGTATACCCGCACGATGCACCGCTATCTCGGCGAGACGGTGGTGCCGTTGAACTCGGACAAAATGCAGAACGCCATCACCAAGTTCCGGGCGGAATTGCAAAAGGAAGGCGTGCGAACCTACGGGCTGGACATCGCCGAGGCGCTCAAAGACGACGAATCCACGGTGCAGGCCGCGCTCACTTTGTTCCAACGCTGGGCGCGTGGCGGGAACCAATACACCGACAATGGCTACTTCAAATTCCCGGATGGCTACGCAATTGAAAAAGCCGCCCGCCGTATTTTTTCAAGCGGAGGAATGAAGGGCGCACCGCAGAACAAAACGCACCGCCAGTATTTCGCCAAAATCGTTTTGGAGGCAAAAGCCAAGCTCAAGGCGCTTGGATTCAACCTTACCGAGGCCGATATGCAGGCGATCATTTGGTATCGCGAAAAAAACCTTTTTGCCCGCACCGGCGTGGCAAACGCCGCAGCGAAGCCCGCGGACTACCTCGATGCAGTCATGGTGGCACGATCCGGGGCGCAAGTGCAGGAGGAAGCCGACTTGGCTGACATTGGCGAAGAGGAATTGCAAACCGACGGCAAAGCCGATTTTTCAATAGCCACCCCCCGCGACATCCAGCGGGTCAGCCGTGCATTCGACGCAGCGGCCCGCAGCCCGGACGAGCGGATCGCCATTTTCGAGCGGGCGAAGGGCCGGTTCTTCAGCGTCCTTGCCGAAAACCAAAAAGCCCTCGACGACCTCCGCGGCGGCACACTTTCGTTCCGCCGGACTCAACTCCTGCAAGCCCTCGGCGAACTGGACGCCATCCTCTCGGTCTTCCCGCCCGACATCCGCGGCAGGGTGGGGGGCTACACCAAACTGGCCAGCATCGCCCCGCACGATGTCTTCGACCCGGACAACATTAAGATTGCCGAAGTAAGCGGAATGAAGGGCGCAATCATCAGCGCCTGGATGCGGGCGGGGCTGAACATTGGCGAGGCGAACAAGAAAACCGAACTCCCGCCCGGCTACACCGCCAAGGAAAACCTCTCCACCGCCCGGGCCGACCGCGCCATTGCGGAGTTTTTCAAGAACCGCGTTGAGGTTCTCGACCGCGAGCTGGAGAAAACGCTGCGCCGCGAATACGACCAGGCGTTCCAAAAACTGCTCGACCGGACAAAGCCCAAAAAAGCCAAGCCCGGGGAAAAGCCCAAGGGCATCGGCGCAGATGTCCAAGACCTTTTCGCCGTGGTCCGCGAAGCTGTGGAAATGAATGCCACCGATGTCGCGGCCCATATCGCCGGGCTGGATTCCAAGATCGCCAGCGGCGAACTCACCGCCGAGCAGGAAGCCCGGGCGCAGGTCGAGGCCGCGCTCGTGTCCCTCGTGGGCGATTGGAAAAATGCCAGCGCAGACCGCCGCAAGTCGGCGTTCATGGAAGCCAGCCGGATTTGGAATGGTGCCTACGCGGCCCACGCCCAAAAGGTCATCGCCCAGCGCCAGCAGCGCGAGGTCGCCCGGCTCGACGCCGTGGTCGCCACAGGCAAGGCCGGCGATATGTCCGGCAGGAAAGCGAAAGCGATCCGCGACTCCGGCCTCAAAGGAACATGGAAGGATTTTTTCCTCAACCTTCTCAACTTCGACCAAGTGGCAGGCGTGCTGTTCGGGGAAAACTCCGAAGTCGCGAACACCATGATCGACGCGCAGCGCAAAGCCGAAAACGCCAAGGAGGACGGCTCGCAAGCCAAGATGCAGGAGCTGGAGGACTTCTTCACCCAGCTCGCCGGCGGCAACCTCCTCGATGGCGAAAAGCTCCGCTACGAACTCGCCCAGCCGAGCATGATGGTGCAAAACATCAAGCTCTCGCAGTTGGAAGGCCTGTCCGCGGTGATGATGTGGGCGCAGGAAGATGGCCGCAGGCACATGGAAGGTGAACTCGATGAACTCGGCAGGCCGGCCGGCGCTTGGCACTACAACCAGGCGTTTGTTGACGAAATCCTCAACAACCTTTCCGACGAGGCGCTGGCGCTCCGCTCGTGGCTGCTGCGGAACTACGCTTCCGAATACGCCAAGATCAACGAGGTCTACTCCGAACTCAACGGCGTCAACCTCCCGCAAATCCAATTTTACTCGCCCATCACCGTCCAGCCCCTCTCCGCGCCCACCGGGCAGGTTCTCGATCCCGTGAGCGGATCGGCGATGTCCGGGGCCAGCACCAGCCCGGGCGCCCTCCGCACCCGCGGAACCGCCATTGCCGAACCCCGGTTCCAAGATGCCCTGCAAACCTACATTTCCCACACGCTCCAGATGGAGCATTGGAAAGCCTTCGCTCCATTCGTTGCCGAAGCCAACGGCATCTTGCGGAACCGCGATGTGCAAAACTCGGTCGAGGAAAAAGGCGGCGCCGAAGCCCGCAAGGTTCTCAACGCATGGCTCGACTACTTCGCGCAAGGCGGCACCCGGGACGCCGGGGCGCACCTCGCCCTCAACCAAGGTTTGACCAATGTGCTGGGCCGCGCTTCGCAGGTCGCCCTCATCGGCAGGATTTCCACGATCCTTATTCAATCCACGCAGCTCGGCGCTGCGATGGCCGAGATGCCCGTGAAGGCTTACCTCAAGCGCATGGGCAAGCTGCTCACCGGCCAGCTCGGTTGGACCGATGCCCTCAACAGCGATTACATACAGCGCCGCGTGGCGCAGATGCCCCCGGTTGTGCAGATGGCCATGCAGGGACTCAAAGGCGCAAAGCCCGCCGCCATCCAGCAGGCCGGGAAACGCCTTGGGATGCTGCTCTCCGGGGCGGATGGGTTGTTCACCGCTGGAACCTACGCGATCACCTACGACTACCATTTTTCCAAAGCCAAGGAACTCGGCCTCGCCGAGCAAGAGGCCGAGGACTACGCAAGGAACACCGCCGAGCGTGTCACCGACCGCATCGCGCAACCGACCCGCCCGGGCGCCCGCTCGCTTTACGAAAACACATCGACCAATCCGCTCGCACGCGCCGGCTGGGCATTTGCTTCCGAGGCCCGCAAAAACCTTGCGCTGGTTGCCTACTCCTTTGCCCAGCGCGACATCAAAACCCGAATGCGAACGCTGGCCTATGTGGTCGCCATAAACTCCATCGGCGCGTCCATCCTCCGCTCGATCTGGCGCGACATTTTGGATGACGAGGACGATGAACTTTTCGACGACAAATACTGGTCGCCAAAACGCATTGCCATGGCTGTTGCAACCGAACCTTTCTACGGGTTCCCGGTGCTGGGTTCCGTAGTGCAGGAAGCGGTCTACAAATCGTTCGGGGAATACAAGCCGGCGGGTTCCCTGTTTTCGGTGGACAATGCCGTTGGTCCGATCAAACGCCTGCCCGAATACCTGTCTGGGGATTTTGAATTGCGCGATGTCGTGCGCGACATCGACATGGTCGTCTCCGCTCTCGGCATCATGCACCCGAACATTGCAGCCGCGGCATCGATTTCCCACCTCGCCCGCGACCTTTTCAACATCGCGGATTTTGCGGTGGATGCGGCAACAAACGAATGAAAAACAACTTGCAACTTCAGTTTTGACTGATACCCTTGACCCGCCATGAAAGCACTCAATTACTTGCTCGACCGCTTGTCGGAAAACAGCACCTGGCGCGGCATCATTTTGGTCGCGACTGCGCTTGGCGTTCAACTGGAACCCCAACTCCAAAACCACATTGTCGCCACCGGCCTCGGCCTGGTGGGCGCAATCAACTTCCTGCGGAAGGAAAAAAAATGACCTATCGGCGCTTTCCTTGGGAACGATGAAACCCAAGTTTGTTTCCCTCGCCATCGTCGCGCTGCTTTTCGCCGCGGCGCTGTTCCTCCTCACCGGCTGCGTGACCATCCCGGTTCCGCCGTTTGGAAGCGCGGAACAGCGCGGCAGCCTCGGCAAAATCCATGTGGCGGTCAGCGTCCGCTACATCCCGCTCACCAACCCGGACCTCCCGGGCGATGACAGCCTCAAGTATGCCTGGGCGAAATTCGGCGAGGCGAAGGTGCTGAAGGACAAATGACCCGCGAGGAAATCCAGAGCATCCAAAGACGCATCGGCGCCGAGCCGGACGGCTGGTGGGGGCCAAACAGCATGGAGTCGTGCCAGCGCCACCTCCGCTCCCTGCTTCCGCACCCCTCGCCATTCCCTTCCCCCGCCACCGAAAAAATGGCCGAGTATTACGGCCCCGCCGGCGAAGTGCCGCTCGTGCAGGTTCCGGTCCCCTACCGCATGAAGCTCTACGACGAGGACAAGCTCGTGAAGGCCGTCACCATCCACGAGCGGCTCGCCCCGTCCCTTGCCGGAATTTTTTCCGACATCATCGCAGTCTTCCCGACCCCGCAGGACCGCGACCGGGCGGGGGTCACAAGGTTTTTCGGCTCGTTTGTGAACCGTCCCCAGCGCGGCGGCACGCGGCCCAGCAAGCACGCTTTTGGCGCAGCCATCGACCTCGATGCCACGCGCAACGGACTCCACACCCCATGGCCCACCAAAAGCGCCATGCCGTTGGAAGTTTTTGAAGTCTTCGCCCGCCGCGGGTGGGTCGGCCTCGGGTGGCTGGTCTGGCGCGACGCGATGCATTTCCAAGCAACCCAATAGCCCGCATGAAAACCGAAGAAAAACGAATCAAGGAAGCCGCCAAGCGACTCGGCAACGATGTCGCCCGCATCGCCCACAACCTCGGCATCCAGCGCCATGTCATTCGCAGGGTGCTGGGAGTCGAACCCGACCTTCCGGCGCGGCCGGATAGTTCAAAGCCCCGCAAACCCAAGGTGAAAATCCGCAGCCTCGCAGAGTTCGCCGCCAGCCACGACTACACCGCGATTCTCCGGGCGGGCATCTGCACGCACCTTGCCGAGGGCTACATCACCGATTCCGAACTCCGGAACATCATGGCCGAGCAAATCCCGACCCGTTTTTGGCGGGAAACCGCGGATAGCGATGAGTTCGATGCGAACAGGTTTCGCCACGAGGGCAAAGTGCTGTGGTCCACCGCAGCCAACATCAAAGCGATGAAACGCGCAGTCGGCCTCGCGACATGAAAACCAAAACCAAACCCAAAAAGGTTTCCCAATTCGCAGACGAATTCTACGCCAGCCCCGCGGGGCAGGAAAAAATCTCCGGCATGGCGCGGGTGCAACAGCACCTCGACACCATCAGCCGCAAAAACAGAATCCAGCTTCCGAGCGGCATGGTCCGCATCGGCATCTTCGGCGACACCCATTTCGGGAGCCGCTACGAAGACCTCGCCGCGCTGAACACCTACGCACAAGCCTGCCGCGAGGCGAAGGTGCAATGCATGAT
Source organism: Verrucomicrobiota bacterium (assembly GCA_018970255.1). Taxonomy (GTDB): domain Bacteria; phylum Verrucomicrobiota; class Verrucomicrobiia; order Chthoniobacterales; family Terrimicrobiaceae; genus UBA967. The sequence goes on along the minus strand of JAGWWS010000040.1, from coordinate 6,097 downwards.
CCACGCCGGCGACATCCTTGAAGGCCACCGGCTTTACCGGGGGCAGGAATTTGAAGTCCACTCGCTCGGCTGGGAGGCGCAAAGCAAGCACTTCGCAAAAGTCGCGCCGGATTTCGGATGCCCGGTCTACTTCATCACCGGCAACCACGACATCTCCCTCAAGCGGGCTGCGGGCATCGCCGTCGGTCCCGAACTCCAGCAGCTCCGGCCGGATTGGATTTTCATCGGCGAAGATGTCGGCGAGGTCGTGTTGGAAGCTGGCGGGAAAAAAATCAAGGTCGGCGTCCTGCACCCCGGGGGCGGGTCCAGCTACGCGATTAGTTACAGACCACAAAAAATCGTCGAGCAGTTGGAAGGCGGCACCAAGCCGGACATCCTGGCCATTGGCAACTACCACAAAGCCGATTGGATTCCCAGCTACCGGAATGTTTCGGTTTTGCAAGTCGGCTGCTTCCAGCGCCAGACCCCGTTCATGGTCACAAAAAGCCTGTCGGCCATGGTCGGCGGGTGGATCGTGGAGTTTGGCATCGGCACCGGCTGCTCCCGCCAGAAAGCGGAATTTTTCCCATTCTACTAAAATGCCACGCAAGCGGCAGCGGCAGCAGGTTCAAATTGTTTACCGCAAACTCGGCCGCGAAAAGGCGCGGGGGCAATATTGCGAAGCCACCGGCGTCATCGAACTCGACGAGCGGCTCGCCGGGGAAGAACATCTGGAAGTCCTGCTCCACGAGGCGCTCCACGCCATCCAACCGCACCACGATGAAGCTGTCGTGGAAAGGGATGCGCTCAACCTCGCCCGCATCTTGTGGGCGGATGGCTACCGCCGAACCAGCCCCTAATCCGGACAACAACGGACAACAACGACATAAGTCGTTGAAATAAAGCGCAACAAAACCGACTCGAAATCGAGCGACCCCAAAAGGGTCCGCGGGTTCGAATCCCGCCCCTTCCGCCATTTTTACAAGGCGCGGAGCCTTTGCTGGTGAGGCTGCGCGGGCGTTTCCTTTTGTTGCTTGCTGTTTTGTTTTGTTGCGTCATGTTGCTTTTGAACCTGTGGTTTTGGACAACACCGGACAACACCAAGCAACATGAACCAATCTCCCTTTATTGTGTCGCCTTACCCGGCGCGGCCATCGGCGCCTTGGAAATTGGAGATCAAGGCGTCTTTTGCAGGAAAAAAAATCCGGCGGTTTTTCCAAGCCGAATCGCAGGCGTTTGAAGAAGGGGCGCGGATGGTTTCGCTGATCCGCGAAAATGGGACGAGGGGATTGCAGGAGGAGGCTGGGCTGACGGTGGCACAGGCGGCATCCCTGTGGTCGCGGAGCGTGGGCGCGAACAGCAAGAGCCACCGGGACAAGGTGGCGGCAATGGAGGCGGCGCTGGTGCGGCAGTTCCGAGGGCGGTTGGACGAGGTGCTGCCGATGGATGTGGACCGCTGGCTTCGCGAATTGGGCCGGACCGAGACGAGCCGGGCGATGTGGTTTCGCTACGCGAGGATGTTTTTCCGGTGGTGTTGCCGGATGCGTTTTATCGACCGCTCGCCGCTGGAGGGGTTGAGGGCGCCGCGGTCCACTCCGGGGAGGAACATTCTTTCGCCGGCACAAATGAAGGCGCTGCTCCAGGCGCCGATGAGCGACGAGGTGATGGCGCTGGTGCTGCTGGGCGGGTTTGCGGGGTTGCGGACTATCGAGGTGGCGCGGATGAACTGGGAGGACATCGACACGAAGACCGGGCAAATCCATGTGCGGCCAGAGGTGAGCAAACAGCACGAGGGGATGCTGGAGCGGGTGGTGGACATGACCGAGCCGCTCGCCAAGCGCCGGAAGTTTTTTGAGAAGAAGACGGGTCGGATCGTGGCGGGATCGACCGAGGCGCTGCACGAGAAGCGCCGGAAGGTGGCGCTGGCGCTGGGCTGGGGCGGCTGGCCGGACAATGCGCTGCGGCATTCGTTCGCGACCTACCATCTCGGTCGGTGCGGGAATGCAGGGCTGACGGCTTTTCAGATGGGCCACACTTCCCCCACCCTTGTGCAGAGGGTCTATGCGGTTCCCGCCGTGCGGGCGGATTGGAAAGCCTGGTGGAGGATTTAGCCATGCCCTACGCAAACAAAAAAAAGCAGAGGAAGTTCATGGCCCGCCAATACCGGACACGCTACAACGCCGACGAGAAATTCAAGGACGCGGAGAAGGAGCGGAAGGCGGATTGGTATCAGCGCAACCGCGAAAAAGTGATTGCCCGGGTGGTGGCGAACAAGGCAAAGAAGGCCAAGACCCCCTTCAAGAAATGAAATCTCAAAAGTCGATTTTGGATAGATTCACCGACCTGCTTGCCGATTACGAGGCAAAGTCAAAAAACGCTTCACGCAATGAGGAGAAATGGAAGGCGCTGGGTTGGAAAATTGTTTGGGTGGTTGTCGCGTCCCCTATTTTGTTTTTCCTCATCTTATTTGCAATGCAGGAACGATAAAGCCAGCATCCATGCGGGTTGGCGGGTGGTATCACAAATTGTGATTTTGAAAGTGTAGCCTGTGCTACAAGAGCGGATCGTTTGCTGGTGCGGCTGAAATTATTTTTTCGCCTGCGGAGCTTGTGTTGATGCGGGTGTCAATGGTTTTTTCTTGGGTAGGGAAACACCCCATTGAAAGATTTTTGATTTTTGCTGTTGACGGGTGTCTGACACCTGCTTCATAGTTCCTCCATGCCAGACAAAAGAGCCGCGAACAAAGTTCGGGTGACAGTTCCGATGGAGAACATTTTATTGGAGCGCATCGAGAACTTTGCAAGGGAGCAAGGGATCGACCGGGTTGCCGCCATGAAGCTCATGTGCGCGACCTACCTTAACGAAACCAAAAAGAAAAAATCGAAACGACAACCATGACGAAAATCACCTTTCCCATCGACCGGGATATGCGCGACCAATTGGCGGAAATCGCCAAAAACGAACGCCGCAGCCTTGCATTCATAATGAGGGAGGCGGCGACCTTTTTTTTGGACAGGGTGTCAGACACCCCCGCCAATAAGGCGCACAAAACCTCCAGCAGGAAAGTGAGGAAGGCGGCGTGAGCGAGCTAATGATGAGCGTGGAGGAGGCGGCACAACGCACCGGCTACGCGCCGTTCACCATCCGCCAGCTTTGCCGCATGGGTGCGTTTACGGCTGAAAAGCCGCGGGGCAACAAGGGCGGCTGGTGGATACTGCGGCCCTCGCTGGAGAGATGGTGGTCGGATCGCCGCCGGGCGACCACAAACAGGAGGGCCGCGTGATGGACCACGAGACGGCAATCGTTTTGCTGCAAAGCTGCTGGGACGCGGCATGGGCGCTGGGACCGGCGTTCCTGCTGGCCCTGGCCACATGGGGGGCAGCGCGATGAGTGTGGAATTCGCCATCGCGCTTTTCGTGATCACGATGGGTAGCTGCTACGCCTGCTACCTGTCGGGGCAAAATGTCGTCCTTAACCGTTTCGCGGATTTTGTCCGCCGGGAGAAGGAAAAGCAAAACCGCTGGGCGGAATTTTACGAGGATTTCGAGGGGTAACCCTCACAACAAAACGCCCCCGGGGGCGGCAACCCCCGAGGGCAACAATGCATAGAACAAACAAATGAGTAGCACACAACTGACACAAGTCAATCCAGAACCCAAAGCATCGGCGCTGGCCATTATGGCTGGGCGCTTGAGTGTCGATCCCGGCAAGCTCCTTGATACCCTCAAGGCGACTTGTTTCAAAGGGGCAAGCAACGAGGAAATGCTGGCGTTGGTCGCGGTGAGCAACCGCTATGGCCTCGACCCGCTGACCAAGCAAATCTACGCATTCCCTTCCAAGGGCGGCATCACGCCGGTCGTTTCGGTGGACGGGTGGCTGCACATTTTGAACTCGCAGCCGCAATTTGACGGCATCGAGTTTCATTTCGAGGACGGTCCGGACGGCAAGCCTGCCTCGGTCACGGCGGTGGTCTACCGCAAGGATCGCACCCATGCGACCAAGGTGACCGAGTATTTTGCGGAATGTTTCCGCCCAACGGAACCTTGGCGGCAGTTCCCCCGCCGGATGCTTCGGCACAAGGCCGTGAAGGAAGCGGTGCGCGTGGCGTTTGGCATCAGCGGCATCACCGACGAGGACGAGGCCCGTGACATTGCAAGGAATGTGGCGGTTTTTGAAAAAGCCCGAGTCGAAGAAGCGGCGAAGCCCGCGGTGGCGGTGGAGCTGCTGCCGGCGGCGAACCAGGCGCCGGAGGAAACCAAGGCCGCAAATTGCGACCAGCCCGAGGTGGTGGCCGAGCCGCCGAAGAAGCGGGTGCGCTACCACCACATCAAGGTGCCGCAGGAGGCGGCGGTGGTGGAGGCCAAGCCGGAGCCGAGCGACAAGATCAAGGAGTTGGAGCGCCGCGTGTTTGAATACGAGCCGCGTGTGAATGCATTCCTCACGAGCCGGGGCATGATCGCGGCGGGGCAAACCTTCCGCGACATTTCGGACGAGGCATACCTCGACCGGGTGTTGTTGAACACCGAGAAGTTCCTGCTGGCGGTGAAAGCCGAAACCAAACCCGCCGAGGAGGCCGCTGAACAGAAGGAGGCCGCATGAGCCGGTGGGAACTTACCATTGTTGACACGATGTCCGAGCTGGGAGGGCATTTCGACCGTGGGCTGGCCTCGCTTTACTGCGTGGCCGATCACGAGAACCGCTTGTTGATCCGCCAGACTTGGCCGGACGAGTGGGCGAAATACGAGGGGATCGCGACTGCGCGGCGCGAGGAGGAACCCGTATGATCCGGCACTCGACCCTTCCGAAGCTGGCGCAATGCGCGAAATACGAGTCGGACCCGGTGGCGGGTCCGGCCGCGGAGCGGGGGACCAAGATGGACGCGGCCTACCGGGCGCTCCTCATGGGCCAGCCTGTGCCGGTGAACCTCGAAACCGAGGAGCTGGAGGCGGTGATGTGGGCGGTGGACACGGCCCGCGATTTGGCGGACGGCGCCTACATCGAGGCCGACGAGGCGAAGCTCAAGGTGACTACGCCCGGCCTCGACCACACCGGCACCGAGGACAGCCGCTGCGAGGACGAGAACATGAGTTTCGACCTCAAGACCGGGCAAATGCGCTCCTACTACGAGCAGATGGCGGCGTATGCGTTGGGAAACTTGGAGCGGCAGTTCACCGAGCATTTCGACCAGCAGAGGCTGAACGAATCGACTTGGACTTGTGTGCTGCTTTTCTGCGACCAGCGGGAGTTCACGCGCATCGAGTTTACCTACGCGACCGCCAAGGCCGTGGTGGACGGCGTGCTGGAGGCGGTGAACGACCCGAACGCGCAGCCGACCGCGTGCGAATACTGCTCGTGGTGCCGCAAGGCGGACACTTGTGTCGCCCGCACGGGGCCGGTGGTGGAAACGGCGGCGCTCGTGCAGGCCGAAACCTCGCTGGAGGCGATCCGGGCGGGGTTGCTGGCGGATCCGGCGAAGCTGGGGCTGTTCCTGCAAAAGGCGGCGATTTTCGAGAAGGAGCTGGTGAAGCCGCTCAAGGACGCCACCAAGGAGCTGCTGGCCGCGGACACCGAGGTGCCGGGCTGGAAGCTGCAAGTGAGCAAGGGCGCCGAGCATTTCGACCGCATCGCGGTGGTCAGCGCCGCGGTGCGCGGCAAAAGCGGCCTGGACGACCTTGTGGCGGCCATGGGCGGCGACATGAAGGGCGAGGCGTATCGCGCCTGGTGCGCGAAGCTGGGCGTTCCGGTCAACGAAAACGATGCCAAGCGCGACATGGGGACCACCCGGCTCGTGGCCGACAAGCCGAAGAAAGCGAGGAAGGCGGCATGACCACAGAGGACACGGAGGACACGGAGCGGGATACTCCGGAGACAGATGCAGTCGCAGACTTTTATTTGGGAAAGGCGCTTTCGACAGATTTGAACGACCGATTGGTTCCAATACAATTTTCCAGAAAACTTGAGCGCGAACGCGACGAGGCAAGGGCAACGCGGGATTTCATTCCTAGTTGTCATGCGCGGCGACATCTCGCGGTTTGAAGAAGGAGAAAAACAAGACAAAAAGAAAAAATAAATAGATGAACACAGACACACCAGAAACAGATAAAGAGCGCCACGAAGC
>JAGWWS010000007.1 GCA_018970255.1 Verrucomicrobiota bacterium | reverse complement strand
TTCACGCACGCCTGCTTCAAGTGCCTCCTCTTCCTCGCCGCCGGTTCCGTGATGATCGCCATGCACCACGAGACCGACATGTGGCACATGGGCGGGCTCCGCAAAAAAACGCCGGTGACGATGTTCTGCTTCTTCGCCGGCATGCTCGCGCTGGCCGGCTGCCCCTACACGAGCGGGTATTTCAGCAAGGACCTCATCATCGAATGGGCGGTCGTGAAAATCCCGGTCCTCGGCTGGCTCGCCGCCGCCGCCGCCGGGCTCACCGCGTTCTACATTTTCCGCGAGTTCTTCGGCGTCTTCTTCGGGAAGGCCCGCAGCGAACACGCCGAACACGCCAAGGAGCAGCCCGCCTCGATGCTCATCCCGATGCTCCTGCTCACCATCCCCGCGCTGCTCGCCGGGTTCCCGTTCGTCCAGGAACACTTCTTCACCCTCCAACACCCCGAGGAATCCGCCGTGCCGCACCTCCTCCACCCGTTCCTCTACGCGATGTTCTTCGGCGGCGCCGGCCTCGCCGCCCTGCTCTACTTCAAGGCGGAGAAGGACCCCATTTCGATCCCGCTTTTCGCCAACCGCCTTTATATCGACGACATCTACTACTGGTTCGTGAACAAAATCCAGGGCGGCGGCTCCGCGGTGCTCTCGTGGGCGGACCGCTGGGTCGTTGACCTCGTGGTGGTGCAACTCCCGAGCAAACTCGCCTGGGCGACCGGCTTTGTCCTCCGCTTCCTGCAACTCGGGAACATCCAAGCCTACGCGTTCCTCTTCGGCGCGGGCGTCGTCGGCCTCCTCTACCTCCTCCTCGCGAAATGACGCTCCCGAGCCCGCTCCTCTTCCTCATCCTCGTTCCGGTCCTTGCGGCCGGGCTCATCATCCTCGGGGCAAACGCCCGCCGCACCGCGGTCTTCGCCGCCGGCCTGAACCTCGCCTTTTTCGGTGCGCTCATGGCGTTTTTCAAACCCGCCGAACTCGGTTTCCAATTTTTCTCCACCGCCCCGGTCGTCCCGCAACTGGGCATCTCCTTCACGCTCGGCGCCGACGGGCTCAGCATGGTGATGCTTTTCCTTTCGACCGCCGTGACGCTCGCCGCCGTCTGGGTCGCCCGCGAGCCGGCCGAGAATGCCAGCTGGTTCTACGCGAGCCTCATGTTCATTTCCGCCGGCGTGATCGGCGCATTCGCCTCCGTGGACCTCATGTTCTTCTACATGTTCCACGAACTCGCGCTCATCCCGACCTTCCTGCTCATCGGCATCTGGGGTTCGGGTGACCGCCAGGCCGCCGCGTGGAAAGCGACCGTTTACCTCGCCACCGGCAGCTTCATCCTCCTCCTCGGCATCATCGGCCTCTACCTCATCCAGCCTGTGGAACTCCGCACCTTCGACCTGCGGAAGATCATCGAAATGGCGGATACCGGCACGATTCCGGACTCGCCCGTGGTTTACCTGCTCCTGCTCGTGGGATTCGGGATCCTCGTCTCGCTCTTCCCGTTCCACACCTGGGCGCCCCAAGCCTACGCCTGCGCCCCCGCCCCGGCCTCGATGCTCCACGCGGGCGTGTTGAAAAAATTCGGCCTCTACGGGCTCATCCGCATCGCGGCGCCGGTGCTGCCGGAATCCATCCAGCAATTCATGCCGCTGCTGCTCGCCCTCCTCGTCGGCAACATCCTCTATGTCGGCTATGTGACGATTGCCCAGCGCAAGCTCGACCTCATGCTCGGCTACTCGAGCGTCATGCACATGGGCTACATTTTCCTCGGCTTCGCCGCGTTGAATGAAATCAGCCTCACCGGCTCCTCGCTCATGCTCCTCAGCCACGGGCTCACGGTCGCCGCCCTCTTCGCCCTCGCCGGGGAAATCCGCGAACGCACAGGCACGCTGGACTTCGCCGAACTCGGCGGCATCGCACGCGCCACCCCGCGCCTCGGGCTCGCATTCGGCTTCGCCGCCATGGCTTCGGTCGGCCTGCCGGGCTTCCTCGGCTTCGCTTCCGAATTGATGGTGTTCTTCGGCGCCTTCGTGGGCGGGCAATCGCTCATGGGCGCGGCCGGCGGGCAGGAAATTTTCAAATTCAATGCGTTCCAGATCGCCACGATTTGCGCGGTTTGGGGGATCGTCATTTCCGCCATTTACATGCTGCGCGCCTACCGCCGCATCTTCATGGGCCCGCTGCCCGAGCGCTGGTCCGGCCTCGCCGATCTCTCCGGGCTGCCCCGCGCCGCGGTGGTCCTGCTCCTCGGCGTGATGCTCGTCTTCGGGTTCTTCCCGCAAATCCTTGTGAACCTCGTCACGCCCGCCCTCCTCCTGCCATGATCCCGCCCGTCGCCCTCGAAGTCTGTGTCGTTTGCCTGGGCATCTTCCTGCTCATGGCCGAGGCATTCAGCTTCAAGACGAACAAGGCGACCCTCGGCCAGGGCGCGATCTTCGGCCTCCTCTGCATTTTCGCCCTCACCTTCGCGATCGACCCGAACAACCCAGTCATGCAGTCCTCCGGGTTCTATGTGGTGGACCCGCTCTCGCTCTTTTTCAAGCGCTTCGCCCTGCTTTCCACAATCCTCGTGCTCGTCCTCGCGCTCGACTACCTCCCGGTCGTGCGCCGCCTCGTGCCCGGCGAAACCGCCGAAGCCGGGACCGGCGAGTTTTTTGTCCTGCCCGTCTTCACCTGCGCAGGGCTCATGTGGATGGCGTCGGCCGCCGACTTCATCGTGATCTTCTGCGCGCTCGAACTCGTCACGATCTCCCTCTACATCCAGGTCGCCTACATGCGCCGCAGCCTCGCGAGCCTCGAGGCGGGCACGAAATTCCTCATCCTCGGCGCCCTCTCCACCGGATTCTTCGTTTACGGCATCACCTGGATTTTCGGAATGACCGGCCAGACCAACCTCGCCGCCATCCAGCAGGCGCTCGCCATCGTCCCCGCTGCCAGCCAGCCCGCCATCCTCTTTGGCTTCGGCCTCGTCCTCATCGCACTCGGGTTCAAGATCGCAGCCGTCCCGTTCCAATTCTGGGTCCCCGATGTCTACCAGGGCGCACCCACCCCCATCACCGCCTACCTCGCCGTCGCCTCGAAAGCCGCCGGGTTCCTCATCCTCATCCGCGTGCTGGAGCCGTTCTTCACGGTCGTGGCATTCCAGGAAAAAATCCTCCTCGTCCTGGTCGTCCTCGCCGCACTCACGCTCATTTTCGGGAACCTCGCCGCCCTCCCGCAATCGAACTTCAAGCGCCTGCTCGGCTACTCCAGCATCGCCCACGCCGGCTACCTCCTCGTCGGCCTCGCCGCCATCGGGGACGCCTTTGCCGGCCGCGCCGTGGTGTTCTACCTCTGCGGCTACCTCCTGATGACCTTCGTCGCCTTCCTCGTCCTCGTGCCCGTTGCGAAAGCCTCCGGCGGCGACGACATCTCAGACTTCAACGGCCTCGCCCGCCGCTCCCCCGGCTTGGCGTTCGCCATGCTCATCGCCGCCTCCTCGCTCGCGGGGGTGCCGTTCACCATCGGCTTCTTCGGGAAATTCTTCATCTTTGAAGCCGCCATGAACCAGGGGCTCTACCTCCTCGTCATCATTGGTGTCATCACCGTGGCGAGCGGGTTCTACTACTACCTGAAAGTCGTCCGCGCGATGTATTGGCAACCCGCCGCCGATGGCGCCGCAGCCGTCGAAGTTGGCGCCCTCTCGAAGCTCGCGATCTTCCTCGGCGCCGCCTTGATCATCGCCCTCGGCATCGCGCCCCAACTTCTGATCGCAATCCTCCCCTGACCCGCGGATGGACCCGTTTTGGGAAAACTGGGAACCCCGCGAGCGGGCGACCCTCTGCTTCGTCCGCCGCGAAAACGAAGTCCTCCTGATCCGCAAAAAGCGCGGCCTCGGCGCGGGAAAAATCAACGGTCCCGGCGGCCGCATCGAACCCGGCGAAACCCCTGCCGAATGCGCCGTGCGCGAAACCAGCGAAGAGGTCGGAATTGTCCCCGAAGGCGTCAAGGAGCGCGGGCAACTCCATTTCCAATTTGCCGACGGCTACAGCCTTCACTGCACAGTCTTCGTCGCCCATGCCTTCAGCGGCGAGTTGGCCGAAACCGACGAAGCGCTCCCGCTCTGGACCCCCGTCGATTCCATCCCCTACGGCGAAATGTGGGCGGACGACGCCCATTGGCTCCCAGGGGTCATGGAAGGCCGCAGCTTCCGCGCGTGGTTCCACTTCGACGGCGACAGCATGCTCTCCAAGCATATCCTCTGGGACTGACCGGCCACCCGCCGCCGAAACGATGGGACCCCTCCCGGAAACCAGCCTCATCATCACCGCCCACCGGCACGGTCCAATGCTCGAGAAATGCCTGGACGCCGTTGCCGCCCTCGACCCCGCCCCGGGCGAAACCATCGTGGTGGTCGATGGCAACGACCAAGCCGTCGCAAAGTCGGCACAGCGCCGTGGATTCGAAACCATCGTCCTCCCAAACGCCCCGGGTGTCTCCGCCGCCCGAAACGCCGGTGCAGCCCGCGCGAAGGGAATTTTCCTCCTCTTCCTGGACTCCGATGTCGTGCCGCGGAGGGACCATGTGGCGAAAGCGGTCTCCGCCCTCGGAACCATCCCCGGCGCCGTGGCCGCATTTGGATGCTACGACGATTCCCCCGCCGCCCCGGGTGTGGTTTCGCGCTACCGCAACCTGCTCCACCACTTCACCCACTTCCACGCCAACCGCGACGCCCAATCCTTCTGGGCCGCTTGCGGGATTTGCGATGCGGAGGTTTTTCGGCAGGTCGGCGGGTTCGATGAAACCTACCGCGTCCCCAGCATCGAGGACATCGCCCTCGGCTACAAACTCCGCCGCGCCGGCCATCGTATTGCGCTCGACCCCTCTTGGCAGGTGAAGCACCTGAAGCAATGGATCTGGCGCGACCTCGTCGTCACCGACATCGCCCGCCGCGCCATCCCGTGGACACTCCTGCTCCTCCGCGAAGGCCGCCTCGACAACGACCTCAACATCGACACCCGCTCCCGCTGGAGTGCACTGCTCGTCGCCGCGGCGCTGGCTTTTCTGACCCTTTCCATACTTCAGCCCTGGCTGCTGGCGGCACCGGCTGCGTTTCTTGCCGCCGCGATTTTCTTGAACCGCCGGTTCTACCGCTTCCTCGCCAATCACGGGGGTTGGCCATTCGCCATCCGGGCAATCCCGCTGCACCTTTTCTACTACTTCGCAGCAATGATTGGATGGGTTTCAGGTCATGCCATTTTTCTTTTTCAGCGAATCCTGGGGACCCAATAAAAAAACTGCCGCCGCCACGGGAGCCAGAAAAGCCAGTAATGACAGGGCTTCACTGCGCGCCACCCAGCCTGCAGGCAGATACAATGACAGTGCGAGGAGGGCGGATAAGGAAACACCCAAGAAAGTTTTTTTGAGGAGCGCGAGCGCTGTGATGGCCAGCATCAGGGGAAAGAGCATCTGGTTGTCGTATTGGCGGTGGTAAAACAAAACGAATCCGAGGGCCGCGCAGATTCCGGCGGCGTTGAGGAGGCTGATTCGGCCGCGCCAGTCGCGGGGGAGCAAAACGATCCCGCAAACACCCAGAATGCCGAGTGCCATTCCGGTGGCCACCCGCGGAGGGAGATTGAGCCATTCGATCCAGGTCGTTCCGAAGAACCCCGACTCGCGGACAAATTTCAATTTTTCCTGTGCCGGGCCGGCGGCAAGAAAGTCCAGCGGAGAAACGCCCGTCCACCAAAACGCGCCCACCGAGAGAATAGCCAAGAATGCTGAGCCTGCGATCAATCCGCGCCATTGCCGCTCGAGCAGAAACAAAAGTGCAAAGGGCAATGCGATCTGCGGCTTGATCATTGCGAGCGCCCAGCAAATCCCGGCGAAAAACTGGCGGTTGGCTTTCATTGCCACCACCTGCGCAGCCAGCAGGCCGGCGCAGAGGATCGAAAACTGCCCCAGCGCGATGGCGCTGCAGTTTCCGGAAATGGCTGGCGCCATGGCGGCGCCGAGCAAGCCGGCTTGCCATCCGTAAGGGGCGAGCTCCCGCCAACCCAGCCAAACCATCACGCCCAAACCAAGCATGCTCAGGGTTTGGAGCGCCACCCGGGCCCATACAAAGTCCCCCGCACCAAAGAAAACCGCATACTTGGGAAGCGCCCATGGTGGATAAACCGAATGGGCTGTGGCTTTCACGGGCTGCTCCAGCCTCTTGTTGGGATAAATGCCTTTCTCAAAATCCCCCCATTCCCGCTCGCGGATGCGAAGGTCCGAGTCGCCACCTTTCCAGGCAACCGTGAAGCCTTTGGCGAGGTATGCACAGCCGCCCAGTCCCAGTATGATTGCCATAAAGAGCAAAAAAATCGACCTCGGCTCAAACATGGCAAAACGCATTCATGCGAACAATTCGCTGTGGCTGCCCAAGCGCGCCAATTTCAATTCCATGTCGGTTTGGATGTAAATCAGCAGCAAGTCTGGTCGAAGGTGGCATTCACGGCAGCCTTGGTATCCGCCTTTGAGTGGATGATCGCGAAATTTCGCATCAAGCGGAATTCCTGCTGCGAGATTTTCGATCGTTAGGGTGAGCAGGTCATCCAAGCCCGGATCACGGGACCGCTTTTTGTAATCGCGCTTAAATTGGCCGGTGTGGCTGATCAAGCGCATCAACTCTTGAGCGACTTGAGAACTTGGCTGGCGGTTTTGAATTGGTTCCCCGGCTTTTCCCTCAACGCCGCAGAAGTTTCAGAATTCGGAATCCGGTCAATGTAGCGGCGGCCAATTTCTTCGAGCGATGCATTGCTAAAGTCGAGATGGGGGCGGGTTGTCGGCGTGAAGGGGATTCCCTTTTGGATGGTCACCTGACTCAAGAAAAGGTTGATCGCATCCCCCACGGAAATTCCCAGTTTGGAGAAGATTTTTTCCGCAGCTTCGATTTTTTTGGTTTCCACGCGGGCTCTTAGAATTGCAGTTTTTGTCATGACACAAATGTAGCTACTCTGTGATTTCCGTCAAATCAGCGGATGCTTTGGCGGTAGAGGAAAATCATGGCTTGGACTTGGCTTTGAAGCTCAACCTTTCCAACACAAGCCCAAGGTGGCGCTGGGCCGGGCGGATTTCTCGGAGGAGGATGAGAAGGATTCCGTAAAGGGCGGTGGCGAGGCTCAACTCGATCAACACATGGAAGCCAAGGGTGCGAATCCAAAGGGCTGCGCCGGCAGTGATGGCCATTGCGAGCAGGACGCGGCAAAATGTTGGCCAAGGGTAGCGGACCTCGAGCAACCGCAGACCGTCGCGCACGGAGAGGAGGGCTGTTGCGAGCGAAAGAAGCAAAGTAACGGCAGCGGCACCGATGATACCCGCTTTGGGAATAACCAACGCGTAGGCGGCGAGGCCTGCAACAATGAGGCCAAGAAGGGGCCAGAGGATCGAAGCTTTTTCCCCCGCAGCGGCGAGGAGCGTGCGGCCGGCTAGGGCCTGAATGCGGAGGGCCACCGCGAGGAGCAAAATGGCCAGCACTGGACCCGATTCCTGGAATTTTGCCCCAAGCAGGAACGCCGCGATCCCATCGGAAAAAACGGACAGGGCCGCCAGCACGCCGCCGTAAATGAGCGCCACGCGCAGGAAGGTGCGGGCAACGAGTTCGGCTTCGGCGTGGTTTTCCCTGAGGCGCGACTTGCCCAGCGACTGCTGGACGATCGGGTTCACCGGCAGGAACAGCATCAACCCCGCGAAGCCGATGTTCTGTGCCCCCGCATAGAGGCCGGCGGCGGCCGGCAAGCCGAGGAAGTATTTCACGGCAGGCAGGTCCATCGTCTGGCAAATCCTCAGCGCCACCTGCGCCGCGCCGATGAGCCGGGATTCTTTCCATAGTTCGGAAAATGCTGCGCGCTCACTGCCAAACATCGGCACGCCGCTCATCCAGCGGGCGGTCAGGAGTTGAGCGCCCCCCGATGCCACCACCGCCCAGGCCGCGCCTTGGACCGCCATTCCGCCCCCGACCAAAACCACCGCCGCCATGAGCTGAAACAGCCATCCGGCCAGAACCGCAAAAGCGCTTTTCAAAAATTTCCCCTGCGCCGTGAGAATCCCGATATGCAAACCGGCCAACGCGCCGATGGGCAAATCCCAAGCCAAAATCTGAAGCAGCGGCGCCAGTCCCGTCGAATTCATCGCGCCGGCAATCCACTCCGCCCCCACGAAAACCAGCGTCCCCGCCGCTACGCCGACCAAACCGACGAGCTGCAGCATCGCGACTGCGAATTTTTCTCCTTCGGCATGCCCCGCGACTAAACGAATCAATGCGCCGCCAGACGCCAGTGCGATCGAAGTCCCCGCCCAGTTCACCAGAACGATCGCCAGCGCGTAGCGCCCATAATCGCCCAGCCCGAGGTTGCGGGTGAGGTAGCCCATGAGAGCCAACCCGCAGAGCAGCGCACCGATCCGCGCCAAGATCTGCACCACGCTCCCCGCCGCCACCCGCGCCCGGGCGGAAGGTTCGGAATCGGAAGCGCGAATCGTATTCAAAGCGGCTGCCTGCCTATCATCGCCGCACTAAGGAACCAAGCAAAGCGATGGGGATTTGCCGCCCGTCAAACCGACGCGCAGGTTGGAGAGGAAGGCATCACTCCAGGAGGAATTGCTCCAAGGGAACGACCTCGATGTTTTCCTGCAGGGAATAGCGAACCGATCCCGGATACAAGAACGCCAAAGGCATCCAATTTCAGAATTTCCAGCGTGCTGGCGGGTATCAGGATAAACTCAGAGGAAGGAACTCTTCCGCACTTCGACCAGTTTTTGCCCGGATTCCAATTGCCGGAGAATTTCAGGAAGTATGGGGCTCAGCCATTGGAAAAGGGTCTTGTTTGTGCAATTGCCGATACGAAGCCATACGATTCGTGGAGGCGAAGGATGTTGAAGCGATCGTGCCACAAAATCCTCATCCTTTGTGACCATAGTCCAGTCTCCAGATATGGCGTGATTCATGATGCTGCCGTCATCGGAGTCACGGAGCCCCAACTCTCGAACAGGACTGGCGGAGAGACCTTGCTCGCCGAACCAACGGGCGAGCGCTGGAGGAAGCTGGGCATCCACCAGAAAGCGCATCGGTCAAGCCGCGGCCAACACAGCGTGATCCAGATATCGCGAGGCGTAAGCGATGCTGGCGCGAATGTCTTCAGCTTCCAAATCCGGGAAGTCCGCAAGGATTTCCTCTGGCGTGGCGCCATCCGCCAGCATGTCCAAGACATCTTTGACGCGAATTCGCATCCCGCGAATGCAAGGTCGCCCGCCACATTGATTGGGGTTGGTGGTGATGCGTTCCATAGTGGCGAAAAGTTAATTCACAAAAAGACTGGTGGCGAATGGGAATTTTCGCCGCCCCGAGCTGAAAACTCCCCTGCGCCGTGAGAATCCCGATATGCAAACCGGCCAACGCGCCGATGGGCAAATCCCAAGCCAAAATCCTAAGCAGCGGCGCAAGGCCTGGGGAGTTCAATGCACCTGCTACCAAATCAGCACCTGCAAAAACCAGCACCCCCGCCGCCACGCTGACCAACCCGACGAGCTGCAGCATCGCGACTGCGAATTTTTCTCCTTCGGCATGCCCCGCGACTAAACGAATCAATGCGCCGCCAGACGCCAGTGCGATCGAAGTCCCCGCCCAATTCACCAGCACGATCGCCAGCGCGTAGCGCCCGTAATCTCCCAGCCCGAGATGGCGGGTGAGGTAACCCATCAAAACCAACCCGCAGAGCAGTGCCCCGATCCGCGCCAAGATCTGCACCACGCTCCCTGCCGCCACCCGTGCCCGGGCGGAGGGTTGGAAATCGGAAGCCGGAGTGGATGGAATCAAAGTTGTTTTTGGTCTACCCCTTTACAGAATCGGTTTTTTGGCCGCTTTTGAAATCCAGCGAGAGGTTGTAGAGCGCCACGGCGAGGGGGAAGAGATTTGAAAGAATGCCGACGGAGTCGTTTTTTCCGAAGACGAAATAGCTCAGCAACAGCAGGCTTCCCGACATGCTCATATACCAAAAAAGCCGCGGCAGGACGGGTCGGCCGGAAAACCGCGAGGCTGCGATCAGCTGCGTTTCTATTTTTGCAAAAAAAAATGCAAACCCGCTTCACTTTAATCTCCCAAAAGAAGATGTAATTCGTTTGTCCGAATCTCAGCCGAAGTTTCAAGAGAGGATGGGAGCCCCACTTCCCGCCACCTTGATTGCTCGAAAACCCGGCGAGGGATTGGGCAACGAAGCGGATTTGGACCAATTCGAAAACGAGGCCTTGGATTGGCTTGGGCGGAAACTTGGCGAGCCTGTGAAAAGTTTATGCGGTCCGGATAGAGGCCGCGAGGTGGCTTCGTCCTTGGACCGACTGGTGCGTCGGTTTCCAGCGAATGCGATGGGGTTAATCTTGGATAAAAGCCAACTCCGCCTTCGCAGGCTGGGGCGGCGGGGCATGCTCCGCATGGAAGCGGCTCTGGCGAGTTGACCCGGACCAAGCGGTTACGCCCGGGACTGCGTGTGGATTTTAGATTCGGCGACTTCCTCCATGATCCTGCGCAGCGCCTTGATGTGGGTTGCCTGGTTGAAGCGGCCTGTAGCTCTTTCGACCGCATCTTCCGGAAGCCGAAAGCCCGGAAATGCCGTGCCGCTTGCGAGTTGCTGCAACCTGTCGGCCAAAGCCGCTTCATCCCCGTTGGGAAACAATAGCCCGGTAACACCAGGTTCGACGATTTCAGCCAAGCCGCCATGCTCGCTGGCGATGACAGGAACGCCCCGAAGAACTGCCATCACCGCCACGAGCCCCAGCGTTTCCGCCCAAAGCGACGGCACCACGAGTGCGGAAGCATGGCGGTATTCTTCCTCGAGTTCCGATTGGTCGAGCCATCCGGCAAAAGCGACCCGATCGGCGATACCGAGTCGAACGGCCAGGTCCTCCAGTGAAGCCCGAAGCGGTCCGAGGCCGGCGATGCGAAGATGCGCGGAAGCCGGGCGGTCCTGCCAGTGTGCGAAAGCCCGGAGCAAAAGATCAGCGCCTTTTTCGCGATCCAGCCGCCCAGCGAAGAAAATCCTGGGAGAAGGCGACGGGGTGCGCTGAAAACCTGCCGGGGGCAATGGCGCTGGATAATGCAAGGCTTCGGCTTCGATGCCATGTCCGAGCAGGGCGTCGCGCGTCCAGTTGCTGCAGGCAACAATCCTGGAGAAGACCCCGAGGTTTCTTTTCAGGAGGGCGTAGCGGGGCACATCCCGGAGCCAGTGGGGGAAGCTGACGCATCCTTGCCTGAGACACACGAGGCCCGGCCGGTCGTTGCACCGGTTGCCGTCCGGCAGTAGTTTGAACCCCAGAGGGCAGATGCACTTGTAATCGGACACAAGCAGGATCGAAGGGGTCCCGGAAAGCGGAAGCAGGGCGGCTGGCGAGAGGTGGTGTGCAAACATGTTCACGACGGCAACATCGGGGCGGAATTCGCGCACGGCACGGCGCACTGTGGCTATCGCAAATGGATTAGCCACTTGGAGGAATGCCTGCGCGGCGAAACGCTCCGTGCCGTAGGCGATATAGTCCGCATGCCCGTCTCCGGCCGTGCCGACACTGCTGGTCAAAAGCCGCACCTGGTCCCCGGATTGGACAAGGCCCTGTCGCAGGCCGGCCATATAATCCTCGGCACCGCCGCGTCCGCGGTTCCAATCGGTAATCAATAGGACTCGCATCGCTTGGACCGGCTCAACCGGAATTTTTGCGGCAGTAATCCCGTTTGCGGATTTCCATGTTGGTCATCTCGGCCTCGTGGAGGTTTGTTCCGAAACCCAAATAGCCCGCCATCTCCCCCCAAGCCCGGATCATTTGCAATGCCACCATAACCAGCAAAGTCGCTCGAGGGAATTTCCATGCCTGGCGGGCGGAAAGATAACCGGACAGGAGCCGCTTCATGAGCACAAATGGAATCAGGGGCGACGCCCCAGCGTAGAGCCAGCAGCGCCACAGCGGCCAATACGCCGCGCGCCCCTTGCCGATCAGGACCCCAAGAAGATAGCGTTCGCGTATCACAGAAAGCGGTCGGTCGACATTCCGGTGGGTAAGCCGAGCCTTTGGCTCGTGAAAAATCCGGCTCTTTTGATTCGCCAGAAACAGGGGCAGGAGGTTCCCCGCTGACAATGCCCCTTCCAATTGGACTCCCAGTTCCAAAAGGAGATCCCGCCGAAATACGGCGTTGTAAAGCGGAGCTTCTGGGATGGAGCCACCCGGTTGGCAGGAACTCCAGCGGCTATAGTCGAGGAGAAAACCCGCCCAACTCAAAAGCGTGGTGGCGTTGGCATTTTCCATTCCGCAGGCCATCACATCCCAACCTTCGGCGGTTGCGGAGTCCAAGGCCGCATCCAGCCAACCCTCCTGAGGGTAGCTGTGCGTTTCGCCGAGGAAAACGAAAGGCGCCGTGGCCGCCCGGACGCCAGCGGCACGCGCGGCTCCGATCGGGGAAAGGGAATCGACCACCACCACCCGCGTTGCCGAAAAATCCCATGCCTCCGGCAGCGTATTTCCGCTGCCCGCGACCAAGATTACCTCGATCCGGTCCGCTCCAGGTTGCCTGCGGAGGCAATCCAAGACCTCGCCGATTGTTTGGACGGAATCGGTGGGCAGCACAGCCGACAAGATTGGAGCAGCGGCCGGATTCATCCTTTCAGCGAGGCAAACACGGTGAAGCGTAGTCCAATCGCCGGATTTCATACTTTGCCCTTATGAATTCCGAGGAACGAATTGGAATTCCGGCGTAGGCAATCGCTTCCCCAATTGCCTTTGCTAAAAAAAGCAGGAACAAGGCAGGCCACACAAGGATGGGGATCCGCTCCATCTTGCAAAGAGATTGAATCGGACTCCAGTGGCGGATCAAGAGGACCGCTGGAACAAAAACGCTGCCAACCGTGTAGGACAGCCGCCGAATTCTCGACCACGATGCGGCTCTGTGGCTCCCTATCGTATAGCCGATTGCAAAATGCTCAACCACACTCGGCAAGGATTCCTCGATGTTGATGTGGTTTATGCGCGCATCGGGGGCAAAGACCAGGCGACGGGATTGGCTGCCGAGGGCTTTGTTTAGAATCTCCCCGTTATGCAGCCCCGCGGGCAGGGAACCTCCCATCGCCAGCAAAACCTCACGGCGCACCAAGCAGTCATAAGCCGGGCACTCCTCGATTTTAGCGGCTCCAAGGTGCCATCCCCAACGGGCATATCCATGGAAAAATCCAGCCCAACTGAACGGTCCTGTCGGATTGCCATTTACAAAACCCGGAACGACCACATCCGCGTTTCCATCCGCCAGGGCCGCGAGAAGCTTTTCCAAGGCATCGGGCCACAGGTAGCTGTGTGTCTCTCCTATGAAAACATAGGGTGCGGAGGACGCTTCCACACCGACTGCCCGGGCCGCCCCCATGGGAGCCAGCGTATCCGTGTGGCAGACTCTGAGGGAGTGAAACCCAGTCACCGGGGACGCTGCGGCACGAAGGGCATCCGCCCCGTTTGAGACCAGAATCACCTCGAGCCTCTCCGGAGCCTCCAAGCGCCGCAAACTTTCCAGCACGGGAGCGATTGTTTCATAGGTATCGGTCGGCAAAACCACCGACACGAGAGGGTTTGCGTTTGTAGTCATCGAGAGCTGTTTTTTTGGGGTTGGAATTCCATGGTGGCCCACCTTGTCCATCGCATGTGCAGCCGCTCCAAAGGCAGCATGGCCGGACGGAGCGGGGAGTGGATATAAATGGAAAGGAGCCGCTGTTTCCACGAGGGGGCCGGGCGCCAACCTTTCCATGCGGTCCGGTCGAGGTATCTTCCATAGGCAGTGTGGAGCGCGCCCTTTCCAGGAAACACCCAAGGTTTGATATTTCCGCTGAAGTGGACGATCCGGGGCATTTCCTTGGACGGGCCGGCCATCGATGCCGGGAAATTCCATGAGGGGGCCAGCGATTTCCAGTGGCCAGCCAATACCGCATTGAGAGCCTCTTGATCCCAGAACCACACCTTTGGCCCGAACTGACGGAGATAATCCAATGAGCGCTTCTCGACGCCCGCTTCCCGCCAGCGTTCGACATCGATGAGCATGACTCCCGCATTGAAATACGGCGCATCCGCGTTGAGGCAGGCTCGCTTCCACCCAGCCACACCGAAGGAAGCCCCAAGGCGCGGCACCAGGGAGTCTCGGCATGCTAGGGCAACCTTGCCCTGAGGCTCCATGATCCACAATCTGGCAAGGTCTTCAAAGACGAGTGTGTCGCAGTCCAGCCAAATGGCTTTGGTGGCATTCCCGGGCAGCCACGATCCAAGGGTCAGTTTGTGATAGGTCCCCAGAGAAATCCGGCCCCAACGTGGAAGCCCCGAGAACTCGCCAGCAGGCCGTTGAACCCAATTCAACGAGAGGCGAGGGCTAATGGATTGTTCCACCCGCGCGCGAGTCGCATGGGAGATTCCATCTGCAACCACATAGGCTTCAATGCCGCAGCCATCGCCTAGGTTTTCAGCTGCACTGCGCAGCATGACCGACAACGGAAGGGCATAAGCCTCATCGCTCGCTGCGGCAACCACTACTCGATTGGCAGCCGCGGTCATTCAATCTGAACCATTTTTTCGTCCTGTAAACGTATCGACATCGAGGATCACGTTGCAGTTATGTGGAAATGCTCGGCAAATCAACGCGCAAGGACGGGCTTTGAATTTGTTGGGTCAAGGTCCATATGTTGTCCGTCAGGTGTATTGATGGTCTCCGATCCAAAAAATCCGGTGGTTGTGCGCCAAGGCGGGTGGGAGGAATTCACTCTGGCGGGCTCGGCGGCGGCATGCCCGGTTTGGCGGGAGTATTGCGACAGGCTCCATCGGAACCTCCTCGCGGAATGGTGCGGAGGGACTTTCGCGTTTCCATGCAGTGGATGACGGAATTTGAAATTTCAGATTTGAGATTTCAAATTTGTGACTTCTTGGCGGGGTGGCCGTCGGGGAGGCTATCGTTGATGCGTTGCCAGGTTTCGAGGGCGCGTTTTTGGGCATCGGTTTGGCGGCGCGATTTTTCGGTGAGGTGGCGCTGGCCTTTGATTTCGGAGTTTTGCAGGGAGTCCGCCCAGGCGCGGATTTGGCGGGAGCAGGATTCAGCGATCAATTTCAAATTTGAAATTTGGGATTTGAAATCTTTCAGGGCGGGGCGGCGTTCGAAGTAGCCGAGCATGGAGCGGACCTCCCCGGCGGAACCGCGGGCGATGTAGAGGAAGGCGAGGAGTTCGTTGGTGGTGCCGCGCTCGAAGCCTTCGGCGATGTTGTTCGAGACGGAGAGGGAGCAGCGGTCGAGTTGGTCGCGCTTGGAGAAGGAGATGCGGTCCTTGGCCTCGTGCAGGAAGTCTTCACAGCCCTCGGCGAGGCGGATGGCTTCCTGCCAGGCTGGGAGGTCTTCGAAGCGCTTGTAGGTCATGGCACGGAAATTTGAGATTTCAGATTTGAGATTTCAAATTCTTTACCGGCGCTGCTGATTTCAAATTTGAGATTTGAGATTTGAAATTTCTTCTTTGGGGCTGGGCGGGGCTTTTTCGGAGGCGAGGATTTCTGTGGCGGAGTGCTTCTTGTCGGAGGAGAGGACCTGCTCTTCGTAGTAACTGCGCTCGGTGTTGACTTCCCAGGGGTCGAGTTCGGGGCGGCCGAGGAGGCGGAGGGCGGCGTGGTGGCCGGCGAGCATGGAGTGGTCCTGGTTGTTGTAACGGTGCATGCCGTTGCGGCCGACAGTTTGCAGGTTGGAGAAGCCGTGGAAGTAGGCACGGAGGGAGTCCACATGGGGACGGTATTCGGCGTCGTAGACGGGGTAGGCGTTGAGTTCGCGGATGACGTGGCCTTCGAGGCCAAGGTCGGATTTTTCGGCGAGGCCGAGGTTGGAGATTTCGGACTTGGCGAGTTCGACGAGGTCGGCGTCGGATTTGGTCCAGAGGTCGTCGCCGCGCGAGCAGAAGTATTCCATGCCGAGCACAGTGCCGGTGCCTTCGGCAACCATGTCGGGGGACCAGTTGCGGAAATTCTGGATGCGGCCGACGCGGACTTCGGGGCTGTGGATGTAGATCCAGTTGTCGGGGAAAATGTCGGGCTTGCGGCAGGTGAGGGCGACGATGAGGAAGTCGCGGTAACGCAGGCCGCAGGCGGCTTCGAGGACCATCGGGGGTGCGGCGGGGGAGAGGTTTTTGACAAGCGTGGAAATGGGCATCGAGGAGATGACCTCGCCGCAGCGGAGCGTATGGGTTTTTCCCTCGTGCTCGACCTCGACGGCGGTGGCGCGACCGGACTCGTGGTGGATGCGGGTGGCGCGGGCGTTTGTGACGACGCGGCCTCCGAGTTTTTCGATTTTGCGCGCGCAGCTTTCCCAGAGCATGCCGGGGCCGAGGCGCGGATAGTCGAAGGTTTTGATGAGGGATTTGACCTTGCCGCTGTTCCGCAGGGCGTTGAGGACGGCGGTGAAAAAGCTGAGGCCGTGGATGCGCTGGGCGGCCCAGTCGGCGCGGATTTCCGTGCAGGGGATGCCCCAGACTTTTTCGGTGTAGGTTTTGAAGAAGGTGCGGTAGAGGCGGTCGCCGAAGCGGTTTCGCACCCAGCTTTGGAAGGAGTCCTCGGGGAGTTCGGGCTGGAGCCGCATGCGCACATAGCTGGCGAACATGAGGAAGCTCTCGAAGAGGCCGAGGTTGCCGACGGTGTTCGGGATTTGGAGGGGGTATTGGTAGAATTTGTCGCGGTAGAAAATGCGGGAGAGGCGGGGGACCTGGAGCATGGGCTCGTCCATCATCTCGGCCCAGAGGCGTTGGACGTCGGCGCTCTTCGTGAAGAAGCGGTGGCCGCCGATGTCGATGCGGTTGGCGCCCCAGAGGTGGGTGCGGGAGATGCCGCCGATGTGTGGCGAGGCTTCAAGGACGAGTGGATTGAGGCCGGTTTGGGCGAGCTCGAATGCGGCTGTGAGGCCGGCGGGGCCGGCTCCGATCACAAGGTGAGGTGTGTGGTCGGGGAAAGAGGTGACCAAGTTACATGAGGAGTTAAAAGACCGCTGCTTCTTTAGTGCTACCACTCGATGGTGGCGATCGTTTTTCAGTTGCAGCCAAGTGGTGTGTGCAGGCGTTATCAGACAATCCGGGTGGGGGGATGGGAATGCTGGAAAAAAATTGCCCCGCTTGTGCCGTTCCGGGGCCTATCCCGTTCCCCAAGATTAGGGTGGATGACCGCGCGGACCCGGGCTTTGACTTCCAGTGAAGGCCTGTCATCGCACGGGGCGCCTGGCCTCCGGGATGATTTTTGATATCGGTCCGGGAGTTGGCTCCGTTTAATCGCGAACACAGCAGGGCAAATTTGTCGCGGCCGCAGCCGCATAAATTTTCAGGGAGTGGAAAAGACCGGTGACACCTTTGGTGCCTTGCGGGAACGCTCCGCGTGATGTGCAGCAAAGTCAAGCGGGCGGGTGGGGAAAAAATGGGCGTTGGTTGGGGTCCCGAATCACCGGCAGGGAGTTTAGCCTTTTGCGGGGTTTGAGGACTTTGTCTACGGTGCTCGAAATGAATCCGGCTCGGAACACGTCTTTATCCCGATTCCTTGTTCGCCGTTGGCGGTGCCTGCCGTTAGCCGCGGTGCTGTTTGTTTTTGTTTGCGCCAGGACATCGGCTTTCGGCCAAGGCAGCGGGGATTGGCAGGATCGGATTATTTACTTTGCGTTGCTCGACCGTTTCGAAAACGGAAACCCGGAAAACGACAACGCGCACGGGCATCCGGAATGCAACAACCCCCAGGACGCGCATGCTTACCAGGGCGGGGACTTGGCGGGGTTGCGGCAGCGTTTGGGTGCAATCGAAAAACTCGGCGCCAATGCGGTGTGGGTGACGCCGCTTTACAAGGGCGTGGCGGCGAAGGCAGGCGCGAATTGCGGCTTCCCTGGCTACTGGGCGGCATTTTCGGATCCCTACGAATTCGAACTCGACCCGCGCTTCGGCACGGCGGGGGAGTTCGATGCGGTGCTTGCGGAGGCGCATTCGAGGGGCATCAAGGTGGTGCTCGACATGGTGGTGAACCACGCGGGCTACGGCGCGCCGCTGGTCAAACAACGCCCGGATTGGTTCCACGACCCGCGCACAAGCGCGAAGCTGGGTCCGCCGGAAATCGTCATGCCGCTCGCGGGGCTGCCGGATTTCAACCACCGCAACCCGGAGGCGGCCGCGTATCTGTTGGATTTGCACAAGCAATGGGCCGGGCGCTTCGCCATCGACGGCATCCGCATGGACACGGTGAAGCATGTCGAGCCTTGGTATTTCCGCCAATGGATCGACGGGATGAATGCGGCGCGGCCGGGGATGTTCATTTTCGGGGAGTTGTTGGACGAATCGTATGCGGGCTACGGGAAGTATTTGGAGGCGGGCTTCGCGGGGCTTTTCAATTTCCCGCTGCGGCGCTCGTTGATCGAAACTTTCGCGAAGGGCGGTTCGGTGGATTTGGCCGCGGCGCGTGTGGGCGAGATGCTTTCGCTGTTCGGCCAGCGGCAATGCCGGTCGATGGTCACGCTGCTGGACAACCACGATGTGCCGAGGTTCATGGAGGAATTCCCCGCCGGGATGGATCCCGCGGTGGTGCATGACCGATACAAACTCGCGCTGACTGCGCTGCTGACCCTTCCGGGAATCCCGCAACTCACCTACGGCAACGAGGTGGGAATGTATGGAGGGGCGGATCCCGACAACCGCCGCATGATGCCGGACTGGGCTTTCGAGCCGCGTTTCGACGAACCCGACCATGCGGGGTTTGTCCAGCGGCCGGGCGAGGTTTGGGCGCACTTGCAGCGGTTGATGGAATTGCGGCGGCGGTTGCCGGCGCTGGCCCGCGGGGACTACGACGAGGTTTGGAGGCAGAATGGCGGCGGCTCGCCGAATGTGTGGGCGTTTGTGCGGAAGGTGGATGGCGGCGGCGCTGTGCTGGTGGTTTTCAACAATGGCGATTCGGGAACGGGGCCCATGCGCCTGCCGCTGCGCGGGCATTTCGGGGGAAGCGGGGAATTGGTTTCGGTGCCGTTGGAGTTCGACCGGGCGACGGGGAAAATCGAACCGGAGGGAAAAAGTTTCGCTGTGCGGGATGGTGCGTTGGAGGTGGAGTTGGCGGGGCGAAGCGCTTTGGTGCTGGTGGCGAAGGGGGATTGAACGCGGCGGGTCCGGAGGCCCCGCGCTACCGGTTACCCGCGGAATTCGAGGGCGGGGTTTTTGCGGAGGTGGGATTTGATGCGGTCGGTGGCGGCTTGGACTTCTTCGGCCGTCAAGGTGCGGTCGGGGCTGCGGAAGACCAAGGAAACCGCCAGGGATTTTTTGTCGGCGGGGATTTTTTCGCCTTTCGGGTCGGTGAAGAGGTCGAAGAGGGCGATGGATTCCAGGAGGGGTTCGTTGAGCGAGGCAATGGCGGCGCGCACTTCGCCGTAGGGGAGCAGGAGCGGGGCGGTGAAGGCGATGTCGCGGGCGGAGCCGGGGAATTTTGCGAGCGGGGTGGTGGTGGCGTTGCGTGGCGCGAGCGGGCGCCAGGCGGAGAGGTCGAATTCGGCGGCGAGGACAGGGTGGGTGGCCCCGAGTTCGCGGGTGGTGCCGGGGTGGAGTTGGCCGGCGGTGCCGATTTTTTTGCCGGAGAGCAGGATTTCCACGGCGGCGCCGAAGGGTGCGGGGGGATTGGCGAGTGGCTGGGTTTCGGCACCAGTGAGGTTTTTGATGGCGCCCAATAGGTCGAAGATGTCCCACGGGCGGGCGGGTTCGCCGCGCCAATCGGGAGTATTGCGTTCGCCGGTGACGGCGATGGCAAGGCGTTCGCCCTCGCCGGCGGGCGTGAAAATGCGGCCCACCTCGAAGAGGGGGATGGATTTTGCGCCTTGGTCGATGTTGCGGCGGATGGCGGCGAGGAGGCCGGGGACGAGGCTGTTCCGCAAACGGGACTGGTCGTCGCCGAAGGGGTTTTTCAATTCGACGGAGCCGCCGAAATCCTGAGTACCGGCATTCGGGACGAGCGTGCCGGTGCGGGCTTCGTGGAATCCCATGCCGGCCAGGCGGCGGCGGAGTTCCATGGCGAAATCGTAGGCGGCATCGGCATCGGCGCCGGGCGAGAAGGTGCCTGCGGTGCGGGAGGGGATTTTTTCGATGCCGACGACGCGGGCGACTTCTTCGATGAGGTCGGCCTCGCGGGTGATTTCGCGGCGGTAGCCGGGGATTTCCCATTTGGAACCGCCGAGGTTTTTGAGCCCCACGCGGGTGAGGGCGGTGTCGATTTCGGAATCGGGAATTTCGAGCCCGAGGAGCGAGCGCACGCGGGCGTGGCGCAGTGCGACTTGGTGGCGGGGCGGGAGTTCGCCTGCGGTTTGCAGGGTTTCGGAAGCGGTGCCGCCGGCGAGTTCGAGGATGAGTTCCACGGCGCGGGCGGATGCGGTGGCGACGCCCTCGGGGTCGATGCCGCGCTCGAAGCGGTAGCTGGAATCGCTGAAGAGCCCGAGGGTGCGCGAGGCGCGGCGGACGCGGGCGGGGTCGAAGTAGGCGCTCTCGAGGAGGATTTCCGTGGTGGACTCCGTAACGCCGGTGGACTCGCCGCCCATGACGCCTGCGAGGGCGGCGGGACCGGAGCCATCGGCAATGACGAGGGAGCCGGCGGGAAGTTGGTAGGTTTTTCCGTCGAGGGCTTGGAAGTTTTCGCCTTCGGTGGCGGGGCGCACGCGGAGGCTGCCCGAAATCTTTGCGGCGTCGAAGGCGTGGAGGGGTTGCCCAAGTTCGAACAGGATGTAGTTCGTGGCATCGACGACATTGTTGATCGGGCGCAGGCCGACGGCGGCGAGGCGGTCTGCGAGCCATTGCGGGCTGGGGCCGACTTTGATGCCGGAGATTTTGCGCAGGGTGTAGAAGGTGGTTTTGTCGGAGGGGTCGGCAAGCAGGTGGGACGCCTGCTCTACGGCGACTGAAGAAGGGGGCATGACCGTCCCGGCCGTGTGGGCACTGGGTTGGTTTGCAACATCGGTGCTCATTTGGGCCGCGGAGCCAGTCTCATTCACAGGCGAGACGCCTGTGCCCCCCTCTTGGGGCTTCACGCGGGATGACGGTTTTTTGAGGGGTGCACCGGTGAACGCTGCAATTTCGCGGGCGACGCCGAGGTGGCTGAGCCAATCGGGGCGGTTCGGCGTGATCTCGAGTTCGAGCAGGGTTTCCGCGGGGAAGAGTTCCTTGAGCGGTGTGCCGGGGACCGAGGCGGGCGGCAGGATGAGGAGGCCCTGGGCGTCCTCGGCCAGGCGGAGTTCCTTCGCGCTGCACATCATGCCCTCGCTCTCGACGCCGCGGAGCTTGCCGGGCTTGATTTTGAAATCGCCGGGGAGGACCGCGCCGGGCAGGGCGAGCGGGACTTTGTCGCCGACCTTGTAGTTTTTCGCGCCGCAAACGATTTGGCGCGGGTGGGCGGTGCCGTCGTTCACTTTGCAGACGCTGAGGCGGTCGGCATTCGGGTGCTGGGTGGATTCCAGGATTTCGGCAACGACGACCTTGTCGATGGAAACGCCGCGCCCGCCGATGGACGCAACCTCGAGGCCGGCGCGGCGCAGGAGCGTTTCCAACTCCGGGGCGGGGAGGGTGCAATCGATGAAATCGCGGAGCCAGTTGAGAGAGATTTTCACGGGCGGGTCAGAATTGCTTGAGGAAGCGGAGGTCGTTTTCCACGAGCATGCGGATGTCGGGGATGCGCGAGAGGTTCATGGCGAGGCGCTCGAGGCCGAAGCCGAACGCGAAGCCGGAAACTTTTTCGGGGTCGTAGAGGCGGTCGCCGCGCTTTTGGCAAATGGCTTCGAAGACGGCGGGGTCCACCATGCCGCAGCCGGCGAGTTCCATCCACTCGCCGCCGAGCGCCTCGGCGCGGATGTCGATTTCGTAGCTCGGTTCGGTGAAGGGGAAGAAATGCGGGCGGAATTGGATTTCGGTGCCGGAGCCGAAGAGTTCGCGGAAGAAAAATTCCAGCGTGCCCTTGAGGTCGCCGAGGGTGACGCGCTCGGCGACATAGAGGCCTTCCATTTGCGTGAACTGGGCGAGGTGCGTGGCATCGACCTCGTCGCGGCGGTAGGCGGCACCCGGGGCGATGATGCGGACCGGCGGTGGCGTGGTTTCCATCACGCGGATTTGCACGCTCGAGGTGTGGGAGCGCAGCAGGCGGCCGTCGGGGAGGTAGAAAGTGTCCTGTTCGTTGCGGGCGGGGTGGTCGGGCGGCGTGTTGAGGGCATCGAAGCAATGCCACTCGGTTTCGATATCGGGGCCGTCGGCGATTGCGAAGCCCATGCGGCGGAAGCAACGGACGGCACGGTCGAGGAGTTGCGTGAGCGGGTGGAGCGTTCCTGCGGCGGGGAATGTCCCCGGCAGGGTCAGGTCGAGCGAGGCGACGGCGGAGGAATCGGCGGCTTCGAGCAGGCGCGCTTGGGTTGACTCGATGGCGGAAGTGACGGCGGCGCGGAGTTCGTTGAGGAGCTTGCCGGCGGCCGGGCGTTCCTCCTTCGGGACACTCCGCATGCCTTCGCTGAGGGCGGTGATGGCGCCGCTCTTGCCGAGGTATTTCACCCGCGCCGCCTCAAGCGAAGCGGCATCGGAGGCGGACGCAATGAGCGCCAGCGCCTCGGTGCGGAGGGCGTCAACTTGCTGTTCCATGGGTTTTGAAATTTTTCACCACGGAGGACACGGAGAGCACGGAGGAGGAAGACAGGCGGGGGTTCACTTCGGGCAGCGGAGAGAATTCTCCGTGCCCTCTGTGTCCCCTGAGGTCAAACCTCAGGCGGCTTTTTTGGCTTCGAGGGCGGCGCGGACCTTGGCGACGATTTCGGCGAAGGTCGGCTCGTCCTTGACCGCGATGTCGGACAGGACCTTGCGGTCGAGGCCAATGTTGGCGGACTTGAGGCCTTCGATGAAGCGGCTGTAGGTGAGCCCGGCGGCGCGGACGGCGGCGCTAAGGCGGGTGATCCAGAGCGCGCGGAAATTGCGCTTGCGGGTTTTCCGGTCGCGGTAGGCCCAGTATTTGCCCTTCATTTGGGCGTCCTTCGCGTAGCGGAAGAGTTTCGAGCGGCGGCCGCGGTAGCCTTTCGAGGCTTTGACGACGCGCTTGCGGCGGGCGCGGCTGGCGGGAGCGTTGGTGGCTCTTGGCATTTTCTAAAACCCCGCGTTTCGGCGGGGCCTCCTTGGAGCGGTTGTTCGTTTCGTTGGGATCCCCGGACTCACCGGCTCCTGTATCCCCGGAAGTCTCCGGGGCAGTCCAAGGGATCTGATTTCAGCGCGCTGTCAGTGGCTGAACGGGAGGCAGGCCTTGATGCGGTCCACATCGGATTCGTGGACCACGGCCGCCTTCGCCATGTGGCGCTTTTTCTTGGCGTTTTTGGATGCCAGGAGGTGGCGCCGCGAGGCCTTGTTGCGGACGAGCTTCCCGGTGGCTGTGACCTTGAAGCGCTTGGCAACGGACTTGCGCGTTTTGCTGCGTGCGATGGGTTTTGGCATTGGAAAAGGGTGCGGAGCGTAGCAATCGCCGGGCGGGATGCAATGGGATTTTTGCGGGGGCGGGCGGAGTCGGCGCTCAAGGGCGCAGCTAAAGGGGACTTTTGAGATCGAGGAGAATTTTTCCTTGGCGGGAAGGTGAGGCGGCGAGGGTGAGGGCGGATTGGACTTCACTGAGAGGGAAAATTTTTTCAATGGGAACGGTGAGTTTTCCGGAGGCGATGAGCCCGGTGAGGCGGGCGTAGGTGGACTGGAGTTCGGCGGCGGGCGCGGTGTCGATCCAGCGGCGGAGCCAGAAGCCGTGGAAAGAAAGATTTTTGAAAATCAGCAGGCCGTTCGGGATTTTCAGTGGCTGGCGGGCCATGGCGCCGTAGGTGATGTGGGGCGAATTCGGGGCGAGGGCGTTGGCGAGATTCAGGGCGCTGGCGCCGCCGACCGCGTTCAGGGCGAGGACGGGTTGGCTGCCGCCGCAGAGTTCGCGGGCTTGGAGGCGGAGTTCGCGGGATTCGGTTTCGACGATGTCGGCACCGAGGGCTTTGAGTTCGGCGGCGAGTTCCGGGCGGCGGACGAGATTCAGTGTGTGAATGCCGAGCGAGCGGGCGATGGCGATGACGGCCCGGCCGACGCCGGAGTTGGCGGCGTTTTGGACGATCCAGTCGCCTGGTTGGAGTTGGCGGAAATCGTGCAGGAGTCGCCAGGCGGTGGCGGGGTTGATGGCCAGCATTGAGGCTTGTTGCGGGTCGATGCCATCAGGGAGCGGGATGAGTTTTTCTACTGGAACGCAGAGAATTTGTGCCCAAGTTCCGCGCGTGAGTGGAACGGCGAGTTGGCCGATTGCGAAACCCTCGACGCCGTCGCCGATCGCTACGATGCGCCCGCAGCCCTCATTGCCGATGACGGCTGGAAGTTCGGGCAAAGTGCCGTAGGTGCCCTCAATGGAATTAAGGTCGGCAGGATTGATCGGCGCGGCAAGCATCTCGAGAAGGACTTCACCGCGAGCCGGGGCGGGTGTCGGAACTTCGGCGAGGCGAATTGCCGGCGGGTTTTTGCCGAAGGCTTCAAGTTGGCAGGCGAGTGGCATCTGATGGGTGAATTTCGGCTGATGGCTAAACTGGACTCGTTGCCTTTGCGCCTCTTTTCGCGTAAGTGGATTTCGTTGCGCCCGTAGCTCAGTGGATAGAGCACCGGTCTTCTAAACCGATGGTCGTTGGTTCGATTCCAACCGGGCGCGCCAGTTTTAGTTTGCCCGGCACATCGGTTTCGAGATTCGGGTGATTAAAGGTTTGGGTTACCATTCTTCGAACTCCTCGGCGGGTTTGAAGATTTGGAGATCGGAGAATTCGTCGAAGTGTTTGTCGTCGCTGAGGACGGCGGCGCCGATTTCGCGGGCGCAGGTGGCGATGAGGATGTCCTGGGCGGGGAGGGTGATGCCGCTACGGCCGAGCTTCCAGGCGGTTTCGGTGGCTTGTTCCCAGATTTTGTTCGTCGTGGGGACATTGATCAGCACATCGAAGAAATTTCCGATGCGGCGGCGGATGCGGTCGATTTTGAGTCCGCGCTCGACTTCCATGCGCACCATGCCGCAGGTGGCGAGGTCGCCGCTGCCGATCCAATCGCCGAGGAGCTTGACGGGATCGAGTCCCCGGCGAAGGAAGCTGATGAAGACATTGCTGTCCACCAGCACGGTGGCGGACATTATTTTGCCCTCCGGGTTTTCTTGGAACCGTAAGCCGGTGCAGGCTCCGCCACCCTGAGGGAGAGGACATCATAGTCGGGATCCACGGCGTTCCTCAATTCGGCGGGGGTGAATCCAAGGCCGGTTTTCACCATGTCCCTGAACCTCGCCTTCCTGTCCATTTCCTTGAGGGCCATTTCGACCGCCTCGGTCTTGCTTTCGCAGCCGAACCTTTTCACGACCCTGTCGAGTAATTCTTCGTCAATGTGCATGGTCATTTTCATGCCATACTGAGTATGGCATTGCGCCGCGGGAGTCAAGTTCGGAGAAGAGAAAAAAGATAACACTTAGCGGTGCGTCTGGAGGCCGCGCTCTACCGGAGTTCGATGGTTTGGAAAACCGGTTGAAGAATGGGGTTTGGGGTAGTGAGAATTTGGATGCCGATGGGCCGGCCATCCGCGTCGTGGGCGGGGATGGCGGTGTGGACGGGGCTGCCGTAGTCGACGAAGCCTTGGAGTTCGGTGGAGCGGAACACGGTCTCGCAACCGCCGGTTTCCATTAGCGTGCCGGTTTTGCGGGTTTCGAAATCTGTCGGCGAGGATGGGACAGTGAGCGGGATTCCGGCGGGGCCGACTGTGATGCTGGCGGAGGTGTATGCGGTGGGGATGGGGATCTCAGATCCGACGAAGAGACGTGTAGGGCCTTGCGGGATCGGTGTGGTGGAGTGGGATTGGAGACGGTGCTCGATGAGGGAGTTTTCGAATTCGTCGTCGGGGCTCGGGGTGGGGGAGGAAGTCGGGGATGCTTGTGGTGAGGCGCGCGGGGCTTCGATTTTTGGAATGACGGTGGTGACGATGCCGATATGAGCGTCGGCGTTTTCGAGGTAGAGGGTTGGGGCTTTGGGGGAGTCGGCGCGGAGGGGTATGGGTTGGGGTGGCAGAAACAGAGCAGCGGCAAGGGGGAGGAGGCGGTTCATTTTGCTGGGGCTTTGTGTTTGCGGGAGCCGCGCCGGCGCGTCCGGAGGCCGCGCCCTACCGAGTGTTATTTTTTTGAGAAATCCAGGCGGCCGTTTTTTTCCGTGGCGGTGATGTGGTCGCCTTCGGCGAAATGGCCGTCGAGGATTTCCAGGCTGAGGGGGTCGAGGATTTCGCGCTGGATCACGCGTTTCAACGGGCGGGCGCCGTAGGCGGGGTCGTAGCCTTCCTTTGCCAGAAATTTCTTGGCGCTGCCGTCGAGGGCGAGCGTGATGCTTTGCTTTTGCAGGCGGGCGAGGAGTCGCTGGAGCTGGATATCGACGATGTTGGTGATTTGCGATGCGTCGAGGCGGTCGAAGATGATGGTTTCGTCGATGCGGTTGAGGAACTCGGGACGGAAGTGGCCGCGCAGGGCTTCTTGGACGCGGCGGTTGCGTTCTTCGACGGTGAGGTCCTCCATGATGTATTGGCTGCCGATGTTCGAAGTCATGATGAGCACGGTGTTTTTGAAATCCACGGTGCGGCCCTGGCCGTCGGTGATGCGGCCGTCGTCGAGGACCTGCAGGAGGACATTGAAGACATCGGGGTGGGCTTTTTCCACTTCGTCGAAGAGGACGACGGAATACGGCTTGCGCCGGACGGCTTCGCTGAGTTGGCCGCCTTCTTCGTAGCCGACATAGCCGGGGGGGGCGCCGATGAGACGGGCGACGGTGTGCTTTTCCATGTATTCCGACATGTCGAGGCGGATGATCGCGCCTTCGTCGTCGAACAGGAATTCGGCGAGGGCTTTTGAGAGTTCGGTTTTTCCGACGCCGGTGGGACCGAGGAAGAGGAAGGAGCCGATGGGGCGGTTTTCGTCCTGGAGGCCGGCGCGGGCGCGGCGGACGGCGTTGGAGACGGCCTTGATGGCCTGCTGCTGGCCGACGACGCGCTGCATGAGGCGCTCCTCCATTTTCACGAGCTTCGCGCGCTCGCCTTCCTGCAGGCGGGAAACGGGGATGCCGGTCCAGGAGGCGACGACTTTCGCGATGTCCTCCTCGGTGACCTCCTCGCGGAGGATGGCGTGGCCGCCCTGGGCCTGGGAATCGGGGGCGAGCTTGCGGAGGTCGGCTTCGGCGGCGGGGATGAGCCCGTATTGGATTTCGCTGGCTCGCTGGAGGTCGCCGCGGCGCTGGGCCTGCTCGAGTTCGGAACGGAGGTGCTCGATTTTTTCGGCGACCTTTTGGGATTTCCCGATCTCCTCCTTTTCCTTGAGCCACTGGGCGCGGAGGGCGGCGGCGTGTTCCTTCGAGGCGGCGAGTTCGTTTTCGAGCTTGGCGAGGCGTTCGCGGCTGGCGGCGTCCTTTTCCTTTTTGAGGGCGGCGCGTTCCATTTCGAGCTGCATGACGCTGCGCTCGAGCGTGTCGATTTCCGTGGGGACGGACTCGAGTTCCATTTTCAGGCGCGAGGCGGCCTCGTCCATGAGGTCGACGGCCTTGTCGGGCAGGAAGCGGTCGCTGATGTAGCGGTGGCTGAGCACGGCGGCTGCGATGAGCGCGGCATCCTGGATGCGGACGCCGTGGTGGACTTCGTAGCGTTCCTTGAGGCCGCGGAGGATGGCGATGGTGTCTTCCACGCTGGGCTCGCCGACCATGACGGGCTGGAAGCGGCGCTCGAGGGCGGCGTCCTTTTCAATGTATTTCCGGTATTCGTCGAGGGTGGTGGCGCCGATGGTGTGGAGTTCGCCGCGGGCGAGCTGGGGTTTGAGGAGGTTCGAGGCGTCCATGGAGCCTTCGGCGGCGCCGGCCCCGACGATGGTGTGGAGTTCGTCGATGAAGAGGATGACGCGGCCCTCGCTGGCGGTGACCTCCTTGAGGAAGGCTTTCAGGCGGTCCTCGAACTCGCCGCGGAATTTCGCGCCGGCGACCATGGCGCCGATGTCCATCGCGACGAGCTTTTTGTTTTTGAGGGATTCGGGGACATCGCCGGCGACGATGCGGCGGGCGAGGCCCTCGACAATGGCTGTCTTGCCGACGCCGGGCTCGCCGATGAGGACGGGGTTGTTTTTCGAGCGGCGGGAGAGGACCTGCATGGTGCGGCGGATTTCATGGTCGCGGCCGATGACGGGGTCGATTTTCCCTGCTTGGGCGGCGGCGGTAAGGTCGCGGCCGTATTTTTCGAGGGTTTGGTATTTGCCCTCGGGGTCCTGGTCGGTGACGCGCTGGTTGCCCCTCAGTTCGGCAAGGGCTTTGAGCAGGCGGTCCTTCGTGACCCCGGAATCCTGGAGCATTTTCGAGGCGGCGGATTTCCCGGTGAGGAGCGAGAGGAGGAAATGCTCCACGCTGGTGAACTCGTCCTTCAGCACGGCCATCTCGCCTTCGGCGCCATCGAGGGTTTTGCGGAGTTCGGCCGAGAGCTGCGGCTGGGCGCCGCCGCGGACATTGGCGAGCTTCGCGATGGAATCCGAGAGGCGGGAGCGCAGGGCGGGGATGGCGACGCCGAGCTTCTCCAGGAGCGGCTTCGCAAGGCCGTCGGCTTGGCCGAGCAGGGCGAGGAGGAAGTGTTCGCAATCGACCTCCGGGTTTTCCCCGGCCGTGGCGGATTCGATGGCGGAATTCAGGGCTTCGCGGAGCTTGATGGTGTATTTTTCGGGGCGCATGGCGTGGTTGGGAAATCGGGAATTTCTATACACGAAGCGGCGGCGCGGGGATAGTGGGGACAAGATGGCATCTGTGGCGGAAAATTTGGCGCGCGTGCGGGAGAGGATCGCCGTGGCGGCCGGGCGCGCCGGGCGGGACGTAGGCGGGGTCCGGTTGGTGGCGGTTTCCAAGACGCACCCGGCATCTGCCGTGCGCGAGGCGCTGGCGGCCG
Organism: Verrucomicrobiota bacterium; assembly: GCA_018970255.1. GTDB lineage: Bacteria > Verrucomicrobiota > Verrucomicrobiia > Chthoniobacterales > Terrimicrobiaceae > UBA967. Next base: position 53,057 of record JAGWWS010000007.1, on the reverse strand, counting down.
GGCAGCGGGAATTCGGCGAGAGCCGGGTGCAGGAGGCGCTTCCGAAAATCGCCGAAGCGGGCGATGGGCCGGAGTGGCATTTCATCGGCCACCTGCAGACGAACAAGGTGCGCAAGGCGGTGGGGCGCTTTGCGCTGTTCCACGGCGTGGACAACGAGGGGTTGGCGGCGGCGCTGAACCGCGTGGCCGGGGAATTCGGCATGGTGGCGCGCGTGCTGCTCGAGGTGAATGTCTCCGGTGAGGGGACGAAATTCGGTTTTGCGCCCGAGGGCGTCGAGGGCGTGCTGGAGGGGTTGTTGCAAATGCCGTTCCTGCGGGTGGAGGGGTTGATGGCGATGGCGCCCTACAGCGAGGATCCGGAGTCGGCGCGGCCGGTTTTTGCGGGGCTGAGGGAGTTGCGGGACCGGCTCGCTGGAGCGACCGGGGCGGCTTTGCCCGAACTCTCGATGGGCATGAGCGGGGATTTCGAGCAGGGCATCGCCGAAGGGGCGACCATCGTGCGGGTGGGGGCGGCGGTTTTCGGGGAGAGGGCAAGAGGAGGTGGTGAATGAAAAAGGTTTTTGTCATCACCGGTGCCACGAGGGGACTAGGCCTCGCAATGGCGCGTTTTTTCGTTACCGGTGGACACGTTGTCCACGGTTGTGGCCGGAGAGCCGCGAACTGCGAGGTGTTAAGGAGAAACTTTGGCTCACCGCATTCGTTTCATGCTGTGGATGTGGCGGATGACAGTGCAGTGGAGAAATGGGCGGATGGGGTTTTGAAATCGGGAACGCCGGATTTTCTCATCAATAACGCGGCGTTGATTGCGGTGAACTCGCCGCTCTGGGAATTGCCGGCCAAGGAGGTCGATCCAGTCATCGATGTGAATATCAAAGGGACGGTCAACACGATCCGGCATTTCCTGCCCGCCATGATCCGGAATGGTCGTGGCGTGGTGGTGAATTTTAGCTCGGGGTGGGGGAGGTCGACTTCGCCGGAGGTGGCGATCTACTGTGCGACGAAGTTTGCGGTGGAGGGTTTGACGTCGGCACTCGCACAAGAACTTCCTGCCGGCCTTGCGGCGGTGGCGTTGAATCCCGGGATCATTCACACCGATATGCTCGCGGCGTGTTTCGGCGAATCCGCCGGCGATTATCCGGAGCCCGGCGAATGGGTGAAAAAGGCGGGGCCTTTCATTCTCGGTCTCTCGGCACGGGACAATGGCGGCTCTTTGACGGTGCCTGGCATTCCGACTTAAGGCCGGTTCGGATCGCTTTTTTTCGGAGATTGATCGCACCGCGAGCTGACGCCTAGGTTTCGAGTATGGCAGTTGAGCGTTGGTCTTCGCGCTTGGGGGTGATTATGGCCGTGGCCGGGAGCGCGGTCGGGCTGGGGAATTTTTTGAGGTTCCCGGGGCAGGCGGCGCAATACGGGGGAGGGGCGTTCATGATCGCCTATTTCATCGCGCTGCTGATCATCGGTCTGCCGATTTGCTGGGCGGAATGGACGATGGGGCGGATGGCCGGGCGCAATGGCTTCCATTCGGCGCCGGGAGTGTTCCATCACTTCGTGCGGCGGCCTTGGGGGAAATACCTCGGGGTGATGGGGGTGATCGTGCCGGTGGTGATCTACATGTATTATGTGGTGATCGAAGCTTGGTGCCTCGGATACGCGGTGAATTTTTTGACCGGCGGGATCGCGTTCGATTCGGTGGAGGGGGCGAAGGGATTCTTCGCGAGGTTCATCGGATTGGAGGCTGATGGGAGTGCGATTGGATTCGGTCCCTCGCAAGTGGGTGCGTTTTTACTCGTGGTGTTTGTCCTGAATTTTTTTCTGATCTACCGGGGGATTTCGAAGGGCATCGAGTGGTTTTGCAAGTGGGCGATGCCGGCCTTGCTCGTGCTCGCGCTGGTGGTGCTGGTGCGGGTTTTGACGCTCGGAGCGCCGTTGGCAGAGGCGCCGGATAATAATGTTTTAAATGGCCTTGGGTTCATGTGGAACCCCCAGAAAGTGGTGGTTGAAAAGCTGGAGAGTGGGCGCTGGATTCAGGAGAAGGAGTTGCTCGGTCAAGCGGCGGTCGAGTCTGCGCGGCGAGAGGTGGAGGGTCAGGGCGATTTGAGGGTGCGGACCATCGGGGTGGTCGAACAACTCAAGAAGCCGCAACTTTGGCTGGCGGCGGCGGGGCAGATTTTCTTTTCCCTGAGCGTGGGCTTCGGGGTGATCCTGACCTACGCGAGTTACCTTTCGAAAAAGGAGGATGTCGTTTTGAGCGGGTTCTCGGCGACGAGTGCGAATGAGTTTTTCGAGGTCGGCTTGGGGGGATTGATCACACTGCCGGCGGCGTTTGCTTTTCTCGGGCTCGCAGGGGTGGCGGGGATGGGGACCTTCGCGCTGGGTTTCAATGTGCTGCCGCTGGTGTTTGAAAAAATGCCATTCGGAGCGGCGTTCGGATTTGCGTTTTTCTTCCTGCTGTTTTTGGCAGCAATCACCAGTTCGATTTCGATGCTTCAGCCGGGAATCGCGTTTCTTGAGGAGGTGCTTAACATCGGGCGGCGGCAATCTGTGGCAATCCTTGGCGCGATCACCGCTGCGGGGTCGGCTTTTGTTGTGTATTTCAGCAAGGATCTGAAGGCGCTCGACACGCTGGATTTCTGGGTGGGGACATTTTTGATCTTTGTTTTGGCGACCTCGCAGATTCTCGTTTTCTCCTGGGGCTACGGCGTGCGGAAAGGAATCGCGCAGGCGGAGGTGGGGGCTGCGATCAAAATCCCACGGATTTTTGTGCCGGTGATGAAAGTTGCGACGCCGCTTTTCCTCATCACCATTTTCGTGCTTTGGGTGCTCGTGAATGTTTTTGGCGTGAGTTTCGGCGGCGGGGAGTCGGAGTTCAGTTCTTATGTGAAGGATCTTTTCATCCAGCCGGACCCGGTTGCTTGGATGGCTGTGGGAGTGGTGCTTTTGTTCGGGGCGTTTGTTGTGCTTTTGGTCTCGCAGGCCAAGGCCTACAGGGGCTTGCCGAGCGGAGAGGAGGAGCAATGACCGCGGGCGGTTGGATCGTGATGTTGGTTTCGGTGAGCACAGTGACGGTGGCTTTCGTGTGGTGCCTTTGGAAAGTGCTGACCACGCCCGAGGAGACGGACAAAGTGCACGGATTCGAGTTTGAAACGCCGGATGCGGCAGAAGACAGAGACTGAGAACCCTCTTATGGTTTGAAAGCTATTGCAGCGAGGAGGCGGCCGGTGCGGCCATTTTCCCGGCGGTAGGAGTAGTATTTTTCGGGGTTTGAAAATGTGCAGGTCTGGCAGTCGTGGATTTCCTTGAGGCCGGCGCGGGCGAGTTGGGATCGGATTTCGGCGGCGAAGTCGACTTCGTAGTGCGGCGGGCGGATGCAGGGGGAGATTTGTGCGATGATTTCGGCGGGTTTCGCGCCGGTGGCAGCGAGAAGGGCCTTGAGGGTGCGGGTGGCGATGTCGAGTTCCGTGCCTTTGCGTCCGGAGTGGGCAAGGGCGATACCGCGGAGTTGGCGGTCCACAAAATAGATCGCGGCGCAATCGGCCACATGAATTCCGAGGGCGATGCCGCGTTCGGTTGTCACGAGGGCATCCGCGCCTGGTGCGGGGATTTCGGAGAAGCCGGTGACTCTTGCAACTTGGTTCGAGTGGATTTGCTCGGCGCGGGCGAGGGGAATTCCTACGAAGCCGAGAGTGTCGAGTGTTTCGCGTTGGATTGAGGCAAGGCGTGACATCGCCGTCTCGCGGTCTGTTTTTACATCTAGATCTGGCACCTGGAGCAGGAAGGTGTGCTCGATGCCGGAGATCGCTGAAAGAACGGGAAATGACTCCGAATTGGGGATTGGTTCTTGGTTGGGCGACACGGACTTTTCTCTATCCGGTTAAGCCGCTCTGCGGAATTTCAAATGACGCCGAGGCTGTGGTCGCTCATAGCAAGTGCTCGAATGATTAACGGATCCCGAGGAGGGCGATGGCGTTCAGCGCGCCGGCGAAGAGGAGGGCGCCGAGGAAAATGCAGACCGGGAGCGTGAGGACCCAGGCGAGGATGATGTTGCGCACGGTTTCCATTTGGACGCCCGAGCCGTTGGCGGCCATGGTGCCCGCGACGCCCGAGGAGAGGACATGCGTGGTGCTGATGGGCAGGCCGAAGTGGTCGCCCAGCATGATGGTGCCCATGGCGACGGCCTCGGCGGAGGCGCCTTGCGCGTAGGTGAGGTGGCTCTTGCCGATTTTCTCGCCCACCGTTTTGACGATCCGCTTGTAGCCGACCATGGTGCCGAGGCCCAGGGCCAGTGCCACCGAGATTTTCACCCAATCCGGGATGTAATTCGTCACGGCATCGGCGTGCTTTGCCAGCGCGCGCTCCTTTTCCAGCACGCCCGGGGCGATGTCCAATTTGCCGGCCTTGTCGAGTTTCGCCACGGATTTCGAGATGAGATAGAGGTCCGTGCGCAAGTCGCCGCGTTCCGCCGGGGGCAGGCTGCCGAAGCCCTCGGCCGAAGCGAGCCGTGCCGAGACCTCGCGGCACATGCCCGCCAGAGCCGCAAATACGGCCGGCGAGGGTTTGCCCTGCGGCTTGATGAATTCCGCCAGCGTGTTGTTGGCGTCCTTGCCCGAGAGTTCGATTCCGCCCGCGCCGGATTGGAACACTGCCGACATTTCGGCCGATTCCTTGGCGAGGCCCGCCACCGCACCGCGGTCCGCGCCCATGTTCAGCGCATAGGTGCCCGGCAGGATCCCGACAAGGATGAGCACGATCAGGCCCATGCCTTTCTGGCCGTCGTTCGACCCGTGGGCGAAGCTCACGCCCGTGCAGGTGAGCATGAGGATGCCGCGGATCCACAGGGGCGGCGCCTTGCCCTTCTCCGGGGCCTCGAAAAGTTTCGGGTTTTTGATGGCGATCCGCATCGCGATGAGCAGGAGCGCGGCCGCGCAGAAACCCACGACCGGCGAGACCAGCAGGGCCAGGCCCACATCCTGCGCCTTCGCCCAATTCACGCCGTCCGTCACCGAGTGCGCGGGCGCCATGAGCGCATTGGCCACGCCCACGCCGATGATCGAGCCGATGAGCGTGTGGGAACTCGAGGCCGGCAGCCCGAGCCACCAGGTCCCGAGGTTCCAAACGATGGCCGAGACCAGCAGCGAAAACACCATCGCGAACCCCGCGGCCGAGCCGACATTCAGGACCAGCTCCACCGGCAGGAGCGCCACAATGCCGAACGCCACGGCGCCTGAAGACACCATCACGCCGATGAAATTCCACATGCCGGACCAGACCACGGCCGGCGTGGGCTTGAGCGTGTTCGTGTAGATCACGGTGGCCACGGCATTGGCGGTGTCGTGGAACCCGTTGACGAATTCGAACCCCAGCGCCATGGCCACGGCGAGGGCGAGGAAGAAGTAGGTTAGGAAAGTCGGGTCCGTGTAGGCGGCGGCAAGGAATTCCATGGGCCCGTGAGGCATTCCAAAGGTCGCACGGCACGGCAAGCGGGGGTTTGTGACGATTCCGTCAAAGAAGGCAGAAGGGGAGATTGCCCGCAGGGGCGCGGGGGCGCGGAGGTTTTCGAGGGATGGGGGCGGCTGCGCCGCGTGTTTGGGACGACACGGAGGTCGTCCCTCCATGTTTGGGAAGGCGCCGACGCGCCGGGGCGTGCGGCGGGTTACTGCTTTTTGGCGGGGGCTTTTTTCTTGGACGGGGCGGGCGTGGGGGAGGGGGTGGGGGCGTTTTCGAGGATGGGGACGAGGGGGTCTTTTTTGCGGTAGATGCGGGGCAGGGTGGGCTGCGGGCGGTCGGGGTTGTTGATTTTGTTGAAGCGCTTGGCTTGGGGCTTCGTGAGCGGGTCGTCGAAGATGTCCTGGTATTCGGTGTCGATCGAGAGGGCGCGGTCGTATTCGGCGAGGCCGCGGATGTAGCTGTAGTAGGCCTGGAGGAGGAAGGTCTGGGATTGGAGGAGGGAGGTTTGCTGGTTGAGGACATCGAGCTGGGTGCCGGCGCCGGCGTCGAGGCGTTCCTGGGCGAGGCGGAGGGCCTCGACGCCCTGGACGACGCTGGCTTCCTGGCTCTCGACGGTTTGCTTGGCCTCGAGGAGGTTCGAGATGGCGCGCTGGACTTCGAGGATGACTTCGCGGACGCCGTTGTCGTAATTGATTTTGGATTGTTCGAGGCGGGCCTTGGCGGTTTTGAGGTTGCCGTAGGTGAGGAGGCCGTCCCAGACGGCCCAGGAGCCGGTGACGCCGAAGAACCAGCCTTGGACCATGTCGGTGAGGTTGGAGGTGAGGATGTCGCTTTGGTTGGTCTGGGTGGCCTTGGCGTTGATTTGGGGGAGGAAGCCGGCGAACTCGCGGTTCACGCGGGCGGCTTCGCCGAGGATGGTTTGGCGCTGGGCCTTGAGCTCGGGGTTGCGGGTGACGGCGGTGCGGATGGAGTTGTCGGCGTCGAAGGTGCGGGGTTTGTAGTCGAGCTTGCCGACGATGTTGAAGGGGACTTCGGAGGGGAAGCCGGGCGGGTAGTCCATGCCGAGGAGGCGGACGAGGCGATACATGGCGACGCGGTAGTTGTTCTCGGCCTGGATGAGCGGGGGCTTGGCGTTGGCGAGGGCGACTTCGGCCTGGAGGACATTGAAGCGCGGGACGGTGCCGGCCTCGTAGCGGTTTTGCTGGTCTTTGAGCTGCTCGGTGAGGAGGTCGACGGACTGCTGGTTCGCGATGATGAGGGCGCGGTTGAGGACGATTTCGAAGAAGTTGATTTTCACATCGGCGATGGTCTTGTCGATGACGGCGCGGAGGCGGTAGTAGGACTGGACCTCGTCGGAGATGGCGGCGCGGATGCCGGAGATGGCGGCGCCGCCGTCGTATATGAGCTGGGAGAATTCGACATTGATGGCGAGGCTCTCGTCGTTGGCCTGGGCGCCGATGTCCTCGACAGTTTGGAGTTCGGAGGTGGTGTAGCCGTAGTTTGATTTCAGCGAGACCTGGGGGATGATCTGGGAGCGGACGGAGATGAAGCGGCCGGAGGTGGTGTTGAGTTCCTGGATGGCGACGAGGATGTCTGGGTTTTTTTTGAGGGCGGTGGTGAGGGCGTCGCCGATAGTGAGGTCGGGGACACCGGGGTTGCGCTGTTTCGCGATGAGGGCGTTCAGCGCGGCGTAGAAATCGGTGCGGGCCATCTCTTGGGTGGTGGCCTGGCGGGCGGATTCCTGGAGGGCGGGCGTTTGCGGGCCGGGGGCGAGGGGTTCGGCTTGCTGCGGCGGGAGAGGTGGGGCTGTTTCGCCTTGGATGGCCGAGGCGTCCGGGAGCGGCGGCGCGGCCGGCATCGGGGGAATGGGCAGTGGCATGGTGCCATCGGGCAGCGGCGTGGGCATGGCGCCGGGCGTGGGAAGCGGCTGTGCGGGCGGGAGGTTGGGGTTCTCGAAGGGAAGTGGCGTAAACTCGGGGAGGGGCGATGGGAGCGGGAGGGGGGTGAATTGCGGCAGCGGCGGTGGGGTGGGCAGGTCTTTGAACTCCGGCGTGGGGGCGGGTGATTGGGCTCGGAGTGGAAGAGAAGCGAGGAGAAGCGCGAGGAGGGCGGGAAGTTTTTTGGTCATGGATAAATGGGCAATTTGAAATCGTTCTTATCGGGAGCTTGGTGGCGGGGGGAGAAGAAAATCACTCGGGGAGGGGAAGGGGCGGTTCTTGGGCGGCGGGGAGTTGCGGTCGGGTGGTGACCTCGGGCTCGATCGATGGCGGCGGGGCTGTGGTCGGGGGAGGTGTGGGCTCGGGTTTTTTCCCGGGCGTCGGAGTGGCTGTGGGCTTGGCCGTGGGAGTGGGCAGGTAGATGCGGTCGCCGGTGGCAGGTTCCCCGCTGATGATGTCGGCGATGAGGAACGGGTGGTTCCGCAGCGAGGTCATGCGCAGGACGGCCGTCTCGGTGGCACCGCGCATGGCGAGGTATTTCTCCCCGGCGACGGGTGTGGTGGCGGAGGTAGATTCTACGAGAACAAAATTTCCGGGTGAATTGACCATGCGAATTTCGCCGGTCCAATCGACGGGTGTGGCTTCTGGGGGCTTGGATTTCTTCTTGGGCTGAAGAAACGAGAAGAGGCGCGAAAAGGCGGGCGGCTTTTTGGGTTTTTCCGCAGTTTCTCTTTTCGCGGCGCAGGCGGGGAGGAACAGGCAAACCGGGAGGGTGAGGTGAATGAGTCTCATGGGAGCCATGCGGGTGTGCGGGATGGAGGCGGCGCGAACTCGGCGGAGGCGGCGAGGTCGGGGAAGGTGCGGGACTGGCCGTCCTTTCGGATGACAAGGATGCCGTCCTCCACGGGGACGCTGGCAAAGGCGGTTTCGCCGGGGTCGGAGTCGCTGAGATTCGCGACGGAGATTCGGGCGAGGCGCTCGGCGGTGGCCGGCTGGAGGCGGTTGTTTTTTTTGAGGAGTTCGAGGTAGGCGGTCGTGGTGGTCGCGCCCGAGTCGAAGGGCCAGCCGAGTTCGTCTTTTCCAAATTGGAAGCCGTCGAGTGCCATTTCCTGCGCGCCGGAGTGGAATTCGACGAGAGTAAGCGGTCCGGGGCGGGGGGCGTCTTTGCAGGAGGCGAGGGCGATTGTTAAAAGAAGGAGTATTTGCCCGCGGAGGCTTGGAGGCGCGAGAGAGAGGAGGGGATGAATGGCGCCTTGGAGGTTTCGCGGAAGTTTTTCGGCGGCGGCGCTGGGCATGGCGGGATTATCGCGGGAAGGAGTTGTGGCGGCAATGCGCGTGGCGGGTTTTGCGTTTGATTTTTCAGCGGCGGGAACGATGCTCGCGAGAGGCGCACCCGTAGCTCAATTGGATAGAGTGACGGCCTCCGGAGCCGTAGGTTGTGGGTTCGATCCCCGCCGGGTGCAAAAAACTTTATGGGACGCCCGCTTGCTATTCGAGCCGCTCTGGGGAGCGTGCTGATGCTGTTTCTTTGCGCGATCGGGTATCTTTTTTTCGTCGCGACCGTGTGGGGCCAGGAGTTCGACAATGCGGCGTTTTTCGGGCGCGAGGCCGAGGCGCAGGCCGCGCGGGCTTTGGATACGGCGGTGCTCGGGCGTGTGACGAACGGGTTTGTGGCGGCGGGCGCGGCGGTGCTTTTTTTGGTGGCCGTGGTGAGGCGGCGCTGGCTCACGGGATTTGCGGCAGTTGCCGGTGTGGGGCTCGCGGTGGCGGGGGCGGAGATTTTGAAGGATCGGTTGCCGAGGGAAGAACTGGTGGTGCCGCAGGGAATCGAGCCCGGGTATTTTGTGACGGATACCTACCCGAGCGGCCACACGAGTGTGGGGACATCGCTCGCTCTCGGGGCCATTCTGGTGGCCGGGGCGCGATGGCGGCTCGGGATGTGTGTGGCGGCGGCGCTGGTGGCCACTGTTTATGCCACGGGAGTTTTTTTCATGGGCTGGCACCGGCCGTCCGATGCAGTGGGCGGGATTTTGTGGTCAGGGTTTTGCGTTGGGCTGATGGCGAGTCTGCTGGCGTTGGTGAAGGGAAATCCCCGGGCGTTTGTTTTTCGGGGGCCTGCGGCGCCGCTTCTGGTTGGGATTTGCGCGGTGTTGGTCGCGGTGGTGGTGTGGGTGGCCGGGGGATTTTTGGATGATGCGCAGCCGGATTTGGATTTTCCGTATCTTTTCATGACGACGTTGATCGTAGGGGCGGCATTCGCTGTGGCAGGTTGGTTCGGATTTGCGCTCGACGGGATCGAGGAGATCTAGATGCGGGTGGTTTTTGCGTGCATCGGGTCGTTGGGTGACCTGCATCCGATGCTGGCGCTGGCTGTGGAGGCGCGAATGCGTGGGCATGAGGCGGTGGTGGCGGCGGCGCCGAGCTACTCGGTGAATGTGGAGAGAGCGGGAGTGGAGTTTCGCGAGCTGCGGCCCGAGATTCCGAGCGATCCGGACGAGCTGGAGTATTTTTTTCACATGAGTCGCGGGCCGGAGCGGCTCTTGAGGCAGGTGGTTTTTGCAGGTGTGAGGGAGACGCATGCCGATCTCTCTGCGGCGGTGCGTGGCGCGGATGCGCTGGTGGTCGGGGAGTTGCTTTACACGGCCGGGCTCGTGGCGGAGGGCGAGGGGATTCCGTGGTGGAATGCAGTGCTGGCACCGACCTCGATGCTTTCGGCGACGGACCCGTGTGTGCTCGCGCCCGCGCCGTTTTTGCATCCGTTCCGCAAGTTGGGGGCGTGGGTTCACCGGCTCGCTTACATTGGCGGGAGAATTCAGGGGCGCATGTGGGCGCGGGAGTATTTTCGTTTTCGTCGGGAGCTGGGACTTCCACCTGGCGGGAATCCGATTTTCGATACGAAGCATTCGCCGCATGGAACTCTGGTGATGTTTCCGGAGTTTCTTGGCGCGCCGCAGCCCGATTGGCCCGGGAATTTTGTGCAGGCTGGATTTCCATTTTACGAACAGGGAGGGATGAGTGCGGGGCTCGAGGAGTTTTTGAGTGCGGGCGAGGCGCCAGTGGTTTTCACGCTGGGATCCATCGTCGCGCACTTCGAGCCGCGTTTTTACCACGAGGCGGTTGCCGCTGTTCGCATGCTTGGCAGGCGGGCGGTGCTTTTGACGGGACGGAATGCGGAGGTGCCGCGGGATTTGCCAGAAACGGTTTTCGTGGCCGGCTACGAGCCGCTCGGGGCGTTGTTACCAAGGGCGGCAGCTGTGGTTCATGCGGGAGGGATCGGAACCTGTGCCGAGACGCTGAGGGCGGGTGTGCCATCGGTGATTGTGCCGTTTGCATTCGATCAGCCTGACAATGCATGGAGGTTGGGAAGGCTTGGCGTGGCGAGGAGCCTTTCGAGGGGGCGGATCTCGGCAAAGAATCTCGCGCGAAGGCTGAATGAGGTTTTGGGTGATGCGGATTTTTCGGCGCGCTCGCGCGGGATTTCTAGCGGTTTCAATTTTGGTCGTGCGGCGGGAATTGCTGTGGAGACGGTCGAGAATGGTGTTCTGAAGAACACTCGAGTTCCCCTCATTCGGGAGGGTTAATTTCTTTGCATGGGGTGGGGTGCTGGGCTTAGCGTAGCCCCCATGAGCACTCCCTTGCTTGCCATGTCGATGCCCGGTTGGCCGGAAATCGTTTTTATTTTGGTGATTGTATTGCTTTTGTTCGGCGCGAAGAAATTGCCGGAATTGGCGCGCGGTTTGGGGCAGAGTCTCGGGGAGTTCAAGAGGGCGCGGGAGGATTTCGAGCGCGAGATCGACAAGTCCGCCAAGCAGCTTGAGGTCAAGGAGGCGGCGGACAAACAGCCGCACAAGCCCGCCTGATTGTGTTTCCGGGCCGGGAAGCGGTGGTTTTCCTGCGGCTGGTTACGTTTGTTTTTTTCTTAAAGCTTCCCAGTGTTTTTGCCGGGGGGGATGTTGTTTTCGCCTATTACAATGTGGAGAATTATCTGCCGATGGTGCGTGAGGTCGGCGGCAAGCGGGTGGAAAACGCGCCGAAGCCGGAGCGGGAAGTGGCGGCCGTGGTTTCGATGCTCAAGCGTTGCCGGCCGGACATTCTGGGCGTGGCGGAAATGGGCGATCGTCGGATGCTTGCGGATTTTCAAAAAAGACTGCAGGCGGCGGGGATGGATTTGCGCCATACCGAATGGGTCCGCGGTGAGGATGGCGAGCGGCATTTGGCGTTGCTGAGCAGGTTTCCGATCGTCGCGAGGAATTCGCGCGGGCAAGTTCCCGTGGAGGTGGATGGCAAACGCTTTCGGATGGGGCGGGGTATTCTGGATGTGACGGTGCAGGCGGGGCCGGACTACCGGCTGCGATTGGTGGGTCTGCATTTGAAATCGAAACGCGCGGTGCCGCTTTATGACGAGAAGCGGTTTCGTGCCCGCGAGGCGATGATCGTGCGGAAGCATGTGGAGGCGATTCTCGCGGCGAATCCTCAGGAGAATTTGCTTCTGTTCGGTGATCTCAACGACACGAAGAACGAGTTTCCGATTCTGGAAATTCTCGGAGCGCCGGGCGGGGCGGCAAGCCTTCGGGCCTTGGAGTTGAGGGATTCGCTCGGGCTTGTTTGGACGCACTACTGGGGTGCGGCCGATGTGTATTCGCGGATCGATTACGTGATGGCGAGTCCGGGGCTGTGGCCTGAAGTTTTGCCCAGAAGGAGCGGGGTGGTGTGGGCCAAGGAATGGAGCGAGGCGAGTGATCACCGTCCGTTGTTCACCACGATCACACCCAAGGAATGAGAACGGCTTTTCTGGCTTTGATTCTTGGTTGTGCGATGGCCTTCGGATCGGCTGACACGGATTGGCAGGCGATCGTGGCCTTGGATGCCGGGCCGCAGGCGAAACCGAAATCCGTTGAGGAGGCGCGAGAGGCTGGCAAGCGGCATTTGGTGAAGCAACTCGGGTTGGTGCGTCATTTTCTCGAAACGCATCCGGCGGATTCGCGCGCGGCCGAGGCGAGTTTGAGGATGGCCTCGCTCGAAGCGGCGCTCGGTATGGCGCTGGGGCGGCAATCCCAAGTCGATCAAGCGATGCGGGACTTGCAGGTGGTGGAGAGGGACAAATCCGTGCCGCTTTCGATTCGAGCCGAGGCGGGGTTCCGGCGGGTGTCGCTGTTGATGCAGACTTTTCGCGGGCAGGAGGTGGAGCGGCGGAGGGATTTGGTGGCGGCGGCGAGGAATTTCGGGGCGAGGCATCCCGGAGACCGGCGGGTGGCGAGGTTGCTCGTGGAGGTGGCCACGATTTGCGACAACGATCCGGAGCTGAAGCGCGAGCTTCTCGAGGAGGCTCGACGCGCTGCGCGGGAGGAGCCTTTGAAACGACGGATTGCCGATGACTTGAGGCGGCTGGATTTGATCGGAAAGCCTATCGCGATTTCCTTCCCGACTCTGCAGGGGGCCGTGTTCGATACCAAGAGTTGGCGTGGCAAGGTGGGATTTCTGATTTTTTGGTCGGCGGAATCGGCTCCGTCGATTTTGTGGATTCAGGAATTTCGAAACGCGCTGCGCCAATTGCCGGCTGATCGTGTGGGCGTCGCGACCGTGGCGCTGGATGAGGATGCGGGTTTGGTCAAAGGCGTGATGGGGGAAATCGGAATCGATGGATGGCCAACGGCCTGCGACGGGAAGGGCTGGCAAGGTGAGCTCGCGAGGAGCAACGGGGTGAATGCGCTGCCGACGGTTTTTGTGGTGGACCAGCGGGGAGTGATGAGGTCTGCGAATGCCCGGAATTCCTTCGAGTCCTGGATTCGGAAATTGATTTTCGAGAAAAGCGGCGGCGGTTGATTTTACGATTCGCCCTCGGTTTTTTGGGGGCGAATGAGCAGCACGAGGGCGATCGAGACGATGCAGGCTGCGGCAAAGATTGCGAAAATGGCATTGAGCGGGATGGCGCGGTCGCGCAGGGCGCCGAATCCCCAATCGGCGAGTCCGCCGCAGCTGATGCTCACGAAGTTCATGATTCCATAGCCGGTGGCGCGGAGTTCCGGCCGGGCGATCTGGCACAGAATCGGCATGTTGTTTGTATCGAAGAAACCCCAGCCGATTCCGAAAAGGACCAGCGAGGCGATGGCGAGACCGAATGAACCGAGGGCCGGCGAATTTCCGACCCCGAAAAGCGCGGGGATGATGAGTGCCATGCCGATGGCGCTGACATAAATCCTACCGCGGTCCGTGCGGCGCATCCAGCGGTCGGCAAGCCACCCTCCGCCGAAGGCCGCGAGAATCGCGGCGGCCTGCCAGTAGAGCGTGGCGGAGACTCCGGCGAGTCCTTGGGAGATGTTGAAACTTTGTTGAAGAATGGCGGGCATCCAATCGCGCACGACCCAGCCTGCGAGGGCGGGGAGTGTGAAGTAGAGAACGAGCAGGATGAACGAGGGATTCGCCAACAATGAGGTTGCGGACGAGATAGCGCCGGGCCGCGGTGCTTCGGAGGAGTTTTTTCCGCGGTTGTCGCGGAGGAGCAGGAAAAGTGGAATGGCGTAGAGGATTCCGGCGAGGCCGGTGAAATCAAATGCCCAGCGCCAGCCGAGCGAGGGAGTATCCGCGACATAACCGGCGAAGCCGCCGAGGATGACGCCGCAGTAGATTCCTGTTTGGTGGATGCCCGTGGCACGTGAGCGGGTATCGCCGCGATGGTAGTCAGTGATGAGTGCCAAGGCGGCGGGAATGTAAAAGGCCTCGCTGAGCCCCATGAGCGTGCGCGTCCAGAGCAGATCCGAGTAGGTATCTGCCCGGCCGGTGAGCCAAGTGACCGCAGACCAAGCAAGGAGGCTCGCGCAAATCGTGGTGCGGCGGCTGAAGCGGTCCGCGACATACCCGCCGATAGGGCTGAAAAACGCGTAGACCCATTTGAACTGGCCGAGCATGTAGCCCCACTGGGCATCGAGGTGCATGCCCGAGACATCGGCCATCACGGAGGATTTCATGGCCGCGATCATCTGGCGGTCCAGGTAGTTTAGGAGTGCGACGGGGAAGAGTAGTGCCACTACAGTCCATGCGTATCGGCCCGGGGAGGTGGGGTTTGAATTCAAGGCGGAAACCAGTCAGTGACGGCGGGTGGGGCGGCGGTGGTTGGCGGGGAGGAGGCGCTGCTCGGTGAAGCGGGCGAGGCGGACGAACGGGAGGCCGATCAACAAGTAGAACGCCGCCACGAGCAACCCGGCGCCGAAGTAGTCGAAGGTTTGCGTGGCGATTTGCTTGTAGGCTCCGGTGAGGTCGATGAGCGTGACCATGGAGACGAGGGAGGAATCCTTGAGCAACGAAATGAAATCGTTCGTGACCGGCGGGATGACGAGGCGGAAGGATTGGGGCATGACGACATGCAGGAGTCCCTGGCGGTGCGTCATGCCGAGGGCGCGGGCGGCTTCCATCTGGCCTTTCGGGATGGCGAGGAGGCCGGCGCGGTAGTTTTCCGCCTCGTAGGCGGCGTAGTTGAGGGCGAGGCCGAGGACGCCGGCGGTGAAGGGCTCGAGTTTAATGCCGATGTTCGGGAGGCCGTAGAAAATGACCAGAAGTTGGATGAGGAGCGGGGTGCCGCGGACGAGTTCGATGTAAACGGTGGCGATCCAACGGGCGGGGAGGGGGCCGTAAACGCGCATGAGAGCGAGGGTGAAGCCGAGCGCGACGGCGAAAACCATGGCGAGGAGGCTGACTTCGATGGTGACGAGCGATGCCTGGAGGAGGAGGGGCCAGAAGCGGGTGTAGCCGAGGAGGCGGTTCCAGAGCGTGGGCTGTTCGGTGGTGGAGGCGACAAAGGCGCGGTATTCGGTATCCGGGAGCGAGGGGTCCTCGGGCTGGCCGAAGGTGTCGGCGACCATGGGGGTCCAGAGGCCCCAGCGGGAGAGGATATCGCGCATTTGGCCGGATTCGGCGATGCGGGCGAGGGCGGCGTTGATTTCTCCGGCAAGGGCGTGGTTTTGGCGGGCGAGGGCGATGCCGTAGGTGACTTGGCCGAAGGGCGGGCCGGTGAAGCGGAGGTTCGGGTTCGCGAAGGCGTAGTATTTTGCGATCGGGTAATCGAGCAGGACGCCGAAGAGCCGGCCGTTCACGATGTCGGCGTAGGCGTTGACCTCCTCGTCGTAGATTTTGACTTCCACGCCGGGGGTTTTTTTGAGCATGGCGAGGGCGGCCGTTTGGCCGAGCGTGCCGATGGATTTTCCGGAGAGTTGGTCGAGCGATGTGACGGGCGGGGAACTTTTCCCGACGACCATTTGCTCGTAGGTCACATAGTAGGGGTTCGAGAAGAGGACTTCGGCGGATTTTTCGGGGGTGATTTCGATGCCGCAAATGACGACATCGTAGAGCCCGCGGGCGAGGCCGGGGATGAGGCCGTCCCAATCGTTCGGCACGAAGACCGGCTCACGGCCCATTTCCCCCGCGAGCGCCTGGATGATTTCGTATTCGAACCCGGTGAGCTTGTTTCCAGGACCGTAAAAGGCGTAGGGGGCGTTGCTGTCCGTGGCGGCGGCCCAGCGGAGGACGGGCTTTTCGGAAGCCGGTGCCGTGGCGGTAGCGAGTGCGCAGGCGAGGATGGCAAGGAGTAGGCGGATCACAGGAACCTCCTGAGGAAGCGGCGGGTGCGTTCGTCCTTCGGGTTTGTGAAGATCTCGTCCCCATTGGAAATTTCCACGATGTGTCCGCCTTCCATGAAAATGATGTAGTCGCTGGCCTCGCGGGCGAAGCGCATCTCGTGGGTGACGACGATTTGCGTCATGCCCTCGGCGTCGAGTTCCTTCATGACATGCAGGACCTCATCGACGAGTTCGGGGTCGAGGGCGCTGGTGGGCTCGTCGTAGAGCATGACTTTCGGTTGCATGGCGAGGGCGCGGGCGATGGCGGCGCGCTGTTGCTGGCCGCCGGAGAGGTTCGCGGGGTAGCGGTCCTCCATGGCCGAGAGGCCGACCTTGCCGAGGAGGGCGCGACCGGTTTTTTCGGCATCCTCGCGCGGGATGCCGCGGACGAGCATCGGGGCGAGCATGGTGTTCTCGATGAGGGTGCGGTGGGGGAAGAGGTTGAACTGTTGGAAAACCATGCCGACGCGCTGGCGCAGGGCGTGGAAGTTTTTCGAAATTTCCGGGCCGGCCGGGGAGCCGGGCTGGCGCGAGACGGTGCTGCCGGCGGCGGAGATGGTGCCGGAGTCGAGGAGTTCGAGGCCGTTGATGCAGCGGAGCATGGTGCTCTTGCCGCAACCCGAGGGGCCGATGACCGATACGAGGTCGCCTTCCCCGAGGGAAAAGCCCACGCCCTTCAGCACGGGGTTTTCGTCGTAGCTTTTCCTGAGGTCCGCGACGGTGACGATGGGGGTGGTTGGCTGGGTCAGGCGGGAGGCGTGTTTTGGGGCGGTTCGGTTGCCGGGTGCTTCGCGCCGACGAAGTATTTTTCGACGATGTAGAAGCAGGCGGGGATGAGGAAAATGGCGAGGAAGGTCGCGGCGAGCATGCCGCCGATGACGGTGGTGCCGAGGACCTGGCGGCCCACGGCGCCCGAGCCGGTGGCGATGGCGAGCGGGACGGTGCCGAGGATGAATGCGAAGGCGGTCATGAGGATCGGGCGGAGGCGGAGCCGCGCGCCCTCGAGGGTGGCGGAGACGAGGTCCTTGCCCCTCTCGTATTCGTCCTTCGCGAATTCCACGATGAGGATGGCGTTTTTCGCGGCGAGGCCGATGAGCATGACGAGGCCGATCTGGGCGTAGATGTTGTTTTGCATGCCGCGCATGGCGAGGCCGGCGAAGGCGCCGAAAACCGCGACCGGAACGGTGAAGAGGACGCTGAACGGCAGGCTCCAGCTTTCATATTGCGCGGCGAGGATGAGGAAGACGAAGAGGAGTGAGAGGGCGAAGATCGCCGTGGGCGGGACGCCCTGGGCGGCCTGCTGCTCCTGGTAGGACATGCCGAAGTAGTCGTAGCCCATTCCCGTGGGCATGGTTTCTGCGAAGACTTCCTCGAGCGCCTTCATCGCCTGCGCGGTCGAGTAGCCCGGAGCGACCGAAGCATTGATTTGGGAGCAGCGATACATGTTGTAGCGCATGGTGAATTCCGGCCCGAATGAACGCTCTGCACGGGTGAACGATGTGACCGGCACGGGGTCGCCGTTTTTGTTCGAGACATAGAAAAGGTTGAGGTTCTCCATGTCCGTGCGGTAGTCGCCCTCGGCCTGGACATAGACCTGCCACTGGAGGCCGAAGCGGTTGAAGTAATTCACGAAGTAGCCGCCGAGGAAGGTTTGGAGGGTTTGGTAGGCCTCGTTGAGGTTCACGCCCTGTATCATCGCCTGGGTTTCGTCGAGTTCGATGTGGACCTGCGGGACGTCCCAGAGGGCGGTGGTGAAGAGGGTCGAGAGTTCCGGCCGTTTTTTCGCGGCGTCCATGAATTTCTGGGTGTTCTCCGCGATGAACTGGACTGGGGAGCCGCTGCGGTCCTCGAGCATGAAGGTGACGCCGCCGGCGGTGCCGATGCCCGGGATGGCCGGCGGGGGGAAGGCGAAGGCGGCGGTGGGGTTCGCGAGCGCGGCGAGTTCGCGGTTGATGGAAGCCTGGATCGCATCGACCTGGAGCTCGGGCGACTTGCGCTTCGACCATTCCTCGAGGGTGATGAAGAAGAAGCCGGTGTAGGTGCTTTGGACGGTGCTGAGGAGGTTGAAGCCGATGATCGAGGTGACATATTCCACGCCCGGGGTCTTGAGCAGGATTTGCTCGATGGCCTCGCTGGCCGCGGTGGTTTGCTGGAGGGATGAGGCGCGCGGGAGTTGGACGACGCCGAAGAGGTAGCCTTGGTCCTCCTCGGGGATGAACGCGGTGGGGAGTTTCGAACCGATGAACCCGCCAGCGGCGCCGAGGCCCGCGAGGATGATGACGGAGATGGCGACCTTGCGGATGAGGCCGTGGCAGACCGAGGCGTAGCCCTTCGTGGCGGTGCCGAAGACCTTGTTGAACGCGCCGAAGAAGGCGCCCAGCGGGCCACGGGCCTGTTTCTTCGGGCGCAGGAGCAGCGCGCCGAGGGCCGGGCTGAGCGAGAGGGCGTTGAATGCCGAAATGAGCACCGAAACCGCCATGGTCACGGCGAACTGCTGATACATCGCGCCGGTGATGCCGGGGATGAAAGCCGTCGGGACGAAGACCGCCGCGAGGATGAGCGCGATGGCCACGACGGGGCCCGAAACCTGCGACATCGCCTTGATGGCGGCATCGCGGGGCGAGAGGCCCTCCTCGATGTGGGACTCGATGGCTTCGACCACGACGATGGCGTCGTCCACCACGAGGCCGATGGCGAGGACCATTCCGAAAAGGGAGAGGGTATTGATCGAAAAGCCCAGCATCGGGAAAACGGCAAAGGTGCCGATTAGCGAAACGGGGACGGCGATGAGGGGGATGAGGGTGGCGCGCCAGCCCTGCAGGAAAATGAAGACCACCGCAATGACGAGCACCATCGCCTCGAAGAGGGTCTGGACGATTTCCTTGATGCCGTCGGTGATGGCCAGCGTGGTGTCCAGCGCGACGGTGTATTTGAGGCCCGCGGGGAATTGCTTCGACTGCTGCTCGAAGAAATTCCGCAGCTGTTTCATGGTGTCCACCGCGTTCGAGCCGGGGAGTTGGTAGACGGCGACGATGCAGGCGTTCTGCCCCTGGAAGCGGCCGCGGATGTTGTAGACCTGGCCGCCGAGTTCGACGCGGGCGACATCCTTCACGCGGACGACCGAGCCGTTGGGGTCGGCGCGGATGACGATGTTTTCGAATTCCTCGACCGTGGTGAGGCGGCCGGTGGTGGTGACAGTGAAGGTGTAGACCTGGCCCTGCGGGACGGGTTCGCCGCCGATCTGGCCCGCGGGGTTGACCTTGTTTTGCGCCCCGACGGCGGAGATCACTTCGGGGACGGTGATGTTCAGCGTGGCGAGGCGGTCGGGCTTCACCCAAATGCGCATGGCGTATTGGCCCGCGCCGAAGATGCTGACGCTGCCGACGCCCGGGATCCGGGAGAGCGGCTGGTTGAGGTTGATGTAGGCGTAGTTCGCCAGGAAGGTGGGGTCGAACTCGCCGCCGGGCGACGAGAGGACGAAGACGCCGAGCGGGGAGGAGAGCGACTGCTGGACGGTGACGCCGTAGTTTTTGACTTCCGTGGGCAATTGCGACGAGGCCTGCGTCTGCCGCATCTGGGCGAGGATCTGGTCGGTCGTCGGGTCGGTGTCCGTGCCGAAGATGATGTTCAGACTCATGATGCCCGAGTTCGCGTTGATGGAATACATGTATTCCATGCCCTCGACGCCGCTCATTTGCATTTCGATGGGGGTGGCGACGGATTGTTCGACGGTGAGTGCGTCGGCGCCCACATAGGTCGTTGTGACCTGGATTTGCGGCGGGACGATGTTCGGGTATTGGGCGACGGGCAGGCCGGCCATGGAGACGAGGCCGACGATGACGGTGATGATCGCCACAACCATGGCCACGATGGGCCGGCGGATGAAGAAATTCGACATGCGCGGGTGGCGTCAGCTTGCGGCCGGGGCGGCGGGGGTGGATGCGGGTGCGGCGGTTTGCCCCGCCGGAGGCGGTGGCGGCGGGCCTTGCCAGGGTTTGGCGTCGAGCTTCATGCCGGGGCGGGCTTTTTCCACGCCCTCGACGATGACCTTCGCGCCGTCGGGAACAGGGCCGTCAACGACCAGCCACTGGCCTTGCAGCGGACCGGGTTTCACCGGGATCGGCTTTGCGGTGCCATCGGGCAGGGCGATCGAGATGAAGTGCGCGCCCTGGAGTTCGACGAGGGATTTTTGCGGGACGAGGATGGCGTTGTCAATTTGCTGGACCGGTGCGGTGACCGCCGCGAAGAGGCCGGGACGGAGGATTCCATTCGGGTTCGGGAAGAGGCCTGTGACCTGGATGGTGCCGGTGGAGCTGTTGATCTGGCGGTTCACAAAATCGTAGGTGCCCGGCTCGGGGTATTGCGTGCCGTCGGCGAGCTTGATGCTGAGGCGGGCGGTGCGGTCGGATGCTGGAATTTTCGAGATGCGTTCGATGAGGCTGAAGGCCTGGAGGAATTCCGACTCGGTGATGAAGAAATTCAACTTCATCGGGTCGATCTGCGAGGCCTGGGTGAGGATGGACACTCGCCCGCCGGGACCGACGAGGTCGCCGATCTGGGCCTGCGCGACGCCGGCGATCCCGTCGAACGGGGCGTTGATGGTGCAATAATCGAGGTTCACCTGGGCGGACTGGACGGCGGCCTGCGCGGCAGCGACATCGGCGATGGATGCCTGGGTGTTTTGGTAGGAGGTCTGGTATTGCTGCTCGCTGATGACCTTCGTTTCGTAGAGCTGGGTTTGCTTTTGGAGGGTGAGCTGCTCGAGCTGGGCCTTTGCGACCGCGCTGGCGTATTGGGCCTGGGCCTGGGCGAGCGCGGCCTGGAACGGGCGGGGGTCGATGGTGAAGAGGGTGTCGCCTTTTTTGACGAAGGAGCCTTCCTGGTAATTTTGGGTGAGGAGGTAGCCGGTGACCTGGGCCTGGATGTTTGCGTTTTGGAAACCATCGAGGAGGCCGACCCACTGCTGCGAGGCGATGACATTCTGGCGCAGGACCGGCGTGACAGAGACGGGGACCGGCGGGGCGGCGGGCGGTTCGTGCTTTTTGCAGGCCGGGAGAAATGCGGCTGCGAGCAAGAGTGCGACCGCGGAGGGCGGGAGTTTCATGGCGCCAACGGCTATCGGGAAGGGGCGCTGCGGGCGAGAATTTTGTTCCGTTATTCTTCGGCTGCCGGCCCCAGCGTGCGCTCGCCGACGAGGAACTCCTGCACATCGCCCACCGTGCGGAGGGTCGAGTTTTTGACCTTCTTTGCGGCGGTTCCTGCGGAGTCCGAAATGCGTCCCACGAGGCCGCCGACTTTTTTGCGCTTGGGCTGGGATTTTGCGGAAAGGGCGAGTGGTTTCAAAACCCCGCCGCCTTGCGCGGAAAAGGTCGTGCGGCCGACGGGGATTCCAAGGTGGTCGTAGAGCGTGGCTGTCCACTCGGGGATGAAGGTGCCGGGGTTCGCGGCGAGGCGGTAGTCGATCCAGTGGAAACCCACGCGTGCGGCGACGGCCTCGGCTTGGACGGCGTGGAAGAGGCTGTCGGCATCCATCGTGACTTTCGCGGGGTCGATGGCCGGCATGGCGGCGACCGCTGCATGGCCGCGGAGGGGCGTGCGTTCCCCGGAGATGGCGCCGTTTGAGACAACCACTTCGCGCACGCCGCCGCGGGCGGTGGGGTCGGCGAGGAGGATGGTCCATTCCTTGGGAAAGGGTTCCCCGCGCGTTCCGGCGAGTTCGACGATGGCGCCTGTTTTTGCGCCGGGCAGGGCGGCGGCGGCTTGCAGGGCTTGGAGCGCGGAACCGGCGGTGTTCGCCAATGCGCAAGGGACCGCCAGCAGCATCGTGGTCAGGATGGCTCGGAGCATGCGCGAAGGATGGGCAAAGGCGGCGGGGTTTCCAGCGGAAATTTTTCTGGAGGAGGAGGCGGGGCGGGGGTATTTGGACCGACATGATCTCTCTCCTGATTGCCGGTGGTTCGTTGGTCTCGGTCTTCACGGCGCCCGAGCAACCCGATTTGGAAAACCACCTTCTCAACGGCAGCAAGGTCAAGGCGAAGGAGGTCGTGTGCCGTTCGCGCTGGGGCACGCCGATGATGCCCGACGGGAAGGGGAGCTACAGCCTCGTGGCGCCGGCGGACCCGGTCCTCATCGAGAGGAGCCTGATCCAACCGCCAAAGACGGACGCGCCGGTTTACCGCCCCGGCCAACCGTATGTGCTGCCCTCGCAGGCCGACGCGGCCGCAGCCGTGCAACAGCAAAAAGCTCCGGAACCCGCAGTGGCCGACTGAAGCAGGCGGGGGCTGCGTTGCCCCCGGGACCCGTTGAAAAGCCTGTCTCCGCCGGGGTCGCAGAACATTCATTGGTTCGCGCTGCTCAACGCGCTTTCGTTCCAAATCATCCTCGGGGCGCCAATCATCCTTTACGCAAAGGAAATCGGGGCGTCTTCCACGGTGATCGGCATCCTGGCCTCATTCACGCCGTTGATGACGGTGCTGCAACTACCCGCGGCGAAATTTCTGCCGGTGTATGGCTACCGGAAGTTCGTGCTGGCGGGATGGGGGCTGAGGACGATTTTCATTTTCTTCGTGGCGGCGGTGCCGTTGATGGACTTCCTGGACCCGGCCAGCAAGCTCGTGGCGATCGTGGCGGCGCTCTTCGTTTTCAATTTCCTCCGCGGCATCGCCTCGGCCGCGTGGATGCCGTGGATCGCGGCGTTGATCCCCGAGGAGGCGAAGGCGCGGTTCCTTTCGCGGGACCAGATTTACATGCATGCCGGGTCCGTCCTTGCGGCGCTGGCATCGGCCTTGCTCATGGCCGGGCGGGTGGACCCGCATGAATACTCGCTCGTTTTCGCGGTGAGCGCGCTGGCCGGGACGGTGGCGCTTTTTTTCATCAACCGGATCCCCGATGTGCAGGCGGAGGGGGAGTTGGCGAACTCGTCGCACCCTGTGCCCTGGCGCGAAATCCTTTTCCACCCGCCGTTCCTTGCGCTGCTGGTTTTCAACCTCCTTTTCGTGGTGGTGGTCGGGAGCCTCGGGGTTTTCACGGTGGAATACCTGCACGAATTCCCGGGCTTCGACGCCGCGCAGGTGCTGTATTTGAGCGGGGTTTCTTTCGCGGGCTCGTTGCTGGTGCTGCCGTTTGTCGGGCATTTGGTCGACCGGTTCGGTTGCAAGCCGGTGCTGGCGGTGTCGCTGGTTGCGATCGGGCTCGTGATCCTTGGTTGGTTCCTGCTGGCGGCGGGTGTCGTGCCGTGCCGCAAACGGGTCGTGGGCTTTCTCAACCTCCTCTCGGGCGGCGCGGGGGCGGCTTTCTCGGTGGCCAACGCACGGATCATTTTCGCCACGATGCCGCAGATGGGGCGGAACCACTTTTTCGCGCTGTTCACGGTGATCACGAGCTTGGGGCTTGGCGCTTCGCCGGTCGCGTGGGGGATTTCGCTGGATTACCTCGGGACTTTTGAAGCGGTGACCGGCGCCTTCGAGTGGAAGCGGCACAGCATCTATTTTGCAGCGCTTTTTGTTTTGAACATCGCCACGGTTTTCCAAGTGGCGCGGCTCCACGACCGCGTGGGGGATCCCTCCCGAATCGATCAGCTCGGCCCGGAAACTTCCTGAATCGCCCGCTCGAGGGCGGAGATGCCGGATTCCAGTTGGGCTTCAGTGGTGCAGAGCGGGGGGATGAAAACCAGGGTGTCGAGAATCGGACGGGTGAGGAGACCGTGATTTCGGGCGGCCAGGCAGATGCGGGCTCCCGTGCGCTCTTGCCATGGAAGCTTGGTTCCGTCCGGACGACCGATATCAATGCCGGCGATGAATCCGCATTGGCGAATTTCGTGGACTTGTGGGACGACGCGAAGTTGGTCGAGGAGTGAAGTGAGTTTTTGGATTTTTGGCTGGAGGTTTTCGAGGGTGGATTCTTTTTCGAAGACCTCGAGATTGGCCAGAGCGGCCGCGCAACCAAGCGGGTTTCCGGAATAACTGTGGCCGTAGTAGAAAGTTTTCCCCTCGGAAAAGTCGCCAAGGAAGGCCTCGAAGATTTTTTCCGTTGTGAGGGTGGCGGCGAGTGGCATGTAGCCACCTGAAAGCCCTTTTGCGAGGCACAAGAAATCAGGGATCACTTGCTCCTGCTGACAGGCGAACATCGTTCCGGTGCGGCCGAATCCTGTCATGACCTCGTCGAGGATGAGAAAAACCCCGGCTTCGTTGCATTTTTTCCTGAGACGGCTCAGGAGCCCTTTCGGCCAGGTCCTCATTCCTGCGGCGCCTTGGATGAGGGGTTCGATGGCGGCAGCCGCAATCAGGCCTTCTCGCCACGCGGGGAGAGCGTCGAGTTCTTCGGGATCGGAGATTCGATGAACCGGAAATTTGTGGCCTTCGATTTTTTTATGGAAGGTCCCTATCCCTCCAATACTGGCCGCGCCGAGAGTGTCGCCGTGGTAGGCATTGTCGAATGCCACGAACCCCGAGCGGTGTGGATTGCCGGTGAGTTGGTGGAATTGGACAGCCATCTTCATCGCCGCCTCGATGGCTGTGGATCCGTCGTCACTCAGGAACGCACGGGTGAGCGTGTTTTTTGGAAAAAAATCGCAAAGTCTTTCCGCGAGTCGGATGGAGGGGGCGTTCGTGGTTCCCAGGAAGGAAACATGGGAGACGAGATCGAGTTGTTCGTGGACGGCGCGAGTGATGTGCGGGTGCGAGTGGCCGTGAATGTTTGTCCAAATCGAGGAGTTTCCATCGAGGTAGCGGCGGCCTCGGCTGTCCTCCAGCATCGCGCCTTCACCGCGCACGAGGATGAGTGGTTCGTGACCGGGATCGCACCAGTCGCGCATCTGGGTGAATGGATGCCAGAGGTGGCGTTTGTCGAGTTCGGCGAGCTTTTCCGTGTTCCAAACATCTGGCATGGCGCGGAGCTTTAGCCGATACATCGCGTCGCGTGAACGACAATCCCGCCAACGCGCGCAACCTGCTGCGCCTCCTCGCCTGCCTCGGCGGCATCGTGCTGCTCGGGTGCCTCCTTTCGCCGCCGTTGTATTGGACCGGGTCGTGGCTGGCGGAAATCGGCGTGTTGCCGATCGTCGAGGGGTTCCCGTTCCACAGGTATTTCAGCCGGAGCATCCAAATCGCGACGGTGTTGATGCTGTGGCCCGCGTTCCGGTGGATCGGCATCCGCCGCTTGGAACCGCTCGGGATCCAGCCGAATGCCCGTTGGAAATCCGACCTGGCGCTGGGGTTCGCCGTGGCTGCGGTGCCGGCCATCCTGATGTCGGTGGGTTTGGTCTGGGGCGGGGTTTATCAAATCCGGCCCGATTGGCCGGCGGCCGGCTTCCTCCGCATCGCAGGAACGGCCGCCGCGGTTTCCGTGATCGAGGAATTCCTCTTCCGGGCGGTGCTCCTCGGGCTTTGCCTTATGGCGATGCGAACCGTGCCGGCCATCCTGCTGAGTTCGCTCGTTTTTGCGGTGGTCCACTTCTTGCGCCCGCTGAAGAAGGCTTCGCAAGAGCCTGTGACCTGGTTGAGCGGCTTCGAACAGATCCCGCTCGCGTTTACGAGTGCGCCTCCTTGGCCGCTGCTCGGCTGGGGTTTCGCCACCCTTTTCCTCGCGGGGATCCTCCTCGCCGGGGCCACGGTTTCCACGCGCTCGCTATTCATCGCCATCGGCGTCCATGCGGGATGGATCGCCACGCAACAGGGGCTGCGGCTCATTGCGAAATTCCAGCCCAAGCCCGCCGAACTCCTGCCGTTGGTCGGCGACAATGTGGTCAGCGGGGCGGTGCCCACCGGTCTTCTTCCGCTTGCGATGCTGGCTGTGACCGGAATCGGCATCTTCTTCGTTGTGCGCCATGGCAAAAGCCTTCGCCGCCCTGCTTGAGCCGGCGCTGAGCCTGCTTTACCCGGCGCATTGCGCCCATTGCGGCGTGCGGATTGCCGAGGGCCTCGATTTTTGCGGGCCGTGTGCGGGCACCATCGAATCCATCCGCGAGCCCCGCTGCGAAATTTGCTCCGAGCCGTTCGATGGTTTGGCGGGAAAATTGTCGTGCCCGAACTGCCGCGGCGCCGCGTTCCATTTCGAGGCCGCCGTTTGCGTGGTCCGCAGCCGCGCCGCCATCCGCGACCTCGTCCACCGCCTGAAATACGGCCGCGAAATCTGGCTCGGCCGCATCCTTGGGAAAATCCTGGCGCAGGGCCTTGCCGACCCGAGGCTCGAGGATTTCGGGGCGGACGCCCTGGTTCCTGTGCCGCTCCACCCCCGCCGCCAGCGGGAGAGGGGGTTCAACCAATCCGCCGTCCTCGCGGCCGAACTCTCCCGCCATTGCGGGACGAAGGTCCTCGATGCGCTCGCCCGCCGCCGCTACACCGGCACGCAAACCCGCCTCACGCGCGGGGCGCGCAGGCAAAACTTGCGGAACGCCTTTGCGCCGCGCAAGAATGCCAATGTGTCCGACATGAACATCCTTCTCGTGGACGATGTGCTCACCACCGGGGCGACGCTCGATGCCTGCGCCGCGGTGCTCCTCGAAAACGGCGCGGCCTCCGTTCGCGCCATCACCCTGGCCCGCGGCTGACAAAACCTTATGGCGATTTTCAAAAAACCCATCCTCCGCGCCCTCGGCCAGAAAAGCCGGGAAATGCCCACCGGCCTCTGGACCAAGTGCCCGTCCTGCGGCGAGGTCATCCACAACCTCGCCCTGGCCGAAAACCTGCAGGTGTGCCCGAAGTGCAGCCACCATTTCAACCTCGGTTCCCGCGAGCGCATCGAGAGCCTTGTGGACCCCGAAAGCTTCGTGGAACACGATGCCGGCATGGCCGCCGTGGACCCGCTCGGTTTCAAGGGCGTCACCACCTACACCGACCGCCTCCAGAGCTACCGCCAGAAGACCGGGCTCGTCGATGCCGTCACCACCGGCGAGGCGAAAATCAACAGCCACCCGGTCGGCCTCGGCGTGATGGATTTCAATTTCCTTGCCGCGACGATGGGCTCGGTCGTCGGCGAAAAAATCACGCGCGTCATCGAATTTTCGACCAAGAAAAAAATGCCCGTCATCCTGGTCTGCGCCTCGGGCGGGGCGCGGATGTATGAGGGCATGCTGAGCCTCATGCAAATGGCGAAGACCAGCGGCGCCCTCGCGCTGCACGCCCAGGCGCGCCTGCCCTACATCAACATCCTCACAAACCCGACCACGGCCGGCGTGATGGCCAGCTATGCGTCGCTCGGGGATGTGATCATCGCCGAGCCCGGCGCCATGATCGGGTTCGCGGGGCCCCGCGTGATCCGCGAGACCACGCACCAGACGCTTCCGCCGGACTTCCAAACCGCGGAATTCCTCGAGAAGCACGGCCTCATCGACACCATCGTGCCCCGCGCCCGCATGCGGCAGGCGCTCTCGGACCTCCTCGGCTACTTCGCGGCCAAGTGACCTACGCCGAGGCGCTCGACTGGATCCACGGGGCGCAATTCACGGGCATCAAGCTGGGGCTTGAAAACACCCGCGCCCTCCTCGCCGCCTCGGGGAACCCCGAGAAAAACCTGCGCTTCCTGCATGTCGCCGGAACGAACGGCAAGGGGTCCGTTTGCGTGATGCTCGATTCCGCGCTCCGCAAGGCCGGCCACCACTGCGGCCTCTACACCTCGCCCCACCTCGTCGATTTCCGCGAAAGGATCCGCGTGGATGGCGAAATGGCGCCGCCCGATGCCGTGGCCGGTGGCCTGGCCCGATTGCGCGAAATTTGCGGCGACGGGAAAATCCCGGCGACTTTTTTTGAAATCGGAACGGTCCTCGCGCTGGACTTTTTTGCGCGCTCCGGTTGCGGGGTCGTGGTCCTCGAGACCGGGATGGGCGGGCGGCTCGATGCCACGAACGCCGTTGAGCCGCTCGCCTCGGTCCTCACGCCCATCGGCATGGACCATTCGGAATGGCTCGGCGACACGCTCGAAAAAATCGCCTTTGAAAAAGCGGGCATCATCAAGCCCGGGGTGCCCGTGGTTTGCTCGCCACAGCCGCCCGAAGCCGAAACGGTTTTCCGCAAAGCCGCCGCGGAGCGGGGTGCACCAATCCGGTTTGTGGAACAACCCTGGGACGGGGAAGTCGGGCTTGCGGGCGAACACCAGAAGTGGAACGCGGCGCTGGCGCTCGCCGCGATCGAAGCCTCCGGCTTGCCCTGCGGGGTGGGGGATTTTGCGAATGGAATGAAAAGCGTCCACTGGCCGGGGAGGTTCCAGCGCTTCGGCGGCAGCCTCGTCGTCGATGGCGCGCACAATCCCCATTCGGCCGAAACCCTGGTTGCCACATGGCGCAGCGTTTTCGGCGAGGCCAAGGCGGTCGTCGTTTTTGGTTCGCTGGCCGACAAGGACTCGGGGGCGATGCTCAGGATCCTTGAACGGGTGGCGCGGAAATTTGTTTTCGTTCCGGTCAAAAACCCCCGGGGAACGCCGCCCGAAAGCCTCTCGTCGGAAAAACCC
The DNA here is from genome assembly GCA_018970255.1 of Verrucomicrobiota bacterium. GTDB lineage: Bacteria > Verrucomicrobiota > Verrucomicrobiia > Chthoniobacterales > Terrimicrobiaceae > UBA967. The sequence continues at coordinate 24,625 of JAGWWS010000007.1, read as the reverse complement.
TTTTGTGTGGCGCCCGGCCTTGCCGCCGGGCTCGCGGTGGCGAAAGCCGCGGGCGGACCGGTTTTGGTTTGCGGTTCGCTTTACCTCGCCGGCGAGGCGCTGGGATTGCCCGCGGTGCAGGATTGGAGCACCCAGTCGGCGTAGGCTTTCGAAACATCGGCGGCTTCGAACGAAGCGACCTCCGGCGTCTCGTAGGGGTGGATTTCCTTGAGGCGTTTCTCCAATGCCGGGAATGACGCGGCTGCGGTTTTGATGAGAACGGCGGCTTCGTGGGATTCCTCGATGGCGCCCTTCCAACGGTAGACCGATTTCGCCTCGGGGATGATTGTGGCGCACGCGGCGAGGTGTTCGGAAACGAGCAATCTGGCGGCGCGGTCCGCGGCATCGGGGTCGGGGAATGTGGTCAGGACGAAACGGATCATGCGGGCACCGGTGCAGGTTGGCGGACGATCCAGCCGCCGCCAATCACAGTGTCGCCATCGTAAAAAACCGCCGCCTGCCCGGGGGTGACGGCGCGTTGCGGCACATCGAGGGCGACCCGCGCCTTTCCGCCTGCGAGCGGCTCCAAAAGGGCTTCGGTGCCGGGGTGGGCGTAGCGGATCTTCACGGATGCACGGACCGGCCCCGAAGGCTCGCCGCCGATCCAATTCACGCGGTCCACTTCGAACCCGGCGCGCACGAGTTCCTCCTCGTCGCCCACGATCACGCTGTTTGTCTCGGGGTCGATATCGACCACATAGCGTGGCTTCGGCGATCCGCCGGGCAGCCCCTTGCGCTGGCCGATGGTGAACATTTCGATGCCCTCGTGTTCGGCGATGAAGTTGCCCTGCGTGTCGTAGATCGCGCCGCGGTGGAATTGTTTTTCGCCAAGGTGGCCGCGGAGGAACGCCTTGTAGTCGTTGCCGGGGACGAAACAAATTTCCTGGCTGTCCACCTTGTCGGCGACCTTGAGGCCGAGCCCGCGTGCGATTTCCCGGATTTCGGGTTTTTCCATCCCGCCGAGCGGGGCGAGCGCGTGGCGGAGCTGGTCCTGCCGGAGGCTGAAGAGGAAATACGATTGGTCCTTCTTCGCGTCGCGCCCCTTGCGAAGGACGGCGCGGTCCTCGAAGTGGTCGATAATCGCGTAGTGGCCGGTGGCGATGAAATCGGCCCCGAGGGCGCGGGCCTTGGTGCGGAGGTTCCCGAATTTGAGGTGCTCGTTGCACATCACGCAGGGGTTGGGCGTCCGCCCCATGCGGTATTCGCTCGCGAAGTAGTCGATGACGATTTTTTCGAAGTTGTCCGCCTCGTCCACGACATAGTGGGGGATGCCGAGTTTGTGGGCGACGCCGCGGGCGTCGGCGATGGCCGAGGGCCCGCAGCATTTGTCCTCGGCGCGCGAGATGCAGTCCTGCGGCCAGACCTTCATCGTCACGCCAATGACATCCCAGCCGTCGCGCAGGAGCAATGCCCCCGCCACGCTGGAATCCACACCGCCGCTCATCCCGAGCAGCACGCGCCTGCCGTTTCCTTTCACGGCGCCACGATAGGAAGTGCGGGCGCGCCCGTCAAACCGCGGGGATCACCGCCCGATCTCGCGGAGTTTTTTTCCGGACATCAGGTTCCTCTCGATGTGCTCAAGCGAAACGCCCTTGGTTTCCGGCACGAGCAGGATGAAGAAAATGATGAAGAGGACATTCATGCCGCCGTAGAGGAGGAAGGTATTGCCGCCGCCGATCGTGTTGATGAGCGTGAGGAAGGTTTGCCCGACGATGGCGTTCACCACCCAGTTCGTCGTGGTGCTGCAGGTCACGCCGAGGTCGCGGCCGGAGAGCGGGTAGATTTCCGAGCAGATGACCCAGATGATCGGGCCTGCGCTCATCGCGAAGCCGACGATGAAGACGAGCAGCGCGACGATGGCCGGGTAGCCGAGGGAGGGGTGTTGGTCGATGCCGGTGTTGAAAAGCGAGCCGACCGTCACCATCGCAGCACCCATCGTCACGAAGCCCGCATACATGATCGGCTTGCGGCCGAGGCGGTCGACGAAGGCGATGGCGATGAAGGTCGCCAGCACATTCGTGATGCCCACCACCACGGTGCCCCACATTTGCTCGGTGGGGTCGCCGAAGCCCGCGAGGCTGAAGATGCGCGGGGCGTAATACATGATGACATTGATGCCGGTGAGCTGCTGGATGACCTGGAGCCCGATGCCGAGCGCGATCGCGCGGCGGAAGTTCCCGTTTTCCTTGAAAAGGCTCCAGCCGCTCTGGCGGATTTTCGCGCTGTCCTCGATCTCGCGGACCTCCGCGGCGATTTCCGCGTCGTCGAGCTTCATGCGGCGGAAGACCCCCGTGGCCGCCTCGCGGAAGCCGTTCAGGAAAAGCCAGCGCGGGCTCTCCGGCAGGAAAAACACGCCCGCGAACATGATGGCCGCCGGGATGGCGATAATCCCGAGCATGATCCGCCAGTGCCCGCCGGTGGTGCCGTCGAAGGTGGCGTAGGTCGCGAGCCAGGTGTCGCTCACAAAGGCGAGCAGGATGCCGATCGTGATCATCAATTGATACATCGAGATCATCGAGCCGCGGACCGATTGCGGCGAAATTTCCGAGAGGTAAAGCGGCGCCGTGAACGAGGCGACGCCCACGCCGATCCCGAGCAGGAAACGGGCTGCGATGAGGAAGTGCTCGTCCGGCGAAAACGCGCAAGCCAGCGCCCCGGCAATGAAGACCACCGCGCTGACGAGGATCGTCTTGCGGCGGCCGAATTTCGAGGAGAGGAGCCCGCTGATGAGCGTGCCCGCCACCGCGCCCCAGAGGAGGGCGCTCACGACGAATTCCGCGCGCGAGTCCGCATGCACCGGGTCGAGGTCGGCCATGAAGTCCTTCTTGATGAAGTCGAGCGCGCCGGAGATCACGCCGACATCGAGCCCGAAGAGCAAACCTGCGAGGGCCGCGGTGAAGCCGATGAAGTAAACGATGAAGCTGATTTTTTTGTGGGGTGTGGGCATGGGAGGGGAGGGGTTGAAGGCTCGAATCGTGGCCGCGGCGGGCGGGCGATGCAACACCGGATATCGGTTTTTCCGTATTGCAAGCCGGCGCGCTTGGAATAACTTTCCGCTCTCTCCGGGTTGGTAGCTCAATGGTAGAGCAGCGCCCTTTTAAGGCGTTGGTTCTGGGTTCGAGTCCCAGCCAACCCAAGCCCTCAAAACCATACAAAAACCTATCTTTACAGGGTTTAGGTCAAATTATCTCTCTTGCACGGTGGTGCACCAAAAAGTCCCGAAAAGTGGCATTTAGCGGTTTTTATTGGCACTAATTGGCACTGGAATTGGCGTTCCAATTCGCCCCCATTTTTCCCTCTTGGAGTGGAGTTTGATTTTCGAAGTCGCTTTTCGATGATTTTTTTCAATGCGTTTCGCGGGACCTAGGACAGTGTTTGTCCTACCTGCTTCAGTAAGATTTGGCGCTCATGATCAAAAAAATTGTGTCTGGCGGACAGACGGGAGCCGACCGTGCCGGGTTGGACGTGGCGATCCGGTGGGGGTTTCCTTACGGCGGTTGGTGCCCCAAGGGTCGAAGGGCAGAGGATGGTCCGATTGGAGGGCAATACGTGCTCGCGGAAACGCCCTCGTCAAATTACCTCCAGCGCACGGAGTGGAATGTCAGGGACTCTGACGGCACGGTGGTCTTCACGTTTGCGAAAGTGGTTTCTGGCGGGTCGGCACGGACGGTTGAATTTGCGCGTTCGCTGAAAAAGCCGGTGGTGCACCTTTCCTTTGCAAAATCCTACAGCCCCGAGGTGGAGTTGCAGCGGTTTGTGACCGGACACGGGATCAAGGTGCTGAACGTGGCTGGTTCGAGGGAAAGCAAGGAGCCCGGCTTGTGGAAGCGGACCTACGAGTGCCTTGAGGCAGCGTTCTTCTGGGACAAAGCACATCCGGGAATTCTTGGTGGACCCGGCGAGGGGTGACTTGGAGAGCCGGAGAGGTATGCTCCTCAAGTGATCAAGGCGACCATTCTGCTCATCGCGCACGTTGTTTCATGGGCGCAGCCAGCGGCTGCCAATGAACCGAAGCCCTATCCTCTGGCGATCTGCATCGTGTCGGACGAAAAGCTCCACCCTGTCGGCGCGCCCATCTCGCTTGTTTACGAGGGACAGGAGTTCAAGTTCTGCTGCCGCGAATGCAGGAGGGACTTCAAGGATGAGCCGGAGAAGTTCCTGCAGAAACTCAACGCAGCGGAATGATCATCGCCCCTCGAGCTTTCGCTCGACCCTCTCCATGATCTGGGAGTTGCGGTTGATGACCTCTTGGGCGGAGGCGATCACGGTGAGCATTTCCCGGTTGGCGGTCTTGAGGTGGGTGACGAACTCGGTTGTCTGGGCGTCCATCTGCAACTTGATTCGATCAAGGCGCGAAGTGAAGTAGCGGAACAGGCTGAAGACCGCGAGAAGACCGATGAGAATGAGGGCTACGAACATCCAGCGGTCTGATTGTGCGGCTGCGTGGTTGATTGCGTCTATGTAGGTCGAGGGCATCATGGCTGGGTTGGTGTCAATGCGGCGGAGAGTTCGGCGAATGCCTCTGCAGTCGTCTCCTGGAAGGTGAACGGGGGCTGTGGCCAGTCGAATCGGGGTGAGGGGTTTTGAACATAGGCGGCGAGGATTCCGTTTATCCATGCGCGGACATTCACGAGCTTTTCGGAAACCCGCTCGGCTGATGCGAGTTGGTTTTCGAGGTCGAGGAGAGTAACGAGCTGGATCGACGAGAAGCCACGCAGGGAGAGCCATTCCTCGGCGGTGTGGGCCGGCGGGGTGGGGGTTTCTTCAACCAGCGTCAGGTAGGAGGAGAAATTCTCGCGCCTGTAGAGGACAATCTTGTCGCCGGGTTCGCGTTCTTCGCCGGCATCGAATTCCGAGACTGTGGTGCCGCGAACGAGGAGTTTCACGGGCTCCACGTCCTTGCCGGCATCCTCTCCAAGGAATTCGGAAATCAGATCAAGTGTTTGGGGATCGTCCATGGTTATGCCTGCTCCACTTTGATGGTGATTTCGCCGACCCATCCGCCGTTGCCGCCATTGTAGGCGGCCATCCAAAATTCGAGGCGTTCACGGGCGGCCTGTCCGCCCCATGCAGCAACGGGAACTGATGAGCCGTTTGTGACCTCGATCTCCGTGTTGCTCGTCCCTTGGAGTCGGAAGTAGTTCAGCGTTCCCGAAAACGGGGTGAAAGCATTCGTGGCGATGTTGCGGCGGCGCACATGCACATGGAGGCCATCGTTCTGGAGTGTGCCGCAGCGGAAGAACAATCGAATGTTGAACGAGGACGGGAACCATTGAACCGGGTCCCAGTCGAGGTAGTCGTGGGTGAGGAGGTAGTAGCCGTTCGCGTTGAGAGTGGAGTTCGAGGCGGTTGAGGTGAGCCCTCCCTGTTGGCCGTTGAAGCCTGAGTTTTCAAAAGTAGCCCATCTCTTGATAACGAAACTTTGGTTTCGGAACGTCGTTGTGAAAACGCCGTCGAGCTTCGACTTGTCGGTTGCGGAGAGAAGCCCGGATGCGGAACTGGTCGCTTCGGGATGATAGATTTGGAGTCCCATCGTGGTTAAGCCTCCAGAACAAACACCGCAGTATTCATAGTTGAAGCGCCGCCGTTGACCTGGCCGGTTGGAATGAAAGAGCTCTCAAAAACGATGCTGGCCCGCGGCAAAAGTTGGAACGAGTTGGCCGTTGGGGTGCCGCCGTTGAAACTCAGGTAAACCGTGCCTGCCGCATCGAGGTTTTGGATGAGAAGATATTTTCTGGAAAGATTGAGCGCTGCGATCTGGGTGCTGCTTGGGGTTCCGGTGATTGTCGGAAGGGCGACCCTGGCCTCGCGGGTCATCGCGGCGGATTGGCTTCCGAATGAGGTGATCTGATCGCCCGAACCGTTGACGACTTGAACCGAAAGAGCGCGTTCCGCACCGCGAGCCATGGATGTGAGGGCAAAGCCAGAGCCGTCTTGGGTGCGCACAGACCAGTTGCCGCTCTGTGAAACAGCGCCGCCATTGAAAGCGGTGACTTGCGCCCCGGAGGAGTCTACGACCTGCACGGAAAGAGCGCGCTCGGTGCCCCGGGCGGATGAGGTGATGTTGTTGCCGGAGCCGTCCTGATTGCGAACCGACCAGGTGCCACTCTGTGTGACCGATCCGCCGCCGCTGCCGCCGAAGGATGTAACCTGGTTTCCCGATGCATCAACGACTTGAACCGAGAGAGCTCGTTCGGAACCGCGGGCTGCCGATGTGAGGGCATTTCCGGAGCCGTCCTGGTTGCGAACCGAATTGGAGTTCGGGCTCAAGCTGACAACCAGCGCGGGGTCGAGGGCGGTTGGGGCAATGTTGCCTGGTTTGATGCTGGGAGTGCTGGATCCGCCGTCGGTGAGGCGAACTGCGTTCGATGTGGGATTGAGTCCCACGACAAGAAATGGATCTTGGGGAGCAGTGGCGGAGCCGCCCTCCCGGACCGTTGCTGCAACCGTCCCGCTTGCATTGGTCACGAAAGTTTTTTGGTTTTCCGGCGGGATGTTCCGAACGACGAGGGCGCGTTCTGTTCCGGTTGGCGGGGATGTTGCCGATGCCACGGCATTCCCGGAGCCGTCCCGCAAAAGAACGGACGTTGGAATTGCCAGTTCGTCGGGGGCGCTTGCTGCAAAGATTTCGATGGTCGTGCCGCCGCCCTGCCCCTCGGTCTGGTAAAACCGGATATAGCCGGGCGTGCGCTTGCGGTGCATGAACGCAAAATCGGAGACATGGTTGCCTGCCGCCCCGCCGGCATAATTTGTGACCGGCATTTCGTAGACGATCCTGCCATCGAAAAAGAATCCATCACCCGTATCCACAAAGGTTCCGATGCCGCCACCTGTCTGCTCCGGCGCCCATTGGGGAACATATTTCCTGCTGCTGCTGCCTCCGCCCGTGTTCGCCTTCAACCGGAATGCGATCCATTCGACATTGTTCGGAACCTGGAGGCTTGAGGAGAATTGGGAGGATCCGCTCACGCTCACCTCGCCCAACTTTTCGCGGACACGCGTCGCCCAGCCGTTCATAGCCACGGGAACCGGATTGCCGCGCAGTTGTTCGTCGGTGAGCGGACCGCTGACTGCGAGCGGCGTCGTGCTGTTTGACACGGCAACCGTTCCGGAAACCGGGAGCGAATTGTCGTAGGAGCCGCGCAGGTCGACGGGCATCCTGTAGTTTGCGGGAGCCACAACAGGCACGGGATTGCCCTCGTCGTTCTTGATCTCCACCTCGCTCTCGATGCCTGTGATCGTGAGGCTGCTTCCGTCAATCGTGTTCCCGCCGCTTGTGCCATCGTCGTAGAAGATCGAGAGCTTGTCGGAGTCGGAGAACTGGGTGGTGTCGAAGGCAAGCGTGACTACGGTGTTGCCCGAGTTTTGTGCGACAGTTGCGCCGAGGGGCTGGGTGGGATGGCCGGTTCCCGTGAGGTTGTAGATGATGAGGTTCCGGGTGGCGTTGACGATGAGGAGGAGCCGTTCGAGTGGAACGACAAGGCCGGTCAGGGTGATGCGCCGCTCGGAAGCGTCGAACGAATAGCTGCTGACGATCTTTTTCATGCTCCCACGGGGAAGCACGTCAACTTGAGCCTCAATTTCCGAACACGATCGCGATCCCTGTCATTTCAGCGAGGACGGAGGACCGTGGTGGCGAGGGAGGGCCTTCGTGGCCACGAATAACGTCGTTGTGAATCTTTACCGGCAGCGTGAACGAGGACGTCACTGCTCCCGCCGACGCCCAAGTCAGTTCGACCATTCCTTCGATTGCCTCCTGCTCCTGACTGAATTCCGCATCGATTTCGGCCGTGTTGAGGTTGAAGGTGAACGAGTAGGTCTTTGACTGTGGGTTTTCTGTCCAAGGGGAAGACTCGGCAAGGATTGGACCGTCAAAGAGGAGGTTCTTTTTGATCGCGAGTTTTCCGTCGAGGGGAGCGTAGTGGTCAACCTCTGCGATGGGATCGGGCGGATTGTCGCTGGCCGCTTCCTGCCAGGTTGCCCCGATCGGCGTGTTTGGGCTGTTGAACGCAGCGTATTGCTCGTCACCATCAGGGCTGATGATTCCCCAGTGTGCCGGGGTTGTCGCCTGCTCTGGCGCGATGGTCACAGAGCTGGAAGTGCCGTCTGTCTTTTTCCAATTCAAGGCACTCCATGGTGCCGAACTCGTCTCCGAATAAGCTGCGTTGTTGCCGAGGCTCCACCGTGCCGGGAACGAGTTGCTTTGCCGATTGCTTGATAGTTCCGACCCTCCCGAAGCCTGACCGATCGGATTGGCGATCCATTGGTCGTCAAAACTGTCGCCGTTGCCGTCCAGCCATGGACCATAGGGCACATCGGCCGGAACGACCGCCTCGTAGTAGACATTGTCAGGGTTGTTCTCGTCGTGAAGCAGCCAGCGGGACGGGTTCGTGACCGTTTGGCGTTGAATCGATGCACCGACTGTTTGGGATGGGCTTCGCCTCCAGCCAGAGGTTTCCCAGAGGTTGTTGTTTGTATCCTCGGTGTAGAATTCGATTGGTCCGCCCCATCCATTGAGTCCATCGGCGGGTTGGGTCGATGAGCCTGCCATCCGCGCCACCCATCGGTCGGGAATTTGGTCGGTGATCTTCGTAGTTTCCCACCCATACGAACCATCCGCATAACTCCTCCATGCCAACGAATCGCCCTCGCCTGCGTAATTTGCGGGAAATGGTGTTGAATACTTGAGTGTCCAAGCGAGCGGGTTTTGTCCGTAGGAATCAAGAACGAGGCCGTTTGATTGGCTCTTTGTCGTGAGGAGAATCCAATGATCCTCGCTGATGATCCAGTTGTCGTATTTTACCCCTCCAGCGGCATTGAGTGCGGCCGCGTCAAAACTGCTGTTGTTGAGCTTGGACCAGCCGCTGTTGAGCGTGATGCTTTGCGGGGGTGGGCCTGAGGTTCCCGGAGTTCCAGCTGTTACCCAGCCAGTTGCCAGGTCCGGGGTGTCCACATTTGAATTGGAGGTGAAGCGCAATTGGGAATCGTCCGAATTCATTCCGGTGCCTTCGTAGGTCGATGCCGTCGAAATATACCAATAAGAAACCGAGACTCCGTTTTGCGTTCCGGTGAACCAGGCTATGTGCCCGCCATAACCATTTGTATTGCTGTATTTCGGTTTTCCGTTCCGTGTGCCATTGCGGTTGTAGGTGCCGTTGACATAGGGCGAGGTTCCCGCACCACTGACCACAACCGACTCGGTTTTCCCGATCGGGCTTTTGTCGGAATCGGTGACGGTGAGTTCCGCCAGGGCAGTATTCGTGCCGGAGACTGTTTGAATGAATCGCCACTTTCTATTGGTCGGGTCATCGTATCTTAGGAAACAAACCGGGTTTGATTGTGAGGTGCCGAGGTGCCACTGCGGCTGCCCATTGTGCGGGGTGTCGTCGAGGAACCAATTGTTGCCCCCGATGTAGCTGCCGCTTGTGGTGTATCCGATGTTTGGAAGGTTGAGCCTGTATGGATTCGGATAGGTGCCGGCCGGGCGCGACACGATGAAGGCGTCGTTGTTTCCAACCGTCCATTTGTCCACGCTCGTTCCGATGTTCGGGATGTTGTTTCCGGTGCTTTTGACAAATCTGCCACTAAGCGTGAGCGAAAAATGCCCGCTCGTCCCGGTGAGGAAGTTGATTCTGTCGCTGTTGCCTTGGGCGTCCTCGCTCTGAACTGTGTATCCCGACTCGAATTGGATGCTGCTCAAAATCGAAGTTTGGGTCTGGGACTTGTAGTAGCGCGGACGGCCGTTGAATGGTGTCGGAGCGCGCTTGTAGGTGCCGTCCAAATTGAGCCCGACGACCTGCATGTTCGAGACGGCAAGGCTGTCCTCGGAGATGGATTGCCACTGGGGCTTCCATGAGATGCGGGCCACACCCTGCCTCCGGTAGCTTGGCTTGGAATTCGATGTTCCATCGGGCACGTAGAGTCCTGCGAACATGCTTTGCCCGGACAAAAGAACGCCGTCCCCGATGATGGTTTCGGCAAGCCTTCGCTCCAAATAATTCTGGGTGTTCTCCTGTTTGTAGCGCGAAAAGCCGTTCATCGAACCGACGGGCAGGTATTTGCCGTTGAGTTCGAACGAGGGCGCGTTCGATACGTTCAGCGAAGCGTAGCTGTCGTAGGTTTGTGCTCCTATGAACTGAATTTTGAAGCCGTCCTTTGCCCATATGGGTTTTCCGTTTTCGATCTCGCCGGTTTGAAAATATTTTCCGTTGAACTCGTCGTAGGAGCCGGTGACGAGCAGTGCCTTGCCCAGAAACTTTGCCGGGATTTCAACAACGCCGTCCTCATTCAGGAAGTGAAGTTCGATGGGTTCGATGTCACGGCGCTTGAATGCGAATCCGTCGAGAGGGGCGGTATATGCGGCCGACTGGACGAATCGTTTTGTCAGCGTGCTGATGTAGAGGCGCATCAAGGGATGCGCGGAATGTCAACGCCCTGCAGGTTCCAGGAATTCCTGCGCTGTTGGCACGGCGGGCATGAGGAAATGTTTGTTTTTGCAATGCGGTCGACAACTTGCGCGAGCGGGTCGGCGATTCGTTTGACGGCATCCCCGAACTGGAGGTTCCGAACGCTTGTTGCAATCGACTCCGCGCCCCATTTGCCAAGCGGACACGCAGTTTGGCTATCGTAGACAAGATAGGTTTCGCGGCAGTCGGTGCGCTTTTCGCAATCGTTGCAACAAGCGAGACGGGCGTGGATTTGATCCTCTTTCATTCCGATCGTTTCTCCTCGAACTCGTCCGAGTTGTCCCACTGGGGCTCTATGGGAATTGTGCGCGAGAGGGGCATTTTTCTCGGTTCGTTTTTGAAATAGGCGAGGGGAGCTGGGTGGCAGAAGAGGTCTTTCCTCGGCTGGTCTTTCGCGGGAGCGGGTCTGATCACGGCCATTTCCCCGCTCTGCGCTGTCAATTCGAGGAAGGAGTTTTCGTCCTCGGGCACGCGCATGAAGTCGTTGCCCATTCCGCGGCCGGCGCGAGGCCATGTGGCGTTTATTGAGCGCGTGGATTCCGTGACCCTGCCTGTGAACAGGTTGATGCGAAGAATCCTGTATTTGAAGGAAAGGTTGAGCCGCTCGTTCTGGGAGAACGGGTAGTGGGAAGGAATGTTGACCAGGAAGTAGTGGTAGAACTTTTGGTGCACATAGAGTTCCTCGTCCTCAGAGGTGAAATTCACGGCCGCTTCATTGCTCCATCCCGGGAATGGCCACCGTTGCTGTTCCGGCGTCCTTGAAAAGTTCGCCTCCACGAGTTGCTTCATGCGCGAGAGGGTGAGTTCCTCCGTGAGTTGGAAGGTGATTCGGTCCTCGATTCTCGCGTCGTTGCAGTCCGAACCCTCGACCCACTCGCGCCTGGTGGGCGATTCGCTGTCGGGGAATGGCGAATTGCCTTCGCTTTGCCAGCGTTGCCAGTTTGTTCCGCCCGAGTGCGAGTAGTATCCGCTGTTCCAAACATCCTGGGAGAAACTTTGCGAGTAGCGCGGTCCCCACTGGGCGAAGTCGTAGCGTTGGTTGCCCGAATAGGTTTTCGGGTCGGCATTGCGCTCGGCGCATCCCGGGAATCCTCCGCTGGCCGACTCTTGCAGGTAATAGCGGGGTTTGTCGGAGGAGGGCACATACTCGCGGAAGCCGAATTTTCGAAGCATCCCGCCTTTCACATGCCCGCGCACCGAGAGGACCGCCGATTTCTTGGGTCCGCGCACATCAATGTATCCGTATTGGCCGCTCGGGAACTTCGAGTCGTATTCCTTCGAGTAGGCGGACCACTCCTCCTCGGTGCGGTCTTCATTCCAAGAGGCGGTGGGCGATCCCGAGTCGGTGAATTCGCGCACGGTGATTTTCCAGTCCTGTTTGGATGCTCCCTCTCCGGTTGTGACGCTTCCTTCCGCCATGGTTACCTCCTGAATGTTTCGTAGGACGACCAAGACCAGTTGCCCGGATCCTGATACCAGCCGCCCTGGCCCCAGTTGCTGCCTCCTTGGTAGGACCAGTTGGTTCCAGAGTTGTTGTTGCCGTAGTTGCCCCACCAGGAATTCGAGGAATTTGAGCCGCCGGACGCGTTGCCCCCGCCGTGGATCGGTTGCCATCCCGGTTGCCCGGTGATGTAGGCGTCGTGGAAATCCGGCGGGTTCTGGCTGGTCGGGGGAAGCGGCTTTGTTTGCGGCGTCTGCTGGTAGGCCGAGGTGGGGCTGCCCTGGTCGTTGTTGACGGCATCCCAACTCATGGGCGCACCGTCCGGACGACCCAATTGGTATTGCGGCCGGGATGTTGATGACCCTGCGAGTCCCGATCCAATGCCTTCCGGGCTTGATCCAAATGCACCTGATCCACCACCGCCTGACCCGGATCCGCCGCCGCCCCCTCGTCCACGATTTGTTCCGCCGCCATCTCCTGAGTTGTTGCCGCCCGGACCACCGCCGGTTTTCGTCCACATCCACTCGGTCCACTTGATTTCCACGGAGCCGTCCTGCGGGCAGTAGTCGCTGATCGTGTTTCCGAATTGGTCGCGGTAGCGCCTCCCGAGAGGAACCCTGATTCGGTAAACCGACACGGATTCATGCAGGGAGGTTTCGTCCTTGGACAAGTCGCGGGCACCGAAGCGCCTGCCGTAGCCCCATCCCTCCATTCGCTTGGTTCGAATCCTTGGTTCTTCGTAGGGCATCAGAAAAAGCTTCCGAACCAGCCGCCGCCTGGTTTTGGGCGCGAAGTTGGCGGGCTGTTGAAGACGGCCCAGTTTCCCCAGCTTGACTGCTGGGAGGTCACATCGTTCCAGGTGTTGTAAATGTAGTAATCGTTCCCGGTCACAAGGGAGTAGTTTGTTGGGCGTCCTCCGCTGCCGGTGAAGGAGCCCTGCTGGTATTGCCACCCGTTGCCCCAACTCTGGGACCATGGGAGGCTTCCCGTAGCGGGTTTTGTTGGCGTGGGCGACGGGGTGGGGGAGGGAGCGGGCTTTGGAGTCGGTACCGGGGTTTGGGTCGGAGTTGGGGCGGGCTTGTTGTCGCCATCGGGGCTTTCGAAGCCGATTTCCTCATTGAATGCCCCGTCGTTGCCCGATGGTTCCCAGGATGCCTGTGTCCTCTTTCCATCGTTTGCCCCGGTGCCGGTTGCGCCTGAAGAACCGCTCCCACCGCCCGAGCACATGCGGCAGTTTTCGTCGTTCGGGTCGCAGTCGAACTCGCTTGTGCATCCAAAGTAAGCCGAGGCAGTGCCGCCCCATTGCTTGATTTCCCTCGGGCTGCCGGCGCATTCGAGCAGTTCATTCACATAGCTCTGGAGGAGCCCCGTGGTGAACTCGTTGCTCAGGCATGTCTGGACCCTGCCACTGCCGGAACCGCTGCCCTTGCCATCGCTCCCGCCGCCCCGGCTGCCGAATTCGTCATCCAGGGAAACCGCGCCATCGCTTGTGTTGATTCCCCAAGCGAGGCCGACCGCGCCCGGAGCGCCTTGGTGGTAGCCCGGATCTCCGGGTCGAGGACCGTAGTCGTTCACCGCCCCCATGGCATTTCGGGGCCGGAGTTAAAACTCGTCGGCGATCGCGGTGATGTGGACGGAGTTGGTGCCGATGGCTGTCCGCAGTGCGCAGCGCAGGCTCCAGCCGCTTTTCAGCGGAAGCGCGCGGAAGAACGAGAGGAGACCTCCGCCAAAGACATCGAAAGCGCCATTGTTGCCGTCGTAGCCAGCGCCGCCGGGAACTTTGACGACGAAGAGGTTTGTCGGGCTGGTGCCATCGTGGAGGAAGAAGTCGATGAGGATTTGCTGGTCGACTTGGTTCACGATCGAAAGGTGCCGGATGACGCTGTCATCGGCACCCGCGTTGATGATCGTTTTGGTGGAAGTTCCATCTGCGGGGATGATTCGCACGCACTGCATGTTCACCCCGCGGAAGGCGAAGACGGATGTTTGTTTTGCCATGTGTTGGGTTGGATTGAGGTTTCACCATTCGGTGTATTGGTATCCCCAGTTTCCCGGGCCGATGTAGTAGGACCCCTCCGCGTAGGATGCTCCCGAGGCGGTGTTGCCCTGCTGATACCACCATGAGGTGCCGTCAACCGTGCTGCCCCACGTGCCCGACCAATTTGAGGAATTTCCACCGCCACTGGTCGGAGAGGATCCGCCGTGGATCGGATAGATGGGGCGTCCGCCAGTCACGTAGGCGTCGTGGAAGTTCGGCGGGTGCTGGCTTGTGGGCGGGATCGGTTGTGTCCATGGCTTCTGCTGTGTGGCTGTTGTCGTGCTTGCGGGGCTGTTTTGCGCCCCTTGGAGCGGCGGAAACGCACTGCTCTGGTAGGGGAGGTTTTGCGGTTTGCCGTCGGTTGATTGCCCGCCGCCATTCTCGCCCTGCCCGCCCCATCCGGTTGTTCCTGCACCGTCTCCATCCGGCTCCTGGTTTGGTGTCCATGGTCCCTGCCTGTTGTTGTTTCCTTCGCCCGTTCCGCTGCCCTTGCCGGATCCGCCGGAACACGCGCTCAGCTCCTGCGTAATGCAGGTGGCGGTGATTTTACTGCCTGGTTTGGTGATAAAACCGTCCCTGAAATTGATGTGGCCGTGTCCTGCGAGTGCGCCGAGTGAGATTTCCTGCCGCCCCCATTCGCTGCATCCATTGCCATCCAGCGTGTAATTGAGGCCGACACATTCATCCCATGCATCGGGTGGATCGTCGGGCTTCGGGCAGGAGCGCCACGACACCACATTCACGGTCCCCCAACACTTCCTTGAGTAGTTTTCCGAAGAGTCGTTTGTGTTGTAGACGGCGTTGATGTCCGGGATGTGGCTCTCCATCGCGTAGGGCTCGTAACATCCAATGGGTGGACCTGATGAGTTGGTTGTGGTTTGCGTTTTGAGGATGCCGCCCGGTCCCCAGTCAAACATCGCCTCGCTGTAGGTCTTTGTTGTTTGGCTGTTGCTTCTCGCCCCTCCCCGGAACGATGTGTAGCCGCAGGGCCAGCCTCCAATCGAGAAGCCGCCGGTCATATTTTGGGTGCTGCTGCCGCTGCGGCTGCTGCCGCCGCCAGTGAGCGACCCCGCTTCGCATCCGGCACGACCCCCGTCCGACTTCCATATGGTGTGGCTTGCATTGAGGGTGTCGCTGTTGTCCCACCGCTCGCCATAGAAGCACCGGAACACCGCGAGTCCGCGGAAGCACCTCCATGTGGTGGGGGACTTGCAGGATTGGCTGAAAGTCAGTGTCCGCTGGCTTCTGAGGTAGTATTTGAGCGGCTCGTTTGGCGCGTTCAGCGGGACATTGTTTTCGTTGTGCGTGTTTTGCCGGAATCCGTTTTTGTGCTGCGAGGCGTGGCACGCCTTGGTCTCCACGAAGCACAGGATCGGTTCGCAGCAGGGCGGGCCGCACGTGGGCTTGCGCACCTGCAACTTGGTGGTGTCCGTGCAGGGATCTCGGAGCATTCTACCACCCGCTCCCGTAATATGGCGCCGGATGTGACCACAGCCACTCGCGCCAGATGTTCTTGCAGTCCCAGTTTGTGACGACGAGCGCGCCGTTCGCGTTGGTCTTTTGAAGCTTGGACGCCGAGGTGATGACCTCCGAATTCGTGTAGATGTAAAAAATCGGAAGGTAGGCTTTGGAGGGAACGTTGTCGTTGTTGGCAGGGGGAGGGAGCTCGTCGGCTTGTTTGACAAAAGCGGAGGTGACTTTGAGCGAGTTGGTCGTCGCGGAAAGGTTGACCTCCACATAGAAGAGTTGGGGTTGTCCGCTCGGGGAGCCGGTGCCTCCGGGTTCCGGTCCGCCCCTGCCCGGAGGAACGACGAAGGTTTGGTCGATGTTCGAGGGGAGGACTTCGTTGATGAAACCCCGGCGAATGCGGATTGTGCGGCGCTGGCTCGCGGGAGGTTCGCCCGAGCCGTAGTAAGGGGCTAGGTAGGGCTGGAAGGGATGCGTGTCGTCATCGATCGCGGTGCCGTTATGGCGCCGGGCGAGGGCGACGACCGTGCCTTGCGGGCTCGTGGTCACGCGAATGCCGTAGCCTGGGAGGATTCGCGCCGACCTTGCCGCATCCGAGAGGGTCTGGAGGTCGCGGGCGTAGAGTTTGCCCTTGGGTTGAAATTGAGGGACTTGGCGATGCATATCAGTAAACCTCGTTGTCCCAGCCTGCCGGACCGCTGGATGTGTATTCGTAGGAATTGTCCCACTCGAATTGGTTCTCGCCCGTGTAAACCTTGTTTCCCGTTGCCCCGGTCATGAGCCAGTTGGCGCCCGAGGGAAGGTTTGGTGCACCGGGAGGGCTGGCTCGCTTGCCAAGTTGCGCAAGGTTCGGGGCACTGCTCTCCAGCTTGGAGATGCGCACGACCGCCTTGGGTACGAGGTAATCGGTGATGCCCTTGGAGAACCAGCGGTGGAGCTTGCGCATGAGTTCGCTTGAGCGGCTGCCGTCTGGCGTCCACCCGGCAAGGGATTCGTCCTGCGGGTTGTTTTTCCATGCCGTCCATTTTTTCCATTCGTCGGCTTTGACGTTCTTGAAGTCCTCGTGGGTTTCGATCGGTTCCTGGGACATCGAGCCCTCGACCGACATCTCCCCGGAGGCGGCATTTCGGTAGGTGTCGTAGGTCACGACATGCCGCCCGTCGGAGTGGGTGTATTTTAGGTTCTTGCCGCCGCTCACGGTCGGGCGGGCCTGGAACGACTCAAGGGTCTTTGTGACGACGGTTTGCCCGCGGCTGTTGGGCGACTCTTCGTGTTTGGTTTCGACAAATGACATCAGTTTAGGACGAAGGAGTTTTGCGCCACGTTGGTCGGGCGTGCGACCGAGTTGGCGATTTTCTGGAGGAGGCTCGTCTGGCGGCGGGTTTCTGTGAGGAGGCCGTCAGAGCCGCCGACAAAGTTGCCGCCCGCCCCGATGCGCGCCATCGAACTTGCAAAGAGTGGACCTGCCGTCGCCCGTTCGGGTGTGCCTCCCACGGTTTCGGAATCGGTTTGGGCATTGGCCATCCGGCGGGCGTTGTCCTGGGCCTGCTGTTCGTTCATTCCGGCGGCTTTTGCCCGGTCCAGGGCGGCATTGTATTTTTGCATCCACTCGAGGCGTTTGACCTCCTCGGTGTTCCCCGCCTTCTTGGCCTCGGCGATTGCGAGTTCGTCCTCGAACGCCTTCCGGTTCTCGGATTGCTGGCGTTGTTTTTCCTCGGAGTCGGTGTTGGCCGATTTCGCCGCGAATTCCTGTGCCTGGGCGTCCGACATGCCTGCCGACTTCGCCCGGTCGAGTTCATCGTTGTATTTCTTGATCCATTCGAGGCGGTCCGATTCCTCCTCGTTCCCGGCTGCCTTTGCGCGGGCGATCTCGAGTTCGAGGTTCAGGGCGGTCTGCGCCTCAGCATTCTGGCGCGCCTTTTCGGCGTTGGCGGCTCGTTCCTCGGCCATGACTTTTTTGATGGCAGCCTGGCGGGCTTCGTATTCGCCGAGCCCGGCCGACCTGCCGCGCTCGGTTTCCTGGTCGATTTTGGTTTCGCGCTGGATCGCCTCGACAGTGGCGGTGTCCCCATCCGCCTGTGCGTTTGATGCAGCGACCGATCGGGCGTTGTCCTCCATGAATTCCGCCCTTTTGCGCGCCTCCTCTTCGGCTTTGCGTGCCTGCTCCTCCCGCTCGCGTTTGATGTCGCGCTCAATGTCGACAAGTTTGGAGCGCGCATCGATGAGTGCATCCATGCGGGTGATTTCCTGGTCGGTCAGGAACGACGACTCGCGTTTGGCGGCGAGGAGGGCGAGTTCCTCATCCACAGCGTCCGTGGTGGTCGAGCCCACATCCTGAAGGACGCTTTCTCGCTGCTGGGTTGATGACATTTCCGAAAACCCGTCTTGTTTGATCTTTTCGTCCAGGCCCTCCTTCTTCTTGCCGAGTTCCTTGTTGAGTCCGGCGGCGGCACGGCGGCTTTCCTCGAGGGCATCGGCTCGGTCTTTTTCGGCCTGACGCTGCGCCATGATCTCGGGCGTGATGTTCTGCATGCTCGCCTTCATTTTCTCGAGAAGGCCGATCTCGATGCGGTAGTGCACGGCAATGTCCTCGCGCTGGTCGGCCGAGAGGTTGTCGTCGCTGTTGACCTCGGCGAGCTTCGCCTTCACCCGCTCGACCTCGCGGTCGATATTGTCCCCAAAGGCGATCTTGTCGGCTTCGCTTGAGATGCCTTTGAACTCCTCCTGCAAGCCCCGCACGGTGCGGGCGGAGTCGTTGCTCGCCTCTTCGATCCGGCGGACGGCTTCCTTCGCCTGGTCGAGTTTGCCCATGATGAACTCGATGCCGGAAGCGAGGGCGGCGACGAGGATGCCGATGCCGGTTGAGATGAGTGCTCCCTTGATGGCGACGCCTGCCGCCCGTGCCGCGGTTGCGATGCTTGTGAGGGCTGCCCTGCCCGCAGCCGCGAACCCGGACCAACTGACCGATGCCATGCTTGCCCGGACCTGTGCGAAGGCGGCAATGGCTTTAGGTCCAAGAGAGGAGAACATCGTTATGACTTTCGCGTCGAAGCCCGAGCGCAAGAGCGCCATCGCGACCGTGACACCCATGATCTGTGGCACCATTTGCGAGAGGATTGCGCCGAGATTGACCGCGGCCGCGGCAACCACGCCGAGCATCTCCCCGAGGCCGGTCAGGTCGGTCGCATTGAGGGATTCGGCGATTTCCGCGAGGGCGGGGGCGATTGCGGCAGTGAGACCCGCCGCAAGCTGCTGGCCTTTTACTTGAACGCTGCCAAACGAATCGGAAATCGCATCAAAAGAGCCCGCGTTTGCCTGCATGGTGGAGGCGAGTCCACCAACCTGTTGGCGGGCGACTTCCATGGCGGAGGCGTCGCGGAAGAGTGCCATCATTTCGCCGCCCTTGCGCCCGAAGATGCCCATTGCGGTCGCTGCGCGCTGGGTCGGATCGGGAATCGAAGCGAGGGCGGCTGCCACGGCCTCGAACTGCTCGCCCGGGGACAATGATTGGAGGCGACCCATGGAAATCCCGAGTGCGGCAAGGTGCTCGTTGGTGGGCTCGCCGTCCTCGTTGATTCCGGCGAGGGCTTTCTGCAGACGATTGATCGCGGGTCCAACGGCGTCGGCCCCCACGCCGGCATTTTGGAACGCCTGGCGGAGCACCACGAGGTCGCCCACGGCAATGCCAGTCTGCGCACTCACATCGGAGAGTTGCCCGCCAAGGTCGAGCGATGCCTTGACCGCGTTGAACGCGCCGGCGAGCGGGGCTATCGCGGCATTGGCGGCGGCAAAGGCGCCTTGGACCGCGAGAGTTCCGGCGGCGACCCGTGCGAGGGCCGCATCTACGCCGGAAACATCGAGTCGGAAGCGGGCTGTGATGTCGGCCATGCCTTGTGCCGGGGTGTCAATTCCGGAACCCGGATTGCCGTGCGGCCTGCCGGACCGCGAAATTTTCGATGCGCCGGACCATGGCGTTGGCCTGCGAGTCGATTGCGCTCTGGACGCGGCGTTCCATATCGAGTTTGGGGGCGTTGCGGACGCTGTTGGTGGCGGTGACCTCGATCGAAGCCGCCGTGGATTTGATCACCCCGCCCCCCGAACCGGAGTGCCTCGTTACCCATGCCGGGAGCGAAACTCCGAGCTTTGTGGCAGCCGCTTTCCATCCCGAGGCGAGGAACCCGACCATCTTCTTTTTGGAGGCTATGTAGCGCCGCAGTTCGGAAGCTTTGATAGCGATTTTCGGGGTGAGCTTCCTACGAACCCGGCCTGTCCTCGTCCGGTTCGCCTTGTGAATCGCAGCCGGGGACTCGGTCGAGGAGGCTTCGATAAACATGCCCGCCGCCCGTAGGACATCGGTGTCCCTGCCGAAGGTTTTGACAGGACGCATGAGCTTGAAAATGTCGCGCTCGACCGCGGCTTCGCCCCGCTTCTTGGCGGCGGAACCCTGGGCGCCCTTGCCTCCCGGCGGCGTCCAATCAACCACCTTTCGCAGGACTCCACGGGCTTGTTCCTTGAGAATGATGCCTGCCGCTCGCTTGCTCGTTTTGCGGAAGCGCTTGAGCGCCTCGTTGAAGCGTGCCGTGTTCACAACCATGCGTCCCTCACTCATCGGTTTCCTCGATTTCGAACGATTCGAGCACCGCATACTGGGCTTCCGGAGCAGGGCCGGGGCGCACGGTCCATGCACCGGATTGCCAAAGGGCGCAGTGTTGGTAGGCGACGGCGCGGTGGAGGGGGAGTTCCCAGAGAATGTAGTGCTCCGGCCATCCAGTTTTCTCGGCCAGCGTGAACACGCGCGAGGCGATCCACGCCGGCTCTAGGAGTTTGGGGGCGAATCCTTGTCGCCGCTATCCGGGCGCGGCACCACGTCCACGCTTTGCTTCGCGGCTGCATTCAGGCTCGCCTCGATTTCGTGGATGATGGAAGGCACATCATTGAGCCCGATCTGCTCGGCGAACTTGAAGACCTCGGCGCGGAACCGGTCGGGGGAACTGTGGGCCGCACGGAGGACGTGCTCGAGCGGCGCCCCGTGGATGAATGCGTATTCGAGCGCGGCAAAAAAGTGGTCCGGCTCACCCTTGCCCGGTGTGACGAAGGCGTTCTTGGTGCGGTGGAGGATCGCAAACGAGCCGCTTGTGAGCGGGCGCAGCTTGATGTTCGCCACCGTGGGCGAGGGGCGCAGGAAGTCCACGGTGCGCTCATCTACTGTGGGATCGAGGGTTTCGGTGTGTTCGCTCATTTGAAGAAGGAGAGAAGTTTGCGTTTTTTGTCCTCTGGCAGGTCGGGGTGGATGATCGCCGTTTGGTTGCCCTTGCGGATGAGCGCGCAGGGTTTCGATTTCCGCACCGAATCTCCAAAGAGGCTGAATGCCCGGAACGCCCAGGCGAGGTGGGTGATTGGATGGTCCGGGTTTTCTTGGCACCACTCATCACTTTCATAGCGGGAGCGGAATTCCGTGAACTCGAGCTCCTCGACCCCGAATTTGACGGTGCGGAAATGGGCGCGGCTCGAGCCGTCGATCATCCACTCGATGCGGCGAAGCGGCCCCTTTTCCGTTTGTTCGATCGTGTGTTGGAACCCGCAGTTCTCGGAGAGCCTGAACCCACAGGTGACGGCGGCGGCGACGAGTTGGGTTGTCGGGCTGGTTGCCGGGTTGCCCGGAAAGCGGACCTTGCCGTTCTCCGACTTTTCGCCGAGGGCCTGCTCGGCGATGTAATGGAAGCTGTCGCCGGGCTTCACCTGGCGGAGGGATAAGCAACGCCGCTCGCCTCCCACTCGGGCCAGTCGTCGTTGGTGGTGGTCATCTTGGTCGAGAGAACGATGATTTTTCCGGAAAGGCCGCCGATCGAGACCGAGGCCCCGAGCCGATACGGGTTGTTCTTGCTGCCCTTGCCCCGGATCGTGAATTCCATCGTAGGATCGAAGACCGCGCCCTTTCCGTATTTCCCGTCCTTGTTGTAGAGGAACTTCGTTTCGCACTTCGCCGAGATTTCGAGCGATTGGACTTCGCTGTTGGAAACCGAGACGACTCCGACATTGGTTGGTGCAGCCATTTTAGTTCGAGCGGTAGGAGGTGTAGGTGAACTCGTATTCCGGGAAGTCCTCGGCGGACTCAGTGGTCTTTGCGGCCGAGAGCACGATGGAAGTGCCGATGTCGTTGTTGCGGCTGAGTTGGGTGACTTGGTAGGTGCCCTTGCCCTTGATCGTGGTCGATTTGGTGACGAGGCCCTTGGGAACCGCGAGAACAGTGTTGCCGTTGCCGTCGCGGCAGGTTGCCACTTCGACGCTCTCCTCCTGCGAGGATTCCTGGAGGAACCCGCCGGCGGGGTCGCTTGCCCCGAAGGAATCAACAGTTGCAAATGCCATGGTCAGGGAGTGGTTGAGGGTGTGGTGTCGATCAGGGCGTCGAGGCGCACGTTCGCCGTGTTGAGCGGGTCGTGGTTCTCAAAGGTGAGTCGCGTGATCATCCCGTCCGGATCGCTGGTGAGCGGGTTGCCGTTGGTGCCCTCGAGCGGGTTGTTGCCAACCGGCCAGAGGAAACTGCCCTCGCCGGAAAGTTCGATGACCCCCTCGTCTTCGTTGGTCAAAACGCGCGCGGCCTGGTCGCTGCGGACAGCGAGGAGTTTCAGCCTGCTTCCATCGGTCGGGATGCTTATGTCGTTTTCAAGAAAGAGGACGGTCGGTTGGATCGCGCCGCCGCCGGTGAGGGGCGAGGCCGCGCCGATAGTCAGGCCTGTGCCCGAGACCCCGATCTGCGGGGTGAAGCCGTTGGACTGGGCGCCAGCGGGGGAGCGTAGCGTCACGGTCGAAGACGATGCCGTGGCGGTGAATCCGCCGTTGAATCCACTCGCATCGCTGATTTTTGCAGCAACCGCGGAAGCTGTTGCGGCGGTGGTGGCCGTGCCTGTGACCGAACTCGTCCAGGCCGTCCACTTCGATGCGGCGAGGTCGGTTGCAAAGACTCCGGAAAGGTGGGCGGTCGCACAGCGGTATGCCGTGCCCGATTGGGTGACGATGTTTCCGACCGAGTAATTGATGCCGGTCGCCCAGTCGCCAGGCGGAAAAAGGGGGGCGAGGACATTCGCCCCGTTGACCGAAACCGACGTGAGCGAACCGGTCGTTGCCGAAGCCGTGACGGTGAATGTGCTCGATGCCTTCGTTAGCGTTGCCGGAGGGAGCGTCTCGTGAAGCGAGGTGCGCATCGGAGCGATGATGTCCTGCGACACGCCGTAGGATGATCCGAGTTGACCGGTTGCCGATGCGGTGATGGTCGCGGTGAACATACGCGACACACGGCGTGTCAACTCCGGGCGCGGATCAATAGGCTATTCCCGCAGCGAGCTCCAATGTGGAGACCCAGGCCGACTCATCGCGGGACTCCGATTGGTTCTTCACAAAGAGACCCCGGATCTCGAGTGGTTGCGCGGCCAGGTTGAATGCCGTGGCATTGACGATGATCGCGTTCATTTTGCGGGAAATGTCTGCGTGGGTTGCCGCCAGTTCGTCGTGGGCATTGGTGCGCAGGAGGAGGCGGACGGTCGCAGTGTGGAGGGGACCCGCCACATGCTCGACCTCGTTGCATTGGACAACGATCACCTGGTTCTCCGACGGGAGGGGCGCATTGCTTGTTGCTGCGATCACGGGGATGGTCGCCCACGGGAGTGATTGCAAGGCTGCAACGAATCCATTTTCCACGAGCGCGTTCATTCGATCGGTTCCACGGTGAGAGTGAAGATCGGGTGGGGCGGGCGGTTGGCTGTTCGGACGATGCGGAACTTCTCGCCCGCAAAGATGAGCGTCTTGCCAATCACGGGAACCGCCTCGACAGATGAGCGCAGGATTTTGACCGTGAAATTTCCCTCGGCGACGAACCCGCCCGGTTCGAGCGAGACGGTTTCGGTGGGCTCGGAAACGAGCGCCATCACGGTTTGCTCACCGATTTCTACAGGCTTCCCGAATTCCCTGAAAACCTCCGCGGCATCGGCGGCAATCTCGTCGTGGATCGACATGCCGACGGCGCGGTGTCAACGGGAGGGGTGTTGTGGTTGGCGATTTCCCTTTGACGCTAATCGTTGATGCGGCGCTGCAAGTCCGCAACGGCCTCGAGCACCGATTCAAATGGTGGTATCCCACCAAAAATCATTCCCGCCATGGCCTTGAAGTCCCGCTGAAGCGCTGCGGTCATTCCCTCCGAGGGACTAATTTTCAGGGTGCCCGGCATGGCGTGCTCGAGGTCGTAGTCGGCGCTGAAGAAAAATAGGCGGGCATGGCGAGCGCAATCGATACCCAGCGCCTTATTCGAAAGCGCAAGTTTTCCGGCATCCGATTCCGCCAGCTTGAAGACATCGTAGTAATGGCGGGAAACGCGTTGCCCCCCGTGCCGCAATTCCCCGCGTTTCTCAAACCAGCACCTGAGCCCGTGGAGGATTACGATTTTGTCCCAGAAGGTTCGGCCCGGATGAACCGTAGTGACGCCCTGCACCCTGAAATCAAAATCCGGAAGATCGCTCGCAATGTAGGGAAGCACGGTGGCCTCTTGATGGGGATCCAGCGCGGATTTCGCCCCGGCTTCAATCTTAACGGCCGAGCGCACATATTCTCCCGTGGTTTCCAAAACGCTGGGATATCGCACAAGGAGGCTCTGACGGCTTTCGTCGGATTCATCCAACTCGACAATCGCGCCTGTCTCTGGGATCCCGGCGGAACGACAAGTGTCGCGCAGGATGCTCGAGAGTGCTTCCAACATTTGGCCGCCGATGTGCGCTTGGCATGCCGTTCTGATCGCTTCCAGTCGCGCCCGGCGTTTTTTCCCACTGAGGGATTCCAACTCCTCGATCGATGTCGGTTGTCCGAGGTCCTGCCTGAACACCATGATGTCGATGTCCTCCGAAAACCGGGAGATGAGTCCGAAAGCCTTGGAGAGCGAAGTTCCGCCCTTGAAGAGCAAACGGGGACCGTCCTTTCGGAGACCGTTGAACAGGGCATCGAGCGTCCAGCAGACCCAGAAATCCTTTTCGACATTTTGTATCGCGGTGCCGAGCCGGTTGGCGGTGGTGAGAAAGATGTCGCGGCGGTCCGACTCGCTGGCGGAGAGGACGGAATGGAATGCCGGATTCATGCGTTCGGATTTTTGGAGCCTTCCACGGCATTCAAGAGATCCCGGACGACGCTCTG
>JAGWWS010000039.1 GCA_018970255.1 Verrucomicrobiota bacterium | reverse complement strand
TCGCGGCCAGGTCGTTCAGGACATTGACGAATGGGATGGAAAACTCGGCGGAGATTTCGGCGGCATCGACGCCCCAGGTGAGGTTGGTGGGCTTGGCGCGTCCGTTCGAGACGACGCCGGGGATGCCGAAGCCTGCGGCGAGGATGGGCTGGGTTTCTCCGGAAAGGAATTCGCGGAGGATGGCGTTCAGCCCGGGGTAGCCGGCGCTGGGGTAGCGCTGGTGGCGCTGCATGGAGAGCTTCCCGCCGATGACGGCGAAGAGGGCGATGTGGGACTTCGTGCCGCCGATGTCTCCGGCGAGGATGAGGTGCGGGCGGGCTGCCATGGCGGTCGGGGGGTGTTTTCCTGCGCTAACGCTCGAGGTGGTAGAAGTGCCACTGGTGGCCGGATTTTTCGATGAGCTTGTCGGCGGCCTCGGGACCCCAGGTGCCGGCGGCGTAGTTCGGGAAATCGCGCGGGTGCAGGGCCTGCCACACATCGAGGATGGGGTTCACGATGCGCCAGGAGGCGTCGACGCTGTCGTAGCGGTGGAAAAGCGTCATGTCGCCGATCATGCAATCGTAGAGGAGCGTCTCGTAGCCGGTGGCGGCGGTGGTTTCGCCGAATTCGCTGTAGCTGAAATCGAGCGGGACATTCGCGATGGAAATGCCGGGGCCGGGGCGCTTCGCGTGGATGTCCATGGTGATGCCTTCGTCGGGCTGCACATGGATGACGAGGCGGTTCGGCATGATCGAGTCGTCCACCTTTTTGCCGAAGAGGAGGAGGGGGGTGCGCTTGAAGCCGATGACGATCTGGGTGGTGTGCGCGGCGAGGCGCTTGCCGCTGCGGATGTAGAACGGGACATCGGCCCAGCGCCAGTTTTCGACATTGAGCCGCATGGCCACGAAGGTTTCGGTATTCGAATTCGGGTCCACATCGGGCTCGGTGCGGTAGGCGGGGACATTCTTGCCGCCGATGGCGCCGGTGCCGTATTGGCCGCGGACGGTGTTCGCAATGACCTCCTCGGGCTCCATGGGGCGGATGGCCTGGAGGACCTTCACCTTCTCGTCGCGCACGCTGTCGCCGGAAATGGAGGAGGGGGGCTCCATGGCGATGAGAGAGAGGACGGAGAGGATGTGGTTTTGGACCATGTCGCGGGTGACGCCGGAGTGGTCGTAGTAGCCGCCGCGGAGTTCGACGCCGAGCTGCTCGGCGACGGTGATCTGGACATAGTCGATGTAGCGGCGGTTCCAGATGGGCTCGAAGACGCTGTTCCCGAAGCGGAAGACCATGATGTTTTGGACGGTCTCCTTCCCGAGGTAGTGGTCGATGCGGTAGATCTGGGACTCCGCGACATGGCTGGTGAGGTCGGCATTGAGGTCGCGGGCGGACTGGAGGTCGCGGCCGAAGGGCTTCTCGATGATGATTCGGCGCCAGGCGCCGGGTTTTTCCGCGGTGAGGCCGGCGTTGCCCAGCTGGCCGACGACCTTGCCGAAGAACGAGGGCGCGACGGCGAGGTAGAAGAGGACATTGCCGGGGAGGTTCCAGGTCTTGCGCGCCTCTTCGATTTTCGTGCCGAGGCGGGTGAAGGTGTCGGGGTTGTTGAAATCGCCGGAGAGGTAGTAGGTGCGCTTCGCGAAGTCGGCCCACTCGGCATCGTCGACCGGGCGGGTGGCGAATTGCTTGATGTCCGCGGTGGCCTGCGCGCGGAAGAGTTCGTCGTTGCTCTCGGTGACGGCCACGCCGATGACGGCGAAGTTTTCCGGGAGGAGTTTGAGGGCTTTGAGGTTGTAGAGCGCGGGCAGGAGCTTGCGTTTCGTGAGGTCGCCGGAGGCGCCGAAGATGACGATCGTGCAGGGGTCGCCCGGGCACTCGTGGCCGGTGAGGGGTTTCGTGGACATGCGGCGGATTTAGCGGAGCGGGTGGCGGGGGACAAGCGGCAAGTCGGCGGGTTGCCGGCCGCGCGCGGTTCTGGCAATCTGGCGGCAATGGAAGGCCGGCCGCCGTTGATCGATTTGCACCGCCACCTCGACGGGAGCGTGAGGTTGGCGACGATTTTGGACCTCGGGCGGAAGTTCAACATCCCGCTGCCGGCCTGGGACGAGGAGGGGCTGCGGCCGCATGTGGTGGTGCAGGAGCCGCACGCGGGGCTGGTGGAGTTTTTGAAAAAATTCCAATGGATGGTCGGTGTGCTCGCGGATGCGGATTCGTGCCGCCGCGTGGCCTATGAAAATGTCGAGGACGCGGCGCGCGAGGGGATCCGCTACATCGAGCTGAGGTTCAGCCCGTGCTTCATGGCGGCGGCGCACCGGCTCGACCCCTCCGAGGTGGTGGCGGCGGTGGTGCAGGGCGCCCGCGAGGGCGAGAGGGATTTCGGGGTGCGGGTCAATTTGATCGGGATTTTGACGAGGACCTACGGGCCGGTGGTGGCGCGGCGGGAGTTGAGGGCGCTGCTCGACCACAAGGCCTCCATCAAGGCGCTGGACCTCGCGGGCGACGAAGGGTCGAAGCCTGCGGAGCTTTTCGTGGAGCACTTCCGCGAGGGGAGGGATGCCGGTTGGGAAATCACCGTGCATGCCGGCGAGGCGGCGGGGGCGCAAAGCATCGTGGCGGCCGTGGAAAAACTCGGCGCCACGCGCATCGGCCATGCGGTGCGCGCGGTGGACGACCCAGCGGTGCTGGAAATGCTGCGCGGCCGGAAGATCGGCATCGAGGCGAACCTCACCAGCAATGTGCAAACCAGCACGGTGCCGGATTATGCGGCGCACCCGCTGCGGAGGTTCCTCGACGAAGGGTTGCTGGCGACCATCAATACCGACGACCCGGGCATCAGCGGCATCGATTTGAACTACGAACTCGAGGTGGCGGCGCCGGCAGCCGGGCTCGGCGAGGGGGACATTTCCAAGGCGCTCTGGAATGCCTGGGAGATCGCGTTTTTGGAGCCGGGGGAGAAGAAGGCGCTGCTCGGGTGCGACCCATCGGGAGCTTCCGCTTGTGGGTGAGGGGGTGCTGTGGCATGGTCTGCGCCACTCAACTCCGCACATGCCCTCCCAGTCACCCGATTTTCAAAGGGAAAGCATCGACCAATTCCGGTCCCGTTTGTGCACTTCTCCCAACCAGATGAGGGATCTGATTATCGGAACGCTGCGAAATCGCGGGGCCGTGGAACTCGATGCCGAGGAGGCTGCGGAGCAGGTGATCGCGGAGTGTCTTCTTGAAGGCGGGGAGAGTCTGCTGGCGCGGTTCCACGGGAGGTGTGCGATGGATGCGTGGCTGCTGCGTGTGGCCATCAACCGGGTGACGAGCATTCAACGCCGGAAGGGAACGCGGCGGCGGTTGCTGGCCGAGCATGAGGCCGCGGCGGTGGAGGAATGCAGCATCGATGCGGCCCTGCGCGAAACCGTGCGGAGGGCTTTGGGAACGGCGATTGCGGGGTTGCCGCACCAGTGGCGCGTGATGTTGTGGCTGAGACACGGATTCGGCGTTTCGCAGGAGCGGCTCGGCAAATCCTGGCGGTATTCGTCCTCGAAAGTTTCGCGGATTTTGTCGGAGGCGCGCTCGGCGGTGAAACGGGAAACTCTAGCGGCTCTGGCGCGGCAGGAGCCCGGGCTGGTGCTGGGGTGGGAGGAAATTTGTGCGGCGTGCTCTGATGACGAACTCCTCACCCGATAATTTTCTGCAAGAAAACGCGGATTTTGCGTCTACTGGTGTGAGTCAGGACTCCAAATGGGATGCGATCTTCGCTTCGTTGCGAAAGGATCTGCTCGGCCGTGTGGCGGCGAGGTCGGATGAAAATTCGCCCGAACTGCGCGAGCGGTTGTCGCGATTTGCGCGGGGCGAGTGCGCGCCGGCGGAAATCGAGGACCTTTGCCGCAGCGTTTCCTGCTCCCCCGATGAACTCGCGGCGCTCGCTGCGATGATGAAAGCGAACGAAGAGTGCGAGTAGCGGCGGAGCCTTTGAAGGATTGGCTCGGGGCGGCGGGGGTGGCCGCAGGCTCGCCACAGGCTGCGGCGGCGTGGACTGCGGAAGCGAACCGCAGGGGGGAACACCTGCGGGCCA
This sequence comes from Verrucomicrobiota bacterium, assembly GCA_018970255.1. Lineage (GTDB taxonomy): Bacteria > Verrucomicrobiota > Verrucomicrobiia > Chthoniobacterales > Terrimicrobiaceae > UBA967. Next base: position 19,438 of record JAGWWS010000039.1, on the reverse strand, counting down.
TCGGCTTCGCCCAATCGGCGCTGGAGGGGCATGCCGCGTTGGGCATCCGCGAAACGGTGGGGTTGCGGCAGCAATTCGCGCTCGCGCTGGCGAGGTCCGGTTCCGCCGACGGGGCGTTGGCGGTTTTGGAGGAATTGCGGGGTGCTTTGCCGCCCGATGCGGAGACGCTCGGGATGCTCGGGCGGGTGCACAAGGATTTGGCGGCGCTGGCGGAAGGCGGGGAGCGGGCCGCGCTCCTCGCGAAGGCGAAGGATTTTTACAGCGAGGGTTTCGCAGTGGCCGGGGATGCCTATTGCGGAATCAATGCGGCGGCGCTTAGCGCCGTGCTGGGCGGGCGGGAGCGCGCGGCCGAACTCGCCCGGGCGGTCCTCGCCGGGCGCGGGCAGGGGGATGGGTATTGGGATTGCGCGACGGAGGCGGAGGCGCGGCTGGTCGCCGGGGAAGTGGACCGTGCGCGGGAACTTTACACGGCTGCGGCCGCGATGGGCGGGGCGAGGCCGGCCGATGTGGCATCGACCAAGCGGCAGTGCCGTTGGCTTTGCCGCGAACTTTTTGGCGATGGGGGAATGCTGGACGGGTGCTTCGGCGCGGCGGTGGTGGCGGTTTGCGAGGGGCACCGAGTGGACCTGCCGGGTGCGGCGAGGAGGTTTCCGGAATCGGCGGTGCCGGCCGTGCGGGGGCGCATCGCCGATTGGTTCCGCGCGAATTCGGTGCGGGCGGTTTATTGCTCGGCGGCGGCGGGGGCGGATTTGCTTTTCTTGGAATGCGCGGCGGCGGCGGGAATCGAAACGCATGTGGTGCTGCCGTTCCCGAGGGGGGATTTTTTGGGGACCAGCGTGGAGGATTGCGGGTCGGAATGGGTTGCGGCTTTTTCGAAGGCGCTCAATGCGGCGTCCTCGGTGGAAATTCTGGACCCGCAGATGCCGGTGGATTGCGATGCGGCGTTTGAATTTTGCAGCAGGTTCCTCCTGGCCCGCGGGGCGGCCGCGGCGGCTTCGCGGGAATGGGGGCTTCGCGCGCTGGCGGTTTGGGACGGAAAGCCGGGTCCGTCGCCCGTGGGGACTGCGGCCGCCGTGGAGCGCTGGGTGCGGGCGGGGGTGGATGTGGAAATTTTGGACCCAAGCGGCGGGGAGGGGCCGAGGGCGCCGGGGCCGTCTGTCTCGAACGGGGCGGCATTTTCCTCGGTGCATGCGGCGCACCCGGGGCGGGCGAGGTCCGAGGTGGCGGTGATGCTGGGGTTGCATGTCGCGGGCTATGCGAATTTGCGCGAGGGGGATTTCGTGGCGCTCGACGATGGGGTTTTCGGTGCGGCGGCGGATTTGCTCGCTGGCAAGGATGGCGCGCCCGTATGCGAGGGGGCGGCCGGGTCCTATGTGTTTTTCTGGAAAGGGGCGGTGGCGGCGGGGAGGGGGGCGCTGGAATTGATGGGGGTTCTGCGATCGCGTGCCGTGGCGCTCGGGCTGCCGGTGGATTTTTCCATGTGCCTGCACCTCGCGCCGGTGCAGCGCGTGGTGAACCCGCTCGTGAATTCGTATGTGCACGAGGGGCGCGCGGCACTGGAACTGCGGGGCTGGACCGGGCGGCTCGCACCGGGGGCGGTGCATGCGACCGAACGGTTCGTGGATTTCACGGCACTGGAGAAGGGGGCGGGCTTCCAATTCGCCTGCGCGGGAACGCTCGACAGCAAGGGGCGGGCGTTCGGGTTGAGGCTTTACCGGCTGGCTGGCGCCGCTCCGCGCTGATGGGGCGTTTTTCCCAATTCCCCTCCCACGCGGAAGCTGCGGAGGCGCTCCACAAGGGCGATGGCGGCGGAATCCGGGTGGCCGTTTTGGATTCGGGCGTGGACCTGGCGCATCCGGAATTGCGCGGGGTGAGGTTGGTGGACGACTTGGCTTTCGATGAAGCGGGCGGGCGGCGTTTTTCCGGGAGGGGAACCGATGCGCAGGGGCACGGCACGGCGATGGCGGCATTGGTGCTGCGCGCAGCGCCGAGGGCGCAGGTCGGAAGTTTCCGGGTGTTGGGTGCCGATGGCGGCGCGGGGCCGCGGGCGGTGCGGGATGCGGCGGGGGCGGCCGTTTCGAGGGACTACAACATTCTGCTGTGCGCCTTCGGGTCGGTGGCTGTCCCGGAATCGATGCCGCTTTTCAAGGAGTGGGTGGATGGGGCGTATGCGCGCGGGGTGCATGTGGTTTGCCCGTGCAACAACCTTTTCTTCCGTGTGCCCGAATGGCCGGGCGCTTTCCCGAGCGTGGTGACGGTCAACATGGCCGAGACGGCATCGGGGGATTTGTTTTTCCGGCAGGACACGAGGGGTGGGCACTTGGTGGAATTCGCGGCGCGGGGCGTGGATATTGAAGTGCCTTGGAAGGATGGCGGCACGGCGGTGAAAACCGGGAGCAGCTTCGCAGCGGCGCATGCGGCGGGGATGCTGGCGAAATTGTTGTCGGTTTTCCCGGCGATGAAGCCGCCCGTGGCAAAGTCGCTCCTGCAGGAGATTGCGGAGCCGTGGCACGACCGGTTGGCCGTGCGGAATGCTTGAGGTCAGGCGAAGGGGTTGTGGAGTTTTTCTTCGGCGACGGTTGTGGCCGGTCCGTGGCCGGGGCAGAGGATGGTTTCGTCCGGCAGGGAGAGGATTTTTTCGCGCAGGGACTGGAGGGCTTCGTTCCAGTGCGAACCGGCACCGCCCATCGAACCCGCGAAGAGCGCATCGCCTGTGAACGCCACCGCGCGTTGGAGCCCGGTGCAAAAATAGGCCGTGCCCCCGCGGGCGTGACCGGGAGTGGGAATGGCGCGGATGCGGAGGTTGCCAACTTCGAATTCGGCGGGCGCGTGGAAGGGGGTCGTTCCGGCAAGGGGCTCGAAGGAGTTGGCGAAGGCTTCGGCTCCGGTTTTTTCGATGAGGCGGTCGAGGTCGAAAATGTGGTCGCCGTGGATGTGGGTGAGGAAGATTTTTTCGATGGGGAGCCCGAGTGCGAGGAGGTCCGAACAATCGGAACCGGTGTCGAATGCGGCGGCCTTTCCGGTGGCCGGGTCCACGACCGCGTAGCTGTTCACATCCATTCCGCCGAACGGCGTGGAGAACGCATGCAGCCCGGGGACCGGCGGGATGGGTGCGGGGCGCCAACTGCCATGTGAGGAAGCAAGCAGCGCTTCGGGCTTGAGGCGGAGTTCGGCGGCGAGGGCGTGGATTTCCTCGTCAGATTTCGGGAGCGGGGCGTTGGGCAAGCCAAGGCCGCGGCGGGCTTTTCCGACGATGTCGGCGAATCCGTCCTCGAGCGCGGGGGCGGGGGTTTTCAGAGGAGTTCGGCGATTTGGACCGCGTTGAGTGCGGCCCCCTTGAGAAGTTGGTCGCCGCAAACCCAGAGGGCGAGGCCGTTTTCCAAGGCGCAGTCGAGGCGGAGGCGCCCGGCGAAGCAGTCGTCCTTGCCTGCGGCATCGATGGGCATCGGGTAGCCCTCCTCGAGGAATTGCAGGCCGGGTGCGGAGCGGAGTGCGGATTTCGCCGCATCGAGAGAAACGGGTTTTTTGAATTCCGCGCTCAGCGCGACCGAGTGCGCGCGGTAGACGGGGACGCGAACGCAAGTGACGGAGGCGCGGAACGACGGGAGGTGCATGATGCGCCGCCCTTCGTTTTCCATTTTCATCTCCTCCTTCGTGTAGCCGGTGGGCAGGAACGAATCGACCTGCGGGATGACATTGAAGGCGATTTGGTGGGGGAAGACCTCCTTTTCGACCGGGTGGTCCTTCGCGATGGCGGCGACCTGGTTGCGGAGTTCGTTGATGGCGCGGGCGCCTGCGCCGGAGACGGCCTGGTAGCTCGAGGCGAAAATCCGTTTCACGCCGAAGGCGCGGTGCAGCGGGTGAAGGGCCATGAGGGTGATGGCGGTCGTGCAGTTCGGATTGGCAATGATGCCGCGGTGGTTTTTGGCATCGGCGCCGTTGATTTCCGGCACCACGAGCGGGACCTCGGGCGACATGCGGAATGCGGAGGAGTTGTCCACCACCACGGCCCCGCAATCCACGGCGCGCCCGGCGTGGGTCCTCGAAATGTCGCCGCCTGCGCTGAAGAGGGCGATGTCGATGCCGTGGAAGGAATCGGACCCAAGCGGTTCGATCGTATGTTCCTCCCCGCGGAAGGCGAGCGTGCTGCCGGCGGAGCGGGGCGAGGCGAGGAGCCGCAGCGAGGCGACGGGGAAATTCCGCCGCTCCATGACGCGCAGCATTTCCACGCCCACGGCCCCGGAGGCCCCGACGATTGCGACCCGGTATGGTTTTGTCATAATCCGACTATGACAACGGAGGAGGCGGATGGGCAATCCCGGGAAAACCCCGAGTTGAGGGTGGATGTGGCGCGCCAGGCGGTTTCGCTTTGGCGCGGCGGGCGGGCGGAGCGCGAGTGGCCGGTCTCGACCTCGCGGTTCGGGCTGGGTTTCGAGCCCGGCAGCAACCGCACGCCGACGGGGAATTTTTTCGTGGCCGAGAAAATCGGGGAAGGCGCGCCGCTGTGGGCGGAGTTCAAAAGCAGGAAGCCGACCGGTTTGGTCGCCGGGCACGGCGGCGAGGAGGACCGCATTCTCACGCGCATTCTTTGGCTCGGAGGCGCAGACCCGGAGAATGCGAATACGAAGGAGCGTTATATCTACTTCCACGGCACGAACCGCGAGGACCTCGTGGGGTCGCCCGCGAGCCATGGCTGCGTGAGGATGCGCAATGCCGATATGGCGGAGCTGTTCGAATTGGTCCCCGAGGGCACGCGGGTGGTTATTGGCTGAGCCGGCCTGCAGGGTGCCTTTGAATCCTTGATGCCACGGCCATTCTTGGACAATTTGCTCGTTCCTCATGCCTAAAAAATCCGTCGCAAAGAGACGCCCCGCCTTGATCACCGGCGTGGTGTTGCTCTTTGCGGGCCTGTTCCTCTTTTTCTCTCTGGCCTCGTTCAACCCCGCCTCGGTTCCTGGCTGGGCGCCCATCATTTCCACGGTGTCCTCCTCTCACGAGCCGCCGGGAAATCTTGGTGGACCGCTCGGAGTTCTCTTCGCGGGATACGCACTGTTTTTTCTCGGAGCTGCATCTTACCTGCTCGCCGCCGCGTTGATTGGATACGGCATCGCGCTGTGTCTGGTTCCGAATTACAAACTTCGGGACAAGGCCATCTGGGGAGGGCTCATGGTTCTTCTCGCCGCCTGCCTTTTCGAGCTTCAGCCGTTTGTCCTCAGGCATTGGCAGGAGGATCTTCGCATTCTTGGTCCGGGCGGATTTCTGGGGCTCTGGATTGGAAAAAAAGCGGTTTACAACTTAATCGGGCCTTCCTCGGTTTTTCTTTTTCTCGGCCTCTATCTTCTGAGTTTGGTTTTCGCTATCACCTTTCACCCGATTCGTGATGGGAGGATTGCTTGGAAATCATTCCTGACTTGGCGCGAAGCCAGGCGGGTGGCGCGTTTGGAGAAGCTCGATAAGGAGCGTCGTCTGGAGGAGGAGCATCGTGCGCTAGAGAAAAAAGCCGAGCGACTCGAGCGGAAACTCAAGAAGGAGGGAGTCGAAATACCGGTTGTCGAGGCTTCCGAAAAAACTGTGGAAACGGAGGCGAGCGAGCCCGCGGCGGAACCCGAAATCATCGACGCCACGGCGCCAGCCCCGCCATCGAAAAAACCCAAGCTTTCCGAACTCCGCCCGCAGCGCGAATCCAAGGAATCCTTCCCGCCGGGGCTCATTGATGTGCGGCTTGAGAACTACAGGCTGCCGGGCACGGAACTCCTCGACGCCCACGATGAATCGGACCGAGAGCCCCTCGACCGCGAGGAACTCAAAAACAACCAATCCCTGATCATCGACACCCTGGCCCAGTTCGGCATCAAGGCCACGCCCGGCACCATCACCAAGGGCCCCACCATCACGCGCTACGAGGTTTACCCGGATGTGGGCGTGCGAGTGGACAAGATCGTCTCGCTGGAACGCGACATCGCCCGCGCCACCCGCGCCGAGCGCATCAACATCCTCGCCCCCATCCCGGGCAAGGACACCGTGGGCATCGAAATCGCGAATTCCAAAAAGGTGAAGGTCACCCTGCGCGAACTTTTCGAGAAGGACATCTGGCGCGAGACCCCTGCGAAGCTCCCGCTCGCCCTCGGCATGGATGTCTATGGCAACACCATCATCGCCGACCTCGCAAAAATGCCCCACCTCCTCGTTGCCGGCACCACGGGCAGCGGCAAGAGCGTTTGCATCAATTCCATCATCGCGAGCCTCCTCTTCCGCTATTCCCCCGAGCAACTGCGCTTCATCATGATCGACCCGAAGGTCGTCGAAATGCAGATCTACAACACGCTCCCCCACCTCATCACGCCGGTGGTCACGGACCCCAAGAAAGTCCTCCTCGCGCTCCGCTGGGTGGTGGACGAAATGGAACTGCGCTACCGCATTTTCGCGAAATGCAAGGTCAAGAACATCTCGTCCTTCAACGAGCGCCCGCTCCCGAAGTCGCAGGCGGAGTTGGACGCGGAGGCGGAAAAAAACGGCGCCGAACCCGAGCCCGAAGAACCTGCGGAGCCCGTGGAGGGCGAAGCCGAAACGGAAGATGCCGACGAACCCGAGGCGCCGCCCGTGCGCGTCCCGCGCGGCGAGGAACTCATCGTCCCCGACCGGATGCCGTTCATCGTGGTGATCATCGACGAGTTGGCGGACCTCATGCAAACCGCGCCAGCCGATGTGGAGAGTGCGATTGCCCGCATCACGCAGATGGCGCGCGCGGCCGGCATCCACATGATTGTCGCCACGCAAACGCCCCGCGCCGATGTCGTCACCGGCATCATCAAGGCGAACATCCCGAGCCGCATCGCCTTCCAGGTCGCCTCGAAAATCGACAGCCGCGTGATCCTCGACGAGAACGGCGCCGAAAAACTGCTCGGGCAGGGCGACATGCTCTACCTTCCGCCCGGCACCTCCAAGCTCACGCGGGCGCAGGGCGTGCTCGTCACCGAGGAGGAAATCCACAAGCTGGTCGAATTCGTTTCGAAGCAGGCCGAGCCGAATTTCGACGCCGGCATCCACGAGAAACTCACCAGCTCCAGCATTCCCGAGGAGGAAGTCAGCGACGAGGACGAGGAGCTTTGCACGAAATGCCTGGAGATCATCCGGCAGGAAAACCGCGCCTCGACCTCGATGCTCCAGCGCCGCCTCAAATTGGGCTACACGCGCGCCGCGCGGGTGATGGACATCCTCGAGCAGCGCGGCATTGTCGGGCCCAAGGACGGCGCGAAGGACCGCGAAATCCTGGTTGACCTCAACGAGGAGGGCACCATTTGAAACGCAGGGAACAGGATCCCGGAGACGACCTCTTTGTCGGCGGCAAGCTCGCCGCACGGCGGCAAAAAGCCGGCATCACCATCGAGAAAGCCGCGAAGGACACGCGCATCCCGTTGGAGAAACTCCTGCAAATCGAAGCCGACGACCTCTCCGGCTTCGCCCACCCGACCTACGCCCGCATGTTCCTGGTCGATTACGCGAACTACCTGCGCGTGCCGCTCGACGAAATCCGCCCCAGCCTTCCCGGCAGCCAAAAGCTCGGCTCCGCCGACAACAAATACCTCGATGTGCTGCTCGCCACGCCGGGGTTCCTCCACGGCGAGCAGTTCAAATCCCTGCGCCGCCTGCTCATCGGGATCGGCGCCGGCCTTGCGGTCCTCCTTCTCATCGCGCTTGCGGTTTACGGTTGGCGAACCTGGAAAAAATTCGAGCGCGTCAAGCCCTCCTCCCCTCCGGCCGCCGCCGTCCCCGAAGCCCCAACCCCATTGCCCACACCGGAGCCCCTCCCGCCGGTGCTCCTGGAGCCGATCGAACCGGAGCCAACACCCGAACCCACCGCCACGCCGACACCGGAGGCCAGCCCCTCGCCATCCCCGAAAATTTCGCCCACGCCCTTCCGCCTCCCGCCCTTCCAGCCCTCCCCGAGGCCGAGGGCCACGCCCAAGCGCCAATCATGAGCCCCGCCACAAAAACCCCGCGCATCGGCATGATCAGCCTCGGTTGCGCAAAAAACCTCGTCGATGCCGAGGTCATGCTCGGCTCCGCGAAATCCGAGGGGTTTGAAATCACGCGCGACCCGGCCGAGGCCGACATCCTCGTGGTGAACACCTGCGGCTTCATCGACTCCGCCAAGCAGGAGTCCATCGATGCCATCCTCGAGGCCAACCGCCAGCGCAACGAAATCCGCCCCGAAGCCAAACTCGTCGTCAGCGGCTGCCTCTCGCAGCGCTACTCCGGCGACCTCGCCGCGGAACTCCCCGAGGTGGATGCCTTCATCGGCCTCGACCAAGTCCCCGAAGCTGGCGCCATTTTCCGCCGCGTTCTGGACCGCGAGCCGAACGGCGTTCTGAACCTTGTCACGCCGAAGTCCCGCTACATCCCCGACTTCGCCACGCCGCGCTTCCGCCTCACGCCTTCGCACAGCGCGTATGTGAAAATCGCCGAGGGCTGCAACCACCCCTGCTCTTTTTGCGTCATCCCGCAAATGCGCGGCCGCCACCGCAGCCGCCCGCTGGATTCCGTGGTCCGCGAAATCCGTTCGCTCGTTGCCGAAGGCGTGAAGGAAATCAACCTCATCAGCCAGGACACCACCTACTACGGCATGGACCTTTGGGCCGAAAAAGCCGGCCCCCGCCAGCCGGTCGATGCCGCCCGCGGCACCTCGCTCATCCACCTCCTCGACGAAATCGCACAGATCGGCGGCGAGTTCTGGGTCCGCCTCCTCTACACGCACCCCGCGCATTGGAGCGACGGCCTCATCGCCGCCATCGCGAGGAACCCGCATGTGGCAAAATATGTGGACATGCCGCTCCAGCACATCCACGGCGACATGCTCCGCCTCATGCGCCGCGAGACCTCGCGCGAACACATCGAAGCCCTCGTGCAGCGCCTGCGCGCGGGCATTCCCGGGCTCGGCCTGCGCACCACATTCATCGTCGGCTTCCCCGGCGAAACCGAGGAACACTTCGAATCGCTGCTCGAATTCATCGAAGCGGTCCGCTTCGAGCGCCTCGGTGTCTTCAACTATTCGCAGGAGGAAGGCTCCCGCGCGGCGAAGATGGAAAACCAGGTCCCCGCCCACGTGAAAAACCGCCGCCACCGCCGGGCGATGGAACTCCAACAAAAAATCGCCCGCGAAACCGCCGAGTCCCAAACCGGAAAAACCCTCCGCATCCTGGTGGAAACCCCGAACCTCGGCCGCACCGAACACGACGCGCCAGAGGTGGATTGCCGCGTGGTCCTCGTCCGCCCGGCCGAACCCGGCACATTCATCGACGCCAAGATTCTTGGCGCGCAGACTTACGATTTGCTCGCGGAGCCGCTGTAGCTCCGGCTCTGACGAGCAGAGCCCTCCTGACGGGGCGAATTTTCGAACTCAGCGTCGTCCGCCGCCCATGCGGGGCGGGGGGAGGGCTGCGGGGCCGGCCCAGACGGGCCAGTCGTTCCACTGCGAGGCGGCCGACATGTTGAGCTGCGCGGCGGACATGTTTTCGTCGGCGATTTCCTGTTGGAGTTCCAAATTCCTGTAGGAGGAATAGGCGGCTTGGTCGCCGAGGTAGACGAGGTTTTGCTCGGGGTCGCCGTAGACATAGAGGACTTCGTCGCCGCGGAATTTCCGGGTGACTTTGTAGGGGACGAGGTTGGCGAGGGATTTTTCGCGCTCGGGGGTGTTTGCGGGGATGATGCGGAAGCCGGCGGCGGAGAGGAGGCGCTCGGTGTTTGCGCGGTTGGCTTTTTCAATGGCGGCGCATCCGCTGAGTGCGATGATGGCTGCGAGGAGGGCGAGGGGTTTCATGGTTCAAATATCGGCAGGATGTCGCGGGGGGAGAGGGTTTTTTTCAGGCGGGACCGGGCGCGGGCTCGAAATCGAGGGCGAAGTCGATGGCGGGGGCGGAGTGGGTGATGGCGCCGACGGAGATGAAATCGACACCGGTTTCGGCGATGGCGCGGACGGTTTCGAGCGTGGCGCCGCCGCTGGCTTCGAGCGCGATGCCGGGGGGGCGGAGGCGGACGCATTCGCGGAGTTCGGCCAGGGACATGTTGTCGAGGAGGACAACATCGATGCCGCGGAGGGCGAAGAATTTTGCGGCTTGGGCGGGGGTGTCGGCTTCGAGTTCGATGCGGAGGCGGGGGTTGGCTTCGCGGAAGCGGTCGACCATTTCCTGGAGGGTGGCGGGGCCGAGGCCGGTGGCGAGGTGGTTGTCTTTCACCATGGCCATGTCGTGGAGGCCGAGGCGGTGGTTCGTGGCGCCGCCGGCTGCGGCTGCGGCTTTTTCGAGGAGGCGGAGGCCGGGGGTGGTTTTGCGGGTGTCGAGGATTTTGGCGCCGGTGCCTGCGATGGCGTCCACGAATTTCCGGGCGAGGGTGGCGACGCCGGAGAGGCGTTGGAGGAAATTCAGCGCGGTGCGTTCGGCGGTGAGGATGGGGGCGGCGGGGCCGCGGATGGTGATGGCGCAGGCGTTTTTTTCGAGCGGGGTGCCGTCGGGGTGGTGGATTTCGATTTGAAGGCCGGGGCCGACGCGGCGGAAGGTTTCGGCGGCGGTGGCTGTGCCTGCGAGGCGGCAGGCTTGGCGGGCGATGATTCTGGCGGTGGCGGTGGCGCCGGGTTTCGTGAACCAGCGGGCGGTGACATCGCCGGGACCGATGTCCTCGGCGAGGGCGAGGGCGATGATGTCGGGGGGCTGGGCGGAAAATTCGGGCTGCGCCATGTCAGGCGGCGCGGGCTTTTTTCGCCGCCTGGATTTCGAGGCCGAGGAGCTGGCGCTGCCATTCCATGAGGGCCGGGGAGGAGGGGTCGGCCGCCACGGCCTCGAGGGCGCCGCGGGGGGCGATGATGGAGGATTCCAGGCCGAGGTCGGCTGCGATGCGGTCGCGGGTTTTTTTGAGGTCCTCGAAGCGTTTTTGCTGTTCGCGCGTGGTGCGGCGGCGCTGGGGCTTCTCGGTTTTCGGCCATTCCTTTTCGGGGATTTGGAGGGCGAGGTTCACGACGACTTCGAAGCTTTTCCGGCGGCGGGTGTTCATGCGCGGGGTGGAGAAGGCGCCGCCCTCGGCGACGAGCTTGGCGGTGCGGAGCATTTCGTCGTTGCCGATGATGTGGAAGGGCGGGCGGTCCCAGGCGCGGGCCTCGGCGTCGCGCCAGAACCAGAGGATGCGCAGGACGGCCTGGGCGCGGGGGGAGAGGGCGGAGCTGCCCGTGATGCGCCAGACGGTGGATTCGTCGCGTTCCTTCGTCTCGCGCGAGGCGGCGACCATGCGGTCGCGGGATTCGGTGAACCAGCCGAGGCGGCCGAGGTTTTTCAAATCCCCCTCGAGGATGGAGGCGAGTTCGATGAGGTAGCGGGTGTCGTTGTGCGCGTAGTCGACCATCTGCGCGGGGAGGGGGCGGATGGCCCAGTTCGCCTTTTGGGAGGCTTTCGAAAGTTCGACGCCGAAGTATTGTTTGACGAGTGCGGCGAGGCCGAGGGCGGGTTTGCCCGTGAGGCGGGCGGCGATCATGGTGTCGAAGAGGTCGCGGGGCTCGAAGGTGCCGATGCGGTGGAGCAGGCGGAGGTCGTAGTCGGCGCCGTGGAAAACGAGGCGCTTCGAGGCGGCGGTGTGCAGGAGCGGCTGGAGGTCGAGCTGGGCGAGGGGGTCGACGAGGGAGTTGCGGCCTGCGGCGGTGATCTGGATGAGGCAGACCTTCTCGAAATAGCAATGGAGGCTGTCGGCCTCCGTGTCCATGGCGATGGTGTCGCAGGACTGCAGGCCGGCGACGAGTTCCGAGAGGGCGGCCGGGTCCGAAATCAAGGCTCGGCGATGAATTTGTCGGACGGGGGGATTTCGCCGGCGTGGCGCGCCCGTGGTTCGCGCACTTGGGTGGTGCCGTCGGTGGGCACGGTGACGAAGGGTCCGCCGGCAAGTGGGGCGGGTTCGGAAAAGGCGACTCCCGGTGTTTCGCTGTGTTTGCCCTCGAGAGGGAAATCCTTGCGCAGCGGGTGGTATGGGAAACCCTCCCACATGAGGATGCGGCGGAGGTCCGGGTGGTTCTCGAAACGGATGCCCATCATGTCGTAGACCTCGCGCTCGTGCCAGTCGGCGGTCGGCCAGATGTCGGAAACCGTGGGCGCGGTCCCGGTGTCCTCGCTGACGGTGGCTTTCAGCCGGAGGTGGGCGCCGGCGCGGAGCGAGTAGAGTTCGTAGACCAGTTCGTAGCGCGGCTCGTCGCCGAAGTGGTCGATGCTGGAGACATCCACGAGGTAGTCGAAGCCGAGCGTGTCGCGGGCGTGGAGGCAGATGTCTCGGATGGATTCCGTTTTGATGCGGAGCGTGGTTTCGCCGCGGAAGGAGGATTGTTCCAGGATGGCGGAGGGGAAAGCCTCGCGGAGCTTCTCGCAGAGCGGGTCGGCGGCGGCGGTCATAGCGTTTCGAGGAGTTCCTTCTTCTGCTCGAGGAGGGAGTGCTCTCCCATGATTTTTTTCTGGAGGCGCATCAGGCCGTCGAGGAGCGCCTCGGGCCGCGGAGGGCAACCGGAGACGTAGACATCCACCGGGATGAGGTGGTCGATGCCCTGGAGCACGGCGTAGCTGCGATACATGCCGCCCGAAGAGGCGCAGGCGCCCATCGCGATGCACCATTTCGGCTCCGGCATTTGGTCCCAGATGCGTTTGACGGCGAGGGCCATTTTATAGGTGACCGTGCCTGCGACGATCATGACATCGGCCTGGCGGGGCGAGAACCGCATGACCTCCGCGCCGAAGCGGGAGATGTCGAAGCGTGACGACGAGGCGGCCATGAGTTCGATCGCGCAGCAGGCGAGACCCATCGGCATCGGCCAAAGGGAGTGGCTGCGCATCCAATTGATCGCGGCGTCCACCTGCGTGAAAATGACATTGCCTTCGATTTTCGCGTCGTAGGCTACGGGGCTGAGAGTGCTTGCCATGGGGATGGAGGGTAGATTTGCGCTGGGAAGGGGCAAGCCTTTTCCGGTCGTGAGAAAATTCGACGGCCGTGTGAAAAATCCCTTGCCATGGTAGGCTTGTCGGCGAATATGAACCCGTGAAAAAGCTCCCCTTGTTTATCGCGTTTATTGCGTCGGTGTGCGTTTTAGTTCCGCTTGCCCATGCCCAAGGCAAAGCCGTAGGAAACATCAAAATTCTCGAGGTCAAGGGTGGCTCTGCTTCCGTCACCATGCCAGATGGGTCTTCGACACCAGCCACAGCGGGTGAGTTTATCCAGCAGGGGGCCACTGTAAAAACCGGCTCGGGTAGCTCGGTGAGTCTTCTGTTTGACAATGGGGCGCTGATCGTTGTCGAGCCGAAATCCGAGCTTTCTGTTGATGAATTTACTACAGATCCCTTTAACTACGAGGGGATTGATTACAAGACTCTCCCGAAAGAACCTTCGAAATCTGCCACCAAATTGATGGTGAAAGATGGCCTCGTTGCCGTCGATGTGGTTTCTCTGAATAGCAAGTCCAAATTTGAGATCGCGACTCCTGTCGGAACTGCAGGTGTGCGCGGAACGCGTTTCGGCGTGAGCTTCAACAGCGCCACCAACCGTGCAAATGTCGTGGTTGTGATCGGGGCTGTTTCCGTATCCAGTTCGCAAGGCCAAATGCAGATCGTTTCTGCTGGCATGGGCATCGGTCTTGGGGCGGCCGGAATTCAAGCTCTGGCCCAACAGGTCATATCCGCGATCGCCCAGCAAATCTCTCAAATCATCCAAGCCTTGCGCCCCACCGTTCCCTCCAATCCATTCGCTGGAGCACCTCCTCAAACTTCGACTGGTGACGGTGGAGATCAAACTGATGATACAGGTGACCAAGGAACAATTGATGCAGGTCAGACACTTCCCAACTCTGGTTCACCGGCATCTGTTCCTCGGTAACTTTATGAACAGGAACCTCGTGGTGATCGCTCTACATTGAGTGCGAATTGGGGATTCATAGAGGTCTAAAGCGACTGTAAGCAATTTGGATTCTTACAACTACCTGAATTAATTTAGCTCATTCGCTCAGGAGAGCTAAACTTTAAAATTAAGTTTCCAGATCACAAAACTGGTTAGTGGTTATGCCTTGATTCCCATCAAGAGCTCAAATGTGCTTTCATCCCTATTCAAAAGGATTTGGTTAAACTTAGCACCGGGCTCAACTAACCTTTTTTTACAAGAAGATCCCACGATTTACCATGGTCAACTTTCAGTCGTTTAGGGACACTGTCTCAAAAAAATCCTCTTCACCAAAAAAGTCCCCCCACTTTTGGCGGGAGGTCGGAACTATTGCGATTACAGCAGTCGTTTTGGTTTTGCTTTGCTCGGCTTGGACTTTGCTATCGCAAGTTCGGATGATGCGGTTGCCGGGGGGGTATGAGCGGTTTCTGGGGCCGGACGGGGCGGTGGCTTTTTTGGAGACGAAGACTCTGGATTGGCGGATTCAGGCGCGCGGTGAGCTGCCTTCGCCTTTGAAACTTTGGTATGTGGATGTGGATAGTCTCGCGATCGGGACGCTCGGGAATTTTCCCTGGAACCGCGAGTATTTCGCGATGGCGCTGAATCCGCTCTTTGAGCACGGCGGGATCAAGGCGGCGGGGATGGATTTTGTTTTTTCGATGGCTGGAATTCCGGCCCTCGGGCGCGAGGAGGCGGAGCGGGGCAGCAAGGTGCTCGGAAAGGCGGTGCACACTCACAAAAACATCGTGGTGGCGGCGACCTACGGATCGCAAAACAGGCCGTTGGGTGACGTGTCATCATTCCCGTTTGCCTTCGAGCGCAGGTATGGAACCAAGCCGATCGGGCCGCCGGAGTTGCCTTCTTTCCCTGTGGTAGGGCCGACTTGGGGGCACATCGGATTGATCGATACGGTGGGTGAGGATGTGAGATGGTTGCCGTTTTTTGCCAAGGCGGACAACCACACTTACTACCCATTATCGTTAAAACTCGCGCTGATTTATTGGGGATTGGACGAGTCGGCGGTGGAGGTAGGCAAAAATCGGATTGCGGTGAAAAATCCCGACGGTTCCGAGCGGGTGTCGATCCCACTTCAAATGGGTCAACTCGTGGAGCCGAATTGGTTCAGCTCCTGGATGGGAAAACACATGCACAATTCAAGCATCGTGGAGGTGATGGCGAATGGTCAGGCGATGGAGGAAGGGACCGAGGAGCAGAAGGCGGCGGCGACAGAATTTTTCAAAAATTTCAAGGATGCGGTGGTGTTGATCGGGCCGGTGGATCCGCTGCTTAAAGATTCCAGCGTGATGCCGCTCAGCGGTCCGCAGCCGGTGCCGCGGGTGAGTGTTCACGGAAATCTTTTGCAGACGATTTTGTCGGGGCGCTTTGTTCACCGATCGCCTGTTTGGATGAACACGCTGTTCATCTTCGGGCTCGGATTTTTGGCGGCCTCGTTTTGTTTCGTGCCGCAAAAGTTTTCGACACTGGCCAAGGTGGTCGGTGCATCCGCGGTGACAGTGTATGCAGGCGCGGCGTTTTGGGTTTTTATCCAATATGATTTCGTGGTGCCGATGGTTGCTCCGCTGGGTGCGGCACTCACATGCACATTCGCGGGGTCGATGATCCAATTGGCACGCGAGGGCCAGCAGAAGAAGCGAATCACGGGGATGTTCGGCACTTATCTCTCGCCGGCTCTGGTGGAGAAAATGGTGGAGAGCGGCGAGGAGCCGCAGCTCGGCGGCATCGATGCAGAGGTCACTGCGTTTTTCTCCGATGTGCAGGGATTCTCGGGATTCTCGGAGCTGCTGACGCCGCAGCAATTGGTGGGATTGATGAACGAGTATCTCTCCGCGATGACGGACATTTTGATGGAGAACGGCTGCTATGTGGACAAATACATCGGCGACGCGATTGTCGGAATCTTCAATGCGCCGGCGCCGTTGGAGCACCATGCGCTGAAGGCGTGCGTGGCCACGCAGCTCTTGCAGAAGCGGCTCGGCGAGCTTCGTGCCAAGTGGCAATCCGAGGGCGACAAGTGGCCGGCATTTGTCGGCAGTATGCAAATGCGCATCGGCTGCAACACCGGCTCGGCAACCGTTGGGAACATGGGGTCGTCGCGGCGCTTCAACTACACGATGATGGGCGACACGGTGAATCTCGCGGCGCGTTGCGAGAGCGGCGCGAAAAGCTTTGGGGTCTACACGATGGTGACCGGCGAAACGAAGCGGGCAGCGGAGGCCGGCGGGGATGCGTGTGTTTTCCGTTTCCTCGATAAAATCATAGTGAAGGGTCGCTCGGAGCCGGCGGAGATGTATGAGGTGGTCTGCCTGCGCGAGGACTTTAACGCCGAAACGCGCGAGTGTTTGGCTCTGCACGAGGAGGGAGTGAAATTTTATCTCGCTCAAAAATGGGACGAAGCCATCGCGTGGTTCGAAAAATCCGCGGCGCTGGAGCCGAATCGCCCTGAGCGCAATCCCGACTCTCCCACGACCCCATCGCTCGTGATGCTCGAGAGATGCCGCGCTTTGAAGCGGAATCCTCCGCCGGCGGATTGGGACGGTGTTTACAAAATGACGACTAAGTAGCGGTCATCAGGCGCGGTCGGCGAGTGCGCTGGAAATTGCGGCCGGCAGCGGGTGCGGGCCATCACCGCCGAGCGAGGCGTCGATTTCTTCGAGGCGGCGGATCAGGTCAAGCACATGGCTGCGCGGGTAGGGGCCTCCGGCCGCTTGGCAAAAATGGGTGCGGCATCCAAACGGCCGCGATTCGTAAATGAGGCAGCGGCTGGTTATCGCATCGAGCAGCGGGCAGGCGCCATCGGCGCGCGCGGGCAGTGATTTGCGCCCCGTGGCGCGAAGGGCTTTGGCGGCCACGAGGGCCTCGCCGCGCGTGAGGAGCGGGATTTTTCCGGTGGCTTGGAAATGGCAACACCCGGTTCGCAGTTGGCATTGCCGGTCCAGAGGGCGGGCCGCGAGGTCGGCGTAGATTTTTTGGACATCGCCGGATGCCTTCGATTTCAAGGCGGCTTGCGGGTCGGGTGCCGGCATGGCGGGTCAGGGCAGGGAGGGCGGGTGCCCCTTCCCCAGCGCCCGGCGGAAAAGTTTCCTGGTCTCGGCCAGCGGGGAGTCGTCGATGAAATACGCGATGGCGGCGCGGCCGATGGCGTAGGTGCCGGCGCCGGCCACGAAGCCCGAAACGGCGCTGCCCCAAAATGGCACGATGCGGATGGCGGCCCTTGCGCCTTCGCGGAGGGCGAATGCGGCCGCGGTGTTCAATCCCATCGCCGCGAGGAATTCCCCCACCAGCCGTGCCGTGGCGGGTTTGCCCGTGGTGTGGATGATGAGCCCGACCATGAGGCTTTGGAGCGAGACGAGGATGGGGAGGTCGGCGAGGGGGATGGGCTGGAGGCCGACGACGCCGCAAACGGCGCTGAAGGATTTCAGGAGTTTGGAGGCGATGAACGCCTGTGCGCGCCGCGCTCCGGTGAAGCGGGCGAATTCGAGTTGAGCGCAAGCGGGGAGGTTCGCGCAAATCGATTCCGGGCAGGCAGGGTCGCCGGCGGATGCGCCCTCGCCCATGGCTGCGGCCAGCCTGGGCTCGGAGCGCGCAAGTGTTGCGAGCCGCGGTTGGAATTCCGCCGAAGTCGAAACCGCAAGGATGGGCTTGCCCGATGCAAGTGCCCGGGTGGCGGATGCCGACCAATCCTGCGGCGCCGGTTCATTGTCTTCGACGAGCAGAACGAGGTCGGGCTGCCGGTGCGCGAGCGCCTCGGAGACATGGGCGCCGGGCGAATCGTTGCGGGCATCGAGGATTTCGATTGTGCTGCCCGATGCGGTGGAATAGGTGCGCCAACCATGGAGCGATTCGCCGGTGGCGAGTTGTTGCGCACCCATGCCGGCGAGGATCGCGGGCACGCTGGCCGAACTCCCGCCCGCCAACTCGATGCGCGCCGGGCGTTGCTCGAGGAAGATGGAGCGGATGGGCTCCAATTCGCGGAGGACCGGCTTTTGGATCCCGCCGGGAAGTTTGTCGAGAAGCCCGGTGAGCTTGTCGTAGAGCCGCAGGAGCATTGCCTGGCCGCCGGTTTTCAAAGTGTTTCCAGGAGCGCCCCGGCATGCGCGGCGGGTGCGGTTTTGCGCAGCACGGCACAGATGGTTCCATCGGGTCCCACCACAAATGTCGTGCGCTCGGTGCCCATGTATTTTTTCCCATACATGCTTTTCTCCACCCACACGCCGTAGGCCTCGGCGATGGCATGCATCCCGTCGCTGATAAGCGGGAATGGCAGGCCGTGCTTGGCGATGAACTTCGCATGGCTGGCCGGCGAATCCGTGCTGATGCCGTAAACAACGGCGCCCGCGGCGAGCAGTTCGGCATGGTGGTCGCGCACCCCGCAGGCCTGGGTTGTGCAGCCCGGCGTGTCGTCCTTCGGGTAGAAATACAGCACCACGGTCCTGCCCCGCAGCCCGCCGAGGCTGATGGATTCGCCTTCGCCATGGGGTCCGCCCACCGCCACCGCCGCGAAATCCGGTGCGATGTCGCCGGGTTGTGGTTTGTTTTGCATGGGCGTTAGGATTCCACTGTCGGCCGACCGCTGCAAGTGGCGGGGTTTTGCAGGTGCCGCCGCCTGCAAACCATCATTGCGAATGCCTCCGGCGCTGTTGATGTCCGTGGAGCCGCTTCAGTGCAGGCTCTGCGCGCGCTGCAAAAAATTCCAAAAAAAATTCAAAAAGCTATTGACCTTCCGGGTCCGCTGCATATTCTCTCCCTCCCGCCGACGACAGGTCGAGTGGGGTTGATCTCAAACGAACCGCCAAAACGGAGCGGCATTGCGGTGAAACAAACGCAGCGTCTCCGGGTTCGGATTGAATACGGTTTTTGAAAGTCCCATTCGGGTTTTGCCGGTATCGGCAAAATTCAGAACGCAAGATTGGAAATGACAACAACAGCAATTGCTGAATTGTGCGTTTCCTGTCGATTTTGTTTATTCAGCTTCGACGTCTTTCCCGGAGTCCTGTCTCACAGGCTCTGTGGAATTGATTAGTCAGAAACTTTCCCGTGCGTTTAGCGCGCATGGGGCAAACTTTTCAACGGAGAGTTTGATTCTGGCTCAGAACGAACGCTGGCGGCGTGGATAAGACATGCAAGTCGAACGGGATTTTCCGGGTAGCAATACTTGGGAAGTCCAGTGGCAAACGGGTGCGTAACACGTGAGCAATCTGCCGGGAAGTGGGGGATAGCTCGCCGAAAGGCGAATTAATACCGCATGTGGCCAGGGGGGACATCCTCCCGAAGCCAAAGTCGCAAGACGCTTCCTGATGAGCTCGCGGCCTATCAGCTTGTTGGCGGGGTAACGGCCCACCAAGGCTATGACGGGTAGCTGGTCTGAGAGGACGACCAGCCACACTGGAACTGAGACACGGTCCAGACACCTACGGGTGGCAGCAGTCGAGAATTTTTCACAATGGGGGAAACCCTGATGGAGCGACGCCGC
>JAGWWS010000064.1 GCA_018970255.1 Verrucomicrobiota bacterium | reverse complement strand
TCGGGCAAAAAGACGGCCATCAACTGCGGGAGCGTCGGGCAGCCCCGCGACGGCGATCCGCGCGCGTGCTATGTGCTCTACGACCCCACGCAAAAATTCTTCCTCCACCGCCGCGTCCCCTATGACATCGACCGGGCGCAAAAACGCTTCAAGAAAGCAGGGCTGCCAGCAGAGAACGCGGCCCGCATTGCCTTGGGCGGATAGGGCTACTCCTCCCCGCCCCTCCCGAGCTTCGTCTTCACGCTCGCGCCAACTGGCACGATTTTGTCGATCTCGAGGTTCTGCTCGGGTGTGAAAAGCGTGTGCCGGGCGGTGTGGAAATCCTTGTTCGGCTTGAACACAGCCTTGGCGCTCAGGGCGGCTCCGGCATGGTGGCGTGAGAAGAGTTCCTGCAATTCGCCGATCAGTTCCTCCACGGCGGCTTCGGGGATGAGGTCACCCTTGATCTTGAGTTCGAATGACTGCTTGAAGAACCGCGCGCCTTCTTCGCCCACGGCGCGCACGATCGCGCTGTCGTCGCTCGTGCCGCGGTAGGAATTCGAGAACCCGACCCGGACCGTCTTGTCGCCCGAGCGGGCTTCGATACTTGATGCCACGGCCATCTGCCCCGCGTGGTGGGCGAAGTAGAACGGCTTGGCGATCGCGATGAGTTCGGCTTTCTCGATTTCAAGGGCACCCTCGATGGCTTCCAACTGTTCGCTCTTTTCGAGGATGCCCTCGACGAGCGTGGCGACTTGCCCGTCCGCATCGGGGAGGATCGGGTAGGCTTTCGCAGTCTTGGCTACTGCCGACTTGGTTGCGATTCCCGCGAGGTTGATCCGCTTGAGCCCGGCTGCGGGAGCGCTCGGGGCGGCTGTTGCTGCTGCTGGTTTGGATTTGGTTTTCATACCGCCCCAAGCCTCGTTCACGCCGCTCGCGGGAATCCATCGCGGAAGCGGGTGCATGGGAGGTGCGCGGGCGGTTGCCGGTTGGTCAATTCCGTCCGAACTCGAAAACCATCTGCGTGCTCGGGGGGACCAAGCCGGACACCCCGAGCCCAATCAGCCGCAGCGGGCGGTCGACCACCCGCTCCCGCCGCAGGATCGCACAGGCGATTGCGTAGATCGTTTCGGCGGACTCGAACGATTCCTCCACACTCGTCTGCCGCGTGAGCGTTTTGAAATCGCTGTATCGGACCTTCACTTGCACGGTGCGGGCGGCCAGGCGTTCCTTGCCCAACTTCCCGGCAATCTCCCGCGCCTGTTCCTTGAGCACGGGAACGAGGATCCGCCGGTCCTCGGTGTCGCGCTCGAAGGTTTCCTCGGCACTGATGCTTTTGACTTCGCCATCGAGGTCGAGCGGGCGCGTGTCATTGCCGAACGCGTAGGCTTTGAGCTTCGGGGCGAACGATCCCGCCACGGCCCGGAGGTCGCCCCCGAAATCCTGGATCTCGCCAATCGTGCGAAGCCCCATCGTGGCAAGCGCCTCCGCGGTCACCTTCCCCACCCCATGGATCGCCGATGCCGGCAAAGGCCGCAGGAACGCGACCTTCTCCTCCTCGGTGATGCAAAAGAGCCCATCCGGCTTCCCGTGGTCGCTCGCGATTTTTGCGAGCAGCTTGTTTGACCCGATGCCGATGCTGGCCGTGAGCCGCCTCTCGGCACGGACGACTTCCTTCATCTCCCTCCCGAGCGCGGTCACAGCCTCCCGCGTGAACTCCTCGAACCGGTGGCTCATATCCAGATACGCCTCATCCACGGAGACCTGCTCGACCTGACCGCCGAATGTCGCGAGCCTGGCCATGATCTCGCGCGACTCGTTGCGGTAGGCATCCATTCGGGGGCGGATAAAAACTCCATCCGGGCACAACCTCTGGGCCGTTCGCGACGGCATCGCGGACCGCACGCCGAATGCCCGCGCTTCATAGCTCGCCGCGCAAACCACACCCCGGCGGTCGGGGGAAGCCCCGACAATGACCGGTTTTCCCTTGAGCCTCGGATCATCGCGCTGTTCCACCGATGCATAGAACGCATCCATATCGAGGTGGAAGATCACGCGCGGCATTGTCACGCAAAGGATTGGCGCACGATCTATGCCGCCGCAAGCGCATTGCCATTTTCCGGCAAAAACCATACGCCTCTGGACCTATGGCAAATCTCACCAAGCGCGAAATGGTCGTCGCAATCGCCGAAAAGACCGGCCTCACCCAAAAGGAAGTTTTCGATGTGATCCAACTCACCCTCGACGGAATCACCGAAGCCCTGGCAAAGGGCGATGGCGTCGAACTGCGCGAGTTCGGCGTGTTCCGCTGCCGCCTCACCAAGCCCCGCATCGGTCGCAATCCCAAGAAACCCGAGCAGGAGGTGACGATCCCCGCGCGGGCCATTGTGAAATTCAAAGCCGGTAAAATCATGCGTGCCCGTGTGCTCGAACGCACCTCGGAGATGGCGAAATAGGAACCAAAACCATGCCCAGACGCCGCAAACCCGAAGAACAACTCCGGGTCAAACTCAACCTCACGATCCACCCCGATGTCCGCGCCTGGGCCGACGAGATCACCCTCAAGCGCCGGCGCTCGATTTCCCAACTCTTCGAGGACTTGGTCGAAGCGGCTTACCTCCAGATGAAGAATCCGGAGGTGCCCCAGCAACCCATCTCCCCACAGCAACCAGCAGCGCCTCAAGGTTACTACTATCCTCCCCAGCCCTACTACTACCCCGCTCCGCAGGCTCCCCAGCAGCCCCAGCAGTAAATGGGACTCTTTAGCGCACTACTCGGAAATGCGAGCGAGGTCGACGCCTCGAAGCTCGAAAAGGAGTTCTCGGACCTGCTCATCGACGGCGAATCAATCCAGCACGCCTACAAACTATTCCGCGACCTCATCGTCTTTACGAACTTCCGACTCTTCCTCGTGGACAAGCAGGGCATGACCGGCAAGAAGCGCGACTACACCTGCGTTCCCTACAAGGCGATCGACTACTTTTCCAAGGAAACTGCCGGACACTTCGACCTTGATGCCGAAATCAAAATTTGGATCAAGAGCCGCAAGGAACCGATCGTCTTGGAATTCCGCAAGGACGCCCACATCCACGATGTCTTCAAGGTTCTGAGCTACTACGTGCTGGCGAGTTAAGCGCCTAAATCGAGTCGACCACCAATCCCCAGCAGGAATTTTTTTGGTGAAAATCCTGCAAGAAATCGACTCCCTCGCGTTTACAGTGTGTGGACTCGGATTCCCAATGGGATGGCATCTTTGCGTGGCTGAAGAGAACATCGAACACAACCAAACCTGCGCCCGAATCCTCTATCCCCTCACCTCAAAAACCTGTGCTTCACCAGCACGCGGGATTCCTCGGAGTCGCTCCGGAGTTGGATGGGATACGGGGCGTTCGCTCGCTTCATGACCACGCCCTCAAAGAAGTCGCACCCCAGCGCGCGGTTTCTTTCCTTGAGTGAGTTGTAGAACGCGTGGACGGCGTCTCCCTCATCGCGGAGGGATGGAGGTAGGACGAGCGCACCAGAAGGAAATGTGGACCATTCCCCGAGGCTGAGGCGCTCGGTTTCGATGAGCTTGGAAAGGAACTCTCGGCGCTCGAGGTAGGCGGCGGATTCAACCACCCAATCCAGAACAACAAGCGTGCCGCGACCGATCGCGTGTCGGCGTTCCAGCGCCTCGCAGTCGGCCCATTCGAATCCCTGGTTCGACAGGGCACGGAGTTGAGTGAGGGCGTTCTCGAAATCGTGGGCGATCGTGAGCCTGCCCCCATGACGGTTCCACATCGCTCCGGTGGGACAATGCACGAGTGCCCGCCAGCCGTTGTATTTCGGTTCGGCGTGCCAGACCCCCGGCTTCTTTGGGGCGAGTTCCAACCGCCCGCCCCCGATCGGCCTGGCGGGATAGGTGGGAGGACTGGGAACAATGCCCGTGATTGCCTCGTTTATCGGGCGAATTTGCCGCGTTTGGCCGACAGGTGGGGTTGCGGTATGGGCGCTCATTTTTTGCCCACAAACCCGCAGAC
>JAGWWS010000038.1 GCA_018970255.1 Verrucomicrobiota bacterium | reverse complement strand
GCCAGCGGAGCTGCATTGGAACTCACGGGCGGCATCACGGTTGGTGCCGAAGCGCTCAACCTCTCCGGCTCCGGAATCAGCTCCGGCGGCGCGCTCCGCAACATTTCCGGGGACAACACCTACGGCGGTGCCATCACCCTCGCCGCCGCCAGCCGCATCAACTCCGATGCCGGATTGCTTACTTTGGATGTTTCATCTGGCAGTGCGATTACAGGCACATTCAATCTCACTATGGGCGGCGCGGGGAATATCACGGTCGCAGACCCGATCGGTATCTCAACAGGCACACTCACCATGGATGGAACTGGCACATTAATTCTATCCGCCAACAGCACATACACGGGTGCTACAACCATCAGCTCCGGAACACTCCAGCTTGGAACCGGCGGCAACACAGGAAACATTACCAGTGATATAACAAATAACTCCGCATTATTAATTAACCGAGGAAACAACTTTACTTATGGAAATGTCATCTCTGGCACTGGGTCGCTCACTAAGGAGGGCGCTGGGGCCTTGACTTTGTCGGGCATCAACACTTTCAGCGGCACCACCACGATCAATGGAGGCTCCATCCGACTCGGCGGTGCAGCGAGCAGCGACACGCTCACAGGCAACATCGTTGTGAATACAGGGGGCACTCTTGATTACTCAAATTCTAACGACAACCAAATCAAGAACACTGCTTTCGTAACAATTGCCGGTGGCACATTCGATGCTGGAGCCAGAGCGGAGACCATCGCAGGTCTTACAATCACTTCCGGAACCTTCACCAAGGCAAGCAACTCTGGCGGCACATTCTCGCTCAGCGGCAGTTTAACAATGTCTGGCGGAAACCTCTCCATCACAAGCAGCGGCACGGTGGCCCTTGGGGCGGCATCCACCATCAGCAGCGGCACCGTCACGCTTTCACATGCTTCTGCCCGTATCAACACTACCGGCACAACCACGCTCGGGACATCCACATTTTCCTACAACAATGCCTCTGTTGCCACGCAAGGTATCGTTCTTTCCGGCGACTTCCTCGTCAATAATTCCTCCACTGTGGACTTTACAAATGCCGCTGCCGGTGCCGGTCGCATCACCTTGGGCGGTGCCTCTCGCGTTTTTGATGTGGGCTCCTCGGCCAACATGAATGTCGGCTGGGTTATTGACTCTTCAAGCACTTCCGGCGCGCTCACTAAAGCCGGCGCAGGGACGCTCACCTTATCTTCAGCAAACACTTATACTGGAGCAACTACAGTTAATCTTGGAACGCTGAGCATTAGTGATGTTGCAAATGGGGGATCTGCAAGCAACATAGGCCAATCCACCAATTCAGCGGCCAACCTCGTCCTCGGCGGTGGCACGCTCCTCTTCACCGGTGCCACAGATTCCACAGATCGCAACTTCACCCTCACCGCTGCCACAACCAGCACAATTGATGTCAGCAATGGTGCCACAACGCTCACGATTTCAGGCGCGGCGGCCAACACAAACGGTTCTCTCACCAAAGCGGGCGCCGGCACACTTTCCCTCACCGCCCAGAATCTCTACACCGGCACCACCACTGTCAGCGCGGGCATCCTTTCCCTCGGGCACGCCACGAACACCCTGAGCAACAGCAGCTCTGTGGTTGTCTCGGGCGGAACCCTCGCCCTCGGTGCCAACACTGATACCGTTTCCTCCTTCACCATGAGCAGCGGCGAGGTCTCGGGCGGCACGCTCACGGCAACCACATATGCCCTCAGCGGCGGAACGGTCAGCGGAGCTTTGGGGGCCGGCACCGCCACAGTGAGCGGTGGCGTCTCCCTCACGGGAACGATGGCATCGACCACGCTGAATATTTCCAACGGAGGCAACCTGACCCTCGGCTCGGCCAACCGCATCGGCGATTCCACGAATGTCGATATCGCCAGCGGCGGCGTCCTGACCCTGAATGGAAACAGCGACACGGTGGCGGGCATCAGCGGCGCGGGCAACATCTCGCTCGGTGCCGGCACGCTCACCACCAGTTTCGCCGGATCAAACACGCTCTCCGGCCAAATCTCCGGCTCCGGCGGCCTCACCAAAGAAGGCACAGGCACGCTCGTTCTCTCCGGCAGCAACACCTACACCGGCACCACCACCATCAACGGCGGAACGATCAATGCTGCACATGCCAGCGCCCTTGGCTCCACTTCGGGAGTCACCGTCAACAACGGCGGTTCGCTACTGGTGAGCGCTGATGACGCGATCAACGGGGACGCCATTACCCTCGCCAGCACCAGCACCACTGTGGCGGGTCTCGCATTCTCCGGCACCTACGCGAATACCTCGGGCCAGGCCGGCACACTCACGCTTAGCCAAAACTCGATCATCGACCTCGGCACAGGGAGCGTCACGATCCACTTCTCCAGCATCACCGGTTTGGATACCTACACGCTTGCCATCTACAACTGGACCGGCACGACTTTGTGGGACGGCGGCACCGGCAACAACACGGACCAATTTTATTCGAACGGCGCCGCACTCACGCAATCCCAGCTCAACCGGATCAGCTTCTACAGCGGCGGACTCGGCACGAGCAGCTTCGTGGGCTCCGGATACCAAATCATCGGCGGCAGTTTCGCCAACCAGGTCATCCCGGTTCCTGAGCCGGAAGTTTATGCCACAGCGGCGCTGCTGCTTCTCGGCCTCGGCTTCCATTTCTACCGCCAGCGCCGGCGCGCGGGGTAGGGGCGGATCTCCGAGCCGCCCGACATTTTTGGACGGCGCTTTGCGCCTGAAACTTGGGTCCGCTCGGAGAGCCGACCCTACCCTGGGTGTCTATGATCGGGGTGCCCGGCTTTTTACCGAAACAGCGAGGCGGGGGAGAAGTTCGGGGAGATTTCTTCCGTGACGGAATGGGTCATTCCATTTGCGAGCCGGTGGGCGGCGGCGAAGGCGATCATGAGGGCGTTGTCGGTGAGGAGGCCGGCAGGGGGGAATTTGAGTTCGATTCCGAGGCGGGCGGCTTCGGTGGTGGCTTTGGCGCGGAGGGCACTGTTTGCGCTCACGCCGCCGCTGAGGGCGGCGAGTTGGCGGTCGTTGCTTTGGGCGGCGCGGAAGAGTTTTTCCAGGAGCACATCGACGATGGCGGCTTGGAACGAGGCGCAGATGTCGGGGAGGTCGTTTTCGGAGGGACGGTTTTTTTCGAGGAAGACGCGGAGTGAGGTTTTGAGTCCGCTGAAGCTGAAATCGAAATCCCCCGAGTGCGCCATGCCGCGGGGGAATTCGTAGCGGTTCGGGTCGCCGGACTTGGCGAGCTCGTCGATGCGGACTCCACCCGGGTAGCCAAGACCGAGGAGCTTCGCGCCTTTGTCGAAGGCTTCGCCGGCGGCGTCGTCGAGGGTGCGACCAAGCAGGCGGCCGCGGCCGAAGGATTCTATGTCGAGGAGCAGGGTGTGGCCGCCGCTGACGACCATCGCGGTGTGGGGTGGGATTTTTTCCTGTCCGAAGAATGGCGAGAGGAGGTGGCCTTCGATGTGGTTGACGGCGAGGAAGGGCTTCGAGGCGCCGATGGCGAGGCCTTTGGCAATCGAGGCTCCGACAAGGAGAGCGGGAGCGAGGCCGGGGCCGGTGGTGGCGGCGATGGCATCGAGAGCGGAAATGCGGAGACCGGCTTTTTCCAACGCGCGGTCGAGAACCAGCGGGGCCGTGGCGAGGTGGTTGCGCGAGGCGACTTCGGGAACGACTCCGCCGAACTCGGAGTGGATTTCCGCCTGGCTGTAAATTTCGTGGGCAAGGACCTCATCGAATCCGCGCAGGATGGCGACGGCCGTTTCATCGCAGGAGGTTTCGATGGCCAGCAGGACGCGTTTAGCTTGGCTCATAATTTTCCGTAAAAAAGGCCTCCTGGAGTGCTCTCTTTGTCAGGACCGGAGCTGCAATCGCGAACTCGACAATTCCGGCGCTGACAAGCAGCGCCCTCCTCGCAAAGCGCCATGTTATACCGAAGTCCCTTTGGAGTTAGATTTTTGCTGTCACTGAAGGGAGCACAGCCGTCCCGGCTGTGAGGAGACTGGTTTGACTTTTGCGCTGAGCCTGTCCGAACCGAGGGGCTCTCCGACCCACACAGGCGGGACGCCTGTGCCCCTCTCAATAAGTCCAGAAGCAAAGCGCCTTTGGTATTAAGGGTGTGCCGAAATTGGGGAGTGATTTTCGCGCCCGAACTTTCGCGGCGAAAACGCGATGAAGGCCTCATTTCTTCGCGTGCTGGAGCGAGCCTTCGAGCGCATCCACGGCGCGCTCGAGCTGGGGGTCCCAAATCACTTCCTTGGGTTGCGTGGGGTCGTCGCGTTTGCGGCGGGCGCCGAGCAGGGCGACCTCCTCGTCGTAGGTGAGTGTGGCGCGGATGTGCGGTTCGACTCCGTGGCCGTGGATGGGCTTGCGGCCGGGGGTATAGTATTTTGCCGTGGTGAGGCGGGCGGCGGAACCATCGGGCAAGGAGACGACACTTTGAACGGAGCCTTTTCCGAAGGTGGTTTCGCCAATGACGAGGGCGCGGTCCAAATCCTTCAACGCGCCGGCCACGATTTCGGAGCCGCTGGCGCTGGCGTAGTTGGTGAGAACGACGAGCGGGATGCGGCGGTTCGCGCTGTTGCGAACTCCGGTGCGGTATTCGCGCGAGGGGGAGCGGCCCTCGGTGTAAACGACGAGTGTGTTCGGCGGAAGGAACTGGCCACACACATCCACCGCGCTGCCGATGAGGCCGCCGGGATTGTGGCGCAAATCCACAATCAGTCCGTCCATTCCCTGCTTCTCGAGCTTGTCGATGGCGGTGCCGAGTTCCGGGGCGGTGGGCTCGTTGAATTGGGTGATGCGGAGGTAGCCGATGCGCGGACCGGCCTGCTGGCGGCTCGGGAGGATGCGGACATCTTTCACACTGGGGACCTTGATGACGACGCGCTCGAGTTCGTAATCCTTCGTGGATCCATCGGCGGGGCGGTTGATGGTGAGCGTGACTTTTTCACCGACCGGGCCGCGGAGTTTGTCCACGGCTTCGTTGAGCCCGAGCTTCTCGGTGGTCTCGCCGTTGATTTTCAAAATCTGGTCGCCGGGCAGGATGCCCGCGCGGAAGCCGGGGGTGTCCTCCATGGGGTTGATGACGGTGAGCACGCCGCGCCGCTGGGTGACCACGACGCCGAGGCCGCCGAACTCGCTGCGGGTATCCTCTTGCATGTTCTTGAAGCTTTTCGGCTCCATGAACTGGCTGTGCGGGTCGAGGTCCTCGAGCATGCCTTTGAGCGCGCTGTAGACGAGGTCCTTGTAGCCGGTCTTCGACTCGTCCACGTAATCCTGCCGGATGAGTTGCATCGTGCGGGAGATGAGCTGGAGCTGGTCGTAGGGCGACTCGGAATCCGCGGTGGAATTTTCCGTGAGGTTTTGCGCCGGGGCGTGGAGGGCGGCGGCGAGCAGCAAAACCAGAACGGGCACGAGCGGCATGGAGCCAGCGTAGCACGGCGGGGCCGCTTGCCAAATTCGGAGGAAGTTCAAGCCGCGGCGGAGGGGCAGATGTCGCGGAGTTCGCAGTTGGCGCAATCGGGCTTGCGGGCGGGGCAGCGGCGGCGGCCGTGGAAGATGAGCCAGTGGCTGAGGTCGCACCAGGACTCGCGCGGGAAGAGTTTCGCCAAGTCGCGCTCGATGCGGACGGGGTCGGCGAATTTCGTGAGGCCGAGGCGCTGCGAGAGGCGGCCGACATGGGTATCGACAACGACGCCTTCGTTTTTCGAGAAGGCGTTTCCGAGGACGACATTCGCGGTCTTGCGTCCGGCGCCGGGGAGCGCGGCGAGTTCATCGAGGGTGGAGGGGACTTTTCCTTTGTGGCGTTCGGCGAGCGCCTGTCCCATGGCGCGGAGGTTTTTCGCCTTGTTCCGGTAGAAGCCGGTGGGGCGGATGAGGGCTTCGAGTTCTTCCTGCGGGATGGCGGCGTAGTCGGCGGCGGTGCGGCAGCGCTGGAAGAGGGCGGGCGTGGTGAGGTTCACGCGCTTGTCGGTGCATTGCGCGGAGAGGATCGTGGCGACGAGGAGTTCGAGCGGGTTCGAGTGGACGAGTTCGCAGTGGGCGTCCGGGTAGATTTTCGGGAGCCGGGCGAGGAGTTCGCGGGCGCGTTCGGTGCGGTTCATGGAAGCCAGGGGGTCGCGGGAGTGGACGATGGCAGGCGGGACGCCTGCCCTACGGTGCGGTGAGGGCTTGGAAGCGGTTGGCGGCTTCTGCGGCGAGAGGGTCGTTCGGGTAGTCTTTGGCGAGTTGCTCGTAGGCGAGGCGGGCTTTCGCGAGTTGTTCGGATTTTTTCGGCTGGGTTTCCTCGGTGAGGGTTTGGATTTGGGCTTCGAGGAGTTGGCCGCCTTGCCAGAGGCCTTTTGCCGCGGCGGCGGGGACGCCGGAGTAGAATTGCGGGATCTTGAGGTAGTAGTCGATGGCGGACCCGAGGTTGTCGGCTTTCGCCTTCGGGTCGGACTCGCGCTCGTATTTTTCCTTCATGATGTCGCCGTAGAGGAGGAAGGAATTCGCGCGGAGTTCGGCGGTGGCGTTTTGGGCGCGAATGATGGCGCCGAGCATGGGCATGGCCTCGTCGCCCTTGCCGGCGGCCTTGAGGGACTGGGCGATGCCGTAGTCGGCTTCGAGGACTTTTGGCGACCAGGGGTAGGTTTGCTTGAGTTGCTGGAAGAGTTGGCCGGCGGCTTCGGTTTCGCCGCGGGATTGGGCGACGCGGGCTTTGCCAAAGATGGCGACGGCCTGGGCTTCCTGCACGGCGGGCGGGGCGGCGTTCGGTTCGACTCCGGCGGGGACCGGGTAGTCGGCGGCGAGTTTTTCGAAAACCGCGAGGGCTTCGTCGGGCTTGCCAGCATCGACGAGGGCGAGGCCGTAGATGTCGATGTCCTTCGGCGAATAGGCGACCTGCGGGTTGTAGGCTTCGGACATTTTTGCAAGGGCGCGGGGCTTGTCGGTTTCGGAAATGTAGGCGGCGAGGGTGAAGAGGATTTGGCTGCGGGCGGACTCGGCGGTGGTTTTTTGCGCGAGTTCGGTGAATGAGGCTTCGACACCGGCGGGCTGCTGGATGCCGGCGGAAACGAGCAGGCGGCGGTTCGCGAGGTAGGACTGGAGGCCGGCGGCGAGGTCGGGGCTTTGCGGGTATTTTTCCAGGAGGCCGGCGATGGTGGCGTCGGAGGCCGCGATGGAGGCGTTCCATTTCTCCCGGTCTTCCGGCGGGAGCGAGGTGGGGTTCGTGGCGAGTTGCTCGGCCTGTGCGCGCTGGAGGTCGGCGACTTTCACGATGCTGGAGGCGGCGTTCGGGTGGTCCGGGTATTTTTCGGCGAATTCGTTCCAGGCGGCGGCGGCTTCGGAGGGCTTGCCGGCGGTTGCTTCGTTCTGTGCGATGCTGCTGTAGGCGAAGAAGACTTTGTCGTCCTGCGGGTATTTTTCGATGAACGCGCGCATGAGTTCGTTGATTTTTTCGGCGTTCGAATCGGCGCCGTGGACTTGGGCGCGGGCGAAGTAAGAGAACGGTGCGGGCTGGGAGTCGGGGAATTCGTCGGCGACTTTCGCGAGGGTGGCGAGGCCTTCGTCTTTTTTGCCGGTGGCGACCTGGGCATTGCCGAGCGCGAAGGTGGCAAGCGGGATGAGTGCGTTGCCGGGGTTTTCGGAAATGAACTTGGCGAGCTGGTCGGCGGCTGCGGCGTTGTCGCCTTTTTGCTGGGTGCAGACGGCGATCCAATACGGCGCGTCGGTGGCCTGCGGGGTGCCGGGGTATTTTGAAATGGTTTCCTGGTAGGCGGCGATGGCGGCATCCCAATTCGCGGTGTCGCGGTGGATGTTTGCGATGCCGCTTTGGGCGACCACGCCGACCTCGGGGCTGGGGTTGTTGGCAAGGCAATCCGTGAAGGTTTTGAGGGCTTCTTCGTATTGCTTCAGGCCGACTTGGGCTTGGGCTTTCTGGGCGACCGAGAGGCCGGCGAGGCGGCCTTGCGGGTAAATTTGGAGGGACTCGTCGAAGTAGCGGATGGCGGATTCGCTGTCGCCTTGCGAGAGGAACATGTTTCCGATGACGAAGGGTAGGTTTTCCGCGAGGGGCTTGCCTTTGAACTCCGCCTGGAACCCCTCGTAGCCTTTTGCGGCGGGTTCGGCGGCGCCTTGGACCGCATAGCCCATCGTGCGGAAATAAACGGCGCGCATCTTCTCGTCGGGCGTGGAGAGGAATGGCGAGACATGGTTCAGGACGACGCGGGAGGAGTTGTATTTCCCGGCGTTGAAGAGGATCTCGCCGAGCTTGAGGAGGGCGGGAGCGGTCTGGTCGGGCTTCGCGCCGACTTCAGCGAGCTTGCGGAGTTCGCGTTCGTTTTCGAGATCGAGCCTTTTCTTGAGGGCGATGTCGCGGGCGGCGAGGGCGGCGCGCTTGCGGGGAGCGAAGGATTTCACTTTTTCATCCTGCATGGCGACGATCGTTTCCTTGGGCAGCACCGCCATGTAGGCCGCCGCGGCTTGTTCGTAGATGGGTTGGCGGTCGGCTTCCGGCGTGAAGGCGGCGCGCATGGAGAGGATTTCGCCGAGCTGGAAGTTCGCATCGTTCACGAGGGCGAGGTCTTTTTTGCCATCGATGATCCCGCGCAGGATTTCCTCGGCCTCCTGGAGTTTCGCGAGGCCGGCTTCCTTGTCGCCGCCGTCCTTCGTGAGCGCCTCCCCGCCCTGCGTGGCGAGGGTGATGGCGAGGAGGTTTTTGCTGGAGTCGATGGTGCCGGAGTTGGCGAACCTCGTGATGTTTTCGCGCAGGCTGGCGGCGGCTTTGTCGAACTCGCCGATTTGGAATTCGCAAAGTGCGCGGCCGTAGGCGGCGGATTCGAGTTCCGGCGACCTGGGATGCTTGGCGATGAAGTCGGAATAGCCCTTGATCGCCTCCTCGAGGAGGCCCTTGCGGGCGGCGTCGCCGGGCGGGAGCGACATGGCTTTGGCGGCGAGGATTTGAGGGCGGAGGTTGTCGACGAGCGCGGCCGAATCGCCGGTGAGGGGCGGGCCGGATTTGGTTTTTTCGAGCGAGGCGAGCGCATTGTCGAATTCGGCGAGGTAAAACTGGCAGAGGGCGAGCTGGATTTGCGCCGATTGCGCGAGGATGTCGGTCGGATAGCCGTTCACGATCGCCTCGTAAGCGGCGGCGGCGCCCTTGTAGTCCGCAGCGGAGAAGAGCGCATAGGCGGCCTCGTTTTCCTGCGCGGCGGCCGGGGATTGTGCGCGGAGCGGTAGGGAAATCGCGAGAAGGATAGAGAGAACCGCAGGAAGTGCGGGGAGGATTTTCATGAGGGCAAACGATTATCCGTCAGGGGCGATGTTTCCAACCGATTTTTGGCCGATGGACATTCGGCGAGTTTTGGAATCATCGCGGACGAGCGCCCGCGATGCACTCAGTGGAGGGGTGAGTAGGTTTGGGAATTGATTTTCCAAATGCCACGCGTTTAGTGGACCGATATGGAGCCTGATAAATCCGATGCCGCCGTGCCGCCGGAATTGCCGACCACACCGAATCCGGAGGACCTGCCGGACAATCCCCGCTGGATCACGATTCTACACCTGAGCGGGTTGCTGGGTTTGCTGGTTCCGGGATTCGGTCATGTGCTTGGACCATTGATCGTATGGCTTCTTAAGAAAAACGACGTTCCGGGCATGGATGCAGCGGGCAAAAATGTTTTGAATTTTCAAATCTCATGGACGCTTTTGGGCATTCTCTCCGGCGTGGTCGCAGCGGTGGGGGCATGTTTGGTTTTCCCCATTGCACTGCCGATAGCTCTGTTCGTGCTGTGGGTTTATCTGGTGTTCAAGGGAGCCGTTCGCGCGAGCAACGGTCTTCCAACGGCATTTCCGCTGACGATTCGTTTTCTATCTTGAGTGAACAGGCTGTCTTTTCGGGATCCGCTCTTGTTCAGGTCCCGTGGTGAAAGCGGGCAACGCGGCGGCCGATCCCGGTAAGGATATCCCAAGCGATCGTGCCGGATTTTTCGGCGAGTTCGTTGGCCGTGATGGTTTCGTCCCCGTCGGAGCCGAGAAGTGTCGTGATGTCGCCATCACAGATTTCGGGAACAGCGGAGGCATTCACGACAATCTGGTCCATCGTCACGCGGCCAATGACCGGACAGCTTTTTCCGCGAATCAAAACGCGGGCTTCGTTCCCAGAGGCATGACGGGGAAAACCGTCTGCATAACCAACAGGCACGATCGCCGTTCGGATGGGGGTGGCGGCTTTGAAAGTGCGGCCGTAGCTCACAGTGGCTCCGGCGGGAAGATTGCGAACTTGGACAACTCGGGCGCGCCAAGACAAGACGGGGAAAAGTGCCGGTGAGAATTCGGAAACGGATGAGCAACCGTAAAGGGCCAGGCCCGGACGCACGATTTCGCGGGCGTGGATTGGCTGTGTGAGGATGCCGGCGGAGTTGAGAACATGGAAACTCGCCTGCGGGGCCAGCAAGCGAAGTTGCGATTCTAGATTGGCAAAGCGTTCAAGCTGCGAGGAGGTGAAAGCAACATCTTCATCGGCAGATGGCAAATGGGACGAAATGCTGTGGACGAGGGTATTCGGAATTTGCAGGACCCGTTGGAATTCCAAAAGAGCCTGCGTTTCCAAACATCCGATGCGGCCCATGCCGGTGTCGATTTTGAAGTTCACCCGAACTTTTCCAAATCGGGCATACGCTTCCGCCTCGGCGGCGCTGGAGACGGTAACGATGTGACCGGCCCCGACCGCTTCGGCCCGCTCGCCGGGCAGGCAGGGGCTCAGAAGCATGATATCTCGCCCGGTGCCGGCCGACTCCACTTCACGGGCCTCGTCGAGATTCGCGACTCCAAAGATCGAGGTGTCCTCCGCGAGAGTGCAGGCGGTTTGAACGGCTCCGTGGCCGTAGGCGTTCGCCTTCACCACAGCGAGAATTTTCGCCGCTAGGCCGATTTTTTTGCGGATCAGCGCGAGGTTCGAACGCAGGGCGGAGTGGTCGATCTCGGCCCATGTGCGCAAACCTTCGGGAATGACAAAATTTTCCATGCGGGAAATGGAGGTAAGGGGATTCGAACCCCTGGCCTTCTCATTGCGAACGAGACGCTCTACCAACTGAGCTATACCCCCGGGACGCTTTGAAGAAACCACCGCGATTTCTGGCGCGCAAGGAATTTCCCGAGTCAGCGAATCTCGTCCGGCAGCGCCCCATCCCACGGCCGGCAGAAAAACCCCTTCGCCCGGTTCCCCGTGCGCTCGCGGTAGCCGGAAACCACATCCTCCAAAACCCGCTGCGCGCTCCCTTCCTCGACCAGCGCCACAATGGACCCGCCGAACCCCCCGCCCGTGAGCCTCGCCCCCAGGCACCCCTTTTGCGAAACCGCAAAATCCACCAGCGCGTCCAGCTCCGCCGTGCTGTTTTCGAAATTCCCCATCGAGCTCCGGTGCGATTCCACCATCAACCCGCCCAGCACCCGCGGATCGCCCCTCCGCAAAGCCTCCACCGCCCGGAACACCCGCTCGTTCTCGCCCACCACATGCCGCGCGCGCCGTTTCGCCAATTCGGGCACCGCCGCCGCCTCGAGTTGCGCCCCCGAGGCATCCCTCAACGCCGCCACACCCATCCGCCGCGCCGCTTCGAAACACTGCTCCCGCCGCTCGTTGTATTCGCCGCCCACCAGCGCATGCTTCACGCCGGAATCCACCACGAGCAAACCCAGCCCCTCCGGAAACGGAATCGCCTCCACCCCCTCGCTCCGGCAATCGAGGAAAACCAAGTGCCCCCTGCGCCCGAAGACCGAGGACGCCTGGTCCAGCAGCCCGCAATTCACGCCCACGAACTCGTTCTCCGCCCGCCGGCACAGCCTCGCCACATCCATCCGCCCCATCGGCAGCGGATACAACCGCAGCAACGCCACCGCCGTGGCCACCTCCAGCGCCGCCGAACTCGAAAGCCCCGCCCCGCTCGGCAGCGTGGACCGGAACGAAATCGAAAACCCCCCGGCCTCCGCCCCCGCCGCCGCCAGCATCTCCGCCACGCCCAGCGGGTAATCGGTCCACTTGCCCGAGCGCACGAAACCCCCGCCCCGCTCGAACCCCTCCACGCCCCCCATCCCCTCGCTTTGCAACTCCACCCGCCCGCCCGGCAGCCGCCGCGCCGAAGCCTCCACGCCCAGTTCCAGTGCGGCGGAGAGGACTACACCCCCGTTGTAATCCGTGTGGTTCCCCAACACCTCCACCCGGCCGGGCGCAAACGCCTTCGCTTCTTCCATGCCCCCATTTTCGCGGGGTCCTTGGCACTTGCCAAGGGTCGTTTCTGTGGCACGATGCCGCTGAAAGGCAAACACCATGTCCGACAACAATTCCCACTCCGCAGGGCAGAAACTCGAAAGCAGCCGCGAACACGCGAAAAAAGCCATCGACGCCGCGGCGGAAGCCGGCAGCGCCGTCGGCGAAACCATCAAAAAACACGCCAAGGCCGCCTACGAAACCGGCCGGGAGCACCTCGGCGCCGCCGCCCGCGACCTCGGCGAAGCCGCCAACGCCACCTACGGCGGCATCCGCGACAAAGCCACCCACGGCGCCGATGAACTCAAGCACCGAGCGAACTCCTTCGCCGAAGACGCCGCCGCCCGCGCGAAGGAATGCCAGACCGAAGCCGAGGCCTACATCCGGCAGAATCCCATCCAGTCCGTCGCCATCGCCCTCGGCATCGGCTTCATCCTCGGCATCGTGCTCCGCAGGTAGCATCGCTTGGAAACCGTGTCCCAGCCCGCCGCAGCAGCACCCACGCGGGCGCCTTCGGGCAAAACCCCGCCGCCCCGCCGCGGCCTCGTGGCCGAGTGCCTGAGCCTCCTCGGCTCGCTCGGCCGCTACTTCCAATCCCTCGGCGCCCTCGCCGGCGAGGAAGCCCGCGAAGCCGCCGCCCTCGGCGCACGCCTCCTCGTGATGGGCATCGCCGCGCTCTTCTTCGCAGGCCTCGGCTACATCTTCCTCGTCCTCGCCATCGCCCTCCTTGCCGCACAAATCCTCGGCATCCCCTGGCTCTGGATCCTCGGCGCATTCACCCTCCTCCACCTCCTCGTTGCGTGGCTCTGCGCCGACCATGTCCGCCGCCACAGCCGCACCCCCCTCTTCGAATCCACCCGGCGCGAAATCTCCAGCGACCTCTCCAGCCTCGGGAAAAACAGCAAGCCATGAGCCGCAAGGAAAAACTCCTCGCAGACCTCCGCCTCGGCCGCGAAGCCGTCCGGCGCGACGCCTCTTCCATCGCCTCCGAACTCGACATCGCCGCAAAGGTCCGCCGCTCCGTCCTCTCCCGCCCATTCGCCTGGCTCGGCGGCGCCCTCGCCGCAGGCTACATCCTCGCCGGCCCGAAAACCCGCACCGTCACCAAGCGCATCGAAACCCCGGGCGCGAAACCCAAGGCCAAAGCCGCCACCGGCCTCCTCGGCACCCTCTTCGCCCTCCTGAAAATCCTCATCCCCGTCGCCCGCCCCATCCTCTCCGCCTACGCCGCCCGCCGCATGGCCGAAATCGCCTCGCGGATGGAACGCTGACCCGCCTTTCGAAAAAAAAACCCATGCAAGACCCGCGCTGCGACGCCCTCGCCAAAGTCCTCACCCAACACTCCACCAAACTCAAACCCGGCGAAAAAGTCCTCATCGACATCTTCGACGCCCCCCAGGAAATCGCCATCGCCCTCGTCCGCGCCGTCCGCGCCCGCCGCGCCATCCCCTTCGTCCAGGTCCACCACGCCCGCATCTCCCGCGAACTCGCCCTCGGCGCCGAGCCCCAGCAGCTCTCCATCGCCAGCACCGTCGAGCTCGCCCGCATGAAGCGCATGGACGCCTACATCGCCATCCGCGGCAGCCACAACATCACCGAAATGGGCGATGTGCCCGACGAAAAAATGCGCGCCATCTCCGGCGCCATGCGCCCCGTCATGGACTGGCGCATCAACAAAACCAAATGGGTCGTCCTCCGCTGGCCCACCCCCGCCATGGCCCAGCAGGCCCAAATGAGCACCGAAGCCTTCGAGGAATTCTTCTTCAAGGTCTGCACCCTCGACTACGCCCGCATGGCCCCCGGCATGGCCGCCCTCAAGCAACTCATGGACCGCACCGACAAGGTCCACATCACCGGCCCCGGCACCGACCTCTCCTTCTCCATCAAAAACATCGGCTCCGTCACCTGCGGCGGCGACCGCAACATCCCCGACGGCGAAGTCTTCTCCTGCCCCGTGAAAACCAGCGTCGAAGGCCATGTCACCTTCAACGTCCCCAGCATCTACCAAGGCCACGCCTTCGACAGCGTCCGCCTCGAATTCTCCCGCGGCCGCATCGCGAACGCCACCGCCAACAACACCGCCGCCCTCAACCGCATCCTCGACAGCGACGCCGGCGCCCGCTTCATCGGCGAATTCTCCCTCGGCTTCAACCCCCACATCCTGCACCCCATGCGGGACATCCTCTTCGACGAAAAAATCTCCGGCTCCTTCCACTTCACCCCCGGCCAGGCCTACAAAACCGCCGGCAACGGCAACACCAGCCGCATCCATTGGGACCTCGTCTGCATCCAGCGCCCCGAATACGGCGGCGGCGAAGTCCGCTTCGATGGCAAGCTCATCCGCAAGGACGGCCTCTTCACCCTCCCCGCCCTGAAAAAACTCAATCCCGCCCACCTCCTCGGCACCCGGTAATGCCTCCGGTAGGTCGGAGCCTCCAGACCCGCCGCCCCCATTCCGCATTCCCCATTTCGAATTGCGCATTAGCGCCCAACCGACTTTCTCCTCGCCCCGCCGCACGAGCCGCGCGTAGTCTGCCGGTCCCTCTCCCAAATGGAACAGTCACTGGCCGTCCGCGAACTCCAAATCGAGCGCAAGCGCTTCTCCATCGAACTCCGCCAAAACGACCGAGGTCGCTTTCTCAAAATCACCGAGGAAGCCCACGGCCGCCGGAACTCCGTGATCATCCCCAGCACCGGCCTCGACGATTTCGAAAAACTCCTCGACGAGGTCCTCACCGAGGGCGAAGAAATCGAATAACACCACCCAGGGAACGCATGAACATCCTCGTCACGGGCGGCTGCGGATTCATCGGCAGCAATTTCATCCGCCAGCGCCTCACCGAAAAAAACTCCCCGCTCGGCAAACTCGTCAACCTCGACCTCCTCACCTACGCGGGAAACCCCGCGAACCTCGCCGACCTAGCCTCCGACCCCCGCTACATTTTCCAAAAAGGCGACATCGGCGACGAAGCCCTCGTTTCGAAACTCCTCGCCGAACACGAAATCGACGCCATCCTGAATTTCGCCGCCGAGTCGCATGTGGACCGCTCGATCGATTCGCCCGAGCCGTTCATCCAGACGAATGTCACCGGCACCCTCCGCCTCCTCAACGCCGCCCGCCGCCACTGGGCATCCCTCCCCGAACCGCGCCGCGCCGCATTCCGCTTCCTCCATGTTTCCACCGACGAGGTCTACGGCACGCTCGCGCCGCACGACCCCGCCTTCACCGAGTCCACCCCCTTCGCGCCGAACAGCCCCTACGCCGCCTCGAAGGCCGCCAGCGACCACCTCGTCCGCGCCTTCCACCACACCTACGGTCTCCCCGTCCTCACCACGAATTGCTCGAACAACTACGGCCCCTACCACTTCCCCGAGAAGCTCATCCCGTTGATGATCCTCAACGCCCTCGACGGAAAACCCCTCCCCGTCTACGGCGACGGCCAGCAAATCCGCGATTGGCTCTTCGTCGAAGACCACGCCGCTGCCATCTGGCTCACCCTCCAAAAAGGCCGGCCGGGCGAGACCTACAATGTCGGCGGCCTCAACGAGCGCGCGAACCTCGATGTCGTCAAAACCCTCTGCGCCCTCCTCGACGAAAAATCCCCGCGCCCCGGCGGCGCCAGCTACTCCGCGCAAATCGCCTATGTCGCCGACCGCCCCGGGCACGACCGCCGCTACGCCATCGATTGCTCGAAAATCCAGCGCGAGCTGGGCTGGTCCCCCCGCGAGTCGTTCGAGACCGGCCTCGCCAAAACCGTCGATTGGTATCTCTCGAACCGCGCCTGGGCCGACGAAATCACAAAAACCCGCTACCAGCGCGAACGCCTCGGCTCCGCAAAATAAAATC
Source organism: Verrucomicrobiota bacterium (assembly GCA_018970255.1). GTDB lineage: Bacteria > Verrucomicrobiota > Verrucomicrobiia > Chthoniobacterales > Terrimicrobiaceae > UBA967. Next base: position 7,390 of record JAGWWS010000038.1, on the reverse strand, counting down.
CCCCTGACATGCAACACGACTCCCAGCGCCGCGGCATCATCCTCGCCGGAGGTTCCGGCACCCGCCTCTACCCGCTCACCATCGCCGTCAGCAAGCAGCTCATGCCCGTCTACGACAAGCCGATGGTCTACTACCCCCTCTCGGTCCTCATGCTGGCGGGCATCCGCGAAATCCTGCTCATCTCCACGCCCGCCGACCTGCCGCTTTTCGAACGCCTGCTCGGCGACGGCTCGCAATTCGGCATTTCCCTCCACTACGCCGCCCAGCCCCGCCCCGAGGGCCTCGCGCAGGCCTACCACATCGGCGCCGAATTCGTCGGCAGCCACCCCTCCGCCCTCGTCCTCGGCGACAACATTTTCTACGGCCAGTTTTTTTCCGAGGCTGTGGAAAACGCCGACGCCCGCCACGAAGGCGCCACCATCTTCGGCTACCATGTCGCCGAACCCTCCGCCTACGGCGTGGTCGAATTCGCCCCCGACGGCCGCGTCATTTCCCTCGAGGAAAAACCCGCCCGGCCGAAATCGAACTTCGCCGTCCCCGGCCTCTATTTTTACGACCACCGCGCCGTGGAAATCGCCGCTTCGCTCCAACCCTCCGCCCGCGGCGAACTCGAGATCACCGACCTCAACCGCCGCTACCTCGAAAAGGGCCTCCTCCATGTCGAGCAACTCGGCCGCGGCACCGCCTGGCTCGACACCGGCACCCACGAATCCCTCATGGAAGCCGCCGAGTTCGTCAGCGTCATCGAACGCCGCCAAGGCCTCAAAATCGCCTGCCTCGAGGAAATCGCCCTCCGCAACAATTGGATCACCCTTGCCGAACTCGAATCCCAAATCGCCCGCCTCGGCAAATCCAGCTACGCCGCCTACCTCCGCCGCCTGCTGAAGTAGTTTCCCGCGAAGGCGCCAAGCCGCGAAGGGAAACCAAACCTCCAGCAGTTCCACCACCAGGAGGGCGCTGCCCGTCAGCGCCGGAACGATTCGCGCAATCACCCCAATCCGGCGCCAACAGAGCGTCGCCCTCCATGCCCTGAAAACTGAACCCTGAAAACTCCCCCCTTTCACGGGCAATCCCCAAAAAAACTAAAAACTTCCGCCCCCGCGCCCGCTGTGCCACTTTTCCCGGTCCAAAGCCGACGTAGCACAGTGGTAGTGCAATCGATTCGTAATCGATAGGTCACGGGTTCAAATCCCGTCGTCGGCTCGGTTTTTGCAGATGAACGATCTCTTCCTTTGGTTCGTGGCCGGCGAGGAGAGCGGGGACGCCCGCGCCGCCGAGGCCATGCGCGCCATGAAAGCCATCCGGCCGTCCATCCGCTTCGGCGGCGCCGGCGGGAGCCGCATGGCCGCATTGTGCGACGGCGAATTCGACGAATGGTCCGGCCGTGCCGCCGTCACCGGCCTCTGGGATGTCCTGAAAAACTACGGCTACTTCCGCTCGAAATTCCACTCCACGCTCGCGAACATCCGCCGCCTGCAGCCCGATGCCGTCGTGCTCGTGGACTACCCCGGCTTCAACCTCCGCCTCGCCGCCGCCCTCCGCCGCAGCGGCTACCCCGGGAAAATCCTCTACTACATCAGCCCCCAGGTCTGGGCCTGGAACCGCTCGCGCATCCCCCGCATGGCCGAATCCCTAGACCTCATGGTCTGCGTCTTCCCGTTCGAGCCCCCGATGTATTCCGCCAGCGGCCTGCCCGCCGTTTTCGCCGGCCACCCGCTCCTCGAGTCCCTTTCCTCCATGGAAAAAATCCCCGGCCTGCGCGAGCCCGCGCTGCTCGGCCTTTTCCCCGGCAGCCGCGAGCGCGAAGTGAAGCGCAATTTCCCCGCCATGGTCGAAGCCGCCCGCCTCGTCAAAAAGGAAATGCCCGATGTCCGCTTCTCCGCCGCCGCGCCCTCCGAGGCCCTCGCCAGGAAAATGCTCCAAATCGCCGGCTTCTTCACCATCGACATCCGCTCCGGCACCGCCCACAGCCTTATGCAGCGCGCCACCGCCGGCATCGTCTGCTCCGGCACCGCCACCCTTGAGGCCGCCTGGTTCGGCCTCCCCCACTGCATCGTCTACAAAACCGCCTGGCTCACCTACGAGGTCGGCAAGCGCCTCGTCGATGTCAACGCCCTCGGCATCGCGAATATCCTGAACAACTACCGCCTCAACCCGCCGGCCAACCCCCTCGAACCCGCCGCCCCCTCGCCCCACATCGTCCGCGAATTCATCCAAAACGCCGCCACGCCCGCCGCCCTCGCGGCCGAATCCCTCCGCCTCCTGCGCGAACCCGCCGCCCGCGAAACCCTCCGCAAGGACCTCTCCGAAATCCTTGCCACGCTCCGCCCCGAAGGCGCCGCCACCCGCGCCGCCACTGCGCTCCTTGCCGCAGTCGCACCCCAAACCCCACCCGCCGAACCCTCAAAAAAATTCGAACCCCCAACCGAACCCGAGCCAACCCCTCCCCCAAAACGCGGCAGGCGAAAATCAGTCCCCCCGGCAGGGTCCGCCTAGGCCGTTATCCGGCGATGGCCCCTGTTTGCCGCCTTGCGGGGAGGGCGCTGCTTGTCAGCGCCGGAATTGTTGTGTTTGGAATCGAAGCTTCCGGCACCCAAAGCCAGAGCCAACATCAAGGTCCGTTATCAGGCCGCATTTGCCCGCGCAAACGGAGCCCCAGCCTGGCGAGGAACGCTCCCCAGTCATCCAACACCGCGTAGAGGCACGGGATCAGGACGAGCGTGATGAGGGTGGCGAAGGTGAGGCCAAAGACGATCGCCTGGGCCATCGGCGCAAGGAATTGTTCCTGGCCCGTAGCCGTGAAGGCCAGGCCGACCAAGCCCGCCACTGTCGTGGCGCTGGTGAGGAAGACCGGCCGGAACCTCACCGCGGCGCTTTGCATGATCGAGCGCCAGCGCGTCCCGGCGGTTTCCGTTGATCCACGGGCTGCGGCGGCTTTCCGGTATTGGTTGATGAAATCCACGAAAACGACGGAGTTGTTCACCACGATCCCGGCCAGCGCGACCGTTCCCATGATGGACATCAACCCCATCGGTTTCCCGACGAGCAACAACCCCAAAATCACGCCCACGATTCCGAAAGGGATCACCGACATGATCACCACCGGCTGCAGGAAGGAATTCGTGATCACGGCCAGCAACGCGTAGATGAGGAGCATCGCAACGATGGCGGCGAATTGCATGCTCGCGAGGCTGCGCTCGGAATCCTCGTTTTCCCCGGTGAGTTGGCAACGCACGGTCGGGTGGTCCTTCAGGATGCCGGGGAGCCAGGCGGCGATCGCCTTGTTGGCCGCATCGGGCGTGGAGAGGCGGCTGTCGAGGTCGGCGGAGACCGTAACGACGCGCTCCTGGTTGAGGCGCTTGATGCGCGAAAGACCGGCGGCCTTCGCGACTTCGGCCACGCTGGAGAGCGCGACGGGGCGGCCCTGGTTGTTCATGAGCCGCAGGCTGTGGAGCAATTCGGGGTCCTGCGAGCGGGCCTCGGCGAGCTTCACGCGCAGGATGACCTCCTCGTTGCCCCAGCGCATGCGCCCCGCTTCAAGGCCGTAGAACCCGCCCTGCAGCGCCCGCGCCACGGCCGTTGCATCCAATCCCAGGCCGCCCGCCCGCTCGGGATCGACCTTCACGCGCAACTCGGTTTTGCCGCGGGGGAAATCGTTGCCGGCATTGTAAACGCCGGGAATGCCCGCGAGGCGCGCCTCGATTTTGTCGGCCACGACCAGCAACTCCGCGAAATCGGTTCCCGTCAGCTCCACATTCACGGGGCGGCCCACCGGCGGCCCGCCCTGCTCGATGCTGACCTCGAGGTTCACGAATTCCGGGAACTCGCGGATCACGCGCCGCAAGCTCCGGGCGATTTCGGTGGGCTTGCGGCAGCTGGGATTCTCCTCGTCGATATCGACCGTGACGAGCGCGAGGTTCGTGCCGAATTCGAGGAAGTCGTTGGTGGGGTCGAAGCGCGCGCCGATGCGCGTGACCAGCGCCAGCACATCGCCGGCGGGCAATTCCTCCGCGATCCTCTTCTCGAGCCGCATCACGGCATCGGAGGTTTGCTTGAGGCTGAAGTCCGCCGGCAGTTCGGCCTTCACAAAAACGAGGTCGGCGAAATCCGTGGAAAACAATTTGAACGGCACGAGCCCCGCCGCCACCAGCCCACCCGCCGCCACCAACAGGAAAAGGAACACCCCGGCCGTGAGGTAGCGGGCGCGCAGGGCGAGGTTCAGCAGGTGGAGGTAAACGGCGATGGCCGCGCGCAGCCCCTTGTCCACGATTTCGCGCATGTCGCAATACGCCGCCTCGATCCAGCGGGGGATCCGCGCCAGCCCCCGGGCGGGCGGCAGCGTTTCGATTTCCGCCGCCGTGCGGCTGCGGCGCACGAAGTCGGCCAGGTGGCTCGGCAGGACGATGAACGCCTGCACGAGAGAAAAAACCAGCGCCGAAATCACCACCACCGGGACGACCATCAAAAACTTTCCAATGATCCCCTCGGCCCAGATGAGCGGCAGGAACGCCGCCACCGTGGTGCTCACGCTGCCGAGCACGGGCCAGAAAACCTCCTGCGAGCCGCGGATAGCCGCCTGCGCGGGCGATTCCCCCGCCTGCAGGTGCCGGTAGGCGTTTTCCGCCATCACGACGGCATCGTCCACCACCATGCCGAGCGCCATGATCATTCCGAAAAGCGAGAGGAGGTTGATCGTGTAGCCGCCGGCCTCGAGCACGATGAGCGCGCCGGCGAAGGAAATCGGGATGCCGATGGCGACCAGGAGCGCGAGCCGCCAGTTCATGAAGAGCAAAAGCAGCACCGTTACCACCAGCAGCGCCTGAACGCCGTTTTCCACCACCGTGCCGATGCGCACCTTGATGAAGCGGGTCGTGTCGCTCAACACGCGCCCCTCCACCTCCGGCGGGAATTCCCGCCTTTCGGCATCGAAAACCCTGCGGCACGCCGCCACCGTCTTCAGCGCATCGGAGCCTTTTTTGCGGATGATGGTGAAAGTCACTGCCGGCCGCATGTCGGCGCGCCCGATGGTGCGCGGTTCCTCGGTCGTCTCGCGGAAGGTGGCGATGTCCCTCAGGAGAAGCACCCGGCCGTCCTTCGCCTTAACGGGCGTTTCCGCCAACTCCTCCGGCGAGCGGATTTCGCCGAGCAGCCTGACGACCCTTTGCCCGCCGGCGCCATCGATCCTCCCGCCCACGGCGTTGATGTTTTTCCGCCTCACGGCATCGGCCACCTGCTCGATGGAAATCCCCGCGGCTTCGAGCCTGTTGGGGTCCACTTCCACCCAGACCTCGCGGCGGTCGAGGCCGTCCGCCAGCACATCGGAAACGCCGGGGATGATCCGCAGGTTCCTCTCGAGCCGCTCCAGTTGCGGGCGGATGAGCATGGGGTCGAACCCGGCGGGATACGAAACCGTGAAGACCACGAGCGGGAACGGGATGTCGAATTCCTCGATCACCGGCGGCTCGATGGTGGCGGGCAGGCGCGCCTTCGCCTTGTCCACGGCCTGCCTCACCTCGTTCAGCACGGGGTCGATGTCCGTGATGCCCGGGTCGACCTCCACGAAGATGTTCGAAAAATTGTCCTCCGAGAACGACCTCACCTTCACGAGCCCGCGCACGGTGGAAAGTTCCTCCTCGATCGGCACGGTGACCGTGCGCTCGATCTCCTCGGGCGAACTGGTCACCGGGTCGATCGTCGTGACCTGGATGAAATTCGTCGAAACATCCGGGAACAAATCGAGGTTGAGCCTCGTGGTGGCGGAGAGCCAGCCGGCGACGAGGAGCACCACGCAAAGCAGGTTCACCGCCACGCGGTTTTTGACGCTCCAGGCGGCGAGGCTCACTGGATGAAAACCCTGTCGCCCGCGCGCAGCCCCCCGAGCACGGGGAACATTCCGTCGATTTCGGGGCCCACGCGGATTTTCACCGGGGACGGCCCGTCGGGCGTTTCCTTCAAAACCACGGCATCCGCCCCGGCAATGCGCACCGCGGCGGCGGGCACCACCGGCCCCTCGGGGAACAATTCCACATCGGCTTCGACAAAACCCTGCAGTCCGCCGGGCAGCCCCGCTTGGATGTTGTCCAAAACCGCCTCGACTGCGAAGAGGCGCGTTTCGGGGTCGGCCGAGCGCCCGACGAAAGCCACCACCGGCTCGAACGGCCCCGCATGGCCGGAAGCCAGTTGCAAGGGAACCTTCGCGCCCACCTTGAATGCCGGCAGGTCGGTGTCGGACACCAGAAGGCCAACGCGCAATTTTTCCAAGTCCACCACCTCCACGGCCGGTTGGTTCACATTCACGGCATCGCCGACATCCACGAACCGGGCGTTCACCGTCCCGTCGAACGGCGCGCGCACCGTGTGCCTGGCCAGCGTGTCCCTCGCCTCGTCGAGGGCGGATTTCGCCAGCCTCGCCTCTGCCGCGGCCGCTTCATAAGCGGTGGCGGAAATGGCATTCACCTGCCGCAGCCTGCCCGCCTCCTGCAGGAGCCTCTCGGCCTCGGCGCTGCGCACTTCCGCGGAGTCCACGGCAATTCCGATCCGCGTGGTATCCAGCCCCACCAGCGGGTCGCCGGCTTTCACGGGAGTGCCCGCCTCGACAAAAACCCGCTCCACGCGGCCGGCCACCTCGGCGGGCACTTGGGCGAGCATCCAAGGCCGGATGTCCGCCGTGAATTTCCTCCGGCGCTCGAGCGGGCGGGATTCCACGGCCACCGGCACCGGCGGGGGCGGGACGAGTTCCTTGCGCTCCACTTCGCTGCGGCGCTTCTCGCGCTGGGCTTCGACGAAGCGCGCCGTGCCCGAAAGGACCGCGGCGCAAACCGCGCCCAACAACAAAAAGCCAATGGCGGCCCGCTTCGTGCGGCGGTGGAGCATCGGCCGCGAAGATGGAACACCACTGCGGGCTTGGCAAGGATGCCCGTCCCGCCGGCTCCGGAAAAACCGTTGTTTCCCCGCCCCTGCCTTACCGAATCGGTGCCGCCCAGCGCGGAGGTCAGATTGTGGGCAAGGCAAACGGCATCCCTCCAAGCCCGCCGCGAGCAAACAAAGGCGAAAGAATCAAAGTGTCAAAAATGCGATAAAACGCGGGACTGACCCCCCTTTTGCCGAGCGCCATGATCATTCCGAAAAGCGAGAGCAGGTTGATCGTGTAGCCGCCGGCCTCGAGGACAATGAGCGCACCAGCGAAGGAAATCGGGATGCCGATGGCGACCAGGAGCGCGAGCCGCCAGTTCATGAAGAGCAAAAGCAGCACCGTCACCACCAGCAGCGCCTGAACGCCGTTTTCCACCACCGTGCCGATGCGCACCTTGATGAAGCGGGTCGTGTCGCTCAACACGCGCCCCTCCACCTCCGGCGGGAATTCCCGCCTTTCGGCATCGAAAACCCTGCG
>JAGWWS010000006.1 GCA_018970255.1 Verrucomicrobiota bacterium | reverse complement strand
TTACTGGATACATCATCATCCTGGTCGCAGTCCTCGGGGGCTTCATGATCGGGGGAGGCAAACCACTCAGCCTCTTCGTCCTCGCCGAATACGTCATCGTCATCGGCATGGCCCTGGGCATGCTCGTCATCGCAAGCCCACTGACGCTCCTCAAAAACCTTGTTCGGAAAATCAAGGTGTCATTCCGCAACCAAGCCGTCCCCACCGAGGACTACACCGACCTCCTCAAACTCCTTTACGAACTTTTCACAAAAGCTCGCCGTGGCGGCCTGATCGCGATTGAAGACGATGTCATCACCCCCGCCCAGAGTCCGATTTTTTCAAAATACCCGAGCTTCCTGAACGATCCGGAACGCGTGGAGTTCCTCACGAACAGCCTCAAACCAATCATCGACGGCCGTCTGAAACCGGAACAACTCGGCGCCCTGCTCCAAAGCGACTTCGACGCGAAGGAAGAGGATGCCGCCCAGCCCGTTCAAGTCCTTAACATGGTCGGAGACTCGCTCCCGGGCATCGGTATCGTCGCCGCCGTCATGGGCATCATCAATACCATGGCCGCCATCAGCGGCGATGTGACTGTCGTAGGCAAAAAAGTCGCCGCAGCCCTCGTCGGAACCTTCCTCGGCGTCGCTGCGGCATACGGCTTCGTGAACCCGCTCTCTGCCCGCATCCGACTGAACAACGTCTACGAACTCCAATATTTCGCCGTCATTATGAAGGGCGTCATCGGATTCACCGGCGGCATGGCGCCCATTATGGCTGTTGAAGCAGCTCGCCGCGCCATTGATCCTGCGTTCCAACCTACCGCCGACTCCGTCGAGGAAATGGTCAAGAGCGTCGGTTCCAGCGACCGCTAAACCGTCATGGGAAAAAAGAAACACGAGCACCACGGCGGCGCGTGGAAGGTCGCCTACGCGGACTTCGTTACATCCATGATGGCGTTGTTCCTCGTTCTGTGGATCGCAAACGCCCGGCCGGAAATCCTTGTTTACACATCGCTCTATTTCAAGGACCCCACGCGTAAAACTTGGCCCACAGTCGAGGAAATGATGCCCACCACCGTGGGCCTGATGGATAAGCAGATCATGGAGTCCCAAAAGGACGCCAACCAATACGACGCCTCGCAAAGGGTGAACGAAGGCTTCCTTCGCGCAATAGCCCGCGAGTTCACTCGCCTGCTGAATGTAACCCAAGAGGAAAAAGAACCGGTCGATATCGAGGTCACGTCCGACGGCCTCCGCATGCAGATCTACAACCGCGCGAAAAAACCGCTCTTCAAGGGAAACACCACAGAGCTCACGCCGTGGGGCAACGAAGTCTTCCAAAATCTTGCTTGGCTCATCGAGCGCTACAACTTCCTCGTCTACCTCGAAGGCCACACAGCCGAAGGCCTCGACTTGGGTCCGAACAAAAACTACTCGCCGTGGGAACTCAGTGCTGACCGCGCAAACACAGTGCGCCGTCTCATGGAATTCTACGCCATGTCTCCGGAAAAAATGGAACGCGTCTCGGGCTTCGGAGATTCCGAACCACTTGCGAAAACCGCTGCCGATTCCGAGGATAACAATCGCATCACGGTAAGCCTCTCGCTCACCCAAGCAGCCTCTCCCACACCTTCTCCATCGCCTACAGCATCCCCGGCAGCCCAGTAAAACCATGAAGGATTTCCTCCACGGCCGCAGTGCCGCCTCGAATCCGGCTCCCAGAAAAAGCTCGCAGCTTCCTCCCTCCTCCCTGCCTGCCCTCTCCTCGCTGCAGGATGTTTCGATCACCCAGGAATCGCCGCTCGATAACGGCGAGACTTTGGAGACCTTCAGCGAACCGTCACCTGCCCCAGAACCCGTTCAACTCCCCGAACCGCAACTCGAACTCGTCCACGACGCCCAGGGCCGCATCGGGCACATCATCGTCACTTGCCGCTGCGGGGAGAAAATCATCCTCCAGTGCAATTACTGACCCGGCACCCGGGCTCTTCCAAAGGTAGGGACGGATCTCCGAGCCGTCCGAAGTTTCTTCTCTTTCTTCTCTGCCTTCCTCTTTTCCTCTCCCCCGCATTCGCAACTCCCCAGCCCTCCGCCATCGCCCTTCCTCCAGTCGAAAAACAAACAATCGCCGATTCCGAAAAAAACCTCCGCGCCACCCTCCCCGTCACGGCCACCGCACTCGCACAAGCCGCCGATTCCCTTCCCCGCGAATCCGCCACCCAAGTCCGCCGCGCCGCACTTTCGATCATTTTTCTCGAAAAATTTGGCCGTATCCTTCCTTCAAGTGTCAGCGATTCCGAGATCAACCAAATCGCTGCCATATTCTTCGCAAAGAATCCCGACCCTCGCGAACAACAGCTCATCGCCTCCCGGCTTCCGCCTGCCGATACCCTCGTTTTCGATGGCTCCCGCCTCTCCGGTGGAAATTTCCGCAATATCGATGCCATCATCGGCCTCTCCGGCCATCCGATCGCCCTGGACCGGGAACTCCCTGCAATCATAGTCCCACTGGAACCCGCCGCAGGCGCCGGCCTTCGATCCGCGCGCGAGGAATTCCAATCCACTACCGCCGCACCCGAACTTTCCGAGCTCTACGACCGCATCTACCAAGCCCCTGTCGGACAGAATCTCGTCGCAGACGGCCTCTTCCTCCGCCCCTACTCCGGCCGCATCGACGACCTCTACCACCAACTCGTCCAAAAAGGCACCCGCGCCAGCCTCCTCGATTACTACGCACTGCTCGACAGTCTCCCCGCCCGCCAATACAGCCCTGTCACCGGCACCACCAATCGCTCCGCGGTCCCTCCGGCACGCGTAAACCTCAGCGATGTCCTCACTGGCGGCAGCGTCCGCGCACTACGAAATTTCCGCCGTGAAAATCCCGGCGCGAATTTCAAAAATCCCTTCCAAGGCCTGGCAGTAAAAATTCTCCCACAAATCTCAAATCAACTCCGGGAAGCCCCACCCGGCTCGGAACTCCGTGTCGACAGCAACACCCTCCGCCGCGCAATGAGCGACCCCCGTCGCTTCACCCCAGGCAAAGTTACCCCCCTCTTCAACGACCCAAGCCGCTTTCAGGGGTCTATCCCCAACCATCTGATTTTCGTTTCAAAAAAGAAAAAAACCTCCGCCGAACTCTTCGACCAAATTCAGCAAATCGATTTTGAAACCCCACTTCCAGAAATGAGCTTCGAGCCCGCAGGCAACGAACTCCTCAGCGATAATGCCCCGCCTCCACCCGAAAACTTCGACAACTCCGCCGAACTCATGGGCGAGCTCAACCTTCCCGCAGAGCCCGATTCCGGAGAAACCACAGCCGAGACCTACTTCGCGCAAAAAGACGAATTCCTCGACGCACAAATCCCGCCCTCATCAACCGGGCCCAACGAGCCCACATCCTCCAACCTTGCCGCGCCCCAACCAACCACCCCTCCCTCACCCCCAAAAGTGGATGAAGAGCCCGCCGGATTGGACTTAGCTCAAATTCAACCTCTACCCCAAAAAAATACACCCACACCCACACCCACACCCACACCCACACCCACACCCACACCCACACCCACACCCACACCCACACCCACACCCACACCCACACCCACACCCACGCCCACGCCCACGCCCACACCCACACCCACACCCACACCCACACCCACACCCACACCCACGCCCACGCCCACGCCCACGCCCACGCCCACGCCCACGCCCACGCCCACGCCCACGCCCACGCCCACGCCCACGCCTATCCCCGCCCAAACACCGACACCCATTCCCGAAACAACTCCAGGACCGACACAAGAACCGGCGCCAACTCCATCTCCCGAATCGACTCCCGAACCAGAACCCATCCTCGCATCCGAGCCGACTCCCACACCCATTCCAATCGCTCGCGCAGAACCCGTTTCGCCCCCCGATTCACCCACTAATCTTCCGCCATCCGCATCCACCGACCGCGCCTCCGCCTATCAAATTGCCGTTCTCGTCCCGACCGCCTCGGAAGCCGTGGACTACCTCAACAAAATCGCTGCCAGCGATAACGCCCTCGCTGAAAACCTCGCTTCCGCTCGACGCGCCGACCTATGCCGCATCTGGTTGGTCGACGCCATGAAACCCTTCCGCCCGATGCTACAAAACCCCGAAACCTCCACCGCTGAACTCGAATCCCTCATCGAGTCCTCCAGCGATCAAGTCAACGCCCTCGACAACCTCCGCGACGCCCTCAAAACCCAGCGCACCGCCGAACTTGAATCCCGCCAGGCCGCCCGCACCGCCCTCGAAAAATCCCTCGAAACCGAGCGCCGCCCCCTCCTCAACACCCTCGCCGGCCTCGGCACCTGACCCGCCCCCCGCGGATCCGTCGGATCCGCCCAATCCGCCCGCCCCGATCCGCCACCCTTTCCATTTCGCATTTCGCATTCCCAAATTTGGCATTTCCCTACCCGCCCACCTTTTTTCTCGCCCGCCCCCCTCCCTTCGTTAGAACAGTTCAACACCCATGAAAACCAAGACGCCGTCGGCCGCGAAATTCGAATCCGAAATCATCGACCAGCTCAAATTCGGCCTCGCCCGGGACCAGTCCAGCGCCTCGAAGCGCGATTGGTGGATCGCCACCTCGAAAGCCATCCAAAAAACCATCATCGAGCGCATGATGAAAACCCTCTCGGTCCACAACGAGGCCAATGTCCGCCGCGTTTACTACCTCTCCATGGAATTCCTCATGGGCCGCCTCTACGCGAACAACATGATCAACGCCGGCGTCTTCAAGGAAGCCGTCGAAGCCCTCGAAAACCTCGGCCACACCCTCGAGGAAACCCGCAACGAGGAATACGACATGGCCCTCGGCAACGGCGGCCTCGGGCGGCTCGCCGCCTGCTTCCTCGACTCCCTCGCCACCCTCGACCTCCCCGCCGTCGGCTATGGCATCCACTACGAATACGGCCTCTTCAAACAGGAATTCCGCAACGGCTACCAGGTCGAGCACCCCGATGCCTGGATCCAGTTCGGCTCCCCGTGGGAAATCATCCGCCCCCAGCACATCCAGGAAATCCCGGTCTACGGCCATGTGGAAACCGCCTCCGACGCGAATGGCAACATCCGCCACGAGTGGGTGGACCACCGCAAAATCATCGGCGTCCCCTACGACATCCCCATCCCCGGCTACGGCACCGAGACCGTGAACTTCCTCCGCCTCTGGGAATCCAAGGCCCCCGAGGAATTCGATTTCGAGGCCTTCAACCGCGGCGGCTACGAGGAATCCGTCCGCCAAAAAAACCAGGCCGAGACCATTTCAAAGGTCCTCTACCCGAACGACCACACCGAGGCCGGCAAGGAACTCCGCCTCCTCCAGCAATACTTCTTCGTCGCCTGCTCGCTCCGCGACATGATCCGCCGCTTCGAGAAGGACAACAAGGACTGGGACGCCTTCCCCGAAAAAGTCGCCATCCAGCTGAACGACACCCACCCCGCCATCGGCGTCGTGGAACTCCAGCGCCTCCTCCACGATGAATACGCCCTCCCCTGGGCGCAGGCATGGTCCATCGTCACGCGCACCTTCGCCTACACGAACCACACCCTCCTCCCCGAGGCGCTGGAAAAATGGAGCGTCGGCCTGTTCCGCAAGGTCCTCCCCCGCCACCTCCAAATCATTTTCCTCATCAACAAACATTTCCTCGACCAGGTGGAGGCGAAATGGCCGGGCGACATGGACAAAAAACGCACCCTCTCGCTCATCGAGGAAGGCCGCGAGCAGATGGTCCGCATGGCGCACCTCAGCGTCGTCGGCAGCCACTCCGTCAACGGCGTCGCCGCCCTCCACACCCAACTCCTGCGCGACACCCTCTTCCCGGAGTTCGACGAACTCTACCCGGGCAAGTTCAACAACAAAACCAACGGCATTACGCCCCGCCGCTGGCTCGTGGCCTGCAACCCCCGCCTCTCCGACCTCATCACCCGCCACATCGGCGACGGTTGGCAGCGCAACCTCGACAAACTCCAGGAACTCGCCCCGCTCGCCGGCGACGCCGCGTTCCGCGAGGAATTCATGGCCGTCAAGCATGCCAACAAGGTCAAACTCGCCGAGCGCATCCTCGGGGAATGCGGCGTCGAAGTGGACCCCTCCGCCATGTTCGATGTCCAGATCAAGCGCCTGCACGAATACAAGCGGCAACACCTGAACCTCCTCCACATCCTCGCGCTCTACCGCCGCCTGCTCGAGAACCCGAAACTCGACATCACGCCGCGCGTTTTCATTTTCGCCGCAAAGGCCGCCCCGGGCTATGACATGGCGAAGCTCATCATCAAGGCCATCAACTCCGTCGGCGCGAAAATCAATGCCGACAATCGCATCAAGGGAAAACTCAAGGTCGCCTTCATGCCGAACTACCGCGTCTCCGTCGCCCAGCGCATCGTGCCGGCCGCGGACCTCTCGGAGCAAATCTCCACCGCGGGCAAGGAGGCCTCGGGCACCGGTAACATGAAGCTCGCCCTCAACGGCGCCCTCACCATCGGCACCCTCGACGGCGCCAATGTCGAAATCCTCGAGGAAGTCGGCAGCGAAAACATCTTCATCTTCGGGAACACCGTCGAACAGGTCCACGAACTCCAGGCGAAGGGCTACAACCCTTCCAGCTTCGCGGAAAACGACACCGAACTCGCCGCCATCCTCGATTGGCTCGGCACCGACTACTTCACTCCGGACGAAGGCGCGGGCATCCTCGCGCCACTGCGCGACAACCTGCTCTACCACGACCCCTTCCTCTGCCTGGCCGATTTCCGCGCCTACTGCGACATGCAGGACAAGGTCGGCGAAACCTTCAAGGACAAGCCGAAGTGGGGGAAAATGGCCGTCCTGAACACCGCACGCATGGGCAAGTTCTCCAGCGACCGCACCATCGCCGAATACGCGAAGGACATCTGGAAACTCAAGCCGGTCCGCATTAAGTAAATTCCCGCGCGGCCCAGCAACGCCGCGGCAGCCATGCAGGAAACGATCTACCTCGACCACAACGCCACCACCCGCATCGCGCCGGAGGTGTTCGATGCCATGGAGCCCTGGCTGCGCGGCGGCTACGGGAACCCCTCCAGCTCCTACTCGCTCGGCCGCCAAGCTTCCGCCGCACTCGATACGGCCCGCTCGCAGGTCGCCGCACTCGCCGGCTGCCAGCCCGCCGAAATCCTCTTCACCAGCTGCGGCACCGAGTCCATCAACACCGCCATCCACTCCGCCCTCGCGCTGGACCCGGACAAACGCCACATCGTCACCAGCGCCGTCGAGCACAGCGCCACCATCAAGCTCTGCGAATTCCTCGCCCGCCGCGGCTACGAAATCACCTGGCTCCCCGTGGACGCCGCCGGCCGCCTCGACACCGCCCAACTCGAAAAATCCATCCGGCCGGACACCGCCGCCGTCTCCCTCCTCTGGGCGAACAACGAGACCGGCGTCCTCTTCCCCATAGGCGAAATCGCGGAAATCGCGCGCAGCAAAAAAACCTGCCTCCACATCGACGCCGTCCAGGCCTTCGGAAAAATCCCCCTCTCGCTCGAGCCCCTCGGCATCCACTTCATGAGCTTCTCGGGGCACAAAATTTACGCGCCGAAAGGCGTCGGCGCCCTCTACGCCAGCCGCCGCATGCGCTTCACCCCGCTCCTCCGCGGCAGCCAGGAAGACGGCCGGCGCGGCGGCACGCAAAATGTGGCCTCCATCGTCGCCTTCGGGAAGGCCGCCGAACTCGCCGACCCCCAAACCACCGCCCCGGCCACCGCCGCCCTCCGCGACCGCCTGGAATCCTCCATCCTCTCGGCAGTCCCCGGTTCCAGCGTCAATGGCGACACCACGAACCGCCTGCCGAACACCACGAACATTTCCTTCGAAGGCATCCAGAGCGAGAACGCGCTCGTCATGCTCGACGAACGCGGCATCTGCTGCTCGGCCGGCTCCGCCTGCACCAGCGGCAGCGTCCACGCCTCGCATGTCCTGAAAGCCATGGGCCTCCCCGAAGGGCGCGCCCGCGCCAGCCTCCGGTTTTCGATCGGCCGCCACACCACCCCCGCCGAAATCGAATCCGCCTCCGCCACCATCGCCGCCACCATCTTGAAACTCCGCTCGCTCGCCCCCGCCGCATCCCCCCTCGCCCCCCGGTAGGGCTGGGCCTCCGGACCCGCCGCACCACTCCGCCATGCTCGAAAAACACATTCCCATCCTCGCCGCCGAACTCTCCCTGAACGCCCGCCAGGTCGCCGCCACCGCGGTCCTCCTCGAGGAAGGCGCCACCGTCCCCTTCATCGCCCGCTACCGCAAGGAACGCACCGGCGGCCTCGACGAAGTCCAAATCGCCTCCATCCGCGACCGCCTCCAGCAAATGGAGGAACTCGACAAACGCCGCGAGTCCATCCTCTCCTCCCTCGCCGAACGCAATCTCCTCGCCGCCGACCTCAAGGCGAAAATCGAAGCGGCCGCCACACTCTCCGCCCTCGAGGACCTCTACCTCCCCTTCCGCCCGAAAAAACGCACCCGCGCCACCATCGCAAAGGAAAAAGGCCTCGAGCCCCTCGCCGAAACCCTCTGGGCCCAATCCCCGCAAACCGACCCCGAGACCGAAGCCCTCCCGTTTGTCTCCGCCGAAAAGGAAGTCCCCGACACCGCCGCCGCCCTCGCCGGCGCACGCGACATCCTCGCCGAGCGCATCAGCGATTCCGCCGAGGCCCGCGAAGCCCTCCGCCGCCTCTACCGCGAAAAAGGCATCCTCAAATCCAAGCTCGTCTCCGAAAAGGAAGCCGAAGCCGGCAAGTTCAAGGACTACTTCGATTGGAGCGAGCCCGTCGCCAAATGCCCCTCCCACCGCTTCCTCGCCATCCGCCGCGGCGAAACCGAAGGCATGCTCTTCTCGCGCATCGTCCCGCCCGAGGACGAAGCCCTCGCCGAACTCGACCGCCTCTTCGTCCACGGCCCGCACCCCGCAGCCGCCCAGGTCCGGCTCGCCGCCCACGATTCCTACAAGCGCCTCCTCGGATTCGCCATGGAAGGCGAAGCCCGCATCTTTTTCAAAAAACAGGCCGACGAAGAAGCCATCCGCGTCTTTGCCGAAAACCTCCGCGAACTCCTCCTCGCCTCCCCCCTCGGCCAAAAAACCGTCCTCGCCCTCGACCCCGGCTTCCGCACCGGCTGCAAGCTCGCCGTCCTCGACCCCCAAGGCACCCTCCTCATGCACGAGGTCGTCTACCCCGAGAAAGGCGCGCGCGACCGCGCCGAAGCCGCCGAAGCCGTCAAATCCATCGCCGCCCGCCACAAGGTGGAAGCCATCGCCATCGGCAACGGCACCGCCTCGCGCGAGACCGAAGCCTTCATCCGCTCCCTCGGCCTCCCCGCATCCATCGCCATCGTCGTCGTCAGCGAATCCGGCGCGTCGGTCTACTCCGCCTCCGAAGCCGCCCGAGAGGAATTCCCGAACCTCGACCTCACCGTCCGCGGCGCCATCTCCATCGGCCGCCGCCTCATGGACCCCCTCGCCGAACTCGTCAAAATCGACCCGAAATCCATCGGCGTGGGCCAATACCAGCACGATGTCGACCAGCCCGCCCTCAAGCGCTCCCTAGACGACACCGTCGTCTCCTGCGTCAACCATGTCGGCGTCGAACTCAACACCGCCAGCGCCCACCTCCTCGCCTATGTCTCCGGCCTGAACTCCCGCTCCGCAAAAGGCATCGTGGACTTCCGCGCCACCCGCGGCCCCTTCAAATCCCGCGAAGAACTCCTCCACGTCCCCGGCCTAGGGCCCAAAGCCTACGAGCAGGCCGCCGGCTTCCTCCGCATCCGCGATGGCGCCCACCCGCTCGATGCCAGCGCCGTCCACCCCGAGCGCTACCCGCTCGTCGACCGCATGGCCGCCGACCTCGGCTGCTCCGTCGGCGAACTCCTCCGCGACCCCGCCCGCCGCTCCGCCATCAAACCCGAAAAATACGCCACCGCCGAAGTCGGCCTCCCCACCCTCCAGGACATCCTCAAGGAACTCGCCAAGCCCGGCCGCGACCCCCGCAAGCAATTCGAGGCATTTTCCTTCTCCGAGCAGGCCATGAAAATCCAGGACCTCAAGCCCGGCATGAAGCTCCCCGGCATCGTCACGAATGTCGCCGCCTTCGGCGCCTTCATCGATGTCGGCGTCCACCAGGACGGCCTCGCCCACATCAGCCAACTCTCCGACCAATTCGTCAAAAACCCCGCCGATGTCGTCAAGGTCGGCCAAAAAGTGAACGCCACGGTCCTCGAAGTCGACCTCGACCGCAAACGCATCGCCCTTTCCCTGAAAACCAATCCCCAGCTCGGTCCCAAACCCGCCCCCGGCCAACCGCGCCCCGCGCCCGGCCAGCGCCAAACCCGCCCCACCCCCGCCCCCGCCACCGACTGGTTCACCGCCGCCCTCAACCGAAAAAACTGACGGGCGGTTTCCCCCCCTTGGAGGAACGACCTTTGCCTCGCTCGCCCCTGCTCGCTGCGCCCTGCGGGCCATCTTCGATGTGCTTCCTCGGCACCGCCCAGTGCCTCGGTTATGTCGTCCCACTATCCCCGCGCGCCAGCGCGGCCCCCTCTGACCTCCCAAAAAATCGGACGACACAGCGGTCGTCGCTCCATTTTTAATTTCCGCGGTCCCCGAACATGCGCTGCCCGTCAGCGCCGGAACGGTGCGGCCGCACAAACCACCACCCCGCCGGAAAAAATACAGCCGAGGCCGTCCCACCCCTTGGGATTCCACACGAAGCCATCGGTCGGGACGGCCATCGGCTGCGGCTTGAACCTCGCCGCCCCACCCCGCCGCCGCGATGGGGTCTATCCCGTCACCCCGCCAAAATCCCACCCCCTTGGAGGGACGACCTCCGTGTCGTCCGACTCCCGCGGCGCAGCCGCCCCATTACCCCACGATGCCGCGCCCCCGCACTTTCCAAAAAAACCGGCACCCCTAAGCTTTCGGCAACCGTTACTACAAGCAGGCCTTACCGCCCTGCCCGTTCGCCAACCTTCCCAACCACGGGAACCAAAAAACCAACACATGAAAAAATTCCACCCGATCGCAGCGGCCGCGCTCCTGGCACTCCTCGCTCCTCCGACCGCGTTCCCCCAAACGGCCAACCAAGCCGACCTCGACCGGGATGGCATCCCAAACATCTCCGACCTCGATGTGGACAACGATGGCATCCTCAACGGTGCCGACCGCAACATCGACGGCGGCACCGCGCGCTCGGGCCCGCTGCGCGGCCGCGTGATTGGCGACAACCTCCCAAACGACTCCTCGCAGGAACTCGACATGGATGCCGACGGCCTCGCGGACATCGCCATTGCCGAGACGGACATCGACGGCGATGGACTCGCAGACGATTCACCCGCTGAAACCGACATCGATGGCGACGGGCGCCTGGACGGCGAGCGCCTCGAAACCGATATCGACGGCGATGGACTGCCCGACAACACGGCCGCCGAAACCGATATCGACGGGGATGCGCTCGCAGACAATGCGGCCAACGAAACCGACATCGACGGCGACGGCTTGGCCGATGATGCCCGTGGCGAAGTCGACATCGATGGCGACGCCTCGGCAAACGGCCTGGACACCGATGTGGACGGCGACGGCCTGGCCAACAATGCCGACCCCGACATGCTCGGGACCAACGCCATCAATGACATTTTCGCGGGGGCGGATTCCGCCTATGCACCCGATGCCACCGCCGCCGCCACGATCGCATTTGTGGGTGGCGAGATCCGCAGGCTCCTCCAGATTCCGGCCTCCGACACCGGCCTGCGCGTGAGGGCCGGCGCCAGCCAGTCGGGCAACCGCATCGGCGGCGTGTGGCGTTACCTCAGTGCCGACAACATGCAGGTCTACGCAAATTGGTCCTACCCGGCCAACAATCCATCGGCTTTGAACATTTTCGCCGTCTTCGAATACACGGGACCCTACTCGGGAAACATGGCGGACTACACGAACCCCGCCAACTACTCCCTCTCCCGGGAGAGCAAAGCCTACGCGCAGTTTCCGGGCGGCGGCATCACCTTCGTCAGCTGGGTGCCGTCCCAACCCGCAGGTTTCTTCTACACGGCGCCCAACCAGCAGGCCACGGGTTTCGCCCCTCCCTTCCAACCCCTGGCCGCCGCACTTTCATCGCTGCCGAACTTCACGGCGGACCAGCAGTATTTGAGCTTCTCCGGAAACCTCGGCACGGTCCCCGGGCTGCCCAGCCTGCAGCCATTGGTCAACCTGCAGCGCACGGTCATGCAAGTGAGCCGCGCTTGGTATGGGCGGCAGGAAGCCCTTCAAATCCGTTAGGAACCGGGACCGTTTCGTTTCGGGGTTCGGCCTTCCCCGCCGCGCCGGCACAAATCAGGGGGCCGGTTCGATGTGGACCAGCACATCGCGCACCCGGGGATTTGCGGCGAGCACCCTCTCCTTCACCCGGTGGCCGATCTCGTGGCCCTCGAAAACCGTGATATTCGGATCCACGCGCACATGGAGTTCCACAAACTGGTCGGTGCCGCTCTTGCGGATCCGGCATTTTTCCGTGTCCACCACGCCTGCCGTGCCGGTGGCAGCATCCCTCACCGCTTGGTGCCATTCGTTCGGCACCCTCCCGTCCATCATGTCGTGGAAGGCCGCACGGAGGATCCGCAGGCCGTTCACGACAATGATGCCGCAGGCCACGAGCGCGGCCCAATCGTCCGCCGCCTCGTATCCCGGCCCACCGGCCAGCGCCACGGCGATCCCGATGGCGGCTGCCCCCGAGGAGATGGCATCGGAGCGGTGGTGCCAGGCATCGCCGCGCAGGGCCGTGCTGCCGATCTCCTCGCCCGCGGCCAGGATGCGCCTGGAGAGGAGTTCCTTCACGGCCACCACGCCCAGAAGCACCGGCAGCGTGAACCATTCCGGGGCATGGTGCGGTTTGAGGATTTCAGAAACGGCGTTTGCCGCGATCACCCCCGCGGCAGCCAGCAGGGCCACGCCGGCAAATCCCCCGGCCAGCGCCTCGAGCTTGCCGTGCCCGTAGGGATGCCCTTCGTCCGCCGGCCGCAGTGACAACTGGAAACCGGCCCAGGTGATCAGCGAGGAAAAAATATCGCTGGCGGATTCGATTCCATCCGCCACGAGCGCATAGGAATTCCCAACCAACCCCACGCCGATCTTCACCAGCATCAGGACGATGTTCACGCACACGGAAAGGATCCCGAGCGCGAGGGTTTCGGCCGCCGAACGCATCGCCCCTTCCTATCGCTTCCGGGGTCGAACGGGCGATTCCGTTTTCACCCCGCCAGCCCCAAGGTCCAAGGCAGTGCGGAACCTCCGGACCCGCCGTTCTGCCCAAGGAAGCCGAAAAAATTCCCGCGAAGCCGCCAAGCCGCGAAGGTTTTGAAGGTCCTCCTCCCTGCGCCTCCGCGCCCCAGCGGGATATCCACCCTGTCTCCCCCCTCCGCGCGCACGGTTTTGTCGATCCCGGGGTTTCCAGCCCGGGCGTGAAGCGTGTTTTGCAGAAGGATGCCGCCGTATTTGACGGCAATGCTATGTTGCGGCGTGGCAACCAAGCGTTCTTCCAACAGCGGTTCCCCAGCCCCGCAAAAACCTTCCGCGGATTTTCGGGCGGAAATCCTCTCGGCATTCGCCGCCCAGTGGTCGGAGGAGGGGCGCCCGCCCCGTTCGGTGCCGCGTTTCTGCAAGGCCCTCGGCACCACAGAAGCCGAATTTTACAGGCACTTCCCCTCGCTCCACGCCGTCGAGAAAGCCTTCTGGGGCGATTGGACCGCCGGCACCATCGCCGCCGTCGCACAGGGCGGGGACTGGGACGGTTTCTCCGCCCGGGAGCGATACCTGGCTTTCCTTTTCGCGGTGGTCCAATCCGCCGCCGAACGCCGCTCGCTCTTGCTCGAACGCTTCCACGGCATGCTGCCGGTTTCCAATCCCGGCGAACTCGATGGCCTGCGCATGAGCTTCCTCGCCTTCGCCCGGCAACTTGTGGATCGGGGTGTCGAGACCGGGGAAATCGCCGACCGCCGCGGGATCACCCCCCTCTACCCCGGGATCCTCTACATCCACCTGCGCTGGGTGTTGGACCACTACCTCAAGGACGAGAGCGAGGGGTTCGAGCGCACGGATGCTTTCATCGAAAAGACCGTGGCGCTGGCATTCGACCTCTTCCGCTCGCAGGCCATCGACTCGGCGGCCGACTTGGCCCGCTTCCTACTCCCCGGCAACCCCTGGAACTGGTGCTCCGGAGGGGGGAAGTGATTCCGTGAAGGAAGAAGCCCCCGGCATTTCCGGTGCGGCGGAGCAGGGGGCCATCCGCTCGGGGGCCGTGGGGCGCATGGCGGCGCTCGGGGGCGCCGGCGCACGCGTCGGGATCAATTACCTCAAGCACTACGGCCGCGCCATGGTGGGCGCGAAGGACGAACCCAGCCGCCGCAAGCTCCGCGAGCAACTCGATGAAAAAAACGCGGAGGCCGTCTACGGCACCTTCAGCAAACTCAAGGGCGGCCCGCTCAAATTGGCGCAAATGCTGAGCATCGACAAAAACCTCCTCCCCGCCGCCTACGCCCGCCAGTTCGCCCAAGCCCATTCTTCCGTTCCGCCCCTCTCCTACCCGCTCGTCGTCCAGACCTTCCGCCGGGAATTCGGCAAAGCCCCCGAGGAACTCTTCGACCATTTCGAGAAAAAGGCGTCCCACGGGGCCTCGATCGGGCAAGTGCACCGGGCGGGGCGCAAGGGGCACGGGTTTGCCGTCAAGGTCCAGTATCCTGGCGTGGCGCGCAGCCTGAAAAGCGACCTTGCCATCGTGAAGCCGATCGCCCTGCGGATCCTTGGGCTCCGCGAGGCGGATGTGGAATCCTACTTCCGCGAAGTGGAAGCCCGCCTGCTGGAGGAGACGAACTACCGGCACGAACTGGAGCGTTCCGTGGAATTGGCGGCCGCCTCGTCCCACCTCGCGGGGGTCCGCTTTCCCGGCTACCATCCCGAATTTTCCACCGGCAGGATCCTCACATCCGACTGGGTGGATGGCATGCCCCTCGACCGTTTCGCCGAAGGGGAAGCCAGCCAACGGGAGCGGGACCGGATCGGCCAGGCACTCTGGGATTTTTATTCCCACCAGGTCCACGGCCTCATGCTCTTCCATGCCGACCCGCACCCCGGCAATTTCCTCGTCAAGGGCGGCGAACTCTGGGTGCTCGACTTCGGCTGCACCAAACGGATTTCTGGGGATTTTTACCGCAAGCAATTCCGCTTCCTCGACCCCCGCATGGAGCGCGACCCCGCCCTGTTGCAGGAAGCCCTGCGCGGCCTGGATGTGATCCTCCCCTCCGACGGCCCAAAGGAAATCTCGACCATCACCACGCTCTGCATGGCATGGCTGGAACTCCTGGCCAGGCCCTTCCGGACGGGGACCTTCGATTTCGGCGACCCGGAATTCCTCCAGGCGATCTACGACCTCGGCGAAGAGAACCGCCGGGCAGACCACCTCCGCACGATGCGGGGCCAAAGGGGGTCCCCCGACACGGTCTATGTGAACCGCACATTCTTCGGCCTCTACAGCCTGCTCGGCCGCCTGCGGGCCCGCGTGGAGATTCAACTCCCCGGCTGGCTCCACCAGGAAAACGGGTCCGCCCGGAACACCGCGCCAAGGCCGTAGGCATCCCCTTGCCCGCTCCCCGCCGCCATGGGGGTTTTTGCCAGCGTCAATTCCTCCCCAACCCCATCACCTCCGGCCGCGCATCGCGGAGCATCGACATCAACGCCGAGGTCGTCCATGCGATCGAAAACATCCCGGAGAGCGCAATCACCACGGTGATCGCATTCGACGCCCCGGGCAGCGGGTCCGTGCCATAGCCCAGGGTCGTGTAGGTGCTCCCGCTGAAATACACCGCCTCCGCGACCGTTGGCAGGAACCCCGCCCAGACCAGCGCATACCCCCAAAGGCCGATTTCGACCAGGTGCGAGACCACCATCGCGAAAAAAGACAGGTAAATTGCCAGGCGCCCAAGCAACCATCGTTTTGTCTTCAGCAGCGGCATCGTCACGCTCCGGTGCCAATACGACACCGCCTCGGTGAACAACGCATGGTTCACCAAAACGGCAATAAAAACGACGACGGCAAAAACAACCGGCGAGACCTGCGACACGATCGCCTCGGAATCCTTCATGATCGGCGCCAAATCCGCCGCAGTGGGTGTCAGGTCGTTAGGCATTGCAGGATTCAAACGCGCCGCAGTGGAACTTCCCAACGAAAAATCCCTTCTCTGCCCGGTTTGACAAGACCGGTGCCCGGCCCCAGCGTGCGCGGTTATGCCATTCTCGAAGCTTGGGCTCGCCAAGCACATCCTGCAGGGGGTCCAATCCATGGGCTACGGCGACCCCACACCGATCCAACTCCGCGCCATCCCGCCCGCCCTCGAAGGCCGCGATGTCGTCGCCTCAGCGCAAACCGGCACAGGCAAGACCGCCGCGTTCGCTCTCCCTCTTTTGCAAAGGCTCGATTCACATGGAAAGTGCCGCTGCCTGATTCTCGAACCCACCCGCGAACTCGCGATGCAGGTGGAAACCGCCCTGCGCGATTTCTCCAGATTCACAAATCTCCGCATCGGCGCCGTGTTCGGCGGTGTCGGCTATGGAGCCCAGCGCACCGCGCTTAAGGAAGGCGTGGATGTCCTCGTCGCCACACCCGGCCGCTTGGAGGATCACATGCAACAAGGCACGGTGCGTCTGGACGCGATTGAGATCCTCGTCCTCGACGAAGTGGACCGCATGCTCGATGTCGGCTTCCTCGCCCCCATGAAACGCATCATCGCGAAGTGTCCGAAAAATCGTCAGACCCTTTTCTTCTCGGCCACCCTCCCGCCGGAAATCGCGGACCTCGCCAACTGGGCGCTCCGCGATCCCGTGAAGATCGAGGTCGGAGCATCCCGGTCGGTCGCCTCGCTTGTGCGTCACGGTGTTTACCAGGTCGAGCCGGCCGCCAAGTTCGACCTTCTGCTCGCCCTCCTCGGCGAACTCGATTTTGAAAGCGCCATCATCTTCAGCCGCACCAAACACGGCGCCGACAAAATCGCAAAAAAACTCCGTGCGCAAAACCACTCCGTAGCGGTCCTCCACGCCAACCGCTCGCAAAACCAGCGCATCGAAGCCCTCCAGGGATTCAAATCCGGGAAATACGAGGTCATGGTGGCAACGGACATCGCCGCCCGCGGAATCGACATCGCCGGAGTCAGCCATGTCATCAACTACGACATCCCCCAGCACCCCGAGGATTATGTCCACCGGATCGGCCGCACCGGCCGCGCCAGCCGCAGCGGTGATGCCTTCACACTCATTTCCCGCGAGGACTTCAAAAAACTCGCCGCCATCGAACGCTTCATCGGCCAACGAATCGAACGCCTCACACTGAAAGGCTTCGAGCCCAAGCCCGCTCCGGCGCCCATTCCACGCGACACCCCGCCGAATTCAGGAGCCTCCCAACAAGGCCACCGCCCACGCCGCCGTCGTTTCAGCCGCCGGCGTTGATTCGCAACATCCAATTGTAAACAATCAGCCGCTCGACCGGGATTCCCAGGTAGTCGGGGCCCGGCAGCGTGTTCCTGGCAAGGAAATCGAAGAGCATACGCTCCCAGCGCCGCATCAACTTCCTTGGCGCAGTCATCAACAATTCCTGAGCGATGATGTAGAAGCACTCCCTCTGGTCCAGCTCGAGCCCGCCTTCCTCCACGGCGCGCCGCATGATGAGCGGCACATCCGGCTCGGCCATGTAGCCGTGGTCGGCGGTCACCACGCTGAGCCCGCCGCGCATTTTTTGCACGCGGATGTTGTCGGCCGGCGCGAACGGCTTCGCCCACGAGGAGTCCAGCAGCAGCACCACCACGGTCTCCGGCAGCGCATGCGTGCGCCGGCGTTGCTCAAAAATCCTCGCCGCCGCGTAGGCCGGCTCCAGCAGCCTCACCACGAAAACCTGCGCCCCCGGAATCCTCATCGTCGAGCCATCGGTCAAAACCCCCTCGAGCTTTTCGAGCGAGGCCGAGGGCAGGTCGAGCGCTTGGCGCACCAGGTCGCGCCCCTTCCTCCACACCAACAGCATGGTGCCCACGAGCCCCGCGATCGCCAGCGGCACGATCCCGCCATCCGCGATTTTCGTCAGGCACGCGCCGAAAAGCGGCAGGTCGAGGCACAACAACCCCGCCAACAGCAGCCCGCCCTTCCAGGGCGCAAGCCCGCGGCGCGCCACCATCACATAAACAAACGCCACCGAGGTCGAAGCCATCGCCCCCGTCACCGCGATCCCATACGCGCCCGCAAGCGCATCGCCCGTGCGGAAACCCAGCACCAGCATGATGCAAAGGAACGCCAGCACCGCATTCACCACCGGGATGAAAACCTGCCCGCGCGATTCCACATCCGTATGCTTCACATACAGCCTCGGCAGGTAGCCCAAATCCATCGCCTGGCTCGCGAGCGAGAACACCCCGCTGATCAAGGCCTGCGACGCAATCACCGTCGCCAGCGTGGCCAGCGCCACCAGCGCCGCTCGCAGCGAAGGGTCCGGCAAGAGCAGGAAAAACAAATTCGAATCCAGTGCCGCCTCCGGCATCCGCCGCACCAGCGCCGCCTGGCCGAGGTAGTTGAGCACCAGCGACGGAAAAACCACCCACCTCCAAGCGCGCACGATCGGGTCCCTCCCGAAATGCCCGAGGTCCGCATACAGCGCCTCCGCGCCCGTCACCGCCAGCACCACCGCGCCCACCAGCGCCCACGCGCCCCAGCCGCCATTCCACAAAACCTCGGCGGCATAAAGCGGGCTCAACGCCACCAGCACGCCGGGTTCCAAAACCACCTGCCACACCCCGAGCACCGCCAGCACCGCGAACCAAACCAGCATCACCGGCCCGAACAATCCACCCAGCCGCTTCGTTCCGAAACCCTGCGAGAGGAACAGCGCCGCCAAAATCCCCACCGCCAGCGGCAGGGCGAACCTCCCCCACCCCGCATTCACCGTTTCGAGCCCCTCCACCGCGCTCAAAACCGACACCGCCGGCGTGATCGCCCCGTCGCCGAACAACAACGCCGCGCCGAAAACCATCAACACCGCCAGGAATCCCCGGTCCACCTTCGGCGAAGGCCTGGCGCCAAACGCCAGCGCCATCAGTGCAAGAATCCCGCCCGAGCCGTTATAGTCCGCCCGCATCACGAGCATCACATATTTCACCGCCACCACTAGAAAGAGCGTCCACAGCACCAGCGAAGCCACGCCCAGCGCCGCATCCGCCCCCGCGATGGCGATGGCCGTTTGGAAGGCATACAGCGGGCTCGTCCCGATATCCCCGAAAACCACGCCCAGCGCCGCCAGCGCCAGCGCCGCCCTTGTGTTTTTCCCCGCGCTCATCCCGCCATCATCGGCCGCACGACGAAATAAACGAGCGCCAGCGCCAGCGCGATCACCACCCCGCCTAGCACCAAAACCGCACGACCGTCATACGCCACCGGTTGCTGGCTGGAAATTTTCCGCGAGGTCGCAGCGAACCTCCAGGTCGCCAGCACCAGCGCCGCGAGCCCGGCCAGAACCATCGCCAGACCCGCCTCCCTACCCCCGTGCGACACTGCCTGAGACATCTTGCCGCCGAATGATTCCGAAACGGTGTGCAAAAACAGTGTGAACCTCTCCAAAACAAAACCGAACGCGATGATCGAAATCCCTGTCCTCACCCAAGCCAGGTAGGTCCGCTCATTGGCCGCATGATCGTTGTATTGGGGAATCACATGGCCACACTCCCAAATCCCCACACCACCCCGCGAGCCTCAAATCATTCGAACAACGCGGCGATAATGGATTCGGTTTCTGAGAAATCCTTGAACAAGAAGTCGGGCCTGTGCCCGGCCAGCGCTTCTTCGCCGTAGATGCCCGTGGCAATCGCAACCGTGCGGGCGCCGATGGCGCGGCCGCACTCGATGTCGCGGGGTGTGTCGCCGATCACATAGATTTTTTCGGGCGGGAATTCGATGCCGTGGCGGTCGGTGGCACGGGCGCGGGCGAATTTGCCGAGTTCGTTGCGGTCGTGGTGGTCGTCCGAAAACGCACCGAATTCAAAATGGTGCCAAACACCGAAGTGCGTGAGCTTGATCTCGGCGCCGCGGACGACATTGCCGGTCAAAAGCGCCAGCACGCAATCGGGGCGGGCGGCGAGGGCTTCGAGGAGTTCGACGATGCCGGGCAGGATGCGGCCGTTGTGGTTCGCGAGGCGGCTGGGAAGGTGGTGCAGGTATTCGTCGAGCAACGCGGCGGCGTTTTCGGGCGTGTGGGCGATGCCCGCTTTGCCGAGGAGTTCGGCGGCGATGCGCGCGTCGGTGGAACCGGCGAGGACAATTCCTTCGAGGTCTTCTTCCACGCCGAAGCGGGATTTCATCGCGTCCTTCAGCGCGCCTTCGCCCGCCCCGCCGGAGGTGATGAGCGTGCCGTCGATGTCGAAAAGGAAAAGCCGGCGGTCAGTTGGCTTCGGCGTCATCGGCGTCGGCCGGATCGTGGTCGTCGTGCTTCGGCTCGGGCTCGAGGATTTCGCCGTGTTTGGAGAACTTGCGGTGGCGCTTGTTGGCGGGGAGCGGGCTGAGCGTCATGCCGATGGCGCGGCCGACGAGCTTGGGCTCCATGTCCACATGGGCCATGCCGGAGAGGTCGTCGCGCACGCGCTGGACGACCTGGAGGCCGAGTTCCTTGTGGGCCATCTCGCGCCCGCGGAACTGGAGCTGGACTTTCACCTTGTTCCCCTTGTCGAGGAAATCCTCGGCGTGGCGGATTTTGGTGAGGTAGTCGTGGGCGTCGATGTTCACGCGGAACTTGATTTCCTTCACCTTGCCGGCGGTGTGCTTTTTCTCCTTCTCCTGCTTGGAAAGGTCATAGCGGAATTTCCCGAAATCGACGATGCGGCAGACGGGCGGCTGGGCATTGGGCGCGATCTCGACGAGGTCAAGACCCATGGAGCGCGCGCGGCGGATGGCCTCGTCCAGGCGCATGACACCGACTTGCTCATTGGTGGCGGCGACGATCACGCGCACTTCGCGGGCGCGGATGCGCTCGTTGATCCGGATATCTCGGATGTTAATGGCCGTGCCCCCCTGCGAAATGCGGGCGCCGCGCGGACCCGCCTGGAAAACCGATGCTCAGCATCGAACGAAAACAAGTGCCATGGAAAAAGCGGACTTCAAAAACATCACCCTCACCATGCGGCCAACGGCGGCGCCTCCGCAAGGGGAAATTTGCGCTACGGCGTGGCCAGGGCGGGGATTTCTGCTGCGTGCGGCCAAATCAGCGGGCGTAAAGTTCGACGACGAGCTGCTCGTTGACGATGGGGTTGATTTCCTCGCGGGTCGGGATGCGGACGACGGTGCCGCTGAGGTTGTCCTTGTCGACGAGGAGCCAGTCGGGGACCGTCACGATCTGGGTGAGTTCAAGCCCGCGGCGCGCGAGGCGGTTGGATTTGTCGGAACCCTTGACGGCCACTTTGTCGCCGGCGCGGAGGTTCATCGAGGAGATGTTTGTCTTGCGGCCGTTCACGGTGACATGCCCGTGGCCGACCATCTGGCGGGCGCCGCGGAGGGTTTTCGAAAAGCCCATTTTGTGGACGACATTGTCGAGGCGGGTCTCGAGGAGCTGGAGGAGGATTTCGCCCGTGACGCCGCGGCGGCGGCTGGCGATCTCAAAGTAGCGGCGGAACTGGCGCTCGAGGACGCCATACTGGTGGCGGAGTTTTTGTTTCTCGGCGAGCGCGGTGGCGTAATCGCTCTGCTTGCGGCGGGAGCCCTTGGGGCCGTGCATTCCGGGCGGGTAGTTTTTGTTCTCGAACGCGCGGGGCGATCCGGAGATGAGGACGCCGTAGCGGCGGCTGACTTTGGTTTTGGGTCCGGTGTAGCGTGCCATGGGAAGTTTTAAGTTTGTAAGTTTTAAGTTTTAAGTTTCGTGGTCGTCAGACGCGGCGTTGTTTGGGCGGGCGGCAGCCGTTGTGCGGGATGGGGGTGACATCGCGGATGACGGTCACATCGAGCCCGATGGCCTGCATGGCGCGGACAGCGGATTCGCGGCCGGAGCCGGGTCCCTTCACGCGGACTTCGACTTCCTTGAGGCCATGCCCCATGGCTTGGCGGCAGGCATCCTGCGCAACGAGCTGGGCGGCGTAGGCGGTGCTTTTGCGCGAGCCCTTGAAACCGCACTTGCCGGCGCTGGACCATCCGATGACGGCGCCGCGGAGGTCGGTGATGCTCACGATCGTGTTGTTGAAGCTGGCTTGGACATGCGCGATGCCGTGGGAAATGTTTTTCGCACCCTTAGCCTTGACGATCTTGATGGGTTCGATGGTGTCATCGAGCGAGATGCTGGCGGCGGAAGGGGCTCCGGCAGCGGCTGCGGGGGCGGCTTCGCCGGCGGCGCCCTTCTTCGCTTTCGGGGCTTTCTTTGCCGGGGCCTTCTTTGCAGGCGCGGCCTCGGCGGCGGGTGCCGCGGGCGCTGCGGCTTCGGGTGCCGGTGTTGCCGGGGTTTCGGAGGGTGTCTGGTTTTCTTCGCTCATACTTTTCCTTGGTTAGACTTTGCCAGCCTTGGCATCCGGGTTGCGCTGGACGCCGACGGTCTTGCGGGGGCCCTTGCGTGTGCGGGCGTTGGTTGATGTGCGCTGCCCGCGGACGGGCAGGCCGCGGCGGTGGCGGATGCCGCGGTAGCAATTGATCGCCTGGAGGCGCTTGAGGTTGCCCTGGACTTCGCGGCGGAGGTCGCCCTCGACGGGAATCTGGTTCGCGTGGATCGCGTGGATGATGGCGTTCAGTTGCTCCGGCGTGAGGTTTTTGGCGCGGACATTCGGATCGATGTTCGCCTGCTCGAGGACTTTTTTGGTGTTGCTGGGCCCCATTCCGTAAATGTAGGGCAGCGAGGCTTCGATGCGTTTGTCGCCGGGGATGTCGATTCCAAGTAAGCGTGGCATGGTGTGGTGTGTGGTTGGGTCGGGGGCGTTTTTCAGCCCTGTTTTTGTTTGTGGCGCGGGTTTTTGCAGACCACGCGGATGACATTCTGGCGGCGCACAATTTTGCACGATTCGCAGAGGCGTTTGACGGATGCTCGGACTTTCATGGCTTGGTGGTTTGTAGTGGTGGCGACGATTCCTTCTGCCGGTAGGTGATGCGGCCCTTCGTCAAGTCGTAGGGCGACATTTCCAACATAACCCGGTCCCCGGGGAGGATGCGAATGAAGTGCAATCGCATTTTTCCGGAGATGTGGGCAAGGATGCGGTGGCCGTTGTCAAGCTCGACCCGAAACATGGTGTTCGGAAGCAGTTCAACGACCTTGCCACTCACTTCGATAGCGTCTTTGCGGGCCATGTCAATACTTCCGGTTCGTTTTCGGTGACGAGAATGGTGTGCTCGAAATGGGCGGAGGGCAGCCCGTCGGCGGTGACGGCGGTCCACTTGTCCGGCAGGATGCGGACTTTTTCCGTTCCCATGTTGACCATCGGCTCGATGGCAAGCGTCATGCCGGGCTTGATTTTCGGACCCTCGGAGCGCTTGCCGAAATTCGGGATTTGCGGGTCCTCGTGGAGCCTGCGGCCGACGCCGTGGCCGACGAATTCGCGGACGACGCTGAAGCCGTTCGACTCCGCTTCCGTTTGCACAAAATTCGAGATCTCGCCGATGCGGGTGCCAGGGCGCGCGAGGGCCACGGCGCCTTCGAGGATCGCTTCCGTGACCGTGAGCAGGCGCTCGACGGCGGGGTCGATGATGCCGACGGCGACCGAGGTGGCATTGTCCCCCACCCATCCGTCCCGGATGATGCCGACATCCATTTTGACGATGTCGCCGTAGGCGATGGTGCGCGGGCCGCCGATGCCGTGGACGACCTCCTCGTTCAGGCTGATGCAAATGTGGCCGGGGAATTTTTTGTAGCCAAGGAATGCGCTGCGGACCCCCGCGCGGGACATGAGCTGCGCGGCGCGGTGGTCGACCTCGCCGGTGGTGATGCCCGGCTCGATCATTGCGGCGAGTTCCTGCAGGATGTCGGACGCCGTGCGGCAGGCGTCGCGCATTTTTTGGATCTCGTGGGGTCGCTTGATTGGGATCACGGCAAGTGGCGCGTCGTGGGGGCGGTGGTGCCGGGAAGTGCTGCGGAGATATTCAAGCGGCGGAGCGGTCGCTTAGAGTTGCGACGCGAAATAAATGGTCACCCCTGCGATGACGAGGATGCCGAGGCCCACATAGAGCCAAACGAGGGTCTGGTCGCTGATAGCGGTGGCGGAGCTGAGCCGCGAGCGCGACTCCTGCGCGCTGCGGATGCGACCCTTGCGGAGGAAGCCGTCGTAGTGGCGCTGGAGCAGGTGGGTTTCCACTTGGCGCATGGTGTCGAGCACGACGCCGACGATGATGAGGAGGCCGGTGCCGCCGAAGAATTGCGAGGTCATGTAGGGCACCTGCAGGCTCTGGCTGAGCAACTGCGGAAGCACCGCAATGGCGGTCAGGAAAATCGCACCGGCGAAAGTCAGGCGCGTCATGGTGTAGTCGAGGAAGTCCGCCGTCGGCTTGCCGGGGCGCACGCCAGGAATGAAGCCGCCGTATTTTTTCAAGTCGTCCGCGATCTGGACCGGCTGGAATTGCGTGGCGACCCAAAAATAGCTGAAGAAGAAAATCATCGCGGCGTAGAGCACATAGTGGAGCCAACCGTAGGTCAGGAGGTTCGAAAGGTCCTGGGCCCAGCCCACGCCGGGGAATGCCATGTTAAGGATCGTGGAGGGGAAAAGGAGGATCGCTTGGGCGAAGATGATGGGCATGACGCCGGCGTAATTGACCTTGAGCGGCATGTATTGGGTCTGCCCGCCGTAGACCTTCCGGCCGACGACGCGCTTGGCATATTGCACGCTGATTTTCCTTTGCGCCTGCGTGACTGCGATCACAGCCGCTATGACGAAAATCAGGAACCCGATCATCAAGACCAGCACCACCGGGCTCACGGCGCTCTGCGCGCCTTCGGCAGCGGGAACAAATGTGCGCCAAGCCTGGATGAGACCGGCCGGCAACTGCGCGAGGATGCCCACCGTGATGATGATCGACATACCATTACCGATGCCGCGCTCGGTGATCTGGTCTCCGAGCCACATGAGGAGCAGCGTGCCAGCGGTCATGGTGACAATCGTCAACAACTGGAACCCGAGACCCGGAGTGGAAACGAGCGGGAGACCGATTTTGTTGATGGTGTCCATGATGCCTGGGAGGAACGGGTTCCCCTGCGGGTTCTCGAAGGATTTTGCGAGGAGGTAGGCCTGGAAAATGCAAAGCCCGATCGTGGCATACCGGGTGTATTGCATGATCTTCTGCCGCCCGCCGTCTTCGCGGGAAAGCTTGCCGAGGCGGGGGACTACCGCGGTGAGGAGCTGCATGATGATCGAGGCGCTGATGAACGGCATGACGCCGAGCGAAAAAATCGCGCAGTTCGAGAGCGCACCGCCACTGAAGAGGTTGAAGAGCGCGGCCACACCGCCGGCGGCGGCTGCGTCGGCGGTGTCGATGAACCATTGTCGCAAGACCTCGGCGTTGACTCCCGGGGTGGCAATCGAGGACCCGGCGCGGACGATGACGATCGCCGCGAGGGTGAAGAGGACGCGCGCCCGGAGTTCCGGAATTTTGAAAATGTTCGCGAAGGCGGTGATCATCGCGGACTCAACAGGGGAAGCCGGGTGGGAGCCGTGGCGTCAGCCATTAGGCGGCGTCCGCTTTCGGGATGAGGACCTTGCCGCCGGCCTTCTCGATTTTCTCGCGGGCGGAAGCGCTCACTTCGTCCACTTCGACGGTGAGGGATTTCGTGATTTCCCCACGCCCGAGGATTTTGATCCCGTCGAAGCGGCCTTTCACGAGGCCGAGCTTGCGGAGGGCGTCCTCGGTGACGGTGTCGCCGGCGGCGAACAGCTTCTCCAGCGAGTCGAGGTTCACGACGCCGTAGAATGTTTTGAAGTCCTTGTTGTTGAAGCCGCGCTTGGGCAGGCGGCGGAAAATCGGCATCTGGCCGCCTTCGAAACCCGGGCGGATCGAACCGCCGGAACGGGCTTTCTGGCCCTTGTGGCCCTTGCCGGAGGTCTTTCCCTTGCCGGAGCTTTCGCCGATGCCGAGGCGCTTGCGGCGGTGCTTCGCGCCGGGGTTGGGTTTGATGGTGTGGAGTCTCATATCAAGCGGCTGCGGGTTCGGGCGCCGGGGCGGGGGCTGCGGCTTCGGCGGCCGGTTTCGTGCGGATCGTTTTTCCGCGGAGGCGGAAGATTTCCTCGCGCGGGCGGAGTTGGCGCAGGGCGTCGATCGTGGCATGGACGACATTCGCGTGGTTGCTCGAGCCGAGCGATTTCGCAAGGATGTCGCGGATACCCACGGCTTCGAGGACGGCGCGGACGCCGCCGCCGGCAATGACACCTGTGCCCGGCGAGGCGGGGCGGAGCAGGACGCGCCCACCGCCGAACTCGCCGGTCACCATGTGGGGAATCGTGTTTTCTTGGACAGCCACCTTGACCATGCGCTTCTTCGAGGCATCGGTCGCCTTGCGGATCGCTTCGCTGACCTCGTTGGCTTTTCCAAAGCCGACGCCGACTTTGCCTTTCTGGTCGCCCGAAACAATGAGGGCGCTGAAGCTGAAGCGGCGGCCGCCCTTGACGACCTTAGCGCAGCGGTTGATGAAAACGACTTTTTCGGTGGTTTCCTTGGGCTCGCGCGGCGTGTCTTGGCGGGGCGGGCGGTCTTTTTTGGCTTTAGGAGGCATGGGTCTGGTCTTTCTTAGAATTGGAAGCCGCCTTCGCGGGCGGCGTCGGCGAGGGCCTTGACCTTGCCGTGGTATTTGTAGCCGCCGCGGTCGAAAACGACTGCCTTGATTTTCTTCTCGGAGCCACGCTGGGCAACGAGTTTGCCGACCTCGGTGGCGGTGGCGACATTCGCGCGCACCCCGGGTTTCGCGCGGAGTTCCGCCTCGGTGGTGTGGACGGAGACGAGTGTCTTGCCGGCGGAGTCGTCAATGACCTGCGCGGTGATGTGGCGTCCGGAGAAATGGACGGCAAGGCGAGGGCGGGCGGGCGTGCCGGCGAGTTTCTTGCGAAGGCGGGCGTGGCGGAGTTGGCGTTTGTCGGTGGCGGACATGGTTATTGGACGGTTTTGCCTTCCTTGCGGCGCAGTTGTTCGCCGGCAAAGCGCACGCCTTTGCCCTTGTAGGGCTCCGGCGGGTAGAAGGCGCGGATGTTCGCGGCGCACTGGCCGACGATTTGGTTGTCGATGCCCTCGATGGCGATCTTCGTGTTTTCTGCCACGGTGATTTTCACGCCTTCGGGGATTTGGAAGAGGATGGGGTGGGACTTGCCGAGGCTGAGGTTGAGAACCTTGCCTTGGACGGCGGCCTTGAAACCGACGCCATGGATTTCCATGTCGCGGCGGAAGCCGTTGGTAACGCCAGTGACCATGTTCGCGAGCAGTGCGCGGGAGAGACCGTGGAGCGCCTTGTCTTCGCGCTCGCCGCCCTTGCGGTCCAGCGAAAGGGTTTCGCCTTCGACCTTGGCTGCGATGCTGGACGGGAGGGTCCACTCGAGCTTGCCCTTGGGCCCCTCGACGGTGACGCCGCCCGTGGCTCCGACGGACACTTTGACCTTGGGCGGGATACTAATGGGTTTTTTGCCGATTCGTGACATGGCTTACCAGATGTAGGCGAGGAGTTCCCCGCCGATGTTTTGTTTGCGCGCCTCGTGGCCGCTGAGGATGCCACGCGGGGTGGAAAGGACGGCGATGCCCATTCCGCCAAGGACGCGGGGGATCTCGCGGGCGCCCACATAGCGGCGGAGGCCCGGGCGGCTGATGCGCTTGAGGCCGGAGATGGCGCTGGTTTTGTTGACGAATTTCGTCTGGATGCGGATTTGCTGGCGGCCCTCGACGGTCTCGAGGGCGGAGTCCTTAATGTAGCCTTCCTTTTTGAGGATACCGGCAAGGTCGCTCTTGAGCTTCGAATAGGGAATGGTGAGGGACTGCTGGCCGGCAGAGGTGGCGTTCCGGAGGCGGGTGAGCATGTCGGCAATGGGATCGTTCATGGAGTGTGGGTCAGGCGGCGGCTTCGGCCTTGCGCACGGGCTTCTTCGCCTTGTCGGTGAAGGGCATTCCGAGTTCGCCAAGGAGCGACTTGGCTTCGGCGTTCGTGCGGGCGGTGGTGACGATGGTGACATCGAAACCGATGTTCTTCTTGATGCGGTCGAGTTCGATCTCGGGGAAGATCGACTGGTCGGAAATCCCGAGGGTGTAGTTGCCATTGCCGTCGAACGCGCGGGGCGAGACGCCGCGGAAGTCGCGGATGCGGGGCAGGGCGGTTTTGATCAAGCGCTCGAGGAACTCATACATGATGCGGCCGCGGAGGGTGACCTTCGCGCCGATGGCTTGATCCTGGCGGAGCTTGAAGTTCGAAATCGCTTTTTTCGACGAGGTGACGACCGGGCGCTGGCCGGTGATCGTGGCGAGTTCGGACTTGGCGATTTCGAGCGCTTCCTTGGTGTCCTGCGCAGATCCGATGCAGGTATTGACGACGACCTTGGCGACCTTGGGAACCTGGTGAGGGTTTTGGTAGCCGTGCTTCTCCTTGAGCGCGGCAAGGACGCGGGTTTTGTAATCGGTGAGGAGTTCGGGTTCTTGGCTCATGGTCAGGCGGCTTTCTTTGACTTGGTGCCGGTATCGGCCTTCTCGAGGAGCTTGACATTCGAAATGTGGACGGGTCCCTCGCGCTCGATGATGGCGCCGTTCGGGTGCTGCTGGCTCTTGCGCTGGTGCTTTTTCACCATGCGCACGCCCTCGATGACGACCTGCGACTTCGCGGCGCGGACCTCGAGGATCTTGCCGGTGGCTCCGCGGTGGTTCCCGGAAATGACCTGAACGGTGTCGCCGCGGCGGACATGGAACTTGGGCTTGCTCATAGGACTTCGGGTGCGAGCGAGATGATCTTCATGAAATTCTTCTCGCGGAGTTCGCGGGCCACGGGGCCGAAAATGCGGGTGCCGCGGGGGTTCATGTCCTTGTCAATGATGACGATTGCGTTGCTATCGAAGCGCAGCGCGGAGCCGTCCTCGCGGCGAACGGGCTGCTTGGTGCGGACGACCACGGCGCGGACGACATCGCCCTTCTTGACGGTGCCGCCGGTGGAAGCCTCCTTGACATTTGCGGTAATGACATCGCCGATAGCCGCTGTGGGCGTAGCTTTGCCGATGACGCCGATCATGGTGGCCATGCGGGCGCCGGTGTTGTCGGCGACATCGAGGCGTGAGCGGATTTGAATCATGGCGCGTTAGTGTTTGAGGACTTCGAGAAGGCGCCAGCGCTTGGTGCGGCTGAGCGGGCGGGTTTCCATGATGCTCACGCGGTCACCGAGCTTGGCCTCGTTTTTTTCGTCGTGGGCATGGAATTTCGCAACATGCTTGGTGATTTTGCCGAACTTCGGGTGCGGGACGCGGGTGATCGTGCGGACAACGATGGTTTTGTCCATCTTGTCGGAGACGACCTCGCCAACGCGCACCTTGCGGAGGGCGCGGTCGCGGGAAACGGCTGCGGGAGTTTCTGTCTGTTCCATTTACTTGGCTTTCTGCTGCGCCGTTTTGCGGCTGAGGACGGTTTCGATGCGGGCGACATTGCGGCGGGCGGCGCGGAGCATGTGCGGGCGCTCGAGTTGCCCGCTCTGCTGCTGGACGCGGAGGTTGAAAATTTCCTCGCGGAGTTCGCGCTTGCGGGTGAGGAGTTCCTTTGCCGTCAATTCCTTGATTTCGTCGATTTTCATGTCAGGCGGCGTGGTGGCGGGTGAGGAAGCGGGTGCGGACCGGGAGTTTGTTCGCGGCGAGGCGAAGGGACTCGCGGGCGACGG
This sequence comes from Verrucomicrobiota bacterium, assembly GCA_018970255.1. GTDB lineage: Bacteria > Verrucomicrobiota > Verrucomicrobiia > Chthoniobacterales > Terrimicrobiaceae > UBA967. The sequence continues at coordinate 54,211 of JAGWWS010000006.1, read as the reverse complement.
TCTCGGAGATGCCGTCCAACTCGAAAAGGATATTCCCCGGGCGGACGACGGCCACCCAATACTCGGGCTGGCCTTTGCCTTTGCCCATTCGGGTTTCGGGCGGGCGGGCGGTAACGGATTTGTCCGGGAAAATTCGGATCCAGAGTTTACCCTTGCGCTTCATGTTGCGGGTGAGGGCGACGCGGGCGGCCTCGATCTGGGTGTTCGTGATCCAAGCGCGCTCCAAGGTCTGGAGGCCGAATTCGCCGAAGTCGATTTTGGTGTTGCGCGAAGCGAAGCCCTTGCGGGATCCTCGCTGGGACTTCCGATACTTCACGCGTTTGGGCATCAATGGCATGGCTTATCCTCTTTGTCGTTGGCTCCGGTTTCGTTCAGGCGTCCGAGACGGCGGCAAGGCTCGGCGCAGCGGCTTGTGTTTCCGCGGCGGGGGCGGGTTCGTTGGATTTGGTTTCCTCGACGACTTCCTTTTTGCAGATCCAGCACTTGACGCCGATTTTGCCGGCGACGGTTTCGGCTTCTGCAAACCCGTAGTCGATCGGGGTGCGGAGCGTGTGAAGGGGGACTTTGCCTTCGTGGTAACGCTCGGTGCGGGCGATTTCGGCGCCACCCAAGCGGCCGGCGCAGCGGATTTTGATCCCGAGTGCGCCTTGTTCCATGGTGATCTGGACGGCGCGCTTCATTGCGCGGCGGAAGGAAATGCGGCGCTCGAGCTGCGAGGCCACATTCTCGGCAACGAGTTGGGCGTCGAGGTCGGGATTTTTGATCTCCACGATGTCGATCTTGACCTGCTTGCCATCGGCAAGGTCGCTGACTTCCTTGGTGAGGTTTTCGATTTCCTGGCCGCGGCGGCCGATGACAACACCCGGGCGCGCGGTGTGGATCGTGACGCGGACGCTGTTCCAGGCGCGCTCGATGACGATGCGGGAAATGGCGGCCTGCTTGAGTTTTTTCTTGAGGGCCGTGCGGATGCGGTCGTCGGCGATGAGGTAATCGGCGAAATCCTTGCGGGAGGCATACCAGCGCGATCCCCAGTCGCGGGTGACGGGGAGGCGGAAGCCGATCGGGTTGACTTTTTGTCCCATGGTTTATTCCTTGGTTTCCGCGGCGGGTGCGGCGGTTTCGGCTTCGGCGGCGGGTTTGTCCTTTGCCTTGGCGTTGGTCTTTTTGGCCGCCGGTTTTTTGGCGGAGGTTTTTTTCTTCTTTTTGGGTTTGTCCTCGCGGCGGACAATTTCGATCTCGTCGGTCAACACGACCTTGATGTGGCTGGTGCGCTTGCGGATGGGACCAGCACTGCCGCGGGCTTTCGGCTGGAAGCGGTTGAGGGTGGGACCTTCGCCGACGACCGCCTCTTTCACCACGAGGTCGGAGGCATTGAGGCTATTGTTGTTCTCGGCGTTCGCGATGGCGCTTTTGAGGGTTTTGAGAATGAGGACGGCCGCCTTCTTGGGCGTGAAGCGGAGGAGGTCGAGCGCATCCGTGGCGGGCATGCCCTGGATGGCGCGCGTGACCTCGCGGGCCTTGAAGGCCGAGATCTTCGCATACCTGTATGTCGATTTTACCAGCATGGTGTTTGTTTTTGTGATTTTTACCGTGCGTCCACCTGGAGGAGGTCGCCTTTTCCAACCTCCGGGATTTCGGAGGTGAGATCCTGAACCACGGCACCCGAGATGCGTTCCCGCACATCGACCGCCTTCGCGCTCCCGATTTGATGCCCGTCGCGCATGATCCGGAAAGGCATCCCGACTTTTACGCCGTGGACTTTTCCGACATTCGCAACAATGAGCGAGAGGTCCGGTTTGAATTCGAGGACCATCGCGTCGCCGAGCCCCGAGGGTGCTGCACCGGCTTCGGGTGCACTCGCCGCGCCGAGGATTTCGGCGGTCTTCCGGAGTTCGGTTTCCACCGACATCCGTGCCTGCGGGTTGAGTTTTTCCGCCGACTGGACGAGCACCTGCACTGCTTCGGTGAGCGAGACCAACTGCCGGGATGCCTCTTGGTTTTGTTCTTTCAAAACGCGGAGTTCCCGGATGGCTTGGAGGAGCCTGGCTTCGAGACCGGACGGATCGCTTTCCAGACCGGCGAGGCCAATCCCCTCCAGGCGGAGTTGGAATTCCTGCAGTTGCCTCTTGAAAATTTCGCCCTGCATGTTCGAGACGGCGAGGCTTTCGGAGAGGTTTCGGATCGCGGCTTGGGAGAGGACCAGCCTCTCCTTCAACTCGGCAACATCATTCGTGTCCGGACCGGGGATTTCCACCCCCGCGCCCGGAGCGCCTGGTTCAAAATCTGTCAAAGATCGTCGTCCGCTCTCCGCAGGCGCTTCGGCCTGCAGCAGGGACAGGAAACATGCCGCCGCGGCGACACGCTTCATGGTCTATTTCGTCACTTTTGCGGTGTGCGAACCGTGTTTCTTGAAGATGCGTGTGGGCGAGAATTCGCCGAGCTTGTGACCGACCATATTCTCGGTCACAAAGACGGGGATGAATGTCTTGCCGTTGTGCACATTGAAGGTGTGTCCGACGAAGTCCGGCGTGATCGTGCTGCGGCGCGACCAGGTTTTAATGGGCTTCTTGGAGCCGGATTCGTTGAGGCGGTCGATCTTGTCGAGAAGTTTCCATTCGACATAGGGGCCTTTTTTGAGTGAGCGGGACATGGCGGATTAGGCGGCTTTGGTTTTGGCGTTGCGGCGCTGGACGATGAAGGTGTCGCTGGGCTTGTGCTTGCGGCGGGTCTTGAAGCCCTTGGCGAGCTGGCCCCACGGGGAAACCGGATGGTGGCGCCCGCCACCGCCCTTGCTCTTGCCCTGACCGCCGCCCATGGGGTGGTCGACCGGGTTCATGACCATGCCGCGGACTGTTGGGCGGATGCCCATCCAGCGGCTGCGGCCGGCTTTGCCCGAGGAAACATTCATGTGGTCGGTATTCCCGACCTGGCCGATCGTGGCGTAGCAGTCTTCGTTGATGCGGCGGATTTCGCCGGAGGCGAGCTTGACGAGTGCGAATCCGCCCTCACGGTTCGCCAGCGTGGCGACGGAACCGGCGCTGCGGACGATCTGGCCGCCGCGGCCCGGGATGAATTCAATATTGTGAATCGGGGTGCCGAGCGGGATGGATTTTAGCGGAAGCGCATTCCCGACATTCGGCTCGGCTTTTTCGCCGGCGCTGACTTTGGCTCCGACTTGCAGACCGACGGGGCAGAGGATGTAGGATTTCTCGCCATCCGGGTATTGGAGAAGAGCGATGCGGGCGGTGCGGTTCGGATCGTATTCGATGGCGATGACATTCGCCACGGCGTCCCGGCGGTTGCGCTTGAAATCGATGATGCGGTAGCGGCGCTTGTGGCCCCCGCCGATGTGCCGCATGGTAATGCGGCCCTGGTTGTTGCGCCCGCCAGTGCGCTTGATTGGCTCGGTAAGGTTTTTCTCGGGCTTCGACTTGGTGATTTCGGCGAAGTCGGGCAGCGCCTTGAAGCGGGCTGCGGGGGTAAGGGGTCTGAAAGTTTTGATGGCCATGTCGGTGTCTCCTTAGACGAAGTCGAGTTTCTCGCCCTCCTTGAGTGTCACGATCGCCTTTTTCCAATGCGCGCGGCGGCCGAAGTCGGCGCGGCGCTCGCGCTTTTTCTTGCCGGCGAAGTTGGCGGTGTTCACATCGGCGACTTTCTTTTTGAAGATCACCTCGATGGCGCGCTTGATTTGGAGCTTGTTCGCGGACGGGCGCACGCGGAAGACATATTTGTTGAGCTTCTCCGAGAGGATGGTCGCCTTCTCGGTGAGCAGGACGGACTCGATGTGGTCGTGGACTTCGTTCATGGCGCGAGGCGTTCGGAAATTTTTTCGAGGGCGCCGCGGGTGAGGATGATTTTGTCGAACGCGAGCAGGTGCTCGGTGTTCACATCCGCGGCGCGGGCGAGTTGGGCGGCGGGCACGTTGCGGGCCGCCTTGAAAGTGGTTTCGTCGAATCCCTCGGAGACCACGAGCGTCTTGCGGGAATCCGGGGAAGTGGATTTCAAAAGGGCGACGAATTTTTTCGTCTTGGGCTCCGCGACGGCGAAGGAGTCGACCAACAGGACATCGCCAAGGGCAATGCGCGCGCTGAGCGCTTTGCGGAATGCGAGTTTCTTGACGGCGCGGGGAACGTTCTTCGAGTAATCGCGGGGCTTGGGACCGTGGGCCACGCCGCCGCCGACCCAGACTGGACTGGAAAAATATCCGGCGCGCGCACGGCCGGTGCCCTTTTGGCGCCAGGGTTTGCGCCCGGAGAGGGCGACGTCGCCTTTGGTCTTGGTGCAAGCGGTGCCGCTGCGGCGGGCGGCTTGCAGGGCGACGACGACATCGTGGACGGCTTGGTTGCCCTTTGCCTCGTCGCTGATGAGTTCGATCTTCGCCTTGGCGGCGGCTGCGGCTGTAAGGACTGTGGCGCTCATTTGGAAAATCGCATCGTGGCGCGCCGCACTCCCCCGGTCCGGGACGGCTTGAAGGCAAGTTTGGCGGCGCTATTGGTCATTGTTCTTTGTTCCCGACGGTCCCGGTTTAAGGGGACAAAAAAACCACGATGCCGTGGTTTCAACACCCTGCGGAATCTGACGGGACGGGTGAAACTACAGGTCGGCCTGGAATCGGCAAGATAAAATTTGAAAAAAATCCATTCCGGTTTTCGCCCCGGCTCGGCGGCGTGTTTTCAAAACCGGAATTCGGGAAACGGACCGCCGCCGGGGGCGGTGGGAGTTGGCTGGGGGGATGGCGCCAGCTTTGGGGCGGCGCGCTTTTTCGGGGCGGGCGCCGGCGATGGAGCGGGCGCGGGCTTGACCGCATCGTTGGCGACATAGCCGGTCCGCCCATCGGGAATTTTCACAAAACTGAATCCCATCTCGCGGCGCAACAGTCGGAGCCGGTCGCCGGCACGGAGCGAAAGGTCGGGGCCGCCGGGTTGCATCGGACCGAACCGGTAGAACGGCGCGAACTTCGCCGCCACCGCGTAATGCGGCGCGTTCGATTCGTCGAAAGTTTTCGTGGCGCAGGAAACCATGGAAAAAACAAGCCCTGTCGCAAGAAGTTGGGCGGCGATTTTGGGACTCATGGTTTTTCTTCCCCGCCAACTTGGAAAATCCAGTCCGGGGACACAACGGCGTTTTCAAGGGTGGTTCCCGCTCCCACCCGCGCGCCGGACCACACAACCGTGTCGCGCAGCACCGCACCGGCTTCAATCCTTGCACCGGAGCCGACGCACGAGCATCCCTCCAACTTTGCCGAACCGGAAACCTCCGCATTTGGCGAAACCCGCGGGATCCAATCCGAGCGCAAGTAGTCAAATGCCGCGCCGCCCGCCGCGATGGTGCGGTGGACAGCAAGATAGGCTTGGGGGTTCCCGATATCGAACCAACTTCCCGAATCCACCAGCACCCCGCCCACCGGGGCACCACGGCGCACCAACTCCGCAAGCACCGGGATCACCGAAACTATCGCACCTTTTTCGATGTGCCGAAAAATCTCCGGCGAAAAAACCGCCACACCCGTGAAAAGAAAAGCCGGCTCGGTCCTGCCACCAATGGTTCCCCGCAAGTCGGTAATCCGCCCGCTGGCGGAATCGAACTGCACGCGCCTCTCCGCACCGGAACTTCTCAGCGCGAGCGTTGCGATATTCCCCGACCCCGCGTGGGTTGCCAGCAACGGAGACAGCGGGAAGGCAGCCAGCACATCGCCGTTGTAGGACACAAAGTCCGAGTCGCCGATGAGGTCCTGCGCGTTTTTGATTCCGCCGCCGGTCTCGAGCAAAACCGGTTCGTGCCGGAAAAAAACCGGGCGCCCGCGGTATTCCGCCCTGCCGTTTTTTTCGCCGAGAATGCGCGCATAGGCTTCGGGGCGGTGGTGGGTGTTGACCACAAAACGCTCCACGCCCGAGGCAATCAAATGGTCGAACGCAAATGTCAAAAGCGGCTTGTTGAAAACCGGCACGAGCGGCTTCGGCAGCGAATCCGTGAGCGGACGCAACCGCGTGCCCAACCCCGCCCCGAGCACGAACGCCGTGGCGGGCGCGCTACCCAACGCTCGTGCCCTCCGCGAGGCGCAGGATGGCATCCGCCGCGCACGCGGCGCCGAACCCGTTGTCGATATTCACCACCGTCACGCGGCTCGCACAGCTCGTGAGCATCGCCAGCAGCGCCGAGAGCCCACCGAGGTTCGCCCCGTATCCAACACTCGTCGGAACCGCAATCAACGGTCGGTCCACCAAACCCGCCACCACACTCGGCAGCGTCCCCTCCATCCCCGCCACCACGACCAAAACCCCGCACGCCCGCAGCCTGTCCACCTCGCCGAGCAGCCTGTGCAGCCCAGCCACACCCACATCCGCCACCCGGTCCACGCGACGCCCGAAAAAGTCCAAGACCACCGCCGCCTCGTCGGCGACCGGCAGGTCCGCCGTGCCGGCACAAACCACGCCCACCGCGAAGCCCCCCTCCGCCGATTTGTCCCTGCCGATCGTGATGCAGCGCGCGCGCGAATGCCACACCGCATCGGGAAACTCCGCCGCCACCGCATCGAAGTGCGCCTGCTCAGCCCGCGTCGCGAGCACAGGCTGTCCCGCAGCGCGCAGGGTTGCCGCGATCGAAGCCACTTCCGAGGGCAATTTCCCCGCGCAAAGAATCGTCTCCGGGCGCCCGCACCGCCGCGCCCGCTCGAGGTCCACACGCGCGAAAGAGGGGTCAGCTTTCATCGCCCACAAGAAGCCTCATCGTCCGCATTCCGCTCTCGCAGAACCCGTGTTTCAAATAAAACCCGCGCACCCCGTCCTGCTCGTGCGTGAGCAGCGTGATCCGCAGGAATTTTTTTTCGCGCGCGAACCCCACCGCATGCCGCAAGAGCCGCGACCCGTAGCCCAGCCGCCTGTGGTCCCGGTGCACCACGAGGTCCTCGAGGAGCAGGACAAATCCCCCCTCCGCCGTGCTGATGGTGATCAAAAGGTTGATCATGCCAACGATCATCCGGTCGTTGCGCAAAACGAAAATCCGCCCCCGCGAAGGCTGCTCCAAAATCAACCGCAACCCGCGCGATTGCTTCGCAGGATCGGGTGCGAAATCCGCCTCAAGCGTGAAAAGGTCGTTCAACAGCCCGGAAAGTTCCGGCAGGTCGTCCATCGTCGCTGGCTCGATGCGCAAATCGGGCATGCAAAATTCCTCTCACATCCGGAAAACCATGGCAACCCGCGGGCGCTCTACCGCCCGAATTTCCGGTCGAGCTCCGGGCGCGACCACTGGATCATCGTTGGTCGCCCCTGCGGGCACGCATACGGCAACTCACAGGCAAGCAACTCCCGCACGAGCCGCCGCGCCGCGCCCTCCTCGTAGTCGAAGCCATTCAGCGCCGCGATGCGCGAGACCGACCTCACCAGCGCATCCAGCGCCGGCTGCCCCGCACCGAGCAATCCTGTCGCCCGAAGTGTTTCGCAAACATCCAGCAGCGCCCCCGCCGCCCCCCGCCCCGCAAGGCAGGCAGGCAACGCCTCGATTTTAAAAGAAGTCCCGCCGAACGGCTCGACAACAAAACCCGCCGCCCGCAACGGCTCAAGGTTCTCCGAAATCCATACCGCATCCTTCGCCGCCAACTCCACCACCTCGGGCAACAACAACCTCTGCGACGGCGCCGAGCCGCTTGCAGACTCGCGCCGCAGCCGCTCGAAAAGAATCCGCTCCGAAGCCGCCCGCACGTCCACGATCACGAGACCATCGTCGCCCTCCATCAAAATCCACTTCCCGCCGAGCCCCCCGACCATCCGGAAATCGATTCCGTTTTCCTGGGCGGGCTGGGGTGCCACGACCACCGGAATTTCGCGTTGCGCAGCCGGAGCGAGAGCCATCGCCGCCGGTTGCGGAGTGGGAGCCGGCGGCGATTCCCTCTCCACCTCCACCCGCCGCACAGGCACCGCCGGCTTGCGCAATTTCTCCAAAGCCCCGCGCGCCGCCGCATACACCGCCTGCCTCACGAGGTCCGGACGATGCAGCCGCACCTCGCGCTTCGCCGGATGCACATTGCAGTCGAACGCCAGCGGGTCCATCTCGATGCGCAAAACCGCCAGCGGATTCCTCCCCTTCGGCAAGCCCTCCGCATAAGCCTCCCGCAGCGGCTGGAACACCGCCGGGCAATGCACCACGCGCCCGTTCAGCACCACGAATTGCAGCTCGCGGTCGGGACGCCCCTCGCCCGGCTTCGAGATAAATCCCCCAATCCGGATGCCATTCGCCTCCACCTCGTCGACAGCCAGCAGCCTTGCAAAAAAATCCGCCCCCAGCAGGTCGCGGATCCTCACCCCGGGGTCGTCGGTGGACGGCGCCTGCCAGAGCCGCCTTCCATCCCGCGCGAGCGTCATAGAGACCCCCGGATGCGCGAGCGCGAGCGATTGCATTTGGTGGACGATGCGCGCCGACTCCGTCTCCTCGCCGCGCAGGAATTTTTTCCTCGCGGGCAAATTGAAAAAAATCGACTCGACCTCGATTTCCGTCCCCGGCGCACAGCCGCTCTCCTCCACGCCCTCGAGCCTGCCGCCCGCGACGCGCACCTCGGTGCCCGAATCCGCCCCCGCTTGCCGCGTCCGCATCGTGAAGCGCGAGACGCTCGCGATGCTCGGCAGCGCCTCGCCGCGAAACCCCATCGTTGCCACCGCCGCCAAATCCTGCGCGGTGCGGATCTTGCTCGTCGCATGCCTCTCGAGGCTCATCAATGCATCCTCGCGGTCCATCCCGCACCCGTCGTCCACCACCCGCACCAGCCTCGCCCCCCCGCGCGCGAATTCCACCGAGATCCGCCGCGCGCCCGCATCCACGCTGTTTTCGACGAGTTCCTTCACCACCGAAGCCGGGCGCTCGACCACCTCGCCCGCCGCCACCTGGCTGGCGATTTCATCGGCAAGCAACCGGATTTTTCCCATGCCGTTTGACTTTGCACGGTTTCGTTTTTAAGAAAAGAGCGTGGTCAGCATTACGGACAACGCCGCGCGCGCGCTTCTGGATCTCGCTGCCGAAAAAGGCGGCGGGTTGAGGCTCTCGGTCGAGAAGGGCGGTTGCGCCGGGCTCCAATATGTCATGGAAATCGGGCAGCCCCGCGAAGGCGACTCCACCATTGAGCACCTCGGCGCCCGCGTTTTCATCGACCCGCAAAGCCTGGACCACCTGCGCGGTTGCGCGCTCGACTACGAGGACGGGCTCTCCGGAGCCGGCTTCCGCATCCGCAATCCCCAAGCCGCCCGCTCCTGCGGCTGCGGCACCTCGTTCGAGCCGGCGGAAGCGGCGCGCGCCTGACACCATGCCGCCCGACAGGGAAACGCCGAACAGCCGCGCCTGGTTCAAGGACCCCGACGACTCGGTCCGCCCTGCACGCCAAAAAAGCGATGACGGACTCTTCGGCTGGACCGTCCTCATCCTCATTTTCATCGGCATCGCCATCGCGTGCTGGATCGGCAGTTTCTATGTCTTTGGAAACCCAGAGAAGCCGCTGAGCTACCGCGTCCTCTCGCGGCTCGGGAAAATCGATCCCACGAAACGCTTCGAGCTCACCGCCGCCCCGCGGGGCGAATTCCTGCGGGCCCCACAGCTCCTCGACCGCTACGGCTCGATGCGCCCGCGCCAACTCGAGCGCACGAACGAAACCCTCCTGCGCAACTACATCAGGAATTTCAAACCCGCCGACGGGCTCGTCCCCTATGTCATTGGCACCTTCAATATCCTCGACTCCTACGAACTCACCGGCGGCGATTTTTTTACCTCCGGAGTCGTCGCCGTCGCGCAATCAAAGGACGACCCGAACCTCCTCATCGAGCAAATCTTCCCCGCCACGAAACGCTCGGTCCCCGCGCTCCACCGCACGCTCCTCACCGGGCTCGACATCGACCTCAAGCGCGAGAACGAACTCGCCGCCGTCATCCACGCCGCACACCTCCCCGACGGGCGCGTGAAGCTCACCACCGTCTCCATCATGTATCCGAGCTACGAGTCCGCCTCCGCCGACGGCACCTTCACGCTCGAACCGCCCGAGTCGCTCAATGTCGCCGCCGGCCTCCCCGTTGTGGACGCCGCCCGCCAGCGCGATGCCGATGCGAAACACGAACACTTCCAGCGCCGGGCAAAACTTGCCTCTACCGGCAAGGACGGCAAAAAACCCACGGAAGACCCGTTCCAAACCGCACGCCTCATGCGCGTCGAAAAACCCCTCGCCGTGGACAGCAACGAAATCGCCGCAGCCCCGGCAGCCACGCCCATTCCCGTTTTGCCGGCTGTTGCCGCCGTCAAGGAAATCGAAGTCCGCGCCGCCATTCCCGTCGAGAGCCCCTCCCCCACTCCGCCGATTCCCGTCGCCGTTGCGATTCCCGTTTCGTCCCCCACCCCGCTGCCCGGCGCCTCGCCATCCCCCACCCCGCCGAAAGCCATCGCCGCAGCCGGTTCGCGCATTTGGAATGTTTACGATGCCGGCCGCATGCCCCGCGGCAGGCTCGTCGGCGTTTCCGAAATCCAGGAACTCGCCCGCCGCGGCACCGCCGGCGAGCGCCTTTACCTGCGCGGCGATTTCAATGTCACCGCCGCCGGTGGCGACCGTGCGGTCATGCGCGCCCCAGCCCGCGCACTTGGCTTCGGCGGGCGCACGGACAATGTCCGAATCATCGTCCAATACCCCGAAGGCATGTCCGCCCCAGCCAACGGCTCGTCCATCTCGCGCGACAGCCAGCGCCCGTTCCAAATCATGGATGTCCGCAAGGGCGCCGGCGGGCAGGTGAATGTCTATGTCCGCGAAGTCACCCGCCCTTGAGCGGCGCATCGCGGCGGAAATCGCCGCACACGGTCCCATGCGCTTCTCGCGCTTCATGGAACTCGCGCTCTACGACCCCGCCGAGGGCTACTACGCCTCCGGTCGCGCCTCGGTCGGGCGCGGCGGCGACTTCTTCACGAATGTCAGCGTCGCCCCCGCCTACGGCGAAATCCTCGCCGGGCAATTCCTCGAAATGTCCGAAATCCTCGGGCACCCGGAAAATTTCACCCTCGTCGAGCAAGGCGCGAACGACGGCACCCTCGCCCGCGACATCCTCGAAGCGTTCCGCAAAAAAACCCCGCAACCGCCCCGCTTCACCATCATCGAGCCATTCGCAGCGCTACGAAAAAAACAGGAACAAACCCTTGAAGGATTCACCGTCGATTGGGTCGCCTCTGCCGGCGAACTCCCCGCCTTCCACGGCGTCCATTTTTCCAACGAACTCTTCGACGCCCTGCCCTTCGACCTCCTCGAAGCCCAAGGCGGGCGCTGGCACGAACTCCTCGTCGCCGGAAACGAAAAGTTCGCATTCGAAAAATCCCCCGACCCCGGCGAGAAAACCGACCTCCCCGACGGCTTCCGCACCGAGCGCCGCACCGGTCAAAGCGAACAACTCCAATCCATCGCCTCCAAAATGCAATCCGGCTTCCTCCTCGCCGTGGACTACGGAATGGAATCCGCCGAACTCCTCGCCCCGCACCGCTCCGCCGGAACCCTCGCCTGTTTCTCAAACCACCGCCGCGACACGAACCCCCTCGAATCCCCCGGCGAAAAAGACATCACAGCCCATGTCGACTTCACCGCCCTCGCCCGCTGCGCCGTGGACGCGGGATTCGAGCTAAACGGCTACACCGACCAGCACCACTTCATCATCGGCGCCGCCGAAAAAATCCTCTGCGAACTCGACGGAAAAGCCGCCGACCCCGCCGCCCAAAAAAAACTCCGAGCCATCCGCATGCTCATGCATCCAGAAACGATGGGCGTCTCCTTCAAAACAATCTCCCTCACAAAAAACCTCCCCCGCCCCGCCCAGTTGACCGGCTTCCGCCACGCCCGCGACCTTTTATGAGCTTTCGAAACAAAAGAACGGTGAACGGCGCCTTGAACCATGGTGGACTTTAAACTGGGGGAGGCATAGCCCCTTTCCAACGGAGGCGGGCTGTTGAAATCCTTGCGGAGAAAGTCAGGCAGTGCCGGGATTTTTCGGACGCTTGGGCAGGTGCGGTTAATCGCCCAACCAAAAAACGCGATGCGTTCACAACGCAAACCACTATGCCAAGGATACCAGATGCATCATCTTACGGTACACCCTCGCTACCCCAGATCGACCCCGCAACACCAATAGCGGCCCGCCACTCAAAACTTGGGCTCGCCCACACCGAGGGTTTCAAGCCTGGCCTTCAGAGGACGCAATAGGATTTCAGATATCAGGATCATACCCATCAAGGTAAAAAAAGAGAGTACTATGCTTTTAAAAGCTGGTAACGGATTTTCGAGGCAGGACCAAGTTCCAGAATCTGGATGCCTCATTTTCCACCCAAATGGAGTTGTTTGACTTATAACCGGACAGTAGTGACTCAACAGCAGAGAACAGTGGTAAGGATTTCTAATGTGAGTCAGGACAAAATCGTTCGGAGGTTGCCGGTGATGCGGCCGTCGTAGAGGGCTTTGCCGATGATGGCGCCGTGGAGGCGGTCCATTTTGGAAAGTCGCCGGAGGTCTTCGGCGCTGGAGACGCCGCCGCTGGCGATGAGGTGGCAATCCAGGATCGAGAGCATTTTTTCCAGCTCCGCGAAATTCGGGCCCTGGAGCATTCCATCGGTGGCGATGTCGGTGTGGATGATGGTGCCTGCGCCGTCGCGCTGGGCTTGCAAAGCGAGGTCCGTGGCTTTCACGGCGGTGGTTTCGGTCCAGCCTTTCACGGCGACCAGGCCGTCCTTCGCGTCGATGCCGACCGCGATGCGCTCGCCCCCGAAGCGGCCGCACATTTCCTTTACGAAGCCGGGGATTTGGCAGGCGCTGGTGCCAAGGACCACGCGGGAAACGCCGGCATCGAATGCGGCTTGGATTTTTTCCGCGCTGCGCATGCCGCCGCCGAGTTCACAGGGGATGGCGACGGCTGCACAAATGCGGCGGACGGCATCGAGGTTGGCGGACTCGCCGGAAAAGGCGGCGTCCAAATCGACCAGGTGCAGCCAATCCGCGCCATCGGCTTCCCATTTTTTTGCGAAGCCGACGGGGTCGGGGGAGTAGACGGTTTTTTCGGTGGCGAGGCCGCGGCGGAGGCGGACGACCTCGCCGCCCATGAGGTCGATGGCGGGAAGGAGGATCATAGTGTGGCGATGAAATTGCGGAGGAGCGCGAGGCCGGCGGCTTGGCTTTTTTCGGGGTGGAATTGCACGGCGTGGAGCGCGCCCTTCTGGACCGATGCGGCGAATTCGACGCCGTAGCGGCATGTGGAGCTGACGATCGAGGTATCGGCGGGCACCGGGTAGAAGGAGTGGACGAAATACATCGCGATGGCAGCCGGGAAGCCGCCGTAAAGCGGACCGCGTGTCGATTCCAAGGTGTTCCAGCCCATATGCGGGACTTTTAGGGAACCGGCGGGAAAACGCACCACGCGCCCTTCCAGCACGCCAAGGCCTTCGACGCCGGGCGACTCTTCGCTGGATTCAAAGAGCAACTGGTAGCCGAGGCAGATCCCCAAATACGGCCGGCCGGAAAGCGCCCACCCGCGCACCGGCTCCCAGAGCCCCGTGGCACGGAGGTTGCCGGCGCAGTGCGCGAATGCCCCCACGCCGGGGACCACCAGCGCGTCGAGGCCGTCCATTTTTTCCGCGCAATCCACCAGGACTGCCGATCCGCCGGCCGCCTCGAGCGCCTTGCAAACGCTCCTGAGGTTCCCGCTGCCGTAGTCGACGACGCCGAGGCGCTTCGGCGCGCTCACAGAACGCCCTTTGTGCTCGGGACGCCCTTCACGCGCGGGTCGATGCCGGTCGCGCCATCGAGGGCGCGGGCCAGCGATTTGAAAATCCCCTCGGCCATGTGGTGCGCATCGCGCCCGGCCAGCACATCGACATGGAGGTTCATCCCGCCGTGCACGGAGAAAGCGCGCAGGAACTCCTCGACGAGCTGGAAGGAAAACGCCGAGCCGATGGCGGGGACATCCTTGGGGGCGTTGTAGGCGAGGAACGGCCGCCCGCTCAAATCCAGCACCGAGCGCACCAGCGCCTCGTCCATCGGCACACAGGCGAACCCGTAGCGCCGGATGCCCTCCTTTGTGCCAAGCGCCTGGGTGAGCGCCTGGCCGAGCAGGATTCCGGTGTCCTCGACCGTGTGGTGGTAATCGACTTCGATATCGCCCTTCGCCTCAACCTCGAGGTCGAAGAGGCCGTGCTTCGCGAAGAGCGTGAGCATGTGGTCGAAAAAGGCGATCCCGGTGGAGATTTTCGAGGCGCCCGACCCGTCGAGGCCGAGTTTGATCCGGATGGCGGTTTCCGATGTTTTCCGCTCGAGGCAAGCTTCGCGTGGCATGGGGCGACTAAACCAAACGGCCCGCGGTTTGCAAAGCCCCGCGCTCCCCCACCCTTCGCGGCCTCGGCCCTGGGTCCGCGGTTGCGGAGTTTGCGGCGCTTCGCTAAACGGAGCCGAACCCCGATGGGAATTTTTCAAACCACGAAGTTGCCCTGTATGGCTGCGCTCCTTTTTTTTGCGCACGCCGGCTTCGGGCAAACCCCCGCAGGGGATGCCGCCGCGCCGCTCCTGGAGAGGGATGCGATGACGGGCGAGTGGTTCGGAGCCCGGCCGTTGATCGAAGACCATGGGGTAGCCTTCAATGCCGGCTATACTTGCGATGTCATGGGCGTGGTGGCGGGCGGCGGCCCGGACGGGACCTTTTACGCGGGCCTGTTGGATTTCGGCGTGGACGCGGACTTTGAAAAACTCCTCGGCTGGGAAGGGGGGAGCTTCCAAACAACTTGGCTCTGGCTCAGCGGGAGCGGACCGGTCGACCAGTTGGCAAATTCGCCGCTGGGGCTCTCGGGAATCGCGGGATACCCGACGCTCCGCATGCGGGAACTTTGGCTGCAGCAGGAATTCCTCGGGGAAAAAATCTCCCTTCGCCTCGGCCAACTTGCCGCGGATTCCGAGTTTTTCATCTCCGACTACGCGGGCCTCTTCGTGAACTCCACTTTCGGCTGGCCGCTGATCACTTCGGCCAACCTGCCAAGCGGCGGCCCTGCAAGCCCGATGGGGACGCCGGGAGTGCGCCTCGCCATCGAAGCGGCGGATTGGCTCTCCTTCCGCACCGCGGCTTTCCAGGGAAATGTCTTTCCACAGGACGAAAACCTCCACGGCTTCGATTACAGCCTGAACGCGCAAACCGGTTTCACATTCCTTGCCGAAGCCGAGGTTTCGTGGGGCCAGCAAAAAGATTCCGACACTTTGCCGGGATACTTCAAACCCGGGGCCTGGTTCCAGACGGGGGAAAGCGCAGACCCGCTTTCCGCCCAAACCTCGGCGGGGAATTGCGGCTTCTATGCAGTGGGCGACCAAATGGTCCTCCGCGAAAAAGGGGACGAGGGCTTGGGATTTTTCGGGCGGGTGTCCTTCGCGCCGCCGGACAGGAATGTTTACTCGTTTTATTTCGACACCGGCTTGACCTACCGCGGGTTGGTGGCTGGGCGCGATGGCGACACCGCCGGCATCGCGTTCAGTTTTGCAAAAACCACGCCCGGTTGGGACCAGTCAGTTTCCGCCAGCGGCGGGATTCCCGGCGGGAGCCAGACGGTGCTTGAGGCGACCTACCAAATCGAGATCGCACCCTGGTTCCTTTTGCAGCCGGACCTGCAATTCATTATCCAACCCGCCGGTCAGTCGAACCTGGCAAACTCGCTCGCCCTGGGCGTGCGCGCGACGCTGGTTTTTTAGGCGGCTTCTTCGCCCACCGCGTAGCGGGTGAAGCGGCGGATGACGATGTTCTCGCCGAGTTCCGCAATCTTTGAATTCACCAGGTCCTGGATCGTGAGTTCCGGGTTCTTGATGAACGCCTGCTCGAGCAGGCAGATGGTGCCGTAAAATTTGTCGATTTTCCCGTCGACGATTTTTTCAACGATGTTTGCGGGCTTGCCCTGGACTTGGGCGGCGCCGATCTCGCGTTCGCGGGCGATGAGGTCCTGCGGGACCTGCTCGCGGGAGACATAGTGCGGGTGCGCGGCTGCGATGTGCAGCGTCACATCCTTCACAAAGTCGCGGAAGATTTCGTTTTTCGCAACGAAGTCGGTCTCGCAATTCACCTCGACGAGCACGCCGACCTTGCCCTGCATGTGCAGGTAGGAGGCGATGATGCCTTCCTTGGCGGCGCGGGACGCTTTCTTGCCGGCGCTGGCGATTCCCTTTTTGCGGAGCCAATCCTCGGCTTTCGCAATGTCGCCGCCAGTTTCGGCGAGCGCTTTTTTGCAATCCATCATTCCCGCGTTGGTTTTTTCGCGGAGTTCCTTGACGAGTGAGGCGGAGATTTCGGACATGGGTTGGAAGTTTTAAGTTTTAAGAATTAAGTTTTAAGTTGTTTGGAGCGGGACCGGAAACCGGGAGTCTTGAGTCGCAAGTTGGAAGTCGATCCGACCTGCGGAAGCAGCAGGACTTCCAACTTAAAACTTAAGACTTAAGACTCTATTCGGAGACCGCGGCGAGTTCGGGCGTGCGGGCGGATTTGCCGCGCGTTCCCTTGCCCTCGAGGATGGACTCGACGAGCTTCGAGAGGATCACGCGGATCGAGCGGATCGCATCGTCGTTGCCGGCGATGGGATACTCGATTTTGTCCGGGTCGCTGTTGGTGTCCACGATAGCCACAACGGGGATTCCGAGCCTGTTGGCTTCGGCCACGGCAATTTCCTCGCGGATGGTGTCGATGATGACGATCGCATCCGGGAGTTTCGCCATCTCGACGATGCCGCCGAGGTTGTGGAGGAGCTTGGCGCCCTCGCGGCGGATCGAGGAAGCCTCGGCCTTGTTGATCTTGGAGAAAGCCGGGGATTTCTCGAGCGCCTGGATTTCCTTGAGGCGGCCGACGCTGCGGCGGATGGTGGCGAGGTTGGTGAGCGTTCCGCCCAGCCAGCGCTGGTTGACGAAAAACTGGCCGGTGGCCTCGGCGGCTTCGCGGACCGCTTCCTGCGCCTGCTTCTTGGTTCCAACGAAGAGGATCTTCCCGCCGTTTTTGATGGTGTCGCGGAGGTAGGTGGTCGCCTGCTGGAGCTGCTCCATGGTGAGGGCGAGATCGATGATGTAGATCGAATTCTTCTCCTCGAGGATGTAGCCCCGCATTTTCGGGTTCCAACGCTTGGTTTGGTGGCCGTAGTGGACGCCGGCCTCAAGGAGTTCGGTCATGACTGCGACATTCTGTTGATGGTCTGTTTCTGCTGGCATTTGGTGAGTGGGTTAGCTGGCTTTTTTGGACTCCTCCTTCGAGCCCGATTCCAAGGCGTCGCCGATGGGGACGATTTCCACCTTGCGGTTGACTTCGAAGCCGGTGCCGGCCGGGATGAGGTGACCCATGATCACGTTTTCCTTGAAGCCGCGGAGCCTGTCCACCCTGCCAAGCGTGGCCGCTTCGGTCAAGACGCGCGTGGTGTCCTGGAACGACGCGGCGGAGATGAAGCTGTCGGTTTCGAGCGCGGTTTTCGTGATGCCGAGCAGCACGGGGCTGGCTTCGGCGGGCTTGCCGCCCTTCGCAATGACGGCCTCGTTTTCGGCCTCGAAGACGAGGCGGTCGACCTGGTCGCCCCAAAGGAGGGTCGTGTCGCCCTGCTCGGTGATTTTCACCTTGCGGAGCATTTGGCGGACGATGATCTCGATGTGCTTGTCGTTGATCTCGACGCCTTGCAGGCGGTAGACCTCCTGCACTTCGTTGAGCAGGTGTTCCTGCAATTCCTGCGGGCCGCAGATGTCGAGGATTTCGTGCGGGACCACGGGACCTTCGGTGAGCTGCTGGCCTTTTTTCACAAAGTCGCCCTTGAAGACGATGATGTGCTTGTTGAGCGGAATGAGGTGCTCTTCCTCGGCGCCGGTCTCGGCGTCCTTGACGATGAGGCGGCGCTTGGCGCGGACGGTTCCGCCGATTTCGACAACGCCGTCGATTTTCGCGATGTCGCAGGCGTCCTTCGGGCGGCGGGCCTCGAAAAGCTCGGCCACGCGCGGGAGGCCGCCGGTGATGTCCTTTGTCTTGCCGATTTTGCGGGGCGTGCGGGCCACGCGCTGTCCGGCGGGCACTTTCGCGCCTTCCTTGACCTCGATGTGGGCGCCGGCCGGGATCGAGTAGCTGGCGAGGACATTTTTCGCCTCGTCGACCACGATGATCTGCGGGTGGAGGTCCTCCTTGTGCTCGATGACGACATTGCCGCGGACGCCGGTGGATTCGTCGATCTCCTGGCGGATGGTGACGCCGGGGATCATGTCGCGGAATTCGATCTTGCCGGCCTTCTCGGTGATGATCGGGACGTTGTAGGGGTCCCATTGGACGAGCGTCTCGCCCTTCTTCACGGTGCTTCCGTCGGCCACGGAAATGACCGAGCCGATGACGATGTTGTAGCTCTCGAGTTCGCGGCCGTCCTTCGCGTGGAGCGTGAGGGTGCCGTTTTTGTTGAGGACGACGAAGGTCTTGTCCACGGTTTCGACGACCTTGAGTTCGTTGAAGCGGATGGTGCCGTCGTTTTTCGCCTTGATGATCGGCTGCTTGAAGGTCTGGCTGGCTGCGCCGCCGACGTGGAAGGTTCGCATCGTGAGCTGCGTGCCGGGTTCGCCGATGGACTGGGCGGCAATGATGCCGACCGCCTCGCCGAGCTTGATCATGCCGCCGGTGGCCAGGCTGCGGCCGTAGCACTTCACGCAAACGCCGCGCGGCGATTCGCAGGTGAGGGCGGAGCGGATCTTGAGCTGCTCGTGGCCGATTTTCTCGAGCGCCGCGGCGATTTCCTCGTCGACCAGTTGGTCCTTTTTGACAACCGGCTTGCCGGTGATGGGATCCTTGACGGTTTCGCAGCTGGTGCGGCCGATGATGCGCGTGGAGAGGCTGACCACCTCTTCGTCGCCTTCATAGATCGGGCGGACGACGATGCCGTTTGCGGTTTTGCAATCGTCGATGGTGACGATGACATCCTGCGCGGCATCGACGAGCTTGCGCGTGAGGTAACCGGAGTCGGCGGTCTTCAGCGCGGTATCGGCGAGGCCCTTGCGGGCGCCGTGGGCGGAGATGAAATACTCGAGCACGGTGAGCCCCTCGCGGAAGTTCGCGGTGATGGGCTGCTCGATGATTTCGCCCGAGGGCTTGGCCATCTGGCCGCGCATGCCGGCGAGCTGTTTGACCTGGGTGCGGTTGCCGCGGGCGCCGGAGTCCACCATCATGAAGACGGGGTTCATGTCGCGCTTGCCCTCGTTGTGCTCGAGGGTGCGGAAGAGCGCGTTCGCGATCTCTTCGCCGGTGTGGGTCCAAATGTCCTGCACCTTGTTCTTGCGTTCGCCGTCCGTGATAATACCGCGGCGGTATTGCTTCTCGACTTCGCCGACCTCGCGGTAGGCCTTCTCGAGGAGCTGTTCCTTTTCCTTCGGGATCATCATGTCGTTGATCCCGATCGAAACGCCGGCGCGGGTGGCTTCGCGGAAGCCAAGTTCCTTGAGGCGGTCGAGGGTTTCGACGGTGGTCTGCTGGCCGGAGGCCTTGTAGCAGCGCCAGATGACATCGGAGAGCTGCTTCTTGCCGCAAACCTTGTTGAAGAAGCCGAGTTCCTTCGGCCAGATCTGGTTGAAGAGCACGCGGCCGGCGGTGGTTTCAATCACGCGCTTCGACGGGTCGCCGTAAACGGTCTCGCGGGCGAAGTCGGGGTTGGCGAAAAGTATCCGGGTTTGGGTGCGGATCGCTTTTTCGGAGAGGGCGAGTTCGACCTCGTCGGCGCTCGAGAAGAGCGGGAGGCGGCGGGCCTTGTCGGCATCCTCGGCGCGCGGCTTTTGCGTGAGGTAGTAGCAGCCGAGCGGGATGTCCTGCGACGGCGTGGTGATGGGCTTGCCGCTCGAGGGCGAGAAGATGTTGTTCGGCGCGAGCATGAGCAGGCGCGCTTCCATCTGGGCCTCGACCGAAAGCGGGACGTGGACGGCCATCTGGTCGCCGTCGAAGTCCGCGTTGTAGGCGGTGCAGACGAGCGGGTGGATGCGGATGGCCTCGCCCTCGATGAGCTGGGGCTCGAATGCCTGGATCGAAAGGCGGTGCAGGGTCGGGGCGCGGTTCAGCATGACCGGGTGGCCCTTGGTGACTTCCTCGAGGATATCCCAAACTTCGGGCGTCTGGCGCTCGATGAGTTTCTTCGCGCTGCGCACGGTGTGGACATGGCCGAGCTCCTTGAGCCGGCGGATGATGAACGGCTCGAACAGGACGAGCGCCATTTTCTTCGGAAGACCGCATTGGTTGAGCTTCAGCTCGGGACCGATGACGATGACCGAACGGCCCGAGTAATCGACGCGCTTGCCGAGGAGGTTTTGGCGGAAGCGGCCGCCCTTGCCCTTGAGCATGTCGCTGAGCGATTTCAACGGGCGGTTCGCGGCGCCGGTGACAGCGCGGCCGTGGCGACCGTTGTCGAAGAGCGCGTCCACGGATTCCTGGAGCATGCGCTTTTCGTTGCGGATGATGACCTCGGGGGTCTTGAGCTGGAGCAGCGTCTTGAGGCGGTTGTTGCGGTTGATGACGCGGCGGTAGAGGTCGTTGAGGTCCGAGGTCGCAAAGCGGCCGCCCTCGAGGGGGACGAGCGGGCGGAGGTCCGGCGGGATGACCGGGAGCACATTCAGGATCATCCACTCGGGGCGCGATTTCGATTCGGCGAAGCCCTGGACGAGCTTCAGGCGCTTCGCGAGTTTTTTGCGGAGCTGCTTCGAACGGGTGCTGCCCATGGACTGCTCGATCTCGACCTGGAGGTCGGCAAGGTCGATGGCGGCGAGGATTTTTTGGATCGCCTCCGCGCCCATGCCGGCGGTGAAGGCTTCGCCGTATTGCTCCTCGGCATCGCGGAATTCGGACTCGGTGAGGAGCTGGCATTTTTCGAGCGGGGTGTTGCCCGGGTCGATGACGATGTAGTCCTCGTAGTAGATCACGCGCTCGAGCTGGCGGCTCGTCATGTCGAGCATGAGGCCGAGGCGGGAGGGCATGCATTTGTAGAACCAAATGTGCGAGACGGGCACGGCCAGGTCGATGTGGCCCATGCGCTCGCGGCGGACGCGCGAGAGGGTGACCTCCACGCCGCAGCGGTCGCAGATCACGCCCTTGTGCTTGATGCGTTTGTATTTTCCGCAGGAGCACTCCCAGTCGCGGGTGGGACCGAAGATGCGCTCGCAAAAGAGGCCGCCCTTCTCCGGTTTGAATGTGCGGTAGTTGATGGTCTCGGGGTTCTTGACCTCGCCCTTGCTCCATTCGCGCATGGAATCGGGGGACGCCACGGTGATGGCGACTTCGTCAAAACCGACGGGCTTCGCCTCTCCGGTTGCTTCGCGGAAGTTGATCTCTTTCATGTTTGGTTCTTCGGTGGGTTCCGTGGGGTTTTAGGCTGCGTCGGTAAGTGCCGCGGGGACCTTGCCGCCAACGCGGACATCGAGGCCGAGGCCCTGCATTTCCTTGATGAGGACGTTGAACGACTCGGGCGTGCCGGCCTCGAGCGAGTTGTCGCCCTTGACGATGGATTCGTAGATGCGCGTGCGGCCGGAGACATCGTCCGATTTGACGGTGAGGAGTTCCTGCAGCGTGTAGGCGGCGCCGTAGGCCTGGAGCGCCCAGACTTCCATTTCGCCGAAGCGCTGGCCGCCGTATTGCGCCTTGCCGCCGAGCGGTTGCTGGGTGACGAGGCTGTAGGGACCGACGGCGCGGGCGTGGATCTTGTCCGCGACCAAGTGGCCGAGCTTGAGCATGTAGATGTAGCCGACGACGACCTGCTGGTCGAACGCCTCGCCGGTGAGGCCGTCGTAGAGCGTGGCCTTGCCGTTCTCGTTGATCCAGGTGAAGCCGTCCGCCTTCTTGGCGTCCTTGAGGAATTCGCGGATTTTGGATTCCGGAATGCCGTCGAACACGGGCGTGGCAACCTTGAAGCCGAGCGCCTTCGCGGCGACGCCAAGGTGGGTTTCGAGGACCTGGCCGACATTCATGCGGCTGGGCACGCCGAGCGGGTTCAACACGATGTCAACGGGTGTGCCGTCCGCGAGGTAGGGCATGTCCTCCTCGGGGACGATCTTGGCGACGACGCCCTTGTTCCCGTGGCGGCCGGCCATTTTGTCGCCCACGCTGAGCTTGCGCTTGCTGGCGATGTAGACCTTGACCTGCTTGATGATGCCGGGGTCGATGTCGTCGCCGCTCTCGATGCGGCCGAGGTTCTGGTCGCGGTCGTTTTCGAGGTCGACGAACTTGTGTTCGAACTGGCCGATGATCTCGTGGATTTTGTTGCGGATCGGGCTCGGGTCGATTTCGACATGGTTGTAGACGCCCGCGAGCTTGCGGAGGAGTTGCTTGGTGATCTTGCGGTTCGCCGGGATGATGATTTCGCCGGTCTGCGCGTTCACGACATCGAGCGGGATTTTTTCGTTGAGCAGGATGTTCGAGAGCGCGGCGGTGAGTTGCTCGTGGAGGTCGTTTTTCTTCTTCGTGTAGTCCTCCGAGATCATCTTCTGCTGCCGCTTCGATTCCGCGGGGGTCATTTTGGTGCGCTGGACCTCTTTCTTGGAAGAAACCTTCACATCCATGACGATCCCGTAGGTGCCCGACGGAACGGTGAGCGAGGTGTCCTTCACATCCGCGGCCTTTTCGCCGAAGATCGCGCGCAGGAGGCGCTCCTCGGGGGCGAGTTCGGTTTCGGACTTCGGCGTGATTTTGCCGACGAGTATGTCGCCGGGCTTCACTTCGGCGCCGATGCGGATGACGCCGTCGCTGCCGAGGTTTTGAAGGGCCTCTTCGCTAACATTCGGGATGTCGCGGGTGATTTCCTCGGGACCCAGCTTGGTGTCGCGGGCGCCGATCTCGAATTCGTCGATGTGGATGGAGGTGTAGATGTCCTCCTTAACGACGCGCTTGGAGATGAGGATGGCGTCCTCAAAGTTGTAGCCGTTCCAAGGCATGAAGGCGACGAGCACATTGCGGCCGAGCGCGAGTTCGCCGTTTTCGGTGTTGGGACCGTCGGCGATGACATCGCCTTTCTTGACGGACTGGCCCTTTTTGACGATCGGCTTTTGGTTGATGCAGGTGCTCGCGTTCGAGCGCATGAACTTGCGGAGTTCGTAGACGAAGACGCCGTTTTCGGGGTCGTGCTTGATTTTCTTTTTGCCTTCGGGCAGGTCGCCATCCTTCGTGACGATGATCTGGTTCGCGGTGACGGAGGCCACTTTTCCGGAAGCCTCGGCGACAATGACGGCGCGCGAGTCGCGGGCCACGCGGCCTTCGATGCCGGTGCCGACAAGCGGGGACTCGGAGACCACGAGCGGCACGCCTTGGCGTTGCATGTTCGAGCCCATGAGCGCGCGGTTGGCGTCGTCGTGTTCGAGGAATGGAATCAGGCCGGCGGCTACGGATACGAGCTGCTTCGGCGAGACATCCATGTATTGGATTTTCTCAGGCTCCACCTCGAGGAAGTCGCCGCGGTAGCGGGCGGAGACCTTTTCACCGGTGAGGCGGCCGTGGCCGTCGACCAAAGAGTTCGCTTGCGCAATGTAGAAGTTCTCGTCGCGGTCGCCGCTGAGATATTCCACCTCGTCGGTCACGCGACCGTTCGAAACCTTGCGGTAAGGAGTTTCGATGAACCCGAAATCATTGATTCGCGCAAATGTGCTCAGCGAACTGATGAGTCCAATGTTCGGGCCTTCCGGCGTTTCGATCGGGCAAATGCGGCCGTAGTGCGAGGGGTGCACGTCGCGGACCTCGAACCCGGCGCGATCCCGGCTGAGACCTCCTGGCCCAAGGGCCGAGAGACGGCGCTTGTGGGTTAGCTCGGACAGCGGATTTGTTTGATCCATGAACTGGCTGAGTTGGGAGCGGCCGAAGAAATCGCGGACGACGGCGCTGAGCGATTTCGGGTTGATGAGCTTTTGCGGCGTGATCTGGTCGGTGCCGGCATCGAACAGGGTCATGCGCTCGCGGACCAGGCGCTCGGTGCGGGCAAGACCCACGCGGCATTGGTTGGCGAGAAGTTCACCGACGGTGCGGACGCGGCGGCTGCCGAGGTGGTCAATGTCGTCCGTCATTCCATCGCCCGCGCGGAGGCGAACGAGATATTTCATGGCGGCGACGAAATCGTCTTTGGTCAGAGTGCGCTCGCCCTCGGGGACTTTGAGATCGAGTTTTTGGTTGATCTTGTGGCGTCCGACGCGACCGAGGTCGTAGCGCTTGGCGTCGAAGAACAGACGCTTAAGCATGCTGCGCGCATTCTGGACGGTGGGCGGATCGCCAGGGCGGAGCTTGCGGTAAATATCCTTGAGCGCCTCCTCCTCGTCGTGCGCGGGATCTTTTTTGAGCGATTTGATGATCGTGTCGTCGTCCTTGGTATCGACGACCTGCACGGTTTTGTGGCCGAGACCGATGAGCTTGCGGACGATCTCGGAAGTGAGCGGCTCGAAGGCGCGGCCGACCATGAGTTCGCCATCGCGAATGTCGGCGATGAGAACCTTGGTAGCGATCTCTTCTTCATCGAGTTTTTCGCTGAGCTTGAGGTCACTGATCTTATAGAAAAGTTTGACGATATCCTCGTCGGAGGGGTAGCCGACGGTGCGGAGGAATGTTGTCGCAAGGAACTTCCGGCGGCGCTTGCGGCGATCGAGATAAACGTAAAGGAGATCACTAGTGTCGAACTGCACTTCGATCCACGAACCGCGGTCGGGAATGATGCGGAAGCCGTGGAGGACCTTACCATTCGCGTGGATGGAGGTCTCGAAGCAGATGCCCGGCGAGCGGTGGAGCTGGGAAACAACGACGCGCTCGGCGCCATTGATAACGAACGTGCCCTGCTCGGTCATGAGCGGGAGCTCACCCATGTAAACCTTCTCCTCCTTCGTGCTGCGCTCGTCCTTGTAGCGGAAGGTCACATAGAGCGGGGCGCTGAATGTCAAACCCTCGCGCTGGGCCTCGAGGGCGCCGGTCTTCGGCTCGCCAAGTTCATAGGCCACGAAGTCGAGCGAGGATTTGTCCTCGAAGCCGTGGATCGGGAAAAACTCGCGGAACACCGCCTGCAGGCCGATGTCGCGGCGCTTGTTGACCGGGACATCCTTTTGGAAAAATTCGTTGTAGGAATTGATCTGGAGTTCGATGAGGTTGGGCGGCTCGATGGCCTCCTTCAATTTGCCGAAGTGGATGCGTTCAGACATGGTGTGGTGCGTTGGCGAGGGTTGTTCCGCCTAGCGGCGGGTGGTTTTCAGAAGCCCAATTTCCCCGAAACAAAAACATCCGAAACCTGCGGGGACCGCGTTTTGGCGCGGTCCGGCGGTGTCGGAAATGGGATGCTTCTGTTGCGGAAAAAGGAGCAGATGTTTTTTTCGCTGCGGATGAGGCGAGTTGGAAAATTTAGCGGGAAAGCCGGGCGGGACAAGGAATTTTTTCCCAGCCCCGCCCGGCCTGTTTTCGAATCGTTTACTTGACTTCGACCTTGGCGCCGGCGGCCTCGATCTTTTTCTTGATCTCGGCGGCTTCTTCCTTGGAGACGCCCTCTTTGATCGGCTTCGGGGCGCCCTCGACCAAGGCCTTGGCTTCGGCGAGCCCGAGGCCCGCAACGGCGGCGCGGACTTCCTTGATGACGGCGATCTTATTGCCGCCCGCATCGGCGAGGATGACATCGAACGAGGTCTTCTCCTCGGCAGGCGCTGCTGCGGCACCGCCTGCTGCCCCGCCGGCGGCGGCTACGGCCACGGGCGCCGCGGCGCTCACGCCCCATTTTTCTTCGAGTAGTTTCACGAGATCGGCGATTTCGAGGACGGTGAGTCCGCTGAGCTGATCAACGAGTGCTTGTGTGTCTGCCATATGTTTTCAGTGTTTGGTATCGCCGCGCCCCGAAGCATCGGGGCATTTGAGCCTGGCAGCCGCCGGGCCGGCAAGGAACCGGTTGTGTTTTTGTGTTGGTTGGCGCCAACGGGGCCGGCTGACCCCGCAGGCGTGATTGGTCAGGCCGCGCCGAGGGCGTCGCCTTTGGCTTTGAGGACGCGGGCGAGGCTGGCGGCGGGTTCGTTGAGGAGCCGGACGAGCTGGCTCGCGGGAGTCTGCAGGAGCCCGAGGAGCTTGGCGCGGAGCACATCCTTGCTCGGGAGGTCGGCGAGGTCGGCGACCTGCTTGGCCGTGAGCGGGGCGTTGTCGAGGACCCCGGCGCGCACGCTGGGCTTCTGGAATTCGGCGGCGAAGGATTTAAGGATTTTCGCGGCGGCGCAAATGTCGGTCTCGCCCGTGACCATGGCCGTCTGCCCGCTGAGGGAGTCGGAGAGTTCGGGCATCGAGAGGTCCTTCGCGGCAATGCGGAGGAAGGTGTTGCGGACGACATTCATCTTTGCGCCCGCTTCGCCGAGGCGGGTGCGGAGCGTTTCGAAATGGGGAACCTTCATTCCCGAATAGTCGACGATGAGGAGGTAGGGCGAGGCTTTGAGCTTCCCGCGGATGTCTTCAACGATAATGGTTTTCTCTGGTCTCATGGTTCGGGCGTCTTAGTTTTTCAGGAACGGCGAGGGATCGACCGAAAGCCCGGGGGACATGGTCGCGCTCAGCGTGATGGCGTTGACGAAGGCTCCCTTCGCCGTGGCGGGGCGGGCCTTGACCACGGCGTCGATCACGGCACTGCCGTTCTCGACGAGCGAGGTTTCGTTGAAGGAAAATTTCCCGACGGGGACGGCGACATTGCCGTTTTTGTCGAGTTTGAACTCCACGCGCCCGGCCTTCACTTCCTTGACGGCCTTGGCGGTGTCGTCGGTGACGGTGCCGGTCTTGGGGTTCGGCATGAGCCCGCGCGGCCCGAGGACTTTGCCAAGCTTACGGACTTCCGCCATCGCGGCCGGTGTGGCCACGGCAACATCGAAGTCAGCGAAGCCGCCGGTGACCTTCTTGATGAGGTCTTCGAACCCGACGATTTCCGCACCGGCTTCCTTAGCGGCTTCCGCTGCCTGGCCGGTCGCGAAAACGAGGACGCGCACATTCTTGCCGCTGCCGTGCGGGAGGGGGCATGTGCCGCGGACCATCTGGTCGCTTTGCTTGGGATCGACGCCGAGTTTGAAAGACAGCGTCACAGTTTGGTCGAACTTGACCGGAGGAGTGGACTTGAGGACTTGGACGGCGTCGGCGAGGGCGTATTTTTTCGCCGCATCAATTTTGGACGCCGCCTCGCGGTAGCGTTTGCTTCGGTTTTTTTGCATGGAATTTTTGCAGTTCGGGCGACCTTGTGGGGTCTCCTGCTATTGGTTTTCCCTTGCGGGAGAATGGAGCCTACATTTGCAGCTCGGCGGGTCAACAACATTTTCCGAAACGCTTTTGATATTGCGCGAGCGAGGGACGCGTATTTTAGTGCCTCTAGTCTCGGCCTACCGGCCAAAACGCGCGATTAGCTCAGTGGTAGAGCGCTTGCTTCACACGCAAGAAGTCGCAGGTTCGAACCCTGCATCGCGCACCACTCTCCTCAGCGCTTTCGGTGATTTCTGCCTCGAAATTTCCTGCCGGAGACTTTGAATCAGCGTAATGGCTGGTCACAACAAGTGGTCGAAAGTGAAACGCCTCAAGGCGGTGATTGATGCAAAGAAGGGCAAGGTTTTTTCCCGATTCGCAAAGGAAATCGCCGTGGCGGTGAGGCTCGGCGGGGCGGAACCTTCATTGAATCCGCGCCTGCGCGCGGCGATTCAAGCGGCGAGGTCCGAAAATATGCCGAACGACAATATCGACCGCGCGATCCGCAAGGGGAGCGGCGAAAGTGGTTCCGGCGCCGCAGTGGAGGAATGCGTTTACGAAGGATACGGTCCGGGCGGGGTTGCCCTGCTGGTAGAAGCCGCAACGGACAACAAAAACCGGACGGCTCCGGATCTGCGAAGAATCTTTGGAGACCATGGCGGCAACCTCGCTTCTTCGGGAAGCACGGCCTACCTTTTTCAGCGCATCGGAACGATCGATGTGGATGCACCCGCGAGCGAAGAGGACCGCTTGCTCGAAGTGCTGCTGGAGGCTGGTGCGGGTGATTGTATTCGAGACGAGGCCGCCTTTCTGATCAGCACGCCACCGGAAAAACTCGGCGCAACACTCGACGCGCTCCGATCAGCCGGATTCCAAGCCAAATCAGGCAAGCTCACTTACGAACCGCAAACTTTCGTAGCAGTGGACACTGAAACCGCCGTGCGGGTGGAGGAACTCTGCGACGCGCTGGAGGAGCTCGACGATGTTCTCGCCGTGCACTGCAACCATGAAGTTTGACGGCAATATCAACGCGCCGTTTCAGCACCTACTGAAAATCGCCGATCAAGAAATCTCATTGGCAAAAGCCGACCTTCCCGACGAACTGCGGGAGCGGCTCAAGCGAGTCACGGTTGTTTTGGAAGAATTCCCGTCCGAGGAGCATCTGGCAACGGGAGTCAAGGACGACCAACTCGGCCTTTTTGACGGGCCGGATATGCGCGATTCGGAAAGCCCTCTGGTTCCGACCATCACCATCTGGCTCGGGAATATTTGGGAAATGTGCGATGCAGACGAAGGCGAATTCCGGGAAGAAGTGCGCGTCACCTTCTTCCATGAACTCGGTCACTTCCTTGGTTTGGACGAGGACGATCTCGAGCTGCGGGGATTGGAATAAAATGTGCGAATCTGTTTCTCAGCGCTTCAGCTCAGATTTACGTTGATTGCTGCTCGATGAACTGGGTCGTGGTCATTTGGTCTTTGGTCGCAGGAGCCTGTCTGGCTCTCGCGGCAGTGCATCTGATCGCCTGGGTGCGGCAACGCGAATCCCTCGCGAATTTGATGTTCAGTATCGTTGCTTTGGCTACCGCCGGCATGGCCGCTTGCGAATTGCTAATGATGTTTCCAGGCACGCTGGATCGATTCACCGGCCTTCTTCAATGGTATAACTTCAGCCGCTGGCTGGTCACTGTGGCACTGGTCGGCTTCATTCATTTCTACCTTCGCGCCGGACGGGCTTGGCTGGAAATCCTGGTGATCGCGCTGCGAACGCTCGGATTGATCATCAACTTTT
This sequence comes from Verrucomicrobiota bacterium, assembly GCA_018970255.1. Lineage (GTDB taxonomy): Bacteria > Verrucomicrobiota > Verrucomicrobiia > Chthoniobacterales > Terrimicrobiaceae > UBA967. The sequence goes on along the minus strand of JAGWWS010000006.1, from coordinate 25,219 downwards.
CTGTCAGCCCGTCCGTTTACTACCTCTCGATTGAAACTCTCCGCACCGTCGATTTTCTCGGCGAAACGGTCGCGCTTGTGGAGGGAGTTCCAAATCCGACCGTGCTTTTCAGTCAAATCAGCCTGCTCGTTCTGGCCGCTTATCTGGTTGACACCACTCTGCGCGCCTACAATCGAGGTGCGGGAAATCGCGCACTCCGGATCGGATTGGGGTCGGTCTTTTTCGTTCTCTCGCTTTCCGCCCAAATGATCCTCGTCCTCTGGGGCTTTTTGGAAATGCCGATCGCGGCGAGTCTGTTTTTTACGGCGATTCTGGGAGTGATGTCGTTCGAGTTGAGCAGCGATGTTCTGCGCGCGGCCAAGCTTACAAGGACGCTTCAAATCCGCGAACGCGAACTCCGCCGCGAACGGGACCTCTCGGACGCCGTTTTCAACAACGCGCCGGGAGTGATCCAGCTCCACTCCCAGGAAGGAAAAATTCTCCGCTGGAACAGTGTTGGCGGTGCGCCCGGGCATGCCTCCGGAAGTGAGGGGCGATTCTTTTGGGACATTTTTGCAAAAGAGGATCGGAAAAAAGCCGAAGCTGCCTGGCACGCTGCATTTCAAGATGGCCGCAGTGAGTTCGAGATCGACCTGCCCTTTCCCGATGGAACCGCCCGGCGATTTTTATTCATCGCGGCCAAGGTGGAGATCGATGCGACTCCCCACGCGGTCGTGGTGGGAGTGGATGTCGGAACCCAACACCGCCTGGCGGCCGAGGCTTCACGCCAGAGGGAGGAACTCGCCCGCCTCTCGAGAGCAGTCGCGGTGAGCGAGCTTTCCAGTTCGCTCGCCCACGAAATCAACCAGCCTCTGGCAATCATTTTGAGCAATGCCGAAGCCGCCCAGCGAATGCTGGCGTCCGGATCCGGCGACATGGACGAGGTCAGGGAAATCGTGCAAGACATCATCGATGCGGATGTGCGTGCGGCCAATGTGATCCGGCGTTTGCGAGCGATCCTGCGCCAGGGACCACCAGAGCTCGAACCAATCGTAGCCGCCGAATTGGTCGAAAAAGTTCTGGGCCTCGCAAAACCCGATCTGGATTCGGCAGAGGCTCAAGTCACCGTCAGCATTCCAAAGCGCTTGCCGGTCTTCCAAGGAGACCGAATTCCTTTGGAGCAAGTCCTGTTGAACATCCTCAAAAACGCGTGCGAAGCATTCGGAAAAGATTCGCCGCAGCCCCGCAGGATTTCCATCTCATGCACTGTTGAAAACCAGGACATCGTTTTTTCCATTCGGGACAACGGTTGCGGCCTACCGGAGAACTCCGCGGAAATTTTTGACGCCTTCCGCACCACGAAACCAAATGGACTCGGGCTGGGTTTGAAAATTTGCCGTTCCATCGTGCACGCTCACGGCGGTAGGATTTGGGCTCTGCCAAACAAAGGCAGGGGCGCCACATTCCATTTCAGCATCCCTCTCAACTCAGGAAAACCATGAAAGAACACGAATCCATCCACCTCGTCGATGACGAGCCCGCTCTATTGAAAGCCTTGTCCCGACTTCTGCGCTCCGAGGGATTCGATGTGAAAACCTACGGCAGTGCGGAAGACTTTCTGAAGAAAGGCAAAATCGACCGTCCCGGGTGCATCGTTCTGGACGAGTCCATGCCCGGAATGGCGGGAACCGAGCTTCACCGCGAACTGCTCGGCCGCGAGTGCGTTTTGTCGGTCATTTTTCTTACGGCACACGGCGATATTCCCATGGGTGTCCGCGCAATCAAAGAGGGTGCGACTGACTTCCTTACCAAGCCGGCAAAAGACACCGAACTGATCTCCTGTATTAAAAATGGAATCGAAAAATCCCGCCGCTTGTTTGCCGAGCAGGCGGTCCTGAATACTCTGAGGGAACGACACGAGGCACTCTCCCGCCGCGAGCGTGAAGTCATGGAGCATGTGGTCGGTGGATTGCCGAACAAACGGATCGCCGAAATGCTCGGCGTGGTGGAACAGACGATCAAAGTTCACCGCGGCCGCGTGATGGAGAAAATGGGAGCCGAATCTCTGGCCCAGCTTGTCTTGTTCGCAGAGCGGTTGGGATTGACCTGCAAACCTGCCGTCTGATTTTTCAATCGCGCGACCGCAGGTGAGCCAAGTGCTCGATGTTCCCGTCGCGGCCAGGCACGGGAGACTCCATCTCATCGATCCATTGATGGCCGAGAGATTCCACACAGCGGCGGATTTTCTGGACGCAAGATTTTCGCAGCTCCGGATCTCGCACGACACCGCCCGGCATTTCGGCATTCTTGGGCGCTTCGAACTGAGGTTTGATAAGAAAAACCAAGTCCGACCCTGCGGGTAAAATTTCAAAAACCGGCGGCAGAATTTGCGTTAGCGAAATGAAACTGACATCACCCACGGCCATCTGAGGCACGGGGTCGAAAGGAGAGCCTTCGAGGAAGCGGGCATTCACTCCCTCATGACTGCGCACGCGCGCATCGTTCCTCAGTCGCCAATCCAGCAATCCCTTCCCCACATCGACCGCGTGCACGAACATCGCCCCCCTCTGCAAAAGACAATCGGTGAACCCGCCGGTGGAGGCCCCGATATCGAGGCAGACCCTGCCATCGGGCGAAACGCCAAAGCGATCCAACGCCGCCTCCAGTTTCAGCCCACCTCGACTCGCAAACTTCGCCGGCACATCCACCATGAGCGCCGCCTCCTCGGAAACGAGTGTTCCCGGCTTGTCCACACAGCGATCTTCCACACGAACTTTACCGGCCATGACAGCGCGGGCCGCTAAAGCGGAATTCTCAAAAAAACCCCGCGACGCCAAGAGCAAGTCGATTCGCTGTTTTTTAACGGGCATCCTGCGCGGCCGAACCTAGGGCCGCATCGCGAACCATTTTATCGAACGCCGGAGAAGCCGCTTCTACAACCTCGGTTGGACCGGTCGTTTTGACGAACACATCACCGCCTGTTGCATCCTCAAGAATCGCCCCACGGAGAGAATGATTTTCGAGAGGCACGGGCGTGGTCCCAGGCATACCGCTCAAAAACGTTCCTTTGGCCGTGACAAAAACCACCCGTGTTATTCCAACCACCTCCTCGATTCGTCCGGTTTCCGAATTTTGAAACTGAGAAAACCACCTCTGCACATTCGCCTCAATCCCCCCACCCTGCCCGGCTCCGAAATGGAAAAAAGTCGTCTCGGCTTTCCCGCCACCAGCGCCCTCAAAATCAAGCTGCGCCTTCCTCATCGAGCTCGATGGAACAATCCACTTCCAATCCGATGGTCGTTGAAAACTAAACGACCCAACTTCGAAAACGATTGGTTCCAGAGCATTCGCTGGAGCCAATAGCATAAGAAACCCCATCAAAGCAGCTAGCGTCTTTGCAACGAATTTCATCGAACTGGGTTTTTCTATGAGCATCTTCTTTTAGAAACGGTCTCGGAGTTCCGAGAAGAATGGTAACTATGGACCAAAAAAACTGGAGCGGGTGACGAGACTCGAACTCGCGACATCAACCTTGGCAAGGTTGCACTCTACCAACTGAGTTACACCCGCGTCTGGGATTAGGGATAGCCCGCCGCGCCCCGGAGTCAAACAAAACTTCATACGAGCAAATAGTCGAACCGCGATAAAAGTGTCTCCTGCTTCGAAAAAAGCCAGCATGCTAATAAAGGACGATACCACTGTTGAATCAAGGTCGAAAGTAGATGGAGATCATGCTCGTTCTGCTAATCAATATACTGCCAAAAACAATGGGCACTTGCTTCACCACTGCAATTACATGCTCGCAAGTCAATGCGCTTAAGCCCCCTGAATCAATAGCAACCCGCCGCACCGCAAGCCCCCGCCGCTAGGCCTGCGTTTGGAGTTGCCTCAGGTGCCCGATTCCAAATGCCGAATAAAGGTCCGAACTGATTTTCTCAAAGTGTTCGTTGTAGGGCTGGATGGCGTCGCCCATGCCCATCTTGTCGACGATGGTCCGGAACGGCCTCTGGCCTGCCGGGGCCTCGATCAAGCCCACGATCGCATCGGCCACATTCCCGGGATCCTGCGCCGGGTTTGCCGCCAGCGCCTGCTCGAAGCCTTGCAGAAAGTCCCGGGCCTCGCGCGGCATCCCCGCGAGCGAACCATCGCGGGTGTGGTCGCCCGGCTGCATCAGGTTGCCGAGGAACGCCGTCAAAAACCCGCCAGGCTCGACCACCACCACATCCACGCCGAAACGCGACAATTCCACGCGGTAGTTCTCCGACATCGCCTCGAGCGCCCATTTGGATGCGATGTAAGGGCCATAAAAAGGCACTGCGATCCGCCCGAGCACACTGGAAATCTGGACAAGCAGACCTGACCTCTTCCCGCGCATATGCGGCAGCACCGCCCGGACGACCCGCTGCACCCCGAAGACGTTCACATCGAAAATCCGCTGCCAATCCTCGGGCGTGAACGACTCCTGCACCCCGACCACCCCCTGCCCGGCATTGTTCACCACGGCATCCAGCCCGCCAAATTCCTCGATCGCCCGCGCCACGCCGGCGTCCACGCTGCCGCCGTCGCACACATCCATCTCCACCACCAAGGCACCTTGGCCGGCGAGTTCCCCGGCCGCCGCGCTGTTCCTGCCGCCCACCCCGCGCATGGCCGCCGCAACCTTGTGGCCGCGCCCCAGCAAACGCGAAACCGCCAACTTCCCGAACCCGCTGCTCGCACCCGTGACCAATATTTTTTGTGGCATACTTGTCCCAAGATAACACCCGGCCACCGCAACAAGCCAAGCCCGGTGTGCCGCAGGTGCGAATTCTCGGGAACAATGTTTTCGTTTGCCCGCCCAAACACACGGCGGCAACCTTTCGCCATGCACGCGCACTCGCATATCGACAGGCGCAGCCTGGAAATGGACCGCGTAGTCGCAAGGCGCATCCAGGAAAACCCCCAGCTTCTCGCCAAGGTGCGCGAAACGCTTCGCCGCTGGATTGCGACGGCCGGCCCGGCCGTGCGCACCGAAATCCTCCTGCGCCACAAATGACCCGTCTCCAACTCGAACACATCATCCGCGCCGCGGCTGCCAATGCCGATACGGACCAAATCGTGGTTTTCGGCAGCCAGAGCCTGCTTGCCTCATTCCCTTCCGCCGGCCGCCCGAAGGACATCGAATTCCTCTCCGCCATGGTTGCCTGTTCGATGCTGGACGCGCGCCTGCTCCGCACCCGCCTGGAATCGATGCCACTTCCCGAACCCGGCAGGGCCGCCTGCATCCAAAGGCTCGGGCGCCTTTTCCATCCAAGCGCCCGCTGACGCCGCGAATTTTCCACACCGCCGGCATTGACTTGCCGCCGGGAAAACCCGAACACCGCCCATGACTACTGGTCATCCCATGCCCAACGATCCCGAATCCCTCCGCATTCAAGCCCGCGACTCTGGCAAGGAGGATTGGAATTTATGGGGCCCTTATCTCAGTGATCGCCAGTGGGGCACAGTGCGCGAGGATTACTCGGCTGATGGCGATGCCTGGACCTCGTTTCCGCACGATCACGCCCGCTCGCGGACCTACCGCTGGGGTGAGGACGGCTTGCTGGGAATCTCCGACAATCGCGGCTTACTCTGCTTCGCACCGGCATTCTGGAACGGCAAGGATCCGATCCTCAAGGAGCGCGCGTTCGGCCTCTCGAACCCGCAGGGCAACCACGGCGAGGACATCAAGGACTACTTCTACCACATCGACAACAACGCCACGCATTCCTTCATGCGCGGCCTCTACAAATACCCGCAGGCCGAGTTTCCCTACAGCCAGTTGATCGAGGAAAATGCCCGCCGTTCGCGTCTGGAGACGGAATACGAGTTGGTGGACACTGGAGTTTTTGATGGCAGTCGCTACTTCGACATCTTCGTCGAATACGCCAAATCCTCCCCCGACGACATTGCGATCCGCCTGCGCATCATCAATCGCGGCCCCGACGCCGCGCCGCTCACCGTGCTGCCTACCCTGTGGTTCCGCAACACCTGGGCGTGGGACGAGGGGGTGGAAAACAAACCCGAAATGCACTTGCTGCCGGGTGGTCAGGCGGTGGTCGCGAATTGCGGCGACCTGCCGGAATACCATCTCTACTCCGATGCCCAAGCGGAGTGGATTTTTACTGAAAACGAAACCAACCTGCGCCGTCTCTACAATGTCCCGAACAAGGCCTCGCATGTGAAGGATGCCTTCCACGACTACATCGTCGAGGGCCGCGCGGAGGCCATCAATCCCGCCAAGATCGGCACCAAAGCCGCTGCTGTCTATCGCCACACTTTGAAACCTGGCGAGGAATGGACGATCCGCCTGCGCTTGTGTCGCCCGCCGAAGCCCGAGCCTTTCGGTGCGCTGTTCGACGCGCTTTTCAAACAACGCGAGGAAGAACATTTGTTGCGTTTTACCAATTTCTCCGCTGGCGTCTCGCCGGATCTCTTGCAAGTCATGCGGAGTGCGCTGGCCGGGCTTTTTTGGTGCAAGAAATTCTACTGCTACCAGGTCACTCGTTGGCTGGAAGGGGATCCCACGATGCCCAAGCCGCCCGCCGAGCGATGGAATGGCCGCAATGTTTTCTGGCGCGAGCTTTACGCCAACGATGTCATTTCGATGCCGGACTCGTGGGAGTATCCCTACTTCTGCGAGTGGGATTTGATGTTCCAGTCGGTCGCCTTCGCAGTGTCCGATCCGGCCACGGCCAAACGCCAGCACATGCTGCTCCACGGCGAGCGCTACACCTCGCCCAGCGCGCAACAACCGGCCTACGAGTGGGCGCTCTCGGATGCCAACCCCCCGATCGCCGGCTGGGCGGCGTGGCGGATTTATTCGATCGAGCGCGGCATGACGGGGAAGGGCGACACCGTCTATCTCAAGAAGGCCTTCAACAAACTCCTGCTTTCCTACGGTTGGTGGGCAAACCGGGTGGACCAGACCGGCGACAATGTCTTCGAGGGCGGGTTCCTCGGGCTCGACAACATCGGGGTGTTCGACCGCCGCTACCCGCTCCCGGACGGCTCGCGCATCGCGCAAAGCGACGGCACGGCGTGGATGGCGCAGTTCTGCCTGAGTATGCTCAACATCGCGATCGAACTCGCGAAGGACTCCCCGGAATACGAGGACATCGCCGACAAGTTCCTCAACGATTTCATCTATCTCGCCGCGGCCATCAACTCGCCCGGCTCCGGGGGTTTCTCGCTCTGGGACGAAGAGGATGGCTTCTACTACGATGTGCTCCGGCGCCCGGATGGTTCCTCGGCCCACCTGAAAACCCGCTCTGTCGCCGGACTCACGCCGCTTTTTGCTGTCGAAAGCTTCGACCACGACACGGCGATGAAATTTCCGCTTCTGAAAAAGCGCTACGAGTGGTTCCAGAAAAACCGCCCGCATCTTCTCAAACAACTCGATCACCTCTCATGCACGGTTGATGGGCGCCGACTCGTCTCGCTCGTTCCGCCCGACCGCTTGCGCCGCATTTGTGAACGCCTCTTCGACGAATCCGAATTCCTCTCGCCGCACGGCATTCGCGCGCTCTCGAAAGTTTACGAGGCCCACCCCTACACCTTCACCGAGGGCGACAAAACCGAAACCCTCGCCTACAGCCCCGCTGACAGCCCGGTGGCGATGTTCGGCGGGAACTCGAACTGGCGCGGCCCCGTCTGGATGCCGATGAACTTCCTCATCATCGAATCGCTCCAAAAATTCGGCTTCTACTTTGGCGACTCGTTCAAGGTCGAATTCCCCACCGGCAGCGGGGTGGAAATGAACCTCTGGGAAGTCTCGTTGGAACTCGAGAAACGCCTCGTCGGCATTTTCACGCCGGACAAAAACGGCCGCCGTCCCTTCCAAGGCGGGGTGGACCTCTTCCACAACGACCCCCACTGGCGCGACCTCCTCCAGTTCAACGAATACTTCAACGGCGACAACGGCGCCGGCGTCGGCGCAAGCCACCAAACCGGCTGGACCGCCCTCGTCGCCAAAATGGCCCGCCAACTCCACACCACCTCCCAAAGCCAAACCCCGGCGTCGGTTTAAAAACTTCGCCTTTCGATTTAACCAACCCAAAAAACACCAATGAACCTCAAAGGAAAAACAGCCATCGTCACCGGCGGAAACAGCGGCATCGGCCTCGCCATCGTCCTCGAACTCGCCAAGCAGGGCGCCAACATCGTCATTGATTATGTCGTGCATCCGGAAACCGCCGAAGCCCTCGAAAAACAAGTCCTCGCGCTCGGCGACAAGGCCATCGCCGTTCAGGCCGATGTCAGCAAGGTCGCCGACCTCCAAAAACTCGTTGATGCCGCCGTGAAGAACTTCGGCCGCCTCGACATCATCGTGAACAACGCCGGCGTCGAAACCCGCACCTCCGTGCTCGACACCACCGAGGAGCAATACCAGCGCGTGCTCGACATCAACCTCAAGAGCGCCTTCTTCGGCACCCAGGTCGCCGCGAAGCAATTCCTCGCCCAGGGCGGCGGCGGGCGCATCATCAACATCACCTCGGTCCACGAGGATTGGCCGATGCCCGGCAACACCGCCTACTGCCTCTCGAAAGGCGGCATGCGCATGCTCACCCGCACCGCCGGCCTGGAACTCGCCCCGCACGGCATCCTCGTCACGGCCGTCGGCCCCGGCGCCGTCGCCACGCCGATCAACACCTCGACGATGAAAGACCCCGCCTTGCTCAAGAAACTCGACGACGCCATCCCCGTCGGCCGCATGGCGCAGCCCGGGGAAATCGCCAGCGTCGTGGCATTCCTAGCCGGCGATGGCGCCAGCTACCTCACCGCCACCACCATCTTCGCGGACGGCGGCATCATGCACTCCAGCCCCGGGCTTTAACCAAAACAACCATCGAGGACCGGCCGCCCCCACGGCCGAAACCTCGAAACCAAACAAACTGCCCTTGTCACTGGGCCACTTTCCGCTGGCGGGCGCGTGTCAAAGCTAATACCAAGGCCCACCGTGCTTTTTCCCGATGATCGACCCCTCCACTAATTTAGCCATCGCGGAATCCTTTCTGCAGCCGATGGGGCCTGTGGCGGCGGACCAGTTGCGACACCTCAAAATCGTCACCCTCCTGACATTGATCGCCGTGGTTCCCGTCATGGTGTCCATGCCATGGATTCTGTGGCGCTATCGCCGCAGCAAACCGACGGGCGAATATCGTCCGAACTGGGAGTCGAACCGGATTCTGGAGTGCTTGATGTGGGGCGTGCCAATTGCGGTCGTCGCCCTGATTGGGGTCAACCTGGCCATCATGACCTTCCGACTCGACCCCTACAAAGAGATGGGCAAAGACCCGCTCCAAGTCCAAGCCATCGGCCTCGATTGGAAATGGATTTTCATCTATCCGAAAGAGGGGGTTGCCTTGGTGGACGAGTTGGTCGTGCCCGAGGGGCGCGCGGTCGAGTTGACATTGACGACCGACACCGTGATGCAGAGCCTGCAAATCTCGGCGATCGTGGGCCAGATTTATGCCATGCCGGCGATGACCACGAAGTTGAACTTCCTCGCTGTCAAACAGGGCGAGGCCAAGGGGATGAACTCCCAGTTCACCGGAAAAGAATTCTGGAAGCAGAAGTTCCAGGTTTATTCGGTCTCCAAGGAGGAATACGCGGCCCGGATGAAGAAGGCGCAATCGAGCGACCTCGCCCTCACCGCCGACACCTATGCCATCCTGGCCATGCAGGGGACTTCCGAAGAGGCAAAAAAACCCCTCGCCATCGAGAACCGGCAAGGCCCGATTGAAATGGTCCTCGGGGATCCCAAAATTTTTCAACGCGTGCTGGCCCGCTACATGGTCGATGACATGACTCCGGAAAGCCAACCGGGCAGCCCCTCCTACGATCCCAAGAAATCCCCCCTCCCGATGGTCTCATACAAACCCATGATGGGTATGGAAATGTAAAATGCTCGACGCGATTTTTGGCAGATTAACTTGGGACTCGATCATCCTCGTTCAGGCGGTCGAAAATCCGAATATCAACACCATCATCACCGCCAGTGCCGCGGCCATGATGCCGGTCGGGGGGGTGATGATTGTCGCCCTTCTCACATGGATGAAGTGGTGGAAGCCCCTTTTCGAGTGGCTGACAAGTGTCGATCACAAAAAAATCGGCACGATGTATATTATTTTCGCGGTCATCATGTTGTTCCGCGGAGTGGTCGAGGGCATGTTGATGCGGGCGAATCAGGCGGTCGGCCTTGATGGCGGGTTCCTCTCCTCGAACCACTTCAACCAGCTTTTCACGACCCACGGCACGAACATGATCTTTTTCGTGGCGATGCCTTTCCTGTTCGGGCTGATCAATATCGTCGTTCCGTTGCAGATCGGTGCCAGGGATGTTGCCTTCCCGAGGCTCAATCAAATCAGCCTCGGCCTCACGGCGGCCGGCGGATTCCTATTCATGATCTCGCTGATGGTCGGTGAGTTTTCGACAGGCGGGTGGACCGGGTATCCCTCGTTCACCGGCCGCTTGGTGAATCCCGGAGTCGGTCCCGATTATTACATCCTCGCCATCGCGATTTCTGGAATCGGCTCCACGCTCACGGGCGTCAACTTTTCGGTGACCATTTACAAGTTGCGAACGGCGGGGATGAGTTTCATGAGGATGCCGCTATTCACTTGGACGGCCCTCTGCACCTCCATCCTGCTGATCTTTGCGATGCCACCCCTCACGGCCTGCTGCGCCATGCTCGGGCTCGACCGCTTCCTCGGCTTCCACTTTTTCACGAACGACATGGGCGGGAATTTGATGAACTTCATCAACCTGTTCTGGATGTTCGGCCACCCGGAGGTTTACATCCTCGTCCTGCCGGCTTTCGGGGTGATGTCGGAAATCGCCTCCACCTATTCCGGGAAGCGCCTTTACGGCTACACCAGCATTGTCGCGGCCACGATGTGCATTGCGGTTCTTTCGTTCACGGTCTGGCTGCACCACTTCTTCACCATGGGGCAATCGGCCACGGTCAATGCCGCCTTCGGCGTGGCGACGCTTTTGATTGCCATCCCGACGGGGGTGAAAATCTACGATTGGCTGGCGACTCTTTGGGGCGGTCGGATCCGGTTCACCGCACCGATGATCTATCTCTGCGGGTTTTTCGTCCTCTTCACCATCGGCGGTCTCAGCGGGGTGGTCCTTGCCAGCCCCACCTTGGATTACCAACTGCACAACAGCCAGTTTCTGGTCGCGCATTTTCACAATGTGATCATTCCCGGTGTCCTGTTCGGAATTCTCGCGGGCATTCACATCTGGTTCCCCAAAATTTACGGGTTCCGGCTCGTGGAGGGCTTGTCCCGCATCACCGCATTCCTCTGGGCGATCGGCTTCATTCTGGCCTTCATGCCCCTCTACCAAACCGGATTGATGGGGATGACCCGGCGAACTGTCGCCTACGAGGATCCGGCGCTTGTCCCCTGGATGGTTGTTTCGGGAATCGGTTCGCTCATTCTCGGCCTCGCCTTCCTTTTCATCCTGCTGACAATCCTGGTCAGCGTTTTGAACCGGAAGAAATTGATGGTTCCCTTTGGTGATCCTTGGGACGGGCGAAGCCTCGAGTGGGCGACCCCTGCGCCGACTCCCGAATGGAATTTTGCGGTTCTTCCCAAGGTCGAATGCCGGGATGCCTTCGCGGATGCGAAAGCCAAGGGCACGGCCTACCAACCGATCGGGAAATACGACGACATCGAGATGCCCGCGAACACCTATTACGGCTTCATCATTATGGTTATGGCCTCCGGGCTCGGCTTCGGCTTGGTCTGGCACATGTGGTGGTTGGCCATCGCCTCCCTCCTCGGCGCCATCGCGACAGCCATCACTTACGCGTTTATGCCCCAAAAGCAGTATATCATTCCCGCCGCCGAGGTGCGCGAGATCGATGAAGCCTGGCGCCGTGCGGCCCGAGAGGGCACGGGCGTCACGCGCGACGACGAGTGCAAGGAGGCAAACAAAGGGCTGGCCATTCCCGCCACCATTACAAACCCATGAGTTTCTCGATCAGAAAATCACTCTACCCCGGGCTGAATCTGGGTGAAGGCCATGGCGACGACCACCTCGAGGCGGAGACATCCGTTTTCGGGTTCTGGGTTTTCATGATGAGCGACCTGGTGACCTTCGGGATGTTTTTCGCCGTCTTCGCCACCACGGTGCCTCTCGCGTGTTGCCCCGGTCCCAAGGAACTCTTCAACCTCGGGAGCGTCGCCTTGCAAACCGCCTTCCTCCTCGCCTCGAGTTTGACCAGCGGAATGGCCATCTTGACCCTCAAGCAGCAACATGCCTCCCGAAGTGCCTCCACGAAAAAGTTGATTTTTTGGCTCTTGCTCACCGTCCTGCTGGGTTGCGGATTCCTTTATCGTGAGATTTCCGACTTCATCGCCATGGCCGCCGCCGGGGGACCCCCGACACGCAGCGGCTACCTCTCCGCCCTGTGGTCCCTCGTTGGGCTCCACGGCCTGCATGTTACCGGTGGCCTCGTCTGGTGTCTCGTGATTGTCGCCGGGATTTTGGTTCGGGGTGTCGATCTCCGCTGGAAGCTGACCCTGCTCCGCTGGGCGGTCTTCTGGCATTTTCTCGATGTGGTCTGGATCGCCATCTTCAGCTTCGTCTTTTTGGGAGGATTGCTCTGATGGAAAGAAATAAAGAATTTCGCCATTATCTGGTCGGTTTTGTGCTGGCTACAGTTCTCACGGTCATCCCCTTCACCCTTGTGGCGACCGTGGGCGGAAAGGTCGCCCTTTTCGCCCTGATCCTCTGCGCGATCCTTCAGCTGATCGTGCATCTCCGCTACTTCCTGCACCTCTCCTTCAAAGGCCAGCAGAGGGAAGACCTCCAACTGGTTCTGTTCACCGGGCTCATTCTATTCCTCATGATCGGTGGATCCGTCTGGATCCTTGGCGATCTTTACAACCGGATGTAAGCCGCGGGCGCTGCTCTCAAGGAGCGTGGTCGGTTCGCTGAGCGGTCGCGCAGGAGCGGGGAATTCGAGCCCCACCGGGAAAGCGCCAAAAGTCGCGAGTCGAGTTTTTGAGGCGGTGATTGGCGCACAGACCGTTTTTCCTTTCGGAAACTTGCCTGCATCACGACCCCGACCTCGCCACGCTGAACACTGAAGATTTTTTCCCGGATTCCAGAACTCCGGCTTGTGGATGCGTCGAGTTTCGCCCGCTGACGAAAACCCAAAAAACGCCGTCAGCGAAAATGGATTTTCACCGAGCCTTTCGGCTGGAGGCTGTCGGCGAGCGTGGGCGCACTGGAGCCGGGGGCAGGCGCGGGGGAGCCGTTGAGCGCGTTTTTCAGCGCGCCTTCGACGAGTTGGGCGCAGTGGATTTTCATTGGGGGCAATGGCCCAAGCGGCGCGGAGAGTTCGCCGCCGGACATCGACAGCGCTTCCTGCGGGGTTTTGCCCTTGATGAGCTCGGTGGCCATGCTGGCGACGGCGATGGCCGTTTGGCACCCGAAGGATTGGAAGGTGGCGCGGTCGATCACGCGGCGGCCGCCGTCGTCCTTGAACTTGATCCACATCCTCAGCATGTCGCCGCAATCGCCGCTTCCGGCTGTTCCCACGGCATCGGCCCCGGACATTTCGCCAAGGTTTTTCGGGTTGCGGATGGCTTCGTCGATGCGTTCTTCAGTGGTCATTCCGTCGTGTAGCGTGGCAGCGAGGGGTCGACCGCGCAACTCCAGGCGTCGATCCCGCCCTTCAGCGCGCGCACGGCGGTGAATCCATGGCCGGCAAAGTAGGAAGCGGCGTCGAGCGAGCGGTTGCCCGTGTGGTCCACAAGGATGACGGGTGCAGCCTTGTCCCACTTCGCCATGATCTCTTGGAGGAAATCCTGCCCCATGAGTTGCGAGCCTGGGATGTGGACGGCCTCGAACTCCTCGCGGGTGCGGATGTCCACAAAGCGGGCGCTGACTTTTTCCTTCAGCTCCGCGGCTTCGGCGGGGGCGATGAAAATTTTTTCGTCCTGTTCGTGCGCCTCGAGGATGCGGTCGATGGCCTGCTGCGGGTCGATGCCGCCATTTCGGGCGCAAACGCCCGAGAGCGTCTCTGCGGGCTGGAAGCCGCAGCTGGCACAGCCGCCGATGTGGTAGTTGCGGAAAAGTGCCCGCTGGGCGCCGGGGTAGAGGGCGAGCAATTCGCCCATCGTCGTGGACTCGGGGTCCGGCCGCATTTTCAATTCGGCTCCCGGCGGGCGTCCTCGGCCCGTTCCTCGAAGCGGGTGAATTCCTCGAGGAATGTGAGCGGGACATCGCCGGTGGGGCCGTTGCGCTGCTTGGCGATGATGAGCGTGGCCTTGCCGGCGGCCTCCTTTTTCGCCTCGTCGTCCTCGGCGTAATATTTTTCGCGGATGAGGAGGCCGACGACATCGGCGTCCTGCTCGATGGTCCCGGACTCGCGGAGGTCGCTGAGGCGCGGGCGGCCGGCGCCTGCACCGGTGCGCTGCTCGGGGTTGCGGTTCAACTGCGCAAGGACGATCACGGGGATTTTGAGTTCCTTCGCGAGCGCCTTGATGCCGTAGGAAATTTCCTGGATTTCGATCTGGCGGTTCTCCTGCGCGCGGCGGGAGTTTGACCGGAGGAGCTGGAGGTAATCAATGACGACCAGTTCGATTTTTTCGCGGTTGCGGAGGCGGCGGGCCTTGGCGCGGAGTTCGAGGATGCTGAGCCCGGGCGTGTCGTCGATGAACATCTTCGCCTTGCTGAGCGTGGTGGCCGTGGCGCTGAGGCTGGCCATGGTGGCGTTGTTGATGAAGCCGTCGCGCAGCGCCTTGCCGTTCACGCGCGCACGGGAGCAAATGATGCGCTGGACGAGCTGCTGGGCGCTCATTTCAAGGCTGAAGACCGCGACGGCCTTGCCCGAATCGATCGCGATATTCTCGGCAATGTTCATCGCGAGCGCGGTCTTGCCCATGGAGGGGCGGGCGGCGATGACCACCATCTCGCCCTCGTGCAGCCCGTTCGTCATGCGGTCCAGCGAGGCGAAGCCGGTGGGGAGGCCCGTGATGGCCCCGCGGTTGGCGGCGATTTTTTCAATGCCGTCGATGGCCTCGTTCACCATCTGCTTCATGCCCGGCATGGACGAACGGAAACGGTCCTCGCCGATTTCGAGGACGCGGGCCTCGACCTCGTCGAGCAGGATTTTCACATCGCCCTGCTCTTCGTGCGCGCGGACGATGTATTCGGTGCAAATCGAAACCACGCGGCGCAGGAGGAATTTTTCTTTGACGATCTCGCGGTAGTAATCGGCATTCGCGGCGGTGGGGACGAAGGTGAAGAGGTCCGTGACCGCCATGGCGCCGCCGACCTCCTCGAGCATCCGCCGGTCCTCGAGGAGTTGCGTGACGGAGACCAGGTCGATGGGCCTCGATGCGTTCCGCATTTCGACGAGGAGATCGAAAATTTTCTGGTGGGCGGGGAGGTGGAAATGGGTGGAATCCATCTCCGCCGTGCAGTCGTCGAGGACATTGGCGGAGTGCAGGATCGAACCGATCAGCGCCTTCTCGGCATCGAGGCTCTGGGGCAACGGCCGGAGCGCATCGGGCATGTAGGCGCCGGCTTTTTGGAAATAATCGGGTTTCTTGTTGCGGCGCTCGGGCGAATCCTTCCCGGAGCCGTTTTGGCGCGGCTGGGGTGCCGTGGCGGCGTTGGCCGTGGACATTTGGGAGGCGGGGGCTTTCGCAGGCGCGTGCGGTCGCGGCGGCTAAGCGCTGCGCCGGCGTGCCTGCGGAATGGAACCTTATTCGGCCGCAGCGGCGGCTTTTTTCCTCGGGCGGCGGGCGGGTGCGCCGGACTCGCCATCGGCCTCGGGGGCTTGGGCGGATTCCGCAACATGCACATCGACGCGGAGGCGGAGGGTCGCTGCCACATCGGCGTGGAGTTTGACGGAAACCGTGTGTTCGCCGCTTTCCTTGATCGGCTTGTCGAGGGCCACGGCGTGTTTCGGGAGATCCTCCAGCTTGAGGTCCGCCACGATGCGGTCGTGGATGTCCTTCGAGGTCACGGAACCGAACGCCTTGCCGGAGCCGCCGGCCTCGAGGGTGAAGACGGGCGAGAGTTTGTTGATCTTGGAGGCGAGTTCCTCGGCGGCGGTCACCTCGCGCGCCTCGCGCTCGGCGCGCTTGGCCTTGAGGTGGTTGATGCGGCGGAGCGAACCGTTGGAAACTTCAAGGGCCTTGCCGCGCGGAAGCAGGAAATTGCGGGCGTAGCCACGGCGGACCCGGACAATGTCGGCCTCGGAGCCGAGGGACAGAATTTTTTCGGTGAGAATGACTTCGGTGAATGCCATAGTTTTGGTTTGGTTGGACGGGGGAGGGAGAGATTACTGGCTACCCCTACCCTGTCAAGAATCAGGCCGCCTTTTTTAGTTATCCCCGCTTTTTCCGGCTGGGTTTCGGATAGGACAATTTCCGCCGCGAGGGCAGCGCCGCCACGGCCGGCAGCGAGCCGCTTTTCAACTCCGCGATCTGGTCCCGAAGCAGGGCAGCCTTCTCGTATTCCAAGCGCCCCGCCGCATCGGCCATCTCGCGCTCGAGTTCGCGGACCAACTCCGCCGCATCGAAAGTCCCCGCATCCTCGCGGACGATCGATTGCTCGACCTCGCGGCCCTTCATAATCACATGCAGGCTCTCCTGCACCGCGCGCACCACACTGCGCGGGGTGATGCCGTGTTCGCGGTTGTGCGCCTCCTGCTTTTCGCGCCGCCGTTTCGAAACCTCGAGCAACGCCCGGATGCTCCCCGTGATGGTGTCGGCGAAAAGCACGACCTCGCCGTTCACATGGCGCGCCGCCCGCCCGGCGGTCTGGATGAGGCTCGTCTGGCTGCGAAGGTAGCCCTCCTTGTCCGCATCCAGGATGCAAACCAGCGAGACCTCGGGCAAATCCAGCCCTTCGCGCAGGAGGTTGATGCCGACGAGCACATCGCATTCGCCCGACCGGAGCGTCCGCAGGATTTCGACGCGCTCGATGGTGTCGATGTCGCTGTGGAGGTAGCGGACCTTGAGCCCGATTTCGCGCAGGTAGTCGGCGAGGTCCTCGGCGGTTTTTTTCGTCAGGGTCGTGATCAAAACGCGCTCGCCCGCCTCGATGCGCCGCCGGCAAAGCTCGATCGTCTCGTCGATTTGGGCCTTCAACGGCCGCACCGTGATCCTGGGGTCGAGCAACCCGGTCGGGCGGATGATCTGCTCGGCCACCAGCGGCGCCCCGGGAGTGGAAACATCCATCTCCCCTTCCGCCCCGAGGGCAGGCAACGCGCGCTTGCCGGCCTCCGCGAACTTGCCGTCTTCGTTGGAAATCCAGCCGGTGTTGCCGGCGACGCTGTTGTTCAACTCGAACCCCCCCGGCGTGGCGCTCACATAGACGAGCTGGTTCGACACCTGCATGAACTCCCCGAAGTTCAGCGGCCGGTTGTCCAGCGCGCTCGGCAGGCGGAAGCCATATTCCACCAGCACGCTTTTGCGCGAGCGGTCGCCGGCGAACATCCCGCCGATTTGCGGGATCGTGGCATGCGATTCGTCGATCACGAGCAAGTGGTCCTCCGGCAAAAAATCCATGAGCGTGTAGGGGCGCGAGCCCGGCGGGCGGCCGGTCAAGTGGCGCGAGTAGTTTTCGATGCCGTTGCAAAACCCCATCTCCTGCATCATCTCGAGGTCGAACTCGGTCCGCATCCGGATCCGCTGGGCTTCGATGAATTTCCCGCCGCGCTCGAACTCCACCACGCGGGCCTCGAGTTCGGACCGGATCGCCTCGAGCGCGAGCCGCAGCTTGTCGTGCGGCGTGACGAATTGCTTCGCCGGGAAAAGAGTGAAGGTCGCCAGCACCGCCGTGGTTTTCCCCGTGAGGGGATCGAACTGGCTCACCCGCTCGACCTCGTCGCCGAAAAATTCCACCCGCACCGCCTCGTCCTCGTTTTGCGCGGGATGGACCTCCACCACATCGCCGCGCACGCGGAATTTCCCGCGGCCGAAAGCGATGTCGTTCCGCTCGTAGAGCATCTCGACGATTTTCGAAAGGAACGCCTCGCGCGTCATCCGCAGCCCCGGCCGCACGGTGACGAGCATTTGCAGGAAATCCTCGGGCGACGCCAACCCGTAAATGCACGAAACGCTCGCCACGATGATCGTGTCGCGGCGCGTGAGCAGCGAACTCACTGCCGAGAGCCGCAGCCGCTCGATCTCCTCGTTGATCGACGAATCCTTCTCGATGTAGGTGTCCGACCTCGGGATGTAGGCCTCGGGTTGGTAGTAGTCGAAATAGCTGACGAAATACTCCACCGCATTCCGCGGGAAGAATTGCTTGAACTCGCTGTAGAGCTGCGCCGCGAGCGTCTTGTTGTGCGACATGATCAATGTCGGCCGCCCGAGGTCGCGGATGACATTTGCCATGGTGAAAGTCTTCCCGCTGCCGGTCACGCCGAGGAGGGTCTGGTGGCGGTTGCCGGTCGAAAGGGAGCGCGTGAGGTTCGCGATCGCCCGACCCTGGTCGCCCCGCGGCTCGTATTTGGATTCCAGCTCGAATGGCACAGCCCGCCAGTATCCCGCCGCCGCGCCCGCCATGCAACCGCCGCCTCGCACCGGCGCCAAAAAATGCGTGACAAGCCGAACCTTCCCGCAATTCCATAAGCGGCAACCCCATAAATCCCCGCTCCCCTCCATGAGCGCACCGCCCCGAAAATTCGATCCCGCCAAAGCCGCCGCAGCGGTTGCAAAAGCCGCGCTGATCGTTGCCGCCTGCCTCTGGATCTACTCGCCGGTCTACGATGGCGAATGGCTGTGGGACGACGACTACCTGCTCACCGACAACGCCACGGTCCAATCCCCCGACGGGCTCTGGAAGCTGTGGTTCGCGCCCGCCACTGCGGACTACTTCCCGCTCACCATGAGCGCGCTGTGGCTCATGTGGCGGTTTTTCGGGATGGACTCCACCGGCTACCACATTGCCTCGATCCTGCTCCACGCCCTCGGTTCCTGCATGGTCTGGGCGCTCCTTGCGCGCATGCGCACCGGCTGGGCGTGGTTCGCCGGTTTCGTCTTTGCGGTCCACCCGCTCGCCGTCGAGAGCGTCGCCTGGATTTCGGAATTGAAAAACACGCTCTCCTTGCCGCTGTTCCTCGCGGCGGCGTGGTTCTGGGTGCGCTTCGACGACCAGCGCAAACGCTCCGACTACGCCCTCGCACTCGCCTTTTTCATCCTCGCCATGCTGGGCAAAAGCTCGCCGGTCATGTTCCCCGTCGTGATCCTCCTCCACGCCTGGTGGCGCCGCGCGCGGATCGATTTTCCCGACATCCTGCGGTCGGCGCCATTTTTTGTCGTTTCGCTCGTGCTCGGAATCGTGACGCTCATTTTCCAGCACGGCCGCGCCATCGGCGACGAACCCATCCCGATCGGCGGGTTCGACTCGCGCTTCGCCATCGCCGGAATGGCGGTCCTCTTCTACCTCGGAAAAATCCTCTGGCCCGCGACCCTCCTCCCGATCTACCCGCAGTGGGACGCCAACCCTCCCTCCGCTCTCCAATTCCTCCCATGGGCAGCCATCGCCGCCGCGGCGCTTGTGTTCTGGCTCAACCGCAAAACCTGGGGCCGCCACGCCATCATGGGCTTCGGGTTTTTCTTCGCCATGCTCCTGCCGGTGCTCGGCTTCGTTGCGATGTCCTACATGCGCGTGGGCTGGGTCGCCGACCATTTCGTTTACATTCCGATGATCGGAATCGTGGCGCTCGCAGCCGCAGCGGGCGCGAAGGTTTTCCAAATTTGCGGACCCAACGCAAAGCCGCTCCTGCTCGGTGCCGCCGGCGCCGTGGCCTTCGCACTCACTGCCTCGTCCCACAAATACTCCGCCATCTGGCAAAACGAGGAACGCATGTGGACCTACACGCTCGAATACAATTTCGATTGTTGGCAGGCGCACAACCGGCTCGGCGCCCGGAAATTCAACCGCGGCGAAATCGACCCCGCGCTCGCACACTTCCAGGAAGCCGTCCGCCTCCGCCCCGACCTCGCCGAGACCCAGAACAACCTCGGCTCCGCCATCCTCGCCAAAAAAGACACCAAAGGCGCGATCCGGCATTTCAGCGAAGCCCTGCGCCTCTCGCCCGACATCATCGCCATCCAATCCAACCTTGCGAACGCACTCGTCCTTGATGGGAACCACGCCGATGCCGCGAAACTCTACGCCGACCTTGCCGCCCGCTTCCCCGCGAACGCCACTTTCCAGTGCAACCTCGGCGTCACCCTCTACCGCACCGGGCGCACCGAAGAAGCGGTCGCCGCCTTCCGCCGCGCTTTGGAAATCGAGCCCAATCTCGAAGACGCCCGGAAAAACCTCGCCATCGCGCTCGGCGAGGCCGAAACCCCTTCACAAAACCAAACTCCGCAGCCGTAGCTGCGCGATTTCTTGGAACGATGCCACCGCGCCGGCATAACCCTCCCACTCCACGCGCCCAAGAAAAACCGGGCGCCCATCAAGTTCCGCCGAGGTCTCCGAGGAAATCAAAGCCCTTTGCAAACCACCCGAAATCCCGGTTCCTTCCAACTTAAGCACCGCCTCTTTCGCCGTCCAAAGCCGGAAAAAAACTTCCCGCACAGAGTCGCCAGCCTCTTCCACAGCACGCGCTTCCGCGGCATCGAAAAACCTCCGCGCAAGGTCACCATAATTGGCCCGGCGGGCTTTGGATTCGATATCAAAGCCCACCTCATTCCTCGAAAAAGCCACAGCCAGTTCCCCAACGGAGTGGCTGAGATTGAAATGTAAGTCGTTAATATCCGGCAAAAAAGGCTTCCCTTCACGGGAGACAGGGAAGTCCATTCCGCGAACTTTGTTTCCAGTATATTCTCTTGCAATCAAACGGATACCAACCCTTGAACGAACAAAATTTTTCCGCAGGGCATCATCCAAAAACCCCTCGCAGCGGCGTTTTTCAGATTCCGTTAACAACGAAAAATCACCCTCGCCACCGATGCGCCACACATCGATTTCATTTGGATTAAGAATGATTTTTTCCACGGATCGGGCGCTACCTAACAAAAAAACTTGCCCTGCGACATGGAAATAAGGCAAAATCTTTTCCCCATGAAAATAACCGACCTCAGCAGCAAGACCATTGGCTACCTTGCCGTGTTGACCAAGAAAAAGGAACGGCTCCACGCCAAAATAAAGGAAATCGAAAAACAAATCGAACTCCTCTCCGCCGGAAAAGAAAACCTTGCCAAGAACGCCGTCCGCGCACAACGCAAACGCCGCGGCACCGCCAAACCCAAAGCCGGCAAATCCGCCAAACGCGCCCCGCGCGGTTTCCTCAAAACCCAAATCACCAAACTCACCCACGCCGCCGGCGAAGCGGGAATCTCCGCCAAGGACCTCGCCGCGAAAATCGGAAAGCCGATCAACCACATCCAAGTTTTCTTCAGCGGCACCGGAAAGAAACTCGGCGTCTTCGAAAAACTCTCCAGCGGGAACTGGCGCATCAAAAAATCCGGTGCCCCCGCGGCCGCACCCGCAAATTCGCCGTCCTAAAAATCCGGAGGCCATCTCAACAAAAACCGGAAAGCCAAGAGGACACCCAAATAAACCTTGCCGCGGCTGCGGCTTCCACTACTTTCTCCGGTCCTCGCATGCGGCTGACGCAGCCGCGGACCGCCTCCCATTTTTCCTGCCGGGCGGCGGTTGCGAACCCAAACAAGGAACCATCAACCATATGTCAGCATTGCAAGAAATGATCGCGAGTGCGGTCAAAAACTACCGTGAAGGAAGCATCGTCAAGGGCCACATCCTCGAGGTCCGCCCCAGGGAGTTCCTGGTGGATATCGGCTACAAGAGCGAGGGCGTGATTCCCGCTTCCGAGTTCGAGGAACCCGAATCCGTCGAGGTCGGGGACGAGGTCGAAGTCCTCCTCGAGCGCCTCGAAAACGACGAGGGCATGGTCGTCCTATCGAAGGAAAAAGCCGCCCAGCGCCAGAACTGGGAAAAAATCGTCGGCGTCTACAAGGGCGACGGCATCATCAAGGGCAAGGTCCGCAGCGCCGTGAAGGGCGGGCTCACCGTCAATGTCGGCGTCGAGGCCTTCCTCCCCGCCAGCCAGATCGACATCATCCCGCCGAAGGACCTCCAGCAGTTCGTCGGGAACACCTACGATTTCAAAATCGTCAAAATCAACGAGGACCGGAAAAATGTCGTCCTCAGCCGCCGCGAGATCATCGAGCAGGAGCGCTCCGAGAAACGCCAGGCGTTCCTCGCCGGCGTCACCATCGGCTCCCAAATCACCGGCACGGTCAAAAACATCACCGACTTCGGGGCGTTCATCGACCTCGACGGCATCGACGGCCTGCTCCATGTCACCGACATGTCCTGGGCCCGCCTCAACCACCCCGCCGAACTCATCAAGGTCGGCCAGCAACTCACCGTCCAGGTCCTGGACATCAACAAGGAGAAGGAGCGCGTTTCGCTCGGCCTCAAGCAAATGCAGGCGAACCCGTGGGACAAGATCGAGGAGCGCTTCCCGGTCGGCCAGAAGGTCGGCGGCAAGGTCACGAACCTCATGCCCTACGGCGCGTTCGTGCAGCTCGAGGACGGCGTCGAAGGCCTCATCCACGTCTCCGAGCTCTCCTGGGTCAAGCGCATCGCCCGCCCGTCGGATGTCCTCACGCTCGGCCAGCAGGTCGAGGCCATCGTGCTCGGCGTCAACAAGGACGAGCAGAAAATCTCGCTTGGCGTCCGCCAGCTCGAGCCGAACCCATGGGACGAGATCGAACTCCGCTACATGATCGGCAAGCAGGTCCAGGGCAAGGTCCGCAACATGACCGCCTACGGCGCCTTCGTCGAACTCGAGGAAGGCATCGACGGCATGATCCATGTCTCCGACCTCTCGTGGACCCGCAAGATCAACCACCCGTCCGAAATCCTGAAGAAGGGCGACGATGTGGAGGCCGTGGTCCTCGACATCGACAAGTCCAACCAGCGGATCAGCCTCGGCGTGAAACAACTCGACCAGGACCCTTGGAAGGAAATCGACACCCGCTTCCGCATCGGCGACCTCGTCAAGGGCACGATCACCAAGGTTACGAACTTCGGCGCCTTCGTCGCGCTGCAGGGCGACATCGACGGCCTCGTCCACATCTCGCAGATCAGCGAAGACCGCGTGGAAAAGGTCAAGGATGTGCTCAAGGTCGGCCAGGAGGTCGAAGCCCGCGTCATCAAGGTCGACAAGGCCGAGCGCCGCATCGGCCTCTCCGTGAAGGCAGCGAACTACAGCGACGAAATGCTCCGCAAGGAAGCCGAGACGCTCGAAACGCTCCGCCCCGGCGAAGACATGGTCGGCCTCGACCAAGCCTTCCAGTTCGCGGAAGACGAATACCGCCCCGGCCAGGGGAAGAAGTAACCCGGTCCGTTCCGCCAATCGTAATATTCAACCGATGAACAAACCCGAAATCACAGCCTACCTGAAAACCCACTGCGGTTGGAGCCGCGGCGTCCGCGCCGTCTTCGGGAAGTATGACCTTCCCTACACGGAGAAGGACATCATCCTGAACCCCGACTACCGCTTCGAGATGGAGCAGTTGAGCGGCCAACCGCTCTCGCCCTGCGTCATCATCGATGGCAAAATGCTCGCTGACATCAGCGGCGAGGAAGTCGAGGCCTACATGCTGCAGAACGGGCTCGTCGGCGAAAGCGCGAAGGCGACCAGCGTCCCGCTGAACGCCCCGTGCAGCGACGCCGAACACGCCGCCATGGCGCAAGTCCAGGTCCGCTAAAAAAAAGAAACACTCAACAAAAGCCGCCGCGAACTCAGTTCGCGGCGGCTTTTTGCATCTACGGATGAGCGTTCGAAACTCGGTCCGCTTCCTTTTTCTTTTTGGGTCGCCGAGGACGGGTTAGATTCCAGCCATGAGGAGCCGGAGACAGCCAGCAAGCGCCATGCGCCGGCGGGTGCATGTGTCCGGCGAGCGGCGCATTGTCTTGCTCGACCAGCAGCCGATTCGCGAGGCGGCGAGCGGGGAGGCGCGGAAGATCATGCGCGAGATCCAGGGTCTCAACGAAGCGCTCTCCGAGTTCGACCGGACGATCCGGCCCGCCTACGAGCGCTGGGAGCGCAAGAATCTGGCGCCGCTGCTCGACGAGGAGCGCGCGCTCAAGGCCAAGATCGAACGGTTGGAGCGGTTGGTGGACATGGCGGACCTCGAGTCGCTTTTCAGCGGCAAGGACCCCTACGACATTTTTGAAAAGGCTGCGCAGGAGGATGAGGGTGAGGCCGGTCACAAAGAGGAGGCGAAGGCCGCGGAGGACAACAACGATGGGGAATTCCCGGAGGAGGAGCGGGATTTCCGTTCGTATGTGCGTTTTGTTTTTGGCGACGACCCCGATTCCTTGGGGCCAAACCGCTACCGGCGGCTTTTTGACGAATACCGGAAATGGCGGGCGAAGATCGGGGAGGCTTCGCGTTCAGCTTCGGCGCGCAAGAGCGAGGATGTGCCCGCGCGGGTGAAGGAGATTTACCGGATCCTCGTGCGGCGCCTGCACCCGGATACCGGCAAGTCGCGGCAGGATCCCCACACTCGCAAGCTGTGGGACGACCTGCAGGCCGCCTACGCGGCTCAGGACCTCGAGCGTCTGGAAGTCCTGCTTGCGATCACCGACCTGCACGAGACGGGCGGGGCGATGCGTTCGACGGTTTTCCACCTGAGGCAGGTCGCGCGGGAGTTGGGGAACCAATTGCACAGCCTGAAAGTCCGGCTCATGCAGGCGCGCAAGACCCCGGCTTGGATTTATTGGCACTCGAAAAACCGCAGGAAGGCCGGCGAAAAAATCCGCTCGGATGTGTTGAAGCGCGTCGAAGCGGCGCGGAAGGAACTCGAGGCGGTGGAGGCGGAGATCGAGGAATGGAAGCGGGAGTCCGCGGCAAAGAAGCGGCTGGAGTTCGGGAAAAGCCGGGCCCCCAAGCGTGCCAAGCGCAAAACGGCATCGGCCCGCACAGAGGTCCAAAACGATTTCGACTTCGGGGAGGAGGAATGAAAGCTGCCGCTGTCATCGTTGCCGCGGGCTCGAGCCGCCGGATGGGCTTCGACAAGCTCATGGCGCCCCTCGCGGGAAAGCCGGTGCTCGATTGGTCGCTGGATGCGGCGCAGAGGTGCGATGCCATTGAATCCATCGTGCTCGTATGCGCGGAGGAGAGGATTCCGGAGTTCACACGGATGGCGGGGAGCTTCCCGAAGGTTTTCCAGGTGGTTCCCGGCGGGGC
>JAGWWS010000037.1 GCA_018970255.1 Verrucomicrobiota bacterium | reverse complement strand
TTCTCACGGCGGCACGGGGAGCACGGCGGTTTGGGAAAATGTGAACACGGGTCGGTGGGGGCCGGCCGGGTAGCCTGCCGAAGGCAGCCCGTAGGGCGAGTCGAGCGGGAGTGAGCGAGGCAAATGCGAAATGGGGGATGCGAGGGGGCGTAGCGGGTGGCGAGTCGCTGGTGGCGGGATGAGGGGAAGAAGAAGCGTCGAGGGTCGAGGGTCGAGGGTCGAGGGTCGAGGGTCGAGGGTCGAGGGTCGAGGGTCGAGGGTCGAGGGTCGAGGGTCGAGGGTCGAGGGCGGAGGAAGAGGAAAAAGCTGAAACGCTGAAAGGCTGACCCCGATGGAATAGGCTTTGCATTCCACGGGGCGAGAAAGCTGAACGGAGGGCGGGTGCGCGCGCTGCGGGCGTTGTGGCGTTGTGAGAGGAAGAAGAGGGGTCGCGCGGAGGGGGGCGAGAAATGTTTGCTTGATTTTTTGGGGGGCAGTCTTTGGTTGGCTTTATGACACGCGAACAGGTCCAGACAGCCATCCAGGAGGGGATTCCTTTTTTGATCAAAATGGCGGACGGGGAAAAATACCCGGTCACGGACCGCTACAAAGTCGCGCTTGGCAAGACAACGGTGGTGGTGGTGGATGACAATGATTCGCCGCATATTCTCCCGCTTTTGACCATGACGGGGATCAGCTACCAAAAGGGTGCGGCCTCGAGCTGAGGCGGCGTGGCGCTGTGGTCGCTGCGGCGCGGGTAGACCGCGAAGCGGCCGAGGACGGAGGAGGCCGCTGCGCGGCTGTGGCGAGTTGCGGGTAACTGGTGGCGGGGGGAGGCGGGAAGAAAAAGCTGAAACACTGAAATTCTGGCCCGGTGGAATAGGCTTTGCATTCCACGGGGCGAGGGGGCGGTCCGGTGAAGTATGCTGCGCACTTCACGGGCGAACGGGGGCAGAGATTGATTTTTGGGATGGGGGATTTTTTGACTGGTCGAGAGGGAAAACAGGCTCCGCAAAATTGCTATTGTTGGAACTTGGCGCGGGCTTCTTGGAAACTTTTTTGGGCTTTTGAGATAGCGGAGGGGTTCTTGAGTTCCGTGGCTCGGGCAACAAGGGCGTCGAAGGTGGATTGGGCTTCGGCGGTTTGGCCGTTGGCCAAGAGCGCGACCGCAAGGACCAAACGCGCGTCGAGATTGTCCGGTTGCTGGACGAGCATCTCACGCGACAATTTCAGCGCCTCCAGCAAATCCGGCCGGGTGGGCCGATCCTGGTCAATGAGCAGCTTGGCCAATGCTCCGCGAACCATGACATTTTCCGGGTCGGCATCGAGGGCGCGTCGGTAGGCCTTGGCGGCATCGGCCGGCCGGCCGGCGAGTTGACATGCCATGCCGAGGTTGAACCATCTCACATAATCCTTGGGCAGGTGCGAAGCGTGTCTCTCCAAGAAAGGAATGGCCTGTGCGGGTTTTCCCGATGCCCAATAGATCTCGCCGTAGAGCATGGGAACGATGTCTTCCGAGTCGCGCATCCCTTCGAGGGCGCGCACATGCTCCAGAGCCTCTTCGTAGCTTTTTTGCCGCGTGGCCCGCGATGCCATCTGGTAATGAGCAAGCCGGAAGAAAGGATACTTCCCGTGAGCGGCTTCGAGCGCTTGCCAAAATTCGCGGCCATTCTCGGCAAATGACCACAACTGGGCCGCGCTATGATCGACCCACTCATCGGAATTCCATTTCAATGCCTCAGCGTAAGCGGAGCGAATCCGCTCTTGATCCAGTTGCTCGTGAGCGGTGGCTTGCAAAACCTCCGAGCGCTTCTTGGCTGCGGCGCGCCGCTCGTCCCTGTCCGAAAGCCCGTCAAAAACATGCATGCCCAGCAGCTTTTCTATGGAACCCCACATCCGCCCCTCGTCATACTCCGTAAAAAGCAACGCGGTGCGCGCATGTTCGTTGCGCTGCGGGAGCGATCGCCACCAGTCGTCGATACCGGAGTAATCGCCCCGGCCAACGCCAAGTTGCGGCGAGCGGCCGGTTAACTCTGCAATGCCATCCACGATGAGCGAGGTGACAGCCACGCGGCCTTCGAAGGTGAGGTGGACATGCTCGAGGAAGTAATCGGCGTCACTTCGGAAAACCGGGTTCCACTCATGCATCCAAAAGTCGGCATCGACCATGGCCACATCCGGTGTGTTGAATTCGGCGACCAAATCCCGTTGCAACTGCCGCACGCGGCTATCGGCGCGAAGGCGCAAGAGATCGAGATCGCAAGCCCGGCGATAGTATTTCCATGCCTCCTCGCGACGACCTGCGGCTTCGAGTTCGCGGGCTTTGGCGTAGGCGGCGCGGGCCGAAATTTCTTCCGTGCCCGCTGCGGATGCCGGCGGCGGCCAATCGGTGAGATTCACGGCGGGGACGCAGACGAGGACTTTACTGCCATGGTCCAGGGCGGTGCGGATGATGGCGCGCAAGTTCCCGCGCGTTTGCCCGAGCATGCGGTCCAATGAGGGATCGTCGGCGGGAATGCGGGAGTTGCCAAACTCATCCAGCCCGATCCAGGAAGAATTTTGGCCGGCCGATCTTGTGAGGCGCGCCGCGTTCTCCAAACCACTCTCGATGGCGCGGCCGGTTCGCGTGTTGCGCACCCACAAGCTGAGCTGGGCGAGATTTTCGGAGGGCAGCGCACCGGCGAATTTCGAGACTGGACCGTAGGGACCGATCACTTCGTTGTGACCGATGTAGAGGACGACCACATCGGGCTTCAACTGCATGGCCTCGCGGGCGAAAACGCGCAAGATATGGGAATTGATCCCCACCATGGCAACGGTGGCCATTTCCATCGGCTCTCCGGGGAAACGCTCGTCCCAGAGCACACGGGTCATCCGGCCAAGGTTGTATTCATCGAGCGGAAAACCCCCGGCAGCAGACTCGCCCAGCATGACCACGCGCAAACGCCCGGGCGTGCGCTCGACCGGCATCCACATATGAAACGGTGGCGGCGCATTATCCCTCTGCAGGACGAATCGTCCGTAACGGGGCTCGGCGGTCCAAAACATCTTACCCTTGTGGTTTACCTGACGAACCACCGACAAAGGCTCAAAGCGGCCCGTGAGATAAAGTATGCCCTCCAAAAGGCCAAAAAACAGCAAGGGGCTTGCAAAGAGGAGGAGCAGCTTGGGGGCAGCTTTGCGCATGGTGATACGCCAGAAAAAAGCAGTGAGAGAAACCGGGGTCAAGGGAATCGATTTTTTCTGTGGTGCAAGGAGAGAGCTTAAGAAAAAACTGAAAGGAAGGCTCTGAGGGCGTGGTGGCGTTGTGTGGAAAGAAGGGTTCTCACGGCGGCACGGGGGGCACGGCGAGGCCGCAAAGCGGCCGAGGACGGAGGACTGAGGACGGACCCCGGTGGAATAGAAATACACGATTCCACGGGGCGAGGGAGCGGCCCGGTGAAGTATGCTGCGCACTTCAGGGGCGAACGGGTGCAGAGCTTGATTTTGAGGGCGCGGGCGGCGATTACTTTTGTTTCCCCCTTATGGATTTCAATCGTTGGAGGATTTATATCGGCAGGGCGGCCTTGGTTGTTGCCGGTCCACTGGCTTTTTTTGCGACATTGGAAGGTGCCCTTTTTTTGACGGGAAAGTTCGAGCCGGTAGAGGTGTTGAGGCAAGTGGAGCATGGCGGGAAGCGGTATTGGGTGATGGAGCCGGAATATACGCGGCGGGTGCTCGGGCGGGACAATGTGAACAGGGACCAGAGGTTTTTCATCCCCGTGGAACGAACCCCGGGAACACGGCGGGTGCTGCTGGTGGGGGAATCGGCGGCGGCGGGCCATCCGTTGCCGGAATACAGCTTGGCAAGGGTGCTGAAGGTGCTTTGGGAAAAGGAGTTTCCCGGGGGAAAAATGGAGGTGGTAGATATGACAAGCGTGGGGGTAAGTTCGCAGGTGCTGCGAGTTTTCGTTCGCGAAGGCCTTCGGACGGATCCGGATGCCGTGGTGCTTTATGCGGGCAACAATGAGGTGATCGGCCCGTATGGGGCGGCGAATGTTTTCGGACGGCAGGCGCCGGGGGTGCTGTGGGCCCAAGTCGGTCTGGCAGCGCTACAAACGAGGACCGGAAGGGCTATGACGGAGTTATTGGAGATGGCGGGCGGCGACACCAAGGAATGGAGGGGTTTAGACGAGTTTCGAGAGGAGGTATTGGCTTGGGATGATCCGGCAGTATCACGGGTGGCGGAGCAGGCGAAATCGAACTTCCGGGCTATGGCGGGGATGGCGTTGGAGGCGGGGAGCAAGGTTCTCATTTGTGTGCCGGCTGTGAACTTGACGGATTGGCCGCCGCTGGAGAGTGCGGAAGGCGGTGTGGAAACCTCGGCACTAGCCGCTTATGAAAAGGCGGAGGAATTGCAGGCAGCAGACCAGATGGAGGAGGCGTGGGAGTTTTTCCGGAGGGCGTGCGACCTTGACGAAATGAGGTTCCGGGCGGATTCGCGAGTGCGGGGTGTGCAGCGGGAGGTGGTGGCGGAAATGGCGACGAAGGATGTGGTGCTGGTGGATGCGGATATTTGGCTGCACGAGGGGAATCCGGGGCCGCTCACGGACCGGGATTTTTTCCTCGAGCATGTGCACCTGACCTTCGAGGGGCGGGTGGCGGTGGCGGCGCTGATGGTGGATGGACTGGCGGAGTTGCTGGGAACGCGAACGAACAACTGGGCAGATGCGCAGGGGTGGTGGGAGATTTTTCCCGATAGGGTGGATGAGGCCAAGGCAAGGATGCTTTATACCCCCGCTGCGGAGCGCATAATGTGGGGGCAGGTTGAATCGTTGCTCCAGATGGAGGTTTTTTCGAGTGCGCGGGGTATGGGAGCGCGAAGGGCGGAGGTCCAGAAAAGGCAGCAAGGATCGGAAGGGAAGCCGCAGGGGACGAAAGCGACCGAGGCGCAGTTGGCCTATGAGCGTGCATTGGCAAATAATCCCGAAGATGCGGAGATCCACTGGCTGGCCGCGATCCACCTGGAAATCGCTGGCGACGAGAAGGGGGCGAGGGAGGCAATGAAGCGGGCGCTTGAATTGCGACCGAACATGGAAGCGGCCAATTTGGCAGTGGCCGAGTATGCAATGGATGATGGCAACACCAGTGAGGCAATGGAGATTGCGGAAAGGGCTGCCTATTTCCAAAGTGGGGGCACGGATTTGGATGGAATCCGGGCGGCCGTGCTGGCCAAGAGAGGCGAATTGAAACAAGCGCTCGAAGTGGTAGAGAGATACAACCGGAGAAGGTCGGGGGATGCCCGTGCGATGCGGCTACAAGCTTGGCTTTTCGATCAACTGGGAAACAGCGTAAGAGGCATCAAAACCTTGAGGGAGCTTGTAGGGCAGAATCAAGATGTGGCGGAGGACTTGAACAATTTGGCATGGTTGCTGGCGACGCGGAAGGGCGGGTTGCGTGCCGAGAGTGCGGAGGCAGTGGAACTCGCGCGGCGGGCGGTAGAGTTAAACGGTGAGGCTCACCGATATCGAGGGACGCTGGCGGTGGCATTGATTGCAGATGGGCGGATTGAGGAGGGACGGGCGGAGGCCGAGAAGGCGATCGAAATGGCCCGCGAGGCGGGAGATGGAGAGGCAGTGGCTGAACTCGAGAAAAGGTTGGAGGCGGCGCGAAGCGCGGAGGAGGGAGGACAGATAGCGGAAGGGCGCGGCACGCGCGGGAGATCGAAGATTGGAAATTGAAGATGTGGGGGTGCGCCGTGGGCGTTGTGGCGTTGTGAGAGGAAGAAAGGTTTCTCACGGCGAGGCCGCGAAGCGGCCGAGGACGGACCCCGGTGGAATAGAAATACACGATTCCACGGGGCGAGGGGGCGGGCGGCGGAGGAAGCACATCGTAGATGGCCCGAAGGGCGCAGCGGGCAATGGGGCTGGGGACGACACAACCGAGGCACCGGGCGGGGACGAGGTAGCCCATCGCAGATGGCCCGAAGGGCGCAGCGAGCGGGGCGCGAGCAAGGCAAAGGTCGCCCCTCCAAGGTGAGGTCAGTCGGGGCGGAAGCGGGTTTTGTATTCGGCGGCGCCGGGCATGGGGGGTTGGTCTTTTTTCAGGAGGAGGAATGGGCCGAGGATGAGGGCGTCCATTTCGGTGAACATGAAGCTGCGGTAGGCTTGGGCGGGGGTGTGGACGATGGGTTCGCCGCGGATGTTGAAGGAGGTGTTCACCAGCGCGGGGCAGCCGGTGAGGCGGTGGAAGGCGGCGAGGATGCGGTGGAAGCGGGGGGAGGTGGCCGCCGAGACGCTCTGGATGCGGGCGGAGTGGTCAATGTGGGTGACGGCGGGGACGGGTGAGGATGGATCGCGCAGATGGGGATGCAGGTGGCCGGTGAGGAGCATGTAAGGGCTGGCGCAGGGGAGGTCGAAGAGTTCGTGCTGGCGGTCCTCGAGGACGGCGGGGGCGAAGGGGCGGAAGGATTCGCGGAATTTGATGGCGAGGTTCAGGCGGCGCTGCATGGAGGGGTCGCGGGGGTCGGCGAGGATGCTGCGCTGGCCGAGGGCGCGGGGGCCGAACTCGGCGCGGCCCTCGAAATGGCCGAGGATGAGCCCGCGGGCGAGGAGGGAGGCGGCTTCGGAGGCGAGAGTTTCTTCATCGGGGGGACGGGTGTGGACGGCGTGGAGGGGTGCAAGGTCGGCGAGGATTTCTTCTGGGGTGAAGGAGGGGCCGAGGAGGGAGCCGGTTTGGGAATCGGGGTGCGAGGGTTGGCGGGGCTGGCCGGCGATGCCATGCCATCCGTAGAGGGCGGCCCCGAGGGCGCCGCCGGCATCGCCTGCGGCGGGTTGGATCCAAATGCGGCGGAAGGGGGATTCGCGCAGGAGGCGGCCGTTTGCGACGCAATTCAGGGCGACGCCCCC
Source organism: Verrucomicrobiota bacterium (assembly GCA_018970255.1). GTDB lineage: Bacteria > Verrucomicrobiota > Verrucomicrobiia > Chthoniobacterales > Terrimicrobiaceae > UBA967. Next base: position 18,024 of record JAGWWS010000037.1, on the reverse strand, counting down.
GGCGAGGCAGAGGTTTTCCTCGCCTGTCTCGGAGTGGATGTGGCGGGCGATGCGGAGGACGGCTTCCTCGATGACACTCTGGATGCTGGCGGCGATGTCCATCTCGAACCGGTCGGGGGGCGTGTCGGGCGGAGTGGGCGGGCGGCCGAAGAGGCGGTGGAATTTTCCGGAGGTCATGGCGAGGCCGTGGCCGTAGCGGAAGTAGGATTGGTCGAGCCAGAAGGAGCCATCGGGCCGGAGGTGGAGGATTTTCTCGAAGATGGCGTCGCGGAAGCGCGGGGTGCCGTATGGGGCGAGGCCCATGAGCTTGTATTCGCCGGAATTCACGCGGAAGCCGGCGTAGTAGGTGAAGGCGCTGTAAATGAGGCCGAGGGAATGGGGGAAACGGATTTCGCGGTGGAGGTCGATGGTGTGGCCGCTGCCGGTGCCCCAGCTGGTGGTGGTCCACTCCCCCACCCCATCGAGGGTGAGGATGGCGGCGCGCTCGAAGGGTGATGGAAAAAAGGCGCTGGCGGCATGGGAATGGTGGTGGGAGGCGAACCAGATGGGGCCGGTGTGGAGGCGGCCGAGGCCGCGGTCGATGGCGCGGGTGGCGTGGAGTTTTTCGGAGAGCCAGCCGGGCATGGCACGGAGGAAGAAGGGGAAACCGCGGGGGGCGAAGGCGAGGGCGGACTCCAGGAGGCGCTCGAATTTCAGGAGGGGTTTTTCGTAGAAGACGACGGCATCGAGGGAGGAGGCGGTGAGCCCGGCATGGGCGAGGCAGAATTCGATGGCTTGGGAGGGGAAGGCGGCATCGTGGCGGATGCGGGTAAAGCGCTCCTCCTGCGCGGCGGCGGCGATGCGGCCGTCGATGACGAGTGCGGCGGCGCTATCGTGGTAGAAGGCGGAAATGCCGAGGATTTTCACGCGGGGGGCTCAGAATGGACGGTCGAAGCGGTCCGTGCGAACGGGCGGGGATTTGCCCCAGAGGGAATCGGCAGCGGGGCGCCGGAGAAGCAGGCGGTCGCGGCCGAGGAGGCGCGTGGCGAGGGCGATGGGCGTGGCGACGAAAAAGAAAACGATGGCGAGGGCGGCGGTGCCGAGGGTTTGGGAAATGAGCCAGGCGAGGCCCATCCAGGCCATGTAGAACGGGCGGGCGGCGCGGGTGCCGGTGATGCCGGTGGCGAAGGCGAGCGCGCCGAAGGACCAAAGCACGGTGGCGGCGGTGGTGTGGTTCAGGAGAAAGTGCAGGATGGCGCCGGCAATGGCGGTTCCCGCAAGGACGGCCACGGCCCAGCGCCTCAGGGCTGCCGGCGGGGGGTTCCAATCGATGCGGAGCATGGCGGCGGGGCGCTCAGAAAAGCGTGTAGATGAATGGCGCGGCTTTCGAGGAGCCGAGGATGACGAGGATGCCAAGCAGGAGGAGGGCGGCGATGACGGGGGCGATGGCCCAGAGTTTGTTTTGCCAAACGAAGTCGAAAAGTTCGCGGAGCATCGAGCGGCGCTTCGGGGGATGGGGGCGGCGTTTGGCCATGGACGTTAAAAAAAACGGAAAGAGGGGGAAGTTGAAAGGGGAAAGGCAGGCGAGCGGTGTTCGTTGTGGCTCTGAGAGAGGGCTCTCACGGAGGCACAGGGGGCACGGAGGTTTTGGAGGGATACGGGAGACCGTAAACGGTCCCCCGCCCTACTGGCTCGGGGTGAATTCCGTGATTTTTGTGCCTTGGATGCCGATGCCGGCCATGAGTCCGGCTTGGCTGAAGAAGAAGGCGTAGATTCCTTTGTGGACGGTGGTCGTGGAGATCGAACTGGCGAAGCCGGTGTCGGCGACGACCAGTGACGGTGCGGCGCCGAGTTCGAAGCCGTCGGAATTCCGCAAATAGTTCAGGGATTTTTCGTCCATGAAGAAGAGGGCGTAAGCATATTTTTGGACGCCGGCCTGGAGTCCGTAAGAGGCCGCGGTGGTGTTGAAGTAGCCATCGACCTCGCCATTCTTAAAGAGCACACCATCGCCGCGGGAGGCGCCGAAGATGAATCCGGACAATGCGGCTCTTTGGGAAAACCTCGGAATGGCTCAGGAAAAAAGCGGGCGTTTTCAAGAGGCTATCGAAATCTTCCGCATCCTAGCGGATGCGAGTTTTTTGGAGGTGGGTAGGGGGTGGAGGACTGAAATACGGCTCCAACAAAGGCGCCAATAACATCAGCAGACACCTGAAAACTTAGTTAAAACTTTGGGGGGAACATCACACCTCTTGTTACAGTCGCCACATTTTCGACCCCCCATACGCCCGCAGAGCCCCATAAACACTGGGGGTGTGGCTGGACCCGGAATCGAACCGGGGACACGAGGATTTTCAGTCCTCTGCTCTACCAACTGAGCTATCCAGCCGCAGGGCGCAGAGCATCGACTCGCGACTTTCTTGCGGCAAGTGAATTTTGGCGCGGATGGCTCAAGAACCGCAGCCTCCAGCGCCACAGCCACAGCCGGAAGGCGGGTCTTCGAAACCATCGGCCTCGGTGAGGGTGGTTTCGAGAGTGATTTTTTGGAGGGCAAGTTGTTCGCGGGCCTGCTGGAGGAGGCCGAGGGCGAGCGGGTCGGGCTGGTGGCGGGTGCGGAGTTGGATTTCGACGGGCTTGCCGGCGAGTTCGGGAAAGGATTCGGCCATTTCGCCGTCGAGGATGAAGGAGGCGTAGGCGTTGAGCTTTTCCTGGAGCTGGCGGAGTTGTTCGTTGCCGCCTTCCCAGGGGCGGGTTTCATACATGGCGAGGACGAGGGTGTCGCGGCGCTTGTCGTGCGCGAAGGCGTCGAGGACTCCGGGGTGTGCGAGGCCCATCGGGCGGGCGTTGGCGGCGGGTTGGCTCATGGTCGGATGCGGCGGTTTATCCTCACGGCAGAAAGGGCCGTCTTCAGGCCGCTTTCGGGAACCACTCGTAGAGCATGAAGTAGATGAGGACCCCGGTGACGGAGACATAGAACCAGAGCGGGAAGGTCCAGCGGGCCCAGGCGCGGTGGCGTTCGAAGCGGCCTTTGATGGCGTGGGTCATCGTCACAAGGATGAGCGGGACGATCGCGATCGCGAGGATGATGTGCGAGATGAGCATGCCGTAGTAAAACGCGCGCCAGAAGCCTTCGCCGCCGAACGGGGTGTGCACGCCCTGGACGAGAATTTTGTGCAGGACATAGCAGACGAGGAAAATGCAGGAGACCACAAAAGCGCCGACCATGCAGTTGCGGTGGGCGGTTTTGCGCTCGGATTTGATGAAAACAAAGCCCGCCGCGAGGAGGAGGGTGGAAATGCTGTTGAGGGTGGCGTTGAGCGCGGGGAGGTCGGAGACGCTCATTGCGGCGTCCGCTGGCCGTCGATCCGGCGGATGGTCCCGGCGATATACCAAACGAGGAATCCAACGATTCCAAAAACGGCCGCGAGCATTCCGACGACGCCCCAGGAAAGGGCGATGCCGGCAGTGATGGTTTGGGGCTCCGGGGGACCGGCGGTGCCAGGCGCCCGGCAACCGACGCATGCGAGCGCTTCGGGGAGCCGGGAGAGGAAAAAGACAGCGATGAGGGCTGTGGCGTTTTTCATTTTTGGGCAGGCGAAGATTCGCGCAAAAGTTCGCCGATGTCCACCATCACCTTCTGCACGGCTTCGGAGTCGAGGCCTTCGTGGTAGCTGCGGAGCCAACCTTCGCCGTCGACGATAACCATGCGTGTGGAGTGGGCGGGCGTGCCGTCGGGCTCGCGCGAGATGGGCTGGAGGAGCCCCTTCACGACAACATCGTTGATCGCGGCGGGCGTGCCGGTGAGGAATTGCCAATGGGCGGGGTCGGCGCCGAGGGATTCGCCGAATTGGGCAAGGACGGGCGGGGTGTCGTATTCGGGATCGACGGTGAAGGTGATGAGTTGAACGCCGTCGCGGGCTTTTTTGAGCTTGGTGTTCAGTTCGGCCATGCGGGCGGCGGTGATGGGGCATGGGCCCTTGCAACGGGTGAAGATGAAATTCGCGACCCAGATTTTTCCCTTGAGCGAGTCGAGGGTGACGGCGGCGCCGTTTTGGTCGGCGAGTTCGAAGGGCGGGACCTGCGCGATGCGGTCGAGGCTGGCGGATGGCGCCGGCGGGCGGGTGCCCTTGAGGCTGGTGTAGGCGAGGGCGATGAGCCCCGCGGCGGCGAGGAAGGCGGCGAGCCACGCGAGCCGGGGGATTCCGGTCCGCGGCTTGGCGTCAGACATAATAGAGGAGCGTGAGGACCACCAGCCAAACGCCGTCAACGAAGTGCCAATAGAGCGCGACATTCGCGAGGGCGGTATGGTGCACCGGCGTGAAGCAGCGGGTGAGCGCCTGGCGGAGGAAGCACCAGACGATGAGCAGCACGCCGATGGCGACATGGAGCCCGTGGAATCCGGTGATGAGGAAGAAGCTCGAGCCGTAGGTGCCGCCGGTGTTGAACCAGAGGCCTTCATGGTGCAGGTGCCACCATTCGTAGCATTGGATGCCGACGAAGAGGGAACCGAGGAAGATCGTGGCCGCGAGCCAGGAGAGGCCGGACTTGCCTTTGTTCACCGCCACTTCGGACATGTGGAAGGTGACACTGCTCGCGAGGAGGAAGACGGTGTTGATCGTGGTGAGGAGGACCGGGAGTTGCGGGAGGCCTTCGCCGCGGGGCCAGGCGTAGCCGGGCTGCCAGGGGAACCCGGATTCCGACCAGCGGAGGACGAAGTAGCCGCCGAGGAGGCCGGCGAAGAGCATGCCTTCGGAAATCAGGAACATGATCATCCCGAATTTCGCGGTGGCGGGCGGGGCGCCGGCGTGGCCGTTGTGGGAATCGTGGGTCAATGCGGCTGTGGACATAATCTTTTTTTCGGTCAAGGGGCGGTCATCGGCCCGCGCAGGTTCATGAGTATCAAAACAAGTGCGGTGAGTGAAACAGCAAAAACCCAGAGCGCGGCCATGAGGCGGATGTTCCGCGGGCGGTGGGGTTTTTTCATTTTTGCGTGGCGACGACGAGGCCGAGCAGGAGCGGCAGGTAGAGGATCGAGGCGAAGAAAAGGGTGCGGGCGGAATTGCGGTCGCGGCGGACAAGGAAGGCGACGGAGAGCGCGGTGAATGCGGCGCCGAGGGCGAGGGCGCCAAGGAAGTAGGCGGCGGTATTGAATCCCATGGCCCAAGGCATGAGCGAGGCGGCGAGCAGGCAAACCGTGTAGAGGAGCGCTTGGCGGGAGGTGGCGTGGCCCTCGGGATCGTTCGCGGTGAGCATCACGCAACCGGCGTCGCGGTAGTCGTCGCGATACATCCAGGCGATGGCGAGGAAGTGGGGCATTTGCCAAAACCACAGGATGGCAAAGAGGAGCCCGCCCTCGAGGTCGTATTGCCCGCGGGCGGCGACCCAGCCGATGAGCGGCGGGAGCGCGCCGGGGATGGCCCCGACCAGCGTGTTCAGCGAACTCATCCGCTTCATCGGGGTGTAAACGAGGATGTAGATCGCGATGGTGGCGAAGGCGAGGAAGGCGGCGCGGGGATTGGCGAAGAGCCAAAGGATCGCGATGCCGGCGGCGGAGAAGAGGAGGCCGAAGAGGAGCGCATCGAGGGGCTGCATGCGGCCGGCGGGGAGCGGGCGGTTGGCGGTGCGCTTCATGCGCGAGTCGAGGCCGCGTTCCCACCATTGGTTCAGTGCGGCGGCGCCGCCGGCGCAAAGGGCGGTGCCAACAAGCGTGGCGGCAAGCAAGACCCAACCGAACGGCCCGCGCCATGCGGCGAGGAAACCGACGAGCGTGGTGATGAGGACAAGGAACGAAAGGCGCGCCTTGACGAGTTCCATGACATCGCCAAGCAGGCTGGGGGTTTTTTCTTCGGTGGCGGTGGCGGCGGCTGACTTCATGCGGTGCGGGCGGGTTCCGGGGTTGCGGGGAAATCGGGGATGGCGAAGCGGAGGGATTGGTTCGCGCGCCAGAGGCGGAAGGAGAACACAACGCCCACCTGGAGCGTGAGCGCGCCGAGGGCCATGTGGAGCGTGGCGACATCGGCCGCCTTGTTCGACCAAATCGTCCACGCGCCGAGCAGGACTTGGGCGACGACCATGGCGAGCCAGGCAACGGCCCAGCGCGCAGCGCCGCGGGCGATGGGGTTCGACAGTGCGCGCCACGCCACGGCTGCAGCCAGGGCGAGAATGGCGACCGCCACGAACCGGTGGGCCATTTGCACCCAAATGAATGGGGCGTTCGTCGGGACCTGGTCATCGGCGATGCGGCGTTCGTTGATTGCGGAAATGGCTTCGGGCGAGGTGTCGGGGAGGATTTTGCCGTAGGCGAGCGGGAAGTCGGGGATCGCGAGCCCGGCGTGTTCGTGGCGCATGGTGGCGCCGATGCCGAGCTGGACGAAGACCAGCGCTGTGGTGGCGACGACGAGGTTGCGCAGGGCGGTGTCGGGAATGAAGGAATCCCATCCGCGGCGCTGGAATTTCGCGCTGGTGGCGATGGCGAGGATGCCCACCACGCAGAAAAACGATTGCGCGAGCATGCCGTGGAAAATTCCGATCTCGTCCTTGAACAGCGAGACGCGCAGCCCGCCGAGCAGGCCCTGCACGCAAACCATGAGGAAGGCGGCGAAGCCGAGGTTGCGGACCCAGCGGCGCTTTTCCACCGCGAGGAGCCACGCCGCAAGGATCATCGTCATGAGACCCACGCCCGAAGCGATCAGGCGGTGGCTGTGTTCGTAGAAAATCCCGCCGACCCAGCCGGAGAGCGGGAAGAGGAACATGTTGTAGCCATAGGTGGTCGGCCAATCGGGCACGGACATCCCGACACCCTTCGAGGTGACGATGCCGCCGCTCCAGAGGAGGACGAAGGTGCAGAGGAGGGTCGCAACGGTCCAGGCATGGATGCCCCAGGCGGACCGCACTGGCGATGTGGTCGTTTGCCGCATCCGCGATCCGGCTTAGTGGGACTCGAGGCGCGCGGTGGACGGCGCGGGTTCGTTTTGCGGCAGGTAATCCTTGTCCATGCCGGGCACACTGTATTCGTAGGGCCCGTGGTAAACGGTGGGCGTGGTGGCGAAGTTGCCGTGCCCGGGGGGCGACGGGATCGTCCACTCGAGGGTGTTCGATTCCCAAGGGTTGTTCGGCGCCTGCTTGCCGCTGCGCAGGCTCACCACGACATTCCAGAGGAAGAGGAAGGTCGAAAACCCGAGGCCAATCGCACCGATGGTGCAAAGGACATTGAGCGGCTGGAGTTGGCGCAGGTGCTCGTAAACCGTGGGGTCCGCGATGCGCCTCATCATGCCGCCGAGGCCAAGGTTGTGCATCGGGAAGAAAGTGAGGTTGAAGAAGACCAGCGTGGCGAAGAAGTGCCACTTCCCGAGGGTCTCGTTCAGCATTTTGCCGAACATTTTCGGGAACCAGAAATAGAGCGCTCCGTAGATGGCGAAGATGCTTCCGCCGAAGAGCACATAGTGGAAGTGCGCCACGATGAAATAGGTGTGGTGGACGAAGAGGTCGACCGGCGTGGATGCCATGAAAATGCCGCTGAGCCCGCCGATGACGAACATCGAAACGAACGCCAGCGCGAAACACATCGCGGTGGTGAATTCGATCGAGCCGCGCCAGACCGTTCCCATCCAGTTGAAGGTTTTGATGGCCGAGGGGACTGCGATGACCATGGTCGAAATCGAGAAGGCCGCGCTGAGCGTGAGGTTCATTCCGCTGACAAACATGTGGTGGCCCCAGACGATGAACCCGAGGAAACCGATCGCGACCATCGCGTAGACCATCGCCTTGTAGCCGAAGATCGGTTTGCGCGAATGGGTGGCGAGGATTTCCGAGGTAAGCCCCATCGCCGGCAGGATCATGATGTAAACCTCGGGGTGGCCGAAAAACCAGAAGAGGTGCTGCCAGAGGAGCGGTTGGCCGCCGCCGGCCGGGGAGAAGAAGCTCGTGCCGAAATTCAGGTCCGCGAAAAGCATCGCCGCGGCCGCGGAGAGCACAGGCACCGCGAGAAGGAGGAGGATCGCCGTGATGAAAAGCGACCAAACCGGAAGCGGCATGCGGAACATCGACATGCCCGGGGCGCGCATGTTCACCACGGTGGTGATGTAGTTTGTCGCGCCGGCGATGGAGGAGAGGCCGTTGATGAAAATCGCAATGCCCCAGAGGCTCTGGCCGAGAGGCGTGCCGTTGTAGGCGCCCACCGAACTCAACGGTGCATACGCGGTCCAGCCGGTGCCGGGCGCACCGCCGGGCATGAAAAATGCCGCGAGCAGGAACACGCCGGAGAGGACATAAAGCCAGTAGCTGAGTTCATTGAGGAGGGGAAATGCCATGTCGCCGGCGCCGATCTGGAGCGGGATGAGGTAGTTCCCGAAAACGCCGATGAGCAGCGGCATGACCACGAAAAACACCATCACCGTGGCGTGCATCGTCACGAGCATGTTGTAGCCGCCGGGGATGATCGAGCCATCCACCGCCACGGTTTCCGGCAGCAAGCGGCCGATTAGCGGGAATTCCGCGCCCGGGAAGCCGAGTTGCCAACGCACCCCGAGGGCGAGCGCGCCGCCGAGAAGGAGGAACGCGAGCGCCGTCCAGAGGTATTGGAGGGCGATCATTTTGTGGTCGTAGGTCCAGAGGTATTTTTTGAAAAAGCCAGGCTCCTCGTGGTGGGCGTGGTGGTCGTGTGTTTGCGGGGCCGGTGCGTCGAGTGTGGTGGCGCTCATGGAATCGAGAGTTATCAAGACCGATTACGCTCGGGAAAACAAGCACGGAGCAAAAAAGAAAATGGTTTTGCGAGATGGGGGGACCGGGGCGCGCCGGGCTATTTCGCCAACTCGTGCAGCAGCGCCTTGTTTAGGCGGATGCCCGCAAGGAAATTTTCCACGGGGAAATTTTCGTCCGGGGCGTGGGCCCGGCAGTCCGGCGAGGCGAGCGCAAGGAGCAGCGCAGGGCGCCCGAGGATTTTTTCAAAGTCCGCCAAAATCGGGATCGAGCCGCCTTCGCGCATGAGGGCGGGTTTTTTCCCGAAGACTTTCTCGAGCGCCCGCTGCGCCGCCAGCCCCGGGGGGCTGTGGGGATCGAGCAGGAAAGGCTCGCCGCCGTGGCCGTCGAGGATTTCGAGGCGCACGCCGGGGGGCTTGTGGCGCTCGAAATGGCGCCGCGCGAGCTGGAGGATATTTTCCGGGTGCTGGTTGGCGACGAGGCGGAAGGTCACCTTGAAAAACGCCTGCGCCGGCAAAACGGTCTTCGTCCCCTCGCCCTGGTAGCCGCCGCCGATGCCGTTGATTTCGGCGGTCGGCCTGGCGCCGATGCGCTCCACGGCGCTGTAGCCCGCTTCGCCGGCGAGTTCCGAAACCCCCGCCTGCCGGGCGATGGCCGCTTCGCTGTGCGGCGACTCCGCTGCCGCCTGCCTTTCCCAATCCGCCATTTCCTCCACATCGCCGTAAAACCCCTCGATCGCCACCCGCCCGGATTTGTCGTGCAGCGAAGCCACCAGCCGCGCCGCCGCCGTGGCGGGGTTCGCCACCGCCCCGCCGTAGATGCCCGAATGCAAATCCTGCGCTGGTCCGAACACCCGCACCTCCATCGCGGCGATCCCCCGCAGCGCATAGCTCAAGGTGGGATGCCCCTCCGCCGCCATGCCGGTGTCCGAAATCGCGATAAAATCGCACGCCAACTCCCCACGGTTTTTGTCCAAAAACCCCGCCAGGTGCGTGCTCCCGACCTCCTCCTCGCCCTCGACCAAAAACACCACATTCACCGGCAGCGGCCCCTCCGCCAGCGCTTCCCCCACGCCGAGGATGTGGGCAAAAATCTGCCCCTTGTTGTCCGACGCCCCACGGCCGTAAATCCTGCCTTCGCGGATCTCGGGCTGGAACGGCGGCGAGGTCCAGAGCTCCAGCGGTTCCGGCGGCTGCACATCGTAGTGCCCGTAGATTAAGACCGTCTTCTTCGCCGGGTCCCGCGGGCTTTTGCCAACCACCACGGGGTTGCCGGCGGTTTCCTCCAGCCGCGCCGCGAGCCCGATGGATTCCATTTTCCGGACCAGCCACTCCGCGCAACGCCGCATGTCCCCGGCGTGGGCGGATTGCGCCGAAACGCTCGGAATCGAGACGAATTCCATCAATTCTGCAACCCTCGGGTCGGTCTTTGTGTCCATATATAGTGGTCGGCTTGGGGCGCGGGCACCGGATATGGTATTTTTTCCTTGCGGCTCCGGTTCCCCGTTTTACGCTCCGCGCACTCTACCAGTCTCCCATGTATCTGCAATCCCTCGAAATCATCGGCTTCAAATCCTTCGCCGCAAAAACCACCCTGAATTTCCACCGCGGCGTCACCGCCATCGTCGGCCCGAACGGCTGCGGGAAATCGAATGTCCTCGACGCCATCCGCTGGGTCCTCGGCGAGCAATCCGCAAAGGCGCTCCGCGGCGGCGAGATGGCCGATGTCATTTTCAGCGGCACCGACAGCCGCCCCCCGCTCGGCATGGCCGAGGTCTCGATGACCTTTTCCGAATGCGAAAAGGAACTCGGCACCGAGTGGAACGAGGTCCGCATCACGCGCCGCGTCTACCGCGACGGCAAGAGCGAGTATTTCCTGAACAAAACCCCGTGCCGCCTGCGCGACATCCACCAGTTGTTCATGGATACCGGCATCGGCCGCAGCGCCTACTCGATCATGGAGCAGGGCAAGATCGACCAGATCCTCAGCAACCGCCCGGAGGACCGCCGCGCCATTTTCGAGGAGGCCGCCGGCATCACCAAATTCAAGGCCCAGAAAAAGGAAGCCCTCCGCAAACTCGAATACACCGAGTCGAACCTCGTCCGCGTGCAGGACATCATCAAGGAGGTGAAACGCCAGATCGGCTCGCTCCAGCGCCAGGCCGCGAAGGCCCGCCGCTACCAGTCGATCCTCACGGACCTCCGCGTTTTCGACACCCACATTTCCCACAAAAACTACCGCCAGCACTCGGACGAACTCGCCTCCCTGCGCGCCCAGCTTTCGCAGGGCGAGGAGGCCCGCCAAATCCATGAGGTCGAAATCGCGCAGCAGGAGTCCGAACTCGACGCCTTCCGCCAGCGCCTCCAGGAGTTCGAGTCCGAGGCCGGCGCCGTGCGCGACGCCATGCAAACGCTGCGCAACAGGGTCTTCTCCGCCGAGAACCGCATTTCCACCAACCAGGAACGCTCCGGCGAGGCCGCCGCTCTCATCGACCGCCACCGCCTGGACATCAGCCAGGCCGAGGAAAAAATCCGCACCCAGCAGGAACAGATCGAGCAGACCGACACCCTGCTCCAGCAAATGATCGAGAGCCTGCGCACCCACCAGGAGACGCTCGACGAACACACCGCCCGCCTCGGCGCCGTCCGCGAAGAGCGCATCGCCGCCGAGCGCGAACTCGCCTCGCAAAACACCGAACTCTCGAACACCGAAGCCCGCCTGAACTCGCTCCGCGGCGAAATTTCCGCCGCCACCGGCCGCCGCGAATCGGGCGAGACCCGCCTGCACCTCCTCCAAAACGAAATCGAAGCCGCCTCCCGCGCCGCCTCAGAAATCGCGAACCACCTCGAGCAGCTCACCCAGCGCTCCACCGCAGCCCACCTCGCCCTCGAGCAGGCCCAGGCGGAAACGGCCGCCGCCATGGCCGACCACGAGAACGCCCAGCTCGAGCGCCAAAACACCGAAGCCGTCCTTAACACCGCCGGCAAGGAAGCCGCCGGCATCGAGTCCCGCCTCGAAGTCCTCCGCCAGCTCCAGGAACAAGGCGAAGGGCTCGACGAGGGCACGCAGGCCCTGCTCCGCGGCCTCGACAACCCCGACCTCTACCACGCCGCCATCCAGGGCACGCTCGCCCAGCACATCCAGGTCGAGGAACGCCTCATCCCCGCCATCGAAGCCGCCCTCGGCTCGGCGCTCCAGGCCGTGCTCTTCAAGGACTCCACCGTTGCCGAAGCCGCCCTCGCCACCCTCGCGGGGCAAAAACTCGGCCGCGCCGCCGTCATCCCTTCCGAGTGGATTTCCCAAAACGAACCGCCCCATTCGGAGATCCCCTTCGGCTCGTTCGGCCGCGCCAGCGATTGCGTGCAGGGCGGAACAGCCGGAGCCGAACTCGCCCGCCGGCTCCTGCGCGATGTCCTCATCGTCGAGAACCTCGAAGCCGCCATCCGCCTGCGGTCGGAAAACCCCGCCTTCGCCTTTGCCACGCTGGACGGCGCGTTCATCGGGGCCGATGGCATCATCCACGGCGGCGCCGCCGCCGAGAACCCCGGCCAATCCACGCTCCAGCGGAAAATCCGCATTGCCGAACTCGAGTCCGCCTTGGCCGAAGCCACTTCCAAAATCGAATCCCTCGCCGCCGCCCGCTCCGCCGCGCTCTCGGCCATGGAACACGCCACCGGGCGCCTCAAGCACGCCCGCGAAGCCATGCAGGCCGCCCAGCTCGAGGCCGGCTCCGTGGACAACGAACGCCGCCTGGCCGAGCGCCAGTCCGCCGAGGTCGAGGCCAAGCGCGCCTCGTTCCAGCGCGAAGCCGCCGGCATCGAGGAAGGCCTGCGCGGCAGCCTCGCCCAGCTCTCCGAACTCGAGGGCCGCATCGCCGAAACCACCTGCTCGCTCGACTCGCTCCGCTCCGCCCGTTCGGAATGCGAAGCCCGCATCCAGGTCGTCCGCGAACGCGAAAGCTCCGCCGGCGATTCGCTCAACGAAATCCGCGTTCGCGTCGCCACCGAGCGCCAGCAGCAGGAAGGCCTGCACCGCCAGCGCGGCCCCATGGCCGCCCGCATCGTGGAACTCAACGAACTCCTCGACGCCCGCCGCACCGATATTTCGAACTACGAATCCCGCATCGAATCCCTCGCCGCCGAGAACGCCTCGCTGCACGCCTCCATGGGCGAATGGCAAGCCGGGTTGGAATCCGAGGAAGCCCGCCTCGCCGCCGTCCTCGCCCAGCGCTCCGAGGTCGTCGAATCCGCCGAAGCCGTGGAATCCGCCCTCCGCGCCGCCCGCCAGCAACTCGCACAACTCCAGGACCAGCGCAGCCGCACCGAGGTCAAGGCCGCCCAAACCGAAATGCGCATGGAGAACATCCGCAGCCATGTCTCCCAGCGCTACCAGACCGACCTCGAAGCCTTCGAGCCCGACACCTACTCGCTCATGGTCGCCCTCCGCGAGCGCAACAAACGCAAGCCCGACCAGCCCGAGGGCGAAGCCGAATCCCCCGCCCCCGCCGGCGAAGCCCAGCCCGCCGAGCCCATCCCCATGCCCGCCGAAGGCGAAGGCATCCCTTGGGGCCGCATCGAGGAACTCGTCGCCGAACTCACCGAGCGCATCGACTCCATGGGTCCCGTCAATGTCGACGCCATCCAGGAATTCGAGGAACTCGAGGAGCGCTACATCTTCCTCGAAAAGCAAAACGCCGACCTCGTCTCCTCGAAGGCCGAGCTGCTCGAAGTCATCTCGAAAATCAACCACACCACGAAGGCCCTCTTCGCCGAGACCTTCGAAAAAGTCCGCGGGAACTTCCAATTCATGTTCACCGAGCTCTTCGGCGGCGGCCGCGCGAACCTCATGCTCATGGACGACTCGGACCCCCTCGAGAGCGGCATCGAGATCATCGCCAAGCCGCCCGGCAAGCAGCTCCAGAGCATCAGCCTCCTCTCCGGCGGCGAGCGCACCATGACCGCCGTCTCGCTCCTCTTCGCGATCTACATGGTCAAGCCCAGCCCCTTCTGCGTGCTCGACGAAATGGACGCCCCGCTCGACGAATCGAACATCACGCGCTTCATCAAAATCCTCGACCGCTTCGTGGACCAGAGCCAGTTCGTCACGATCACCCACAACAAGCGCACCATCTCCCGCGCCGACATGCTCTACGGCGTCACGATGGAGGAACACGGCGTCAGCAAACTCGTCAGCGTGAAATTCACAAACAGCACCGACGACCGCGCCAAAGCCTCCGAGAGCGTCGCCAAAGCCTTCGGCAAATCCGAAAACCTCGCCAGCGAAACCGCCGCCGAGACGCCAGAACCATCCCTCGTCTGAAGCAGGCGCCTTCGGCGCAAAAATGGGACGGCACGGAGGCCATCCCTCCAGATTTTCGGGTGCCAAGCCTGGGACCGCGGGAAAATGTTTGCATTTTCCCGGATCCGTTCCATCAAAACGCAGTTTTGAAAAAACTCCTGCTCCTCCCGTTCCTCGCCGCGCCGCTCCCGGCCGACGACCTCCGCCCGCTCGGCGATGAATTCGCGAACCCATCCACCCTCCCCCGCTTTGCCGAACACGGTTCCCACGAAGGATGGAGCCCGGGCTTCGTCGAACAAACCGCCATCAATTCCCCGACTGCAGGCCATTTCCGCCTGGTCCCGCGCACCTGTGCCTGGTTTGAAAACCTCCGCGGCACCTTCTTTTTCAAAAACATCGCCGGCGACTTCATCGCCACGGTGAAACTCAAGGCCTACAGCCGCACGCGCGGCAACCCCGACTTGCCATCCGCCCGCACATTTTCCCTCGCGGGCATCATGGTCCGCCAACCCCGCGCCGTCACCGGCAACTTCACGAACCCCGCCTACAATTGGACCGCCGGCGGCGAGAACTACATTTTCCTCAGCTACGGCACAGGCGGCGACGCCTCCACCCGCCAGTTCGAAATCAAATCCACGCGCAACAGCGTTTCCGACCTTTACTACCGCCCCATCGGCATCGACCAAAACACCAACAACGACGCCTGGCTCCAAATCGTCCGCGTCGGGAACACCGTCGTCTGCCTGCGCAAACACAGCGCCGCCTCCGAATGGATCGTCGAAAACCGCTACCCGAACGGCCAGCAACAACTCCCCGCCTTCGGTCCCGTGCTCCAAGTCGGCCTCACCGCCTACACCGATTGGCCGAACATCAACCTCATCGGCAACGCCGCCGCGCAACTCGCCTTCAACCGCACAGGAATTTCCCCCGGCAGCCCGGACCTTATTGCGGATTTCGATTTCATCCGCTTCCGCCGCCCGCCTGCCGCGCTTACCGAGTCCATCCTCCAAAGCATGGCCACCCGCCGAACCAGCGGCGGCATCGACGGCCCGCTGGTCCACCTCTCCGCTTCCCCCGCCGCCGCAAGCCATCTCGGTGAAAACGCCAACATCCCAGCCCCCGCACAAACCTTCGCATCGTGGTGTGCAAACTCCGGCATCCCAGAAAACCCCACCGCCGACCCCGATGCCGATGGGCTCCCGAACCTCATCGAATACGCCCTTGCCCGCCCACCTTCGTCGCCTGAAACCACCCCGCCCCTCACCGCCGGCCCTTCAGGCGGCACCCTGGAAATCCGCGTTGCCACCAACCCCGAAACCACCGACCTCCTCCTCGAAATCCAATCCCGCCCCGCGCTCGAAACCGGCGCTTGGGAAACCCTGGCCTCGAAACCTGCCGGCGCCGCTTGGACCGTTTCCACCGGCAACATCACCGTGGCCGAATCAAGCAACGGAGAAGTTTCCCTCACCGACACACGCGCCGCCACACTCGAAAAATCCTTCTACCGCCTCCACGCATCGCGGGAGTGACCGCGAGTATTCATTGCATTCCCAGAGCTTTTCTTGATTTTTGTCTTCGAAGCCAATCCAGCTGCTGTCTCAAGGGTAAAAACCGAAAATTCAGTTTCCATCCGGCAGCACCTCCTGCGGCCTTTCCGCCGCCGCGCGCTCCAATTCCAAAACCATCGCTGGCTTGCGGGCGCGGGTAGAGGAGGTCGGCCTGCCCTTCCAAACCCTGGCCGCCAGCGTGCTTCACATCTTCGCCGCGGGGAAGCTAAAGCTGGCACTCTCGCGGGCGGTTCAGGAACTGAATTAGAAGACTGGAGTGGGTGGTGTTCGCCGCCTTTCGTTGGGGCGCCTCTCCCCAAAAACCCACCTCACACGTCGTCACCCGGCGGGTCCGGAGGCCACGGCCGCCGTGCCGCGGTGTGAACATCCCCCGTCCACACGCAAACTCCAATCTTCCCCCCGGCGATTCACCTCACTAAGTGTTTCTGCTCCCTACCCCATGTTCAAAACCCGCGACCTCAGCATCCGCACGCGCCTCCAGGTCATGTTGCTCGTGGCCTGCCTGGCATCGATCGCCGTTGTCGGCCTCTTCAGTTGGATCCGCGCGAGGGACATCCTCACCGACCGAATCTTCAGCCAGCTCACCAGCGAGCGCGCTTCGAAAGCGTTCCAGATCGAATCCTATTTCACAGCCCTCGCGAACAAGATCGAGACGCTCTGCGAAGACCGCATGGTCGTGGAGGCGATGCGCGAGTTCGACATCGAATTCGAAAAACTCCAATCCCAGCCCACCTCTCCCGAGCAATCCGCCGCGGTCGAACAATACTACACGAAGGAATTCCTCCCCCGCCTCGCCAAGAACATCAAGGGCGACCCCGCCTACGAAACCTACCGCCCGAACAACCCCGAGGCGCTCTACCTCCAGTTCCACTACATCGCCAACAACCCCGGCGAGGTCGGCAAAAAGGCGAAGATGAAAAAAGCCCCCGCCGACACCAGCGGCTACGCGGCCGTCCACGAGCGCTACCAAAAAATCTTCCGCGGCCTCGTTGAGCGCCTCGGTTTCTACGACCTCTTCCTCATCGACCCCGAAACCGGGGATATCGTTTACACCGTCCACAAGGAAACCGACTTCGGCACGAACCTCTACAAGGGCCCCTACCGCAACAGCAACCTCGCCGAGGTCGTCAAGCGCGTCCGCGACGACCCAGACCGCGGCGCGATCCAAATCACCGACTACGCGTTCTACCGCCCGTCCTACAACGCCCCCGCGGGCTTCATTGCCGGCTCGGTCTACGATGGCGAACAGCGCATCGGAGTGCTCGCCGTCCAGCTTTCCATCGACCAAATCAACCGCGTCCTCACCGGCGGCGGGAACTGGGAGAAAAACGGCCTCGGCAAAACCGGGGAAACCTACCTTGTCGGCTCGGACCTCCTCCTGCGCTCGGCCTCGCGCGCATCGATCGAGAACCCGAAGGAATACGCCGCCGAATTGCGCGAAAACAAAGTTCGCCCCGACATCGTGGACCTCATCGAGCAGGTCGGCACGCCAATCCTCCTCCAGCCCATAGAGACCGGGGCCGCCCGCGAGGCCGTGCGCGGCGGCGAGGGCACTCGCCTCATCGACGGCCACCTCGGCCACGAAGTCCTCAGCTCCTATTCGCAACTCCTCATCCCGGGCGTGACTTGGGCGATCATTTCCGAAATGGCAATCTCCGAGGCCTACAGCGAAATCCGCTCTCTGGAATTTTTCCTCCTCGCCACCTGCATCCTCCTCGTCTGCGGCGTGACCATCTACTCGGGATTCGCCGCGAAGCGCTTCATGGGCCCCATCGAACGCATGCTCCACCGCTCGCGCAACCCCGGCGCGGAAGGCAACGGCCCCGCCGAGGATTCCAAAAACGAGTTGGGCGAACTCTCCCGCTCGTTCGATGAAATGGCGCGGCAAGTCCGCGAAAAATGCGGCGAGTCCGAGTGCAAGGATGCCGAAATCCGGTCCCTGCTCCTCAACATGCTGCCCGGCTCCGTGGCCGAGCGCCGCAGCCGCGGCGAAACCCGCATCCTGGAGGAACTCCAGCAAGCCACCATCGCCGCCATGCAGGTAGATGGCATCGCCGAAGCCGCCGAACGCCACGGGACCGCGCGCGTTTTGGATACCCTCAACGAGTGGACCGCCGCCCTCGAGGAAAAAGCCGAGCGCCTTGAAATCGAACGCGTGAACAGCTTCGGCGGCACCTTCATTTTCGGCTGCGGGCTCGGGAAGCGCCAAATCGCCCATGTGCGCCGCTGCGTCGATTTCTCCCGGGAGGCGCTCAAGGCCTTTGGGGAAGCGAACCAACGCTCCGGCCTCGGCCTGTCGTTGAAAACCGGAATCCAAACCGGCCCCGCGACCACCGCCGTGGTTGGCAGGAAAATGTTCCACTTCGAAGTCTGGGGACCCGCCATCGACGGCGCCCGCGCCCTTGCCGCCGCAGCCCCGGCCGGTTCCATCCTCGCAGGCGATGCCGTTTGCGAGCGGGTGAAGGATGTCTTCCGGTTCGAGCCC
>JAGWWS010000036.1 GCA_018970255.1 Verrucomicrobiota bacterium | reverse complement strand
TCGGAGGTGGAAATCAAAAGCGTCATCATGTCCCCGTCCGCATGGATCTCCCCGTCGCGCAGGAGCGACATCACGCTTTCCATCACATGGGCCAGATTGACGATCGGCTCGAACCCGAAGAAGCCCGCCGCGCCTTTGATGCTGTGGACGGAGCGGAACACGCTGTTGAGGAGATCCGAGTCGGAGGGATTCCCCTCCAGGAGGATCAGGTTGGCTTCAAGGGCTTGGATGTGCTCGCCGGATTCCTGCACAAACAGGTCCATCATTTCCTGGTCGCCACTCATGGGTTGCCCCCCGGTGTTTCCAAAACGGCATGCCTGGCGAGGCGGAGGTCCGCGGCCAGCGCGGCGGCCGCTTCGGAAAAGCGCACGCGAAGTTCGATGCCGAGCCTCCGGCAATCGTTCGATGCGGCCAGGAGCACGGCGAGGGCCTCCGAGCCGGGCGCCCCTTGCCCCGAAAGGTCGAGGGCGACACACCGGCTCCCGGCGGCCTCCTCCAGCGCTCCCAGCAATTCGGCGGCATGGCTTCGGCCCAACGGCCCGTCGAACCGCAAAACCGGCAAACCGTTTTCGAGTGTTTGCTTCATTCGGCTTGCGGCTTGCGGTTTTCCACGATCGAGACCAGCGCCCCCACGCGCAGCACCATCACAAGCTCCCCGCCATCGCTGATCACCCCGGCGATGAACCGGGAGTCCAAGCCGCTGAGCGCCTCGGGCGGGGCGGGCAGGACGGAGGTTTCCGGAGGCAGGATGTCGCCGATCGAGTCGACAAGGACGCCGATGGGGTCGGAATCCGCCGCCTCGCAATCCTTGGGCGGGCTCGAGAGCCGCAACAGATCCGCGGAGGTTTTGAAAACAATGCAGCGGTTGGCGGAAGAGGATTCGCCCCGCGAGTGGCCGAGTCGGACCTCCAGGTCGAGCGCGGTAAGGATGTGCCCGCGGAGGTGGATCACGCCCCGGACATAATCGGGCGCGAGGCGCACCGGTGTGACCACCGGGCTGCGCAGGACTTCCTTCACCCAAAGGAGGTCACAGGCGTAGCGCTGGCCACCGGATTCGAAGCAGAGGAGCTGGGATTTGAAGGATTGGCCCGGAGTTTGGACTGGGACGAGTTGGGACATGCGGTGCGGGTCAAAACCAGGCGGGGCCTTTGTTCCGCCGGGTATCAGTTTTCAAAAGTGGCATAAACATGGACTGAGACGGGCCGGTCGAATCCCTCGAGGGTGTATTCGTTTGAAACACCCAGCGCGGCGTTTTTGGCGGAAACCCGGATGCTTTCCCCGCGCACGACGCTCGGAATGCTCAGCGAGCAATTGAAGCCGAGGTCGCACAGGCGCGACTTGAGGTTGCCGGAAACCATGTTCGTGAGTTCCCCGACGGCGTCGGTCATCTCGGCTTCCCCGACCCCGCATCCGAGGATTTTTTCCGCAATATGCTTGGCCGTTTGCTCGGAGAATGTGGCGTAAACAATTCCCGTGACCCTGCCGCTCAAGCCGACCGAGCCGCTCATCCCGCTGAAGACGGTCGTCCGGGGTGCGTTGGTGGACCCGGCACCCGGCGTGGCCTCGAGCGAAACCATGGTTTGGAAAAGTTGGACCACTGTTTGGTCGACGATTCCGATGATCGTTTTGGACTGGGTTTCCGCGTTCGACATGGGCGAGGAAGCCTTGGGTAGCTATCGGATTGGTTTCCGGCGTCAAATTCAAAACCTGCAAAGGCACACAACGGCGGTGCCGCGTGGAATCGGGAATTTTTTGCCTCAGTTTTTACGCCCGAGCAGCACGGCGAGGAATGCCAGGGCCAGGGCGGGGGCGGCGGTGGCGGCGAAGATGTGGGGGAGGCGCAGCTGGAACAGGTTTTCCAGGGGGCCTACGCCGAAAGCCGCCAAGCCGTAGCCGGTTTGGTAGCATGCGATGAGCAATCCGGCCACCGAGGGGGCGATCGAGGGCATGCGTTTTTGGCCGAAGCCGATGATGAGCGGCAGCATCGCGGAGCAACCGAGGCCGGCCAGGGCGAAGAGGGCGAGGCCGGCGGCGGCGTTCCCGGCGGGGATGAGCGGGACGATCAGGAATGCCGCGCAAATGACGGCCGGGAGGATTTTGAAAACGGTGCGCTCGGGCAGCCAGCGGTCGATCGAGGCGAAGAGCAACCTGCCGCCTGTCACCGCGGCCCAGAAAAGCGTGAGCGAGAGGGATGCCGCGGCGGGGGTGTTCGCGAGCGGGCCGGCCATGAGGATCGAGGCCCAGTTGCCGTTCATCGTTTCGCAAATGCCGTAAAGGAACGCGGCAGCAGCGAAGGCGGGGAAGGTGGCGGGCAGGCCGCCGGGGGATCGGGCCTCGGTTTGCGGGCCGGCGGAAATCGTGAGCGGCAGGGAGAAAACCAGCAGGCCGCCGCAGAGGGCTGCGACGAGCACGGGCAAGCCCCACCAGAATCCGAGGCCGACGAATATCGCGACGAATGCGGGTGCGAGGGCGGTGCCGAGGCCCAGGAGGGTATTGAGCGTGAGCAGGGCGCGGTCGGGGGATTTCGGGAAAAACGCGGCGGCGCAGGTGTTGATGACGGGGACCGTGAGGCCGAAGGCGAGGCCCATGAAAGAAGTCGCCACCATGAGCGCCGGGTAGGCGAGGGAGTGCTGGCCGGCGATGAATTGGCTCGCGATGAGCAGCGCCATGGAGGCGAGGTTCGCCGCCATTCCGCAGAGGAAGACGGTTTTCGCGCCAAGGCGGCTGGCGAGTTTCGGGCCGGCGAGGGAACTGGCAACCGCCAGCACCGCCTGCGGGATGAACAGCGCGCCGTATTGCGTGCTGGTGAGCCCGTAGTGGAACGGGCTCGTGAAAATCGCGCCGGCGGCGGGGAAGGTGACGAGTGCGATGCCTTGGGCGACGCCAGCCCCGAAAACCGCACCCACGGCGGCGCGGCAGGGAGTGGATGAAGGTGCTGGCATCAGGTGGTGCGTTTGGGAGGACGCTGCTTGCCAGCGCCGCACCAGCGTGTTTTCGGGAACCGTTCCGGCGCTGACAAGCAGCGCCCTCCTGGGTGGGGCGGGACCGGTTTGGACCAGGCCTTCAATGGCTGGAGGGCTTTTATTTGAGGCGCTCGAGCAAATGGTCGCCCACGCGCAGGGCGTTTGCCATGGCGGTGAGCGCCGGGTTCACGGCGCCGATGCTCGGGAAGAACGAGGTGTCCACGACATAGAGGTTGTCGAGTTCGTGGGCCTTGCAATTCGTGTCGAGCACGGAGGTGGCGGGGTCGCTGCCGAAACGGCAGGTGCCGGACTGGTGGGCCACGCCGCCGATATCGATCTCGTTTTTCATGTAGAGGTTCCTCGGGATGAGGTGCTCGTGCATGTCGAGGTGGTTGAGCATCGACTTGAGCTTCGCGTAGAGGCGATTTTTCGGCTCTTGGTTGTTCGGCGTGTAGCTGAGCGTGATTTGGCCGTCGCGGTTGACCATGACGCGGTTGTCGGGCGAGGGCAGGTCCTCGGTGGAGAGCCAGAAATCGACGGCGTGCTTCGCGACGAAATCGAGCGTGAACATCGGCGCGAGCCCGGCTTCGATCGGCTTCTCGCCTTTATACATCGGGCCTTGGGATTTTCCGACCATCTGGATGTTCCCCATCGGGAACTCGAAATCCTTCATGCCGAAATAAAAATCATTCAACCCAAGAGTCTTCTGGTATTTCGTCGGGTTTGGATCCTTGGAAATGGCGAGGACGGCCTGGCTGTTGTGATACATGTAGTTCCGGCCGACCTGGTCGGAGCCGTTGGCGAGGCCGTTAGGGTGTTTGTCATTCGCCGACATAAGGAGGAGCCGGGCGGAATTCGCGGCTCCGCAGGAAACGACGACGATGCTGGCGCGGAACGACTCGGTTTTTCCACCGCGATCCACGAGGACTTCGCTTACGGATTTTCCGGTGGGGTCGGTGACGAGTTTGAGAACCTGCGAATCAGTGAGGAGCGTGACATTCGAGTGCTCGAGCGCGGGGCGGACGCCGAGGACTTCGGCATCGGATTTCGCCTGCACGAGGCAGGGGAAGCCGTCGCAATCCTCGCAGCGCACGCATTGGCTGTAGGGCATGTTCGCCTCGTTGAGCATGATGCCGCAGGGCGAGTGGAACGGGTGGTAGCCGGCACGCTTGAGGTCGTCGGCGAGCTTTTGGATGCGCGGCTCGTGGGAGACGGCCGGGTGCGGGTAGGGAGCGGAGGAGGGCGGTTCGGTGGGGTCTTCACCGCGGGCGCCGTGGACATGATACATTTGCTCGGCCTTCGTGTAGTAGGGCTCGAAATCGTCGTAGCCGACCGGCCAGGCGGGCGAGATGCCGTCGTGGTGTTTCAGGACGCCGAAGTCCTCTTTGCGCAGGCGATACAAGGCCGCGCCGTAGAGTTTTGTGGCACCGCCGACGAAATAGTGGACGCCTGGCTGGAATTCCTTCCCGTGCTTGTCACGCCAGATGTCCTTCGAGGTGTAGCGGTTCGCGATGAAGACCTCGGAGGCCGACCAGTTTTCGGGTTCGCGCGGGAGCCAGCCGCCGCGTTCGAGGATGAGGATGCGTTTGCCGGAGGGGGCGAGGTGGCGGGCGAGCGTGCCGCCGCCGGCGCCGCTGCCGATGATGATGATGTCGTAGTCGTTTGCCATGGGATTTTTAGCGGTCGATTTGGGGCACGGGTTTCGCGCCTTTGGTGTTGAGCTTGATCGCCCAGACCGAGTCGGACGAACAGATGAAGAGGATGTTGTTGTCGCGGCCGCCGAAGGTCAGGTTCGCCGTCTGCTTCGGCAGCTTGATCTTGCCGATCATTTTGCCCTTCGGATTGAAGACATGGATGCCGTCGAGCGCGCCGGAGTAGACATTGCCGCGCTCGTCGAGCCGCATTCCATCGGGGAAGCCGGGGTAGACATTCGCAAAGACGCGCTGGTTCGAGATGGTCTTGCCGTCCGGTGCGACATCGAAGGCATAGATCGTGTGCGGCTTGTTGTAGTAATAGGTGCGGGGCGCTTGGATCGCGCCGCTGTCGATGATGTAGAGGGTTTTTTCGTCGGGCGAAAAAGCGATGCCGTTGGGCATTTGGAGGTCGCCGGTCACAACGGTGAGTTTTTTCGTGGCAGGGTCGTAGCGGTAGACATTGTTCGGCAGCTCGGCTTCCTGCGGGAATTGGAGCGAGCCGTAGCTGGGGTCGGTGAACCACACGGAGCCGTCGGATTTCACCACGAGGTCGTTCGGGGAATTCAGCGGCTTGCCTTCGTAGGAGCCTGCGAGCGTCTCCACGCGGCCGTCGTGGTGGGTGATGGAAACGCGGCGGCCGGTGGTCTCGGCGGTGAGCAGGCGCGCCTCGAGGTCGGCGGTCTGGCCGTCGGCGATGCTCGAGGGGTGGCGGAAAATGACCGGCTCGCCCCAGGACGCGGGCGTGATGGTGTTGTAGGGGGAGAGGCCGTGCCAGCGGATGAGGTTGATGTTGTCGTTGATCTGGTCGGTGAAGACGAGGTAGCCCTCCGGCGAGTTTTTGACCTGCAGGTATACCGGCCCCTCGGTGAAGCCGAATCCCTTCGCGAGGTGGATGAGTTTCGGTTCGGTGCCGAGGATTTCGGCAAACTCGTCGTCGTAGACCTGGAGCGGCAGCTGGGGGTTCTGCGCCTCGGGATAGGGCGGGTTTTTTTCGTAGGCGAGGTTGCCGATTTCGACCTTTTGGGCCGACGCTGTGGCGGCGAGGGCGGCGGCGAGGGCGAGATTCAGGATGGAGGGACGCATGCGGTCCGCACACTTCCCGACCGCTCCGGCGAAGTCAATGCGGCGGTTGCCAAAAATCCGCGCGCTGGCGCCGCCCACCACCGACCCCGCCCCCGCGTGCGCCCGCCTCGCCGAATTTCTCGGCTCAAAAATCCTCCCGCACCCCGAAAAAATGCCCGCCGCGATCGAAGCCGGCCTGCATCGGCAAAGGGGATAGGGGCTGCTGCGCCGCGAAAATCGGACGGCACGGCGGCCGTCCCTCCAAGGTTTCGAAAGGCGCTGGCGCGCAGGGAGGGGCTTTTACTTTTTCAAGTCGAAGCGGTCGAGGTCCATGACCTTCGCCCAGGCGGCGGCGAAGTCTTTCAGGAATTTTTCCGGCGAGTCGGCGCAGGCGTAGACTTCGGCTACGGCACGGAGGATCGAGTTTGAACCGAACACCAAATCCACGCGGGTGGCGGTCCAGCGGAGTTCGCCGGTCTTGCGGTCGCGGCCTTCGTAGAGGTCGGGGTCTTTTTCCGAGGGCGCCCAGGCGGTGGACATGTCGAGGAGGTTCACGAAGAAATCGTTCGTTAGCTGGCCGGGGCGCTTCGTGAACACGCCGTGCGGGCTGCCGCCGAAATTTGCGCCGAGCACGCGCAGGCCGCCGAGGAGGGCCGCCATTTCGGGTGCGGCGAGGGTGAGGAGTTGCGCGCGGTCCACGAGGAGCTTTTCGGCGGGGATGGCGAATTTTTTCTTCTGGTAGTTGCGGAAGCCGTCGGCGGCGGGTTCGAGGACGGAGAACGATTCCACATCGGTTTGTTCCTGAGTGGCGTCCATGCGGCCGGGGGTGAAGGGGACGCCGATGTTATGCCCGGCCGCCTTCGCAGCCTGCTCGATGGCGGCGCAACCGCCGAGGACGATGAGGTCGGCGAGGGAGACTTTTTTCCCGCCGGCTTGGAATGCGGTTTGGATGGATTCGAGGGCCTGGAGGACCTTTGCGAGTTTGGCGGGTTCGTTGGCTTCCCAGAATTTTTGCGGGGCCAGGCGGATGCGGGCGCCGTTTGCGCCGCCCCGGCGGTCGGATCCGCGGAAGGTCGAGGCCGAGGCCCAGGCGGTGGAGACGAGGTCAGAAATGGACAGGTCGGAGGCGAGGATTTTCGCCTTCAGCGCGGCGGTGTCGTTTTCGTCGATGGCCGGGTGGTTGCGCGCGGGGATGGGGTCCTGCCAGATCAACTCCTCCTTCGGCACTTCGGGGCCGAGGTAGCGGGAGCGGGGGCCCATATCGCGGTGGGTGAGCTTGAACCAGGCGCGGGCGAAGGCGTCGGCAAACTGTTCGGGGTTCTGAAGGAACCGGCGGGAGATTTTTTCGTAGGCGGGGTCGAAGCGCAGCGAGAGGTCGGTGGTGAGCATCGTGGGCACATGGCGCTTGGCGGGGTCGAAGGCGTCGGGGATGGTGGCTTCGGCGTTTTTGGCGGTCCACTGGTGCGCGCCGGCGGGGCTTTTGGTGAGCTCCCAATCGTATTTGAAGAGGTTCTCGAAATAATAATTGCTCCACTGCGTGGGCGTTTGGGTCCAGGTGACTTCGAGGCCGCTGGTGATGGCATCGGGGCCTTTGCCGGATTTGTAGCTGCTTTTCCAGCCGAAGCCCTGCTCTTCAAGCGGGGCGGCTTCGGGCTCGGGGCCGACATGGCTGGCGGGGCCGGCGCCGTGGCATTTTCCAAAGGTGTGGCCGCCTGCGATGAGGGCGACGGTTTCCTCGTCGTCCATGGCCATGCGGGCGAAGGTTTCGCGGATGTCCTTGGCGGCGGCGAGGGGGTCGGGGTTCCCGTTCGGGCCCTCGGGGTTCACATAGATGAGGCCCATCTGGACGGCGGCGAGCGGGTTCTCGAGGTCGCGGTCGCCGGAGTAGCGCTTGTCGCCCAGCCATTCGCGCTCGGGGCCCCAGTAGATGTCCTCCTCGGGTTCCCAGATGTCCTCGCGGCCGCCGCCGAAGCCGAAGGTTTTGAAGCCCATCGTTTCGAGCGCGACATTGCCCGCGAGGATGAAGAGGTCGGCCCAGGAAATTTTGCGGCCGTATTTTTGTTTCACCGGCCAGAGGAGGCGCCGGGCCTTGTCGAGGTTGGTGTTGTCCGGCCAGCTGTTGAGGGGGGCGAAGCGTTGGCTGCCACGCCCGCCGCCGCCACGGCCGTCGCCGGTGCGGTAGGTGCCGGCGCTGTGCCAGGCCATCCGAATCATAAAGGGGCCGTAGTGGCCGAAGTCGGCGGGCCACCAGTCCTGCGAATCCGTCATGGCGGCCGCGAGGTCCTTTTTCACGGCGGCGAGGTCGAGGGATTGGAATTCCTTGGCGTAATCAAAGCCCGGGTCCATCGGGTTCGACTTCGCGGAGTGCTGGTGGAGGATGCGAAGGTCGAGCTGGTTCGGCCACCAATCGCGGTTGGCGGGACCGGGGGAGGGGATTTGGCCGTGGTTGAAGGGGCATTTGGATTCGGTGGACATGGTTTTGGGTGTTGTGGGTCTTCTATGCGAACAGCGGGCTCCGGGGGCTGCGCGGAAATGGAACCAGAAATCCCGCCGGTGCGGAAATTCCAAAAACACCCCATGGCGGGGAGCCGGTCACTTGGCCTCGAACATCCTGTGGGCGAGGTAGTCCATGGCTTCGGGCGCCTGTTTGAGGCAAGCCGCCAGCCCGCGGGAGGCGTTTTGGGTGTGGCCGCTGGCGACGAGGCGGTCGATCTCGTCCCTCAAGGCGGGGTCGTTCGGGCAACTCCCCGGCCGGCTTTTTCCCGGTTCGTGGCCTGCCACCGCAGTGATGATCGCGTGGGCGAGGTCTCGGTCCATGAGGAAACCGTTTACGCGGGTGGTCCGGGGGGCTGGCATGGCGGGCAGGGTTTCAAAGTTCGCTGCGGGAAGCGAACAGGAATTGCGGGTCCGCAAAGTTGGGTTGCCGATTGACGCAGTTTTCCTGAAGGGCTTAGGTTCGACCAGCGCCATGGAAAAGGAGCTAGAGGGGTTCGAGGAACTGATCGGCGAGGCCCTCGGGAATTAACCCCCGTGTCGGTTTTGGGCCCGCTCCAACGACGCGCAACTATCCCCCGATCGCCGTCATCGGGCGGCCGGGTTTGTAGCTTTCGGAAAACCCGTGGTCCTTGGGTTTGTTGGCCACGGTTTCCTGAAAGAGCGCTGCCAGGTCCCCGCCGTTGCGGAGGGCGGGCAGTAGGTCGAGTTCCCCGTGGCGGCCGAGGCAGGGTCGGAGCTTGCCGTCGGGGGTGAGGCGCACTTTGTTGCAGGATTCGCAGAAATCGGGGGCGGTGATGGCGCCGATGAACCCCACCACCGCACCGGTTTTTTCGAGCCGGCGGTAGCGGGCGGGGCCGTTGCCCAGCTTCTCCCCATGCGGGACCAGGGTGTCGCGCCTCGAGAGCAGGCTCTCCGCCTCCGCCACGGGGAAAAAATTTTCCCCGTTGAGCACATCCGTTCGGGTGAGGGGCATGAGTTCGATGAAGCGCAGCGGCAATCCATGCCCCGCAGCAAATTCCACCAGCGGCCAGATTTCCCCTTCGTTGATGCCGCGCATGAGGACGCAGTTGAGTTTGATTGATGGAAAGCCCACGGCCTGCGCGGCGTGGATGCCTTCGAGGACTTTTTCCACGGGGCCGCCGGTGATTTTCCGGTAGGTCTCCGGCGAAAGCGCGTCGAGAGAGATGTTGACCGAGGAAATGCCCGCCGCGCGCAGTTCTTCCGCCAACGGCGCGAGCAGGATGCCGTTGGTGGAAAGCGCCAGCCATTCCACGCCGGGCACCTTTTGGATGCCGCTTGCGATTTCCACGATGTCCCGCCGCAGGAGCGGTTCGCCGCCGGTGAGGCGGAATTTCCGGAACCCCGCGCCCACGGCCGCTTCCACAATGCGGGCGATTTCGCCGGGGGTGAGGTGGCTTTCCTTTTGGCCCCAGCCGCGGTAGCCCCCGGGCATGCAGTAAAGGCAACGCTCATTGCAGCGGTCGGTGACCGAGATCCGGAGGTAGTCGATGGTGCGGCCGAAGGGGTCCACGCACGAACTCCTATTCCACCCGCCGCATCCGGCAAGCCCGCCGTGGCGCGAATCGTTCCGAAAATCCAAAAAGTTTGTTCAAAAAAATCTTTCAACGCGGACCCTCTTCCTGTTGAACATCCGCCGTGGTTCGCGCAGTCCGCAGTTTGTTCCCCCAATGGTCCGTGCCGGCGTTCTTTGCCATGGCGCTTTCCTTCGTGCCGGGCGCCGCTTGGGCTGCGGATCCGGCGCCCACGCCCACGCCGCAGGTCCACAAGATCGCGGACATGTTCCAACCGCTCTCTAAGCCTGCGGAGTTGATCCTCGAGCCGAGCCACCTCGTCCTCCTCATCAGCCTGGCGATCTTCCTCGTGGTGGTGGGGGTGCTGGTCTATGTCCTTTTCAAATTCCGCCCGCACGGTCCTGCGGACCTGCTTGTCGAGCCGCCCCAGATCTACGGCAGCTACAACATCGAGATGGCCTGGACCGTCATCCCGTGCCTGATCGTTTTCGTCCTGATCCTCGTCACCACCCGCTCGATCGTGGAAATCCAGGATGCGAAAATCGAGGAGGACGCACTCACGATCCGCTTGGTCGGCCACCAATGGTGGTGGGAAATCCACTACCCGGAACTCGGCATCGTCACGGCGAACGAAATCCATGTGCCGGTGAGCGAGCGCAACGGCAAGCGCCGCCAGACCCACATCATCCTGGAGTCCGCCGATGTCATCCACAGCTTCTGGGTCCCGCAACTGGCCGGCAAAACCGACCTCGTCCCGAACCGCGTCAACCACACTTGGATCGAGCCGTTCAAAACCGGCATCTTCCTCGGGAACTGCGCCGAGTATTGCGGAACCCAACATGCGAACATGCTGTTGCGCGTGATCGTGCAGGAACCGGAGGATTTCGAGAAGTGGGTGGCGAACCAGAAACAGCCCCCCGCCGAGCCCCGGGCCGAACTCGCGGTCCAGGGCCGCAAGGATTTCTACGCGTTGGCCTGCATCAATTGCCACATGGTCAACGGCACCATGGCCGAGGGCGTCTTCGGCCCCGACCTGACGAAATTCGCCGTCCGCCAAACACTCGGCGCCGGCGTCGCCCCGAACACCCCGGAGCACCTCCGCAAGTGGCTCCACGACCCCGACCACTACAAGGAGGGCAGCTACATGCCCGACATGAAACTTTCGCCGGCCCAACTCGACTCGCTCGTCGCCTACCTCGAAACGCTGAAATAACCCGCCATGGCCCAGGAAATCGCAATCGACGCCAATTACCGGATGCCCGAGCCCGTGAGGGTGGGGGAGGAAACCGGCTCCTCGACCGCGTGGATCCAGAACCTCATCTTCACGGTGGACCACAAAAAACTCGGGCTGATGTATATCGGCGCGGCCCTGTTGTTCTTCGCCATCGCGGGCGTGCTCGCCGCGCTCATGCGCATCCAGCTTGCCTTCCCGGACAACCGCTTCCTCTCCCCCGATGTCTTCAACGAGAGCTTCACCATGCATGGAACGACGATGGTTTTCCTCGTCGGCATGCCGCTGGCCTTTGGCTTCGCGAACTACCTCGTGCCGCTGATGATCGGCGCTCGGGACATGGCGTTCCCGAGGTTGAACGCCTTCGGGTTCTGGGTGTTTTTCTTCAGCGGGCTGTTCCTTTACTTCAGCTACTTCGGCGCCCCGGGGCTTTATGCCGCGGGATCTGCCCCGGATGTCGGCTGGTTCGCCTACTCGCCGCTCACGATGAAGGCGTTCTCGCGCGGGCACAGCACGGACTACTGGACGCTCTCGCTCATGCTCGGCGGCATAGCCTCCATCGCCACGGCGGTAAACATCCTCGTCACGATCGTCTGCATGCGCTGCCCGGGGATGACGCTCGGGCGGATGCCGATTTTCGTCTGGTGCATGCTCGTGCTGGCTTTCCTCGTCATTCTCGCAGTGCCCTGCCTTTCGGCCTGCCAGATCATGATCACGCTGGACCGCTACATTGGCGCGAAATTCTTCGACACCCAGGCCGGCGGCGATGCCGTGCTGTGGCAGCACTTCTTTTGGATTTTCGGCCACCCGGAGGTCTACATCCTCGTCATGCCGGCCTTCGCGATCACCTCGGAAATCATTCCGGTTTTCTCGCGCAAGCCGATCTTTGGCTATCCCATGATGGTCGCGGCCGTCGTGGCCATCGCGTTCCTCAGCCTCGGCGTCTGGGCGCACCACATGTTCTGCGTGGGCATGATCTCGCTCGCGAACGCGTTTTTCGTCACCTCCACGCTCCTCATCGCGATCCCCACCGGGCTGAAAATCTTCAACTGGCTGGCCACCCTCTACGGCGGGAAACTGCGCTACGAACTCCCGCTCGTGTTTTGCCTCGGCTTCCTCTTCCAATTCCTCGTCTCCGGCCTCACGGGCGTGATGCTCGCGGTCGCGCCGTTCGATTGGCAATTGAGCGACTCGTATTTTGTCGTGGCGCACTTCCACTATGTGCTGATCGGCGGCCTGCTCTTCACGATCTTCGGCGGCATCTATTACTGGTTCCCGAAAGCGTTCGGGAAAATGCCAGACCACAAGCTCGGCATGTGGCACTTCTGGCTCTTCGCGATCGGGTTCAACCTCACCTTCATGCCCCAGCATTTCCTCGGGTTCCTCGGCATGCCCCGCCGCATCTACACCTACCAGTCGGACCGCGGCTGGGATGAGTTGAACCTCATCTCGACCATCGGCGTGCTCTTCCAGGCGGTCGGCATCCTCTTCTTCGCCTACAACCTCCTCTACTCCTGGTTCCGCGGCCGCAAGGCGGGCGACGATCCGTGGGACGCCTGGACCCTCGAGTGGGCGACGACCTCGCCGCCGGCGGACTACAATTTCTCCAAAACACCCGTCGTCAAAAGCCGCCGCCCGCTGTGGGATGCGAAACACCCCGACGACCCCGATTGGGCCCACGAATGAGCACGCAAACCGAAACCCTCGCCGACTGGAAGTTGCCCTGCCAGCGCAAGCTGGGCATGTTCACGCTCATCGCGGCGGAGTCCGCGCTCTTCGCGATCTTTGTCGTCGCCTACCTCTTCTACATGGGCAAGAACCTCAACGGCCCCTACCCCTCGGAGGTGCTCCACTTCCCTTGGCTGGGCAGCATCGCGCTTTTCAGCAGCAGCGCCACGATCTGGCTCGCCGAGCGCTGCCTCCACTCCGGCAACAAACCCGGCTTCGGGCTCTGGTGGGGCTTCACCATCGCCCTCGGCGCGTATTTCATCTACTTCACCGCGGACGAGTGGCGCCACCTCATCTTCGAGAAGGACCTCACCATCGCGACGAACCTCTTCGGCACCACCTTTTACTCGCTCGTCGGGCTCCACGCGTTCCATGTGATCGTCGGCCTTTGCCTGCTCACCGGCGTGCTTGTCGCCGACCTCCGCGGCCGCCTGCACAAGGACCACACCCCGCATGTCGAGGCGATCTCCTACTACTGGCACTTCGTCGATTGCATTTGGATCGTCGTCCTCACCGTCGTCTACATCATCAGCGTCCGCATCCCGCAATGAACACCCCGGACCCCGAAAACCCGAAATCCATCGAACTCCCGGAGCCGACCGGCTGGCCGATCATCGCCGCCTTCGGCCTCTCGCTCATGTTCTTCGGGCTCGTCACGAGCTTCTTCATCAGCTTCGTCGGAATCCTCGTCGCGCTCTTCGGTTTCAGCGGCTGGTTCCTCGATGTCTTCCCGCACCCGAAGCACATCCAGGTCCCCGTCGGCGCCGAGCCGAAGCCGCACACCACGGCCCGCTCGATCCAATTCCTCAAAATCGGCCAGCGCGGCCACCGCATGCGCATCCCGGTCGAAGTCCCGCCGCTCATGGCGGGCGTAAAGGGCGGCATCGTCGGCGGCATCGCCATGGCCGTGCTCGCCTGCGGCTGGGGATTTTTCAAATACGGCAGCATCTGGTATCCGGTGAACCTGCTCGCCGCCGCCGCCGTGCCCGACCTCGCCGAGGCCACCGTCGAGAGCCTGAAGCAATTCCACCTCATGGGATTCCTCGTCGCCACCTTCAGCCACGGCGCCGTGTGCATCATGATCGGCCTGCTCTACATCACGCTCCTCCCCATGCTCCCGCCGAAATTCGAGTGGTTCTGGGGCGGCATCATGACGCCGCTCATCTGGAGCGGGTTCCTCTTCGCCACCATCCGTTTCGTGAACCCCACCCTCGCCGATCATGTGGACTGGCCATGGTTCATCGTCTGCCAAATCGCCTTCGGCATGGTCGGTGGATATGTCGTCTTTAAGGAGGAGAAGGTCGAGACCATGCAATCCCTCACCCTCGCCGCGCGCCTCGGCATCGAGGCCCAGGAGGAGCACAAATGACCGCCGCCCGCGCCATCCCCGCGCTCCTCGCCGCGCTCGCACTGCCTTCCTGCGATTGGATGCCCGGCAAGCCGACCCTCGCCGACAAATGGCAGGCGCCGTCCGAAATCACCTCCTTCACCGAACTCTACAATTCAAACTGCCTCGGCTGCCATGCGGATGGCCGCTCGATCGCGGGGTCCAACACCCTCAAGGACCCGCTCTACCTCTCGCTCCTCGCGCCGGAAAAACTCCGCGAAATCATCGCAGCCGGCATCAACGGCCACAGCATGCCCGCCTTTGCCAAGGAAAACGGCGGCCAGTTGACCGACCAGCAAATCGACATCCTCGTCGCCGGCATCATGGAATGGCGCGACCCCTCGAAGCTCCCCGCCGCACCCATCCCGCCCTACAGCGCGCCCCTCGGCGATGTCGCCGCCGGCAATGCCGCCTTCGCCCAATACTGCGCCTCCTGCCACGGCGCCGATGGAAACGGCGGCGAAAAGGCCGGCTCGGTCGTGAACCCCTACTACCTCGACCTCGTCAGCGACCAATACCTCCGCACCATCGCCATCGCCGGCCGCCCCGAGCTGGGCTGCCCGGATTTCGCCCACCGCGTCCCCGGCCGCCCCATGTCGCCGCAGGAGGTTTCCGATGTCACCGCCTGGCTCGTTTCGCGCCGGGTCAACGAATTCGGCCAGCCGCCCCAGACAATCCCGAACCAACCATGAACAGCGAACCCGAAAAAGACCCAGCCGCCGCGCCCTGCGCCTGCTCCGGGGGCGAATCCAACGCCGAATCGCCAAAGAAAAAAACCCGCCGCGAATTCATGCTCGCCCTCGGCTTCGGGCTCAATGCGGTCGCCGGCGCCGCCGTGGGCATCCCGATCCTCGGCTACCTCTTCTCCTCCCTCGTCAAACCCCACCAGCTCGATTGGGTCAGCCTCGGCCCCATCGACAAATTCCCCGAGGGAACCACGCGCCTCGCCGAATTCGTGAACCCCGTCCGCCGCTCCTGGGACGGCAAGACCGCGAGCATCCCCTGCTGGGTCCGCCGCATCCAGGGCGAGCAGTTCCAGGTCTTCGCCATCAATTGCGCCCACCTCGGCTGCCCCGTCCGCTGGTTCCAGGAATCGAAACTCTTCCTCTGCCCCTGCCACGGCGGCGCCTACTATGAAGACGGCGAACGCGCCGCCGGCCCGCCCCCGCGCGGCCTCTTCACCTACCAGTTCAAGGTCAAAAACGGCGACCTCATGATCCTCGCCGGTTCCCTGCCCACGCTCGCCCAGCCGAACATATGAAGCCCGCCGCCCAAAAAATCGCGGACCTCGGCCTCTCGGTGTTCAACTGGGTGGACGACCGCCTGCATGTGCGGAAAGTCTGGGAATCCACTGCCGGGCACCATGTCCCCCAAAGCGCCGGCAGTTGGTTCTATGTCTTCGGCAGCGCCACGCTCCTCTGCCTGATGATGCAGCTCGTCACCGGCACGCTCCTCGCCCTCGTCTATGTGCCCTCCGCGGACGAAGCCTACGCCACGCTGGAATACCTCACCTACCAGCAGCAGCTCGGCTGGTTCCTCCGCGCCCTCCACTACTGGGGCTCCGATTTCATGGTCGGCATCATGTGCCTGCACATGACCCAGGTCTTCCTCTGGGGCGCCTACAAATACCCCCGCGAGATCACTTGGATTTCCGGTCTCGTCCTCCTCGTCCTCACGCTCGGCCTCGCCTTCACCGGCCAAGTCATGCGCTTCGACGAGGACGCCTATTGGGGCCTCGGCATCGGCGCCGCCATCGTCGGCCGCGTCCCATTCGTCGGGCAACAACTCGTCGACTTCATGCTCGGCGGCCAGATCATCGGTTCGGAAACCCTCTCCCGGTTCTTCGCGCTCCATGTCTTCGTCCTCCCGGGGTCCATCCTTGCCGTCGTCGCCCTCCATCTCCGCATGGTCCTTACGAAGGGCATCAACGAATACCCCGTCCCAGGCATGGTCGTCCGCCGCGAGACCTACGACAAGGAATACGCCGCCATCCTCAAAAAGGAAGGCGTCCCGTTTTTCCCGAAAGCCATCGACAAGGACATCATCGCCGCCGCGTTCGTCATCGGCGGCATCGTCGCCTGCGCCTGCATCTTCGGCCCGAAGGGCCCCAGCGGCCCCGCCGACCCGCTCCACATCGACTCCTCGCCGAGGCCGGATTTCTGGTTCCTCTGGATTTTCGCCGTTGCCGCCCTCATGCCCGAGGAGATCGAAACCTTCGCCCTCCTTGTCGGCCCGGTCATCATCGGCATCATCCTCGTCGCCCTTCCCTTCGTGAACGGCACCGGCGAGAAAAGTTGGCGCCGCCGCCCGATGGCCGTCATCGTCGTCATCCTGGTCTGGGTCTCGCTCGGCATGCTCACCTACCTCGGCGCCACCTCGCCGTGGTCGCCCGTCATGGACGGTTGGTCCTCGCTCCCCGTCGGCAAGGAGCAAATCGCCGGCCGCAGCCCGCTCGAACTCCAGGGCGCCGTCACGCTCCAGTTCAAGCAATGCCGCAACTGCCACATGGTCGACGGCCTCGGCGGCGAACGCGGCCCCGACCTCACCGATGTCGGCATGCGCCTCACCGCCCCCCAACTCGCCCGCCAAGTCGTCCAAGGCGGAGGCAACATGCCCGCCTACGGCCAAAACCTGAGCCCCGCCGAGGTCGAAGCCCTCGTCGCCTACATGACCACCCTCGTCCCCGAAGGCGTCCCACCCGCCCAAGACTTCACCCTCACCAAAGCCGCCAAGCAATAAGGCCTCCCCAGAACCTCCAAAACGTCCTTCGTTCTTCTAAATTGCTTAAATTCATATAAAAAACTTAATTCTTAAAACTTAAAACTCCTATGACAAAAACCCCACTCCAACTCGGCATGGTCGGCCTCGGTCGCATGGGCGCGAACATGGTCCTCCGCATCCTCCGCGACGGCCACAAAGCCACCGTCTTCGACCGCTCACAGGCCGCCATCGACTCCCTTGCCAAGGAAGGCGCCACCGGCGCCTCCTCGCTCGCCGACCTCGTCTCCAAACTCGCCGCCCCGCGCGCCATCTGGCTCATGGTCCCCGCCGCCGCCGTGGACAGCACCATCGAGGAACTCCTCCCCCTCCTCGACAAGGGCGACACCATCATCGACGGCGGGAATTCCTACTACATCGACGACATCCGCCGCGCGAAGCACATCGCCCCCCGCGGCATCCACTACATCGATGTCGGCACCAGCGGCGGCGTTTGGGGCCTCGACCGCGGCTACTGCATGATGATCGGCGGCGAAACCGAAGTCGTCCAACGCCTCGACCCCATCTTCCGCACGCTCGCCCCCGGCATCGGCGACATCCCCCGCACCGTCGGCCGCCCCGAGAACCAAGGCACCGCGGAGCTCGGCTACCTCCACTGCGGCCCGAACGGCGCCGGCCACTTCGTCAAAATGGTCCACAACGGCATCGAATACGGCATCATGGCCGCCTACGCCGAAGGCATGAATGTCCTCAAAAACGCCAACATCGGCAAAAAAACCCAGACCATCGACGCCGAGACCACCCCGCTCCGCGAACCCGAACAATACCAATACGACTTCAACCTCACCGATGTCTCGGAAGTCTGGCGCCGCGGCAGCGTCGTCGCCAGCTGGCTCCTCGACCTCACTGCGAATTCCCTCGTGAAAGACCCCACCCTCAAGGAATTCGCCGGCCGGGTCAGCGACTCCGGCGAAGGCCGTTGGACCATCAAAGCCGCGATCGACGAAGGCGTCCCCGTCCCCGTCCTCACCACCGCCCTCTACGAGCGCTTCAGCTCCCGCGGCGACGCTGACTTCCAAGACAAACTCCTCTCCGCCATGCGCTTCCAATTCGGCGGACACTTGGAAAAAAAATAACCACCACCCGTGCCGCCGCAACAAACCAACCTCCTCGACCGCATCACCATCGAGCCCGGAAAGTGCGGAGGTCGCCCTTGCATCCGCGGTATGCGGATTCGCGTCAAGGATGTGCTCGAGATGCTCGCTGCGCGCGTCCCCGAAGGGGAAATCCTCCGCGACTTCCCTTACCTCGAGCCCGAGGACATCGCCGCCTGCCTCCAATACGCCGCCGCCCAAAACGACCACTCCATCCTCGGCCCGGCCTCGGCCGCGGCATAGGAAACCCGCCGTGTGCGCTGGATTGTCGATGCCCAACTCCCGCCGGCCCTCGCAGAATTCCTCCGCTCCAGGGGGCATGATGCGCTCCATGTCCAAGACATCGGGCTCTGCGACAAAAGCGACCACGAAATCTGGAACTATGCCCTTTCGTCAGGTTCCGCCATCGCGACGAAAGACGAGGATTTTTGGCTCCGTGCCGCTGCCGCCAAATCCGCGCCGCAAATCGTCTGGCTGCGCATCGGCAACTCCTCGAAACAGGAACTCCTCGCATGGATTTCCAGCCGCATCGACGCCATCGAAAACCACCTCCAGCTCGGCGAACGCCTCGTCGAAGTCCGTTGAACCAACTAACCGCCCCGCTTTCCCTGAAAACTGAACCCTGAACACTGAAAACTTAAAACTCCCACCACCATGACCACCCAACCCGCCTGGCAAGCCCTCGAATCCCAACGCGAATCCCTCCCGCACCTCCGCGACCTCTTCGCCGCCGACCCCGCCCGCGCCGAAAAATTCCAAATCGAAGCCGCCGGCCTCTTCTTCGACTACTCGAAGAACCTCATCACCGCCGAGACCATCTCCCACCTCGTCGACCTCGCGAACGCCGCCGGCCTCCGCGGCCGCATCGACGCCATGTTCCGCGGCGACAAAATCAACACCACCGAGAACCGCGCCGTCCTCCACACCGCCCTCCGCGCCCCCCGCACCGCCTCCATCAAGGTCGACGGCGCCGATGTCGTCCCCGAAGTCCACGCCGTCCTCGACAAAATGGCCGCCTTCTCGGACCGCATCCGCTCCGGCGATTGGAAAGGGCACACCGGCAAACCCATCAAAAACATCGTCAATATCGGCATCGGCGGCTCCGACCTCGGCCCCGTCATGGCCTACGAAGCCCTCCGCCACTACTCCCGGCGCGACCTCTCCTTCCACTTCGTCTCGAATGTCGACGGCACCGACTTCGCCGAAGCCGTCCGCGGCCTCGACCCCGCCGAGACCCTCTTCATCGTCTCCTCGAAAACCTTCACCACCCTCGAGACCATGACCAACGCCGCCACCGCGCGCGAATGGTCCCTCGCCGGCCTCGGGGGCGACAAGGCCGCCGTCGCGAAACATTTCGCCGCCGTCTCCACCAACGCCCAAAAAGTCTCCGAGTTCGGCATCGACACCGCGAACATGTTCGGCTTCTGGGACTGGGTCGGCGGCCGCTACTCCATGGATTCCGCCATCGGCCTCAGCACCATGGTCGCCATCGGGCCCGGGAATTTCCGCGAAATGCTCGCCGGCTTCCACGAGATGGACGAGCACTTCCGCACCGCCCCCTTCGAGCGGAACATCCCCGCCCTCCACGGCCTCCTCGCCGTTTGGTATAACGACTTCTTCGGCGCCCAAACCGCCGCCGTCCTCCCCTACGACCAATACCTCAAGCGCTTCCCCGCCTACCTCCAGCAGCTCACCATGGAAAGCAACGGCAAGCATGTCGCGCTCGACGGCCGCCGCGTCGAGACCGACACCGGCCCCGTCTATTGGGGCGAGCCCGGCACGAACGGCCAGCACAGCTTCTACCAGCTCATCCACCAGGGCACCCGCCTCATCCCCTGCGACTTCATCGCCTTCGCGAAATCCCTCAACCCCCTCGGCCGCCACCAGGATTTGCTCATCTCGAATGTCTTCGCGCAAACCGAGGCCCTCGCCTTCGGGAAAACCCTCGCGCAAGTCGAAGCCGAAGGCACCCCGCCCGCCATCGCCCCCCACCGCGTCTTCGAAGGCAACCGCCCCTCGAATGTCCTCATGGCCGAAAAGCTCACCCCCGCCACCCTCGGCCGCCTCGTCTCGCTCTACGAAATGAGCGTCTTCACCCAGGGCGCCATCTGGAATATCAATTCCTTCGACCAATGGGGCGTTGAACTCGGCAAGGCGCTCGCGCAAAAAATCATCCCCGAGCTCGAGTCCCCCACCGAGCCCGCGTTGCAACACGACAGCAGCACAAACTCCCTCATCCGCCGCTACCGCCGCCTCAAAGCATAGGTCCGGGCTCCCGTCTCCATTGGAGGGACGGCCTCCGTGCCGTCCCAAGCCCCAGGCGCTGAAAGCGCCGACCCAGCGCTTTGGATTTTTGTTTGGTTCCGCCGACACCGCATTCACCATAACACCCACTATGAACGAAATGATCCCCCGCGGAGGCCTTCGCGTTGCCCATGTGCTGGATGAACTTCTCGAAAAAGACGTCGCACCGGGAACTGGAATCAGTCCTGAAAAATTTTGGCAGTCGCTGGAATCGCTCGTCACCGATCTCGGCCCGCGAGTCGAAAAACTGCTGGCGAAGCGCGATCAACTTCAATCCGCGATCGATGAATGGTGGCGCGCAAACAAGGGCGCTGGCGCCGCGGAGCAAAAGGAGTTTCTTGAAAAAATCGGCTATCTGGTTCCGGAAGGCCCGGACTTCGAGGTCTCGACCGAAAATGTCTGCGATGAAATTGCCAAAATCGCCGGACCGCAGCTCGTTGTTCCGGTCATCAACGCCCGCTACGCGCTCAACGCCGCGAACGCCCGCTGGGGCAGTCTCTATGATGCCCTCTATGGCACGGATGTGATCGGCGAGGAGAACGGTTGCTCCCGCGCGGGTGCATACAATCCCGCCCGCGGCGGAAAGGTCATCGGCTTCGCGAAGGAGTTTCTGGACGCGGTGGTCCCGCTCGCATCCAGCTCCCACATCCACGCCAAAAAGTATTTCGTCCGGAACGGGGCTCTGGAGATCGAACTCGAGGGCGGGAAATCCACCCGCCTTGCGAATCCGGAACGTTTCGCGGGGTATTCCGGCAAGGCGGAGGTTCCCTCGGTGGTGCTGCTGAAAAACCACGGTCTCCATATCGAACTCCAGTTCGATCGCTCCCATCCGATCGGTGCCACCGATCCCGCGGCGATCAAGGATGTGGTGCTCGAATCGGCGATCACCACCATTCAGGATTTCGAGGACTCCGTGGCCGCGGTGGATGCCGAGGACAAGGCGCTCGTCTATCGCAACTGGCTGGGACTCGCGAAGGGAACGCTCTCCGAGGTCTTCGAAAAGAACGGCCGCAAGTTCTCGCGGGCGCTGAACCCCGATCGCCGTTACATCGCGCCCGACGGGTCCGCGTTTTCCCTCTCCGGCCGCAGTGTTCTTCTCGCCCGCAACGTCGGCCACCACATGGTCACCGATGCGGTGCTCGACTCCGCCGGGAAGCCGATTCCCGAAGGTTTCCTTGATGCCATGTTCACCTGCCTGGCTGCGATGCACGATTTGAACGGCCATTCCCGTTTCCGCAACTCCTCCACACCTTCGATCTACATCGTGAAGCCGAAGATGCACGGCCCCGGGGAGGTGGCGCTTTCCTGCGAAGTCTTCGGCCGCGTCGAGGAGGCCCTCGGCCTGCCGCGCAATACGGTAAAAATCGGCATCATGGATGAGGAGCGCCGCACCACCGTGAATTTGAAAGAGTGCATCCGCGCCGCACGCGAGCGCGTCATTTTCATCAACACCGGTTTCCTCGACCGCACCGGCGATGAAATCCACACCTGCATGGAAGCGGGCTGCGTCGTGCGAAAGAACGAGATGAAGAAACAACCATGGATTCTCGCCTACGAGGATTGGAATGTGGATACGGGTCTCGCCTCCGGTCTCGGCGGGCGTGCTCAAATCGGTAAGGGAATGTGGGCTATGCCCGAGCGGATGGCGGAAATGGTGGCCACGAAGCAGGCCCACCCTCTGGCCGGTGCGAACACGGCCTGGGTCCCTTCGCCCACGGCGGCCACGCTTCACGCGATGCACTACCACAAGGTCGATGTTGCCTCGCGGCAGAGGGAGCTCTCGAAACGCCCCCGCGCCGATCTCGCCCGCATCCTGCAAACCCCGCTTCTCGAAGCCAACCCGACGCCCGAGGAAATCCAGCAGGAACTCGACAACAACGCGCAGGGCATCCTCGGCTATGTCATCCGTTGGGTGGGGCAGGGGATCGGTTGCTCGAAAGTTCCCGACATCAACAATGTCGCGCTCATGGAGGATCGCGCCACGCTCCGCATTTCCAGTCAGCACATCGCGAATTGGCTCCGCCACGGCCTTTGCTCTCCCGATCAAGTCGAGGAAACCCTCCGGCGCATGGCCGCCGTGGTGGACCAACAAAATGCCGGAGATCCCAATTACTCGCCGATGGCTCCGGACTTCGATTCCAGCCCGGGCTTCCAAGCCGCACGCGATCTGGTTTTCCAAGGAACCAAACAACCGAACGGCTACACGGAGTGGATCCTCCACGCCCGCCGTCGCGAGGCGAAGGCACTCAAAAAGTGACGCTGGGAAAAGCTCCGCAAAACAGCGGGCTTGTCTGAATCGGGTTTTCTGTTTCTTCTTCCTGCTGTTGCCCCTGGCGCAAACGGAAATAGGGAATGATGCGTCCAGCCAAATCAGACCAGTCATTGTGCGGAATTGTTGCAATCCGCAGTTTGTTTCGTCGCAGGATTTCCGCGAACACCAACCCGCCTCACGGCACCGCGGGCGAAGGGCCCCGATTTTCACCCTTCCCCAGCCCCGCGGTTTAGAAAAACAAATGAAAATCGAAAAAAACCTCTCATCGTCCGGACCGCAGGGCGCCCGCCCGAGACCTCCGGTGATTCTTAAAAAACGGCCGCGTCAGCGGTTCAACGGCGCCCGGTCGCAGATTCTCTTCCGGGAAATCCGCAGCCCGAAAAACAAACGCCAACCGCTTTTCGCGCTTCGG
Source organism: Verrucomicrobiota bacterium (assembly GCA_018970255.1). Lineage (GTDB taxonomy): Bacteria > Verrucomicrobiota > Verrucomicrobiia > Chthoniobacterales > Terrimicrobiaceae > UBA967. The sequence continues at coordinate 1,990 of JAGWWS010000036.1, read as the reverse complement.
CCCGTCTGGTCATTCGCCCGGCCGGTGCTGGATGCGGTGAGGGGACTCGAGTCGTTGTTCCAAGGCGGTTTGCGCGCCTCGTAAGAACCAACATTTATCGTCTCGCGCCCGCGGCGGTTTCGTGCCACAAGGCACGCCACCGATGAGCACACCCGCATCTCCTGCCGCCGCACCACCGCCTGCACGGCCGGTCCCGCAAAGCGCCCTCGACCTTGAGGTCAAGGACGCCAACCTCATCTTCAATTCCGTCTGGGGCGAACTCGAACAGGAATTCGGCATCGAAGGTCTGCGCTTTCCGAACGAAGTCATCTGGCTCAACGGCGCCCCCGGCGCGGGCAAGGGCACGCAAACCCGCTTCATCCAAAAATACCGCAGCCTCACCGCAGAGCCCATCGTCGTCAGCAACCTCCTCCAAAGCCCCGCGGCACGGAAACTCATCGATGCCGGCATGATGGTGGGCGACCGCGAGGTGACGGCCCTCCTCTTTCGTGCATTGCTGAATCCCGAAAACGAAACCGGCGTGGTCGTGGACGGCTACCCCCGCACGAAGGTCCAGGTCCTTTGCCTGCGCCTGCTCCACGAAAAACTCAACGCCCTCCGCAACGAATACCTCGGCACCCCGCTCGCCTTGCATTTCCGGAAGCCGATGTTCCACATCGTCGTGCTCTTTGTGGACGAGGCGGAATCCGTGCGGCGCCAGATCCTGCGCGGCGAGCGCGCCCGCCTCCACAATGCCGAGGTCGAAGCCTCGGGCGTGGGCGAGATGATCGAAACCCGCTCCACCGACCTCTCGGAGGAATCCGCCCGCAACCGCTACCGCACCTTCAAGGAAGTCACCTACGAGTCCCTCAAAACCCTGCGCGAGGTTTTCTTCTACCACTATGTGAACGCCCACGGCTCGATCGACGATGTCCGCCGCCGCATCGAGGACGAGTTGCGCTACCAGAGTTCGCTCGAGCTGGATCAAGCAACCTACGACCGCATCTCGCGCATCCCGATCGCCCGCGAACTCAGCATCCATGCGCGCCAAGAGCTGGTGAACCGCCTTGACTCCTACAACGCCCAGCACCCCGAACTTTTCGAAAAAGCTGTCGCGCTCATCGATGAGAAATTCATGCCGATCATCCGCCGGCACACCATGTCCGGCCGCGCCCATGTCAACTCCGAGCACCCCGTTCTGGCGGACCCCACCGCCCTCGCCATGATCATCGATGTTTTCGCCGACCGCGGATACGACACCGTCATCGATGTGCGCCGCTACGAAGTCCCCGCACGCATCAACCGGGAAACCTGGGAAATCGAAACCCGCGAAAAAATCGTCTGGCGTTTCACCATCAATTTTCCCGGCTCGCGAATCCGCCGCGGCCAGTAGCAGGAACAGCCAAAATTGGAGGGACGACCTCCGTGTCGTCCCACTCTCGCAGCGAAGCCGCCGCTACTCCTCCCCGCGCCGCCGCAGCAAATCCCCCGCCACCCGCAAGTCGTCGGGAAGTGTGATTTTCAAGTTGGGGCCGCCATGCACCACCGGAACGGGATGGACGCCCGACGCAATCAATGCCCCGACCTCATCGGTCGCACCCGCCCCATGGCGCCGCACCGCGTTCAAAAGCAGCCCGAACCTCGCCGCCTGCGGCGTCTCCATCGCAAACAGGTTCTCCCTCGAAACCGTCTCCACCAACGCATCGCAGGCCCCGGTCCGGTGCAAGGAATCCGTCACCGCATGTGCGGCCGAGGCAGCCCCGTTTTTCGCAGCCGCTTCCAGCACGGCCGAAAAAAGCGATGACAAAACGAGCGGCCGCGCCGCGTCATGGACCGCTACCCAATCCGGTTTTGAACCGGCAATCGCCTCCAGTCCCTTCAACACCGAGGCGCTTCGCTCCGCCCCGCCGGGAACCACCTGGAAAACCTTCGGGAAGCTCCCCGCCATCCGTGTGAACTCCGGAATCCTCTCCTCCGCGCATACGAGCACGATGGATTCAATGGCATCGCA
>JAGWWS010000063.1 GCA_018970255.1 Verrucomicrobiota bacterium | reverse complement strand
CGATGAAGGCGGTCATCGACTACCTCACGCACAAGGACCCCGCCGCGGCGCGGGAGTTCTCGCACCGCTACGCGTGCTTCGACCACTTCGGCGGCGATGTCCGCAAATACGGGCTCTTCACCGGCACCGGCGTGGCGAGGGGGTGCGAAAACGAGGTCATCGGCGCCCTTGCGGAACTCCGCCGGAGCCGCGCGTCCTACCTCGCGATGGACGGGCACGCGGCCGAGGAGGATTTTTTCCAGGCGGAGCGGAACGCGAATGTCGTCGCCGACGCGGAGAAATACTACCGCACCATGCTCCGCGGGGATGTGCAGTCCTGGAACCTGCGGGACCGCCACATGGTGGACACGCTCCTCGCGCTCATGGACCACCTCGACCGGGTCAACGAAAAATCGCGCCTCGTCGTTTGGGCCCACAACTCCCATGTTGGAAACGCGCAGGCGACCGAGATGTCGAAGCGCGGCGAGTTCAACATCGGCCAACTCTGCCGCGAGCGCTTCGGGAACGAGGCCGTCCTCATCGGGTTCACGACCTACGCGGGAACGGTCACCGCCGCCTCGCAATGGGACGGCCCCGCGGAGCACATGGAACTCCGCCCCGCTCTGCCCAACAGCATCGAGTCGGTTTTCCACCATTCGGAAATCCCCTCGTTCTGGCTGGATTTCAAATCCCGCCCCGCCATCGCGGACATGCTCCGGGAGCCGGTCCTCGAGCGCGCGGTCGGCGTGATTTACAGCCCGGAGACCGAGCGCCGGAGCCATTATTTCAAGGCATCGGTTCCGGACCAGTTCGACGCCGTTTTCCACATCGACACCACCCGCGCGGTGGAGCCCCTCGAACGCACGGCCCTCCGGGAACCGGGCGAACTCGAGGAAACCTACCCCACGGGGCTCTGATCCCCATTCCCCCGCCCGCTACTCCCGGAGGAGCGGCGCGGGGGGATTCCCGGGGAAGGGCAGCGTGAAGCCGATCCCCGCCAGCTTTTCCTCGAGGACCGCACGGATGCGTTTCGAGGCCCGGCCGTCGCCGTAAACGCTCGATCCGTTCGACATCGCCCGGTGGGCTTCGTCGTTCACCAGCAGTTCGTGTGCGCTGCCCATGATGTCCTGCACGTCCGTTCCGACGAGCCGCAGGGTCCCGGCCACTACGCCTTCCGGGCGCTCGGTCTCGCGCCGCAGGACGAGCACCGGCTTGCCCAGCGCGGTCGCCTCCTCCTGCACGCCGCCGGAATCCGAGAGGACAAGGTGGGATTGCTGCAGCACGGAGAGGAACTCCTCGTAATTGAGCGGCTCGCAAAGCGTGACCCCCCGCTGGTTCGAGAGCACCGGCATGACGAGTTCCCGCACGCCGGGGTTCGGGTGCACGGGAAAAAGGAAATGCGTATCCGGGTGCGATTCCGCAAGGTGCTTCACGGCGAGCGCGACCGAGCGCATCGGGAGCCCGAGGTTTTCGCGCCGGTGGCATGTCACGAGGACGAGGCGCTTCCGCCCGTCGCCGAGCCCGGCCGGCAGCCCGCGGCAACGCAGCCGCGACACCATCCATTTCAGCGCATCCACGACCGTGTTCCCGCAGACATAGATCGAGTCGCCATCCACATTCTCGCGCCGGAGCTTGTCGGCGGCGTATTCGGTCGGCGCGAAATTCCAATCCGCGAGCCGCCCGAGGAGCGTGCGGTTGAGTTCCTCGGGAAACGGCGAGTATCGCCGGTGCGAGCGCAAGCCCGCCTCGACATGCCCGACGGGAATCTTGTGGTAGAACGCGGCGAGCCCGCCGACGAGCGCGCTGGTCGTGTCGCCCTGGACCACCACGGCATCGACCGGGCGCGACCCGAAAAGCTCGCCCAGTTCGCGCGAAAGCACGGCCGTGAGGTCCCAGAGCTTCTGCCGCGGGCGCATCACATGCAGGTCGATGTCGGGCGTGATCCCGAAGTTGTCGAAAATCTGCGACACCATCTCCCCGTGCTGCGAGGTGGAGATCGTAAAGGGGTTCAAAGCCGCCGACTCGGAAAGCTCCCGGATGACCGGGGCGAGCTTGATGGCTTCGGGGCGTGTTCCGACAACGACGGCGATGGTTTTCTTGGCGTTTCTCATGGAGCGGCGAATTCAAAGTGAAGCGGGACCCCGGCGCACCGGCGGCGGATTTCCGCCAGGTCGGCGGCGGCGGGAATCGATCCGAGGCGGAAGGTGATTCCGGAGGGGTTGCAATCGTGAACGCGGATTCCTGTGCGCTCGGCGAAACCGGGCGCAAGGATTCCCCAGCCGTCCGGGTCCGACGGCGAATCGTCGAACCCCGCCGTGCCCAAGCCGGAGACTTTCCGCAGCGCGGCGGCGACCTGCGGGCGCGTCGCAAGCCCGAGTTGGATCATCAGGCGGTCCACCGGACCCGCGACATGCCTGGACATGTTTGCAAGGCGCTTCGCATTGTCCGCGGAAATGGCCCCGGAGCGGTGCAATTCGCCGATGAGCGATTGCGCCGTGGTGCGCAACTGCACGAACCGCTGCCATGGAAAGGCAAACCCGGCCGGCGCATCGACGGAAAACTCGAGCGCGCCGTTCAAAATGCGCTTCACTCCAGCCTCGACCGCCGGATGCACGGGCTCGCAAATGCCAAGTGTTCCATTGTGGAGCGGAAGGATCCGGTGGACCTCGCAAAACAGCGACCCGAGCGCCCCGATCAGCGACAGGCTCGGCGTGGCATTCGAGATGTCGGCGCCGTTCGCGCGGCACGCATCCGCCAACGCCGCCCTCACCTTTTCGATAGAAGCCATTTTGAGGGAGACGAGCGCCTCGGCTGTGGAAACGCCGTGCCGGAACCGGTGGTTGTCCAACCTGGCGCGCTGCTGCTCGGAAAGTTCCCCCAAGGTCTTCGCCAAGGGGTCCGCAAAACTTTTCCCGAGCGCCCGCGCCGTGTAGGCCGCCTCGCGAACGAACCGGAAATTCGAGGGCCGGACGAGGCAAGCCTGCAGGGGTTTCCCGATGGTTTTGGAAATGTCGCCCGTCGCCTCGTGGTCCGGCGCTTCCACAAACGCGAACACCTGTGCGCCATCGCTCCCCATCCAAAGCGGCATCGCGCCCTCCCGGAGCGCCATCCCTTCGTTCCAAACCGCAAGCAATGCGGTGTCCACATCGGGCGGCGCGACCGAGCGAACGGCGAGCCCGGATTGCTTCGCCCAGGCTTCGGAAAATGCATCCTCGTCGATTTTTCCGGCATCGAGGAGCGCCATGGCGGCGGAACGCCCGTGGTTCCGTTCGAGGAGCTTCGCGAGTTCCGCCCTCGTGGTGTGACCCTCCTCGACCAGCACATCCTCGATGGTTTTCCCGAAACCGCCGAGTTCGGCCGCGCCGGGGAAGGTGTGCCGGGTTTTCACCCATGCGAGCGGGCGGTTGAACAACCGGTGCCGCGCGTAAAGCGTCGAAGCCACAAGCGTCGCCCCCATGTTGACGATGTTCGTCACCGGATACCTCGGAATCGCGAACAGCCCCTGCTTCAACCCATAGACCTCGGAAACGCAGGCGACCTTTTGCCCGACGCGGTAGACCAGCAGCGCCGTGTCCACCAGGACGATGTTCCACAGGACCGAATTCCCCTCGAAAAGCGGACGCAGGAAAAACGAGTTCGAAAGCTGGGTTTGGCGGATGCCGAATTCGGCGAGCATGTAGGCGACCACGCAATAGCCCGCCGCATTCACCGTGTGGACAAGCGGGGTCCGGCGGTCGCGGACGAGCGTGTATTTCACCGCGGCATTCCCCTTCCACCCCCCCATCTCCCAGCCCTGGAATGCCGTTCCGATGATCCAGCGCGCCTTTTGCCGGACTGCGGCAATGAAGCGCGTGGGGAAATTCTCGCGAACGGCAACGCGCTCGCTGACCACCCTAGGCTCCCGCGTTTTCCCATCCTTGGCGGGTTTGAGCACGCGGCGCTGGACAAGGCTGTCCACAAACCCGACCCGGAACCCTGCGCGCCGGAGTTCCAACCCGACCAGGTAATCCTCGGCGAGCGAGCCCACGGCAAACGGGCCCTGTTCATGGATGGATGCGAGGTGCTCGATCGCGCGCCGCGAGAAGGCGGTGCCGACACCCGCGGACGGCACCACGCCGCCGAGCGCCTCGCGGCTGCACATATCCTTCAGGTGGAGTTCGCTGAATTCGTCGATGTAGGAATTCCCGATCCAGTGCGTGAGCGGCGGAAGGTCGAGAGGAAGCACCGGCAACTGCGCCATGTCGAACTCGCCCGGCACATGACGGTTGTAAACCTTCAGCGTGAGCGGGTGCAGGATGTCCTCGGCATCGTGCAGGGCGATGATGTCGTATTGCTTCCGCCCCG
>JAGWWS010000062.1 GCA_018970255.1 Verrucomicrobiota bacterium | reverse complement strand
ACCGTCAATGCCGGAACACTCGCCCTCGCCACGCCAAACGCCATCGCTGGCACCTCGAACCTCGCCGTCAACAGCGGCGCATTCGACCTCCAGGGCAACAACCAATCCCTTGGCTCCATTTCCGGCGTTGGATTTATCAACCTCGGCTCGGGAATCCTCACCACCAACTCCTCAAACAACTCATCATTCTCCGGCTCCATCACCGGCTCCGGTTCCCTCATCAAATCAGGCCCAGGTGCGCTCACCCTTTCCGGAATCAATTCCTACTCGGGAAACACAGCGGTCACAGCCGGCACGCTCGCTGTAACTGGCAGCATCGCGAGCAGCACGGTCACCGCCTCAGGTGGCGGGACGCTTGCCGGAACGGGCACCGTTGGAAACACCACCATTTCCTCCAGCGGGCGAATTGCACCGGGCAATTCCCCCGGCATCATCGACACGGGCGACATCACCTTGGCGGGCGGGGGTGGATACAATTGGGAGATCGCGAGCGTTTCCGGCACGCCGGGGACCGATTGGGATTTGGTCCGCGCGGGCGGCGGCTCGGGGAATGCCACCATCACCGCCACGCCTTCGGACCGCTTTACCATTTTTGTGGAGGGCAATCCCACAGGTTGGAATCCGGTGCTCTCCTATTCATGGGGAATCATTGATTGGGGGACCGCCACGGGCTTCGATGCGAACGCTTTTGCAGTGGACCTCTCCGGTTTCTCCGGAGCCGCGCCCATCGGGGTCTGGTCGCTGGCCAACGCCGGCGGCTTCCTCACCCTCGACTACCTCGTCGGGGACCCCGAGTGGAGCGGCGGCTCCGGAAACTGGGGCACGGGCTTCGTGCCACCCCTTACGGAGGGGGCAGCCATCACCTTCACTGGCCCCGGGGGAAACTCCACGAATGACATTCCCACCGCCACGATTTCGTCCATCGGGGAGCTGGTTTTCGCACCGTCGGCGGGCGCCTACACGCTCGCGGCGAATCCCGGCTCTTCGGGGCACGATGGGGCAACCCCGCTCACGCTCGGCGGAAATATCACCAACAACTCCTCAGCCACCCAAACCCTCGGCCTCGCCCTCGACATCCCCGGCACGCGCACTTTCCAAACTTCGCCGGGCAACCTCACGCTCACCGGACCAGTCTCGGGCGCCGGAACCATCGTCAAAACCGGCTCGGGCTCGCTCCTCGTCCAATCGGACATCACCCTCGGCGGGAACATCGAGGTCCAGCAGGGGCGGCTCACGCTCAACGGAAACTCGACCCTCAACGAACTCTCCATCCTTGCCGGCGCGCGGCTCGGCGGCACAGGCACCATCAATGGAAATGTGGTCAACCGCGGCACTGTCGCGCCCGGCAATTCCATCGGCACACTCACCACCGCCACTTTCACCCAAACCTCCACCGGTTCGCTCGAAATCGAAGTCGCGGGGCCGGCGAGCTTCGACCGGTTGGTGGTCGGCGGACTGGCTTCCCTCGCCGGGACGCTCGACATCGTCCCGATTGGCGGGGCGGCGCTCGCGTTCGGGCAATCCTACGCGTTCCTTGAGGCGGGAAGCATCTCGGGGGCGTTCGACACCATCAACACACCGGCCGGGTTCCGCGGCCGCTTCGTCGACAACGGAACCACCGGCACGCTGTTGGTCGCGCCATCGAGCTACACGCAGGCCGCCACCACCCCGAACCAAAATGCCGTGGCCGCCGCCCTCGACACATTCATCCCCGCCACCACCGGCGACCGTCTCGCCGTCTCCACCGCTTTGGACGGGCTCACCGCCTCCGAATTCCCCGCCGCCTTCGAGCAAATCGGCCCCGGGTTTTACGAAAACCTCACCGACCTTTCGATTGAGCAGGCATTCGTCCAAGCCCAACTCCTCGCCCAGCGCCTCGGTTCGCTGCGGGCGGGCGTCGGCGCCTTCCAAACCATCGGATTGCCCGAACAACCGCTCCGCAACGACATCGACGGCACACCCGTGGGCGATTTCGGAATTCCATCGGAGGGCCAAAGCACACCGGACTGGTCCGCATGGGTCCTCGGCTCGGGATCGTTCACGCAGGCCGCCGGCTACCGGAACGACGCAGGCGGCTTCCTGGCCGGGGCGGACCACGCCTGGGGCGGAAATTTCTCCACCGGCCTCTACGCGGGCTACCAATTCAACGAAGCCAATCCCTTCGGCGGCTCCATCCGCGGGAATAGCGTCCTCTTTGGCGGATACGGCACCGTGTCGCACTCGGGCTATTACGCGGACGCCATCATCGGCGGCGCCTACACGAATTACCAAACCCGCCGGCCGGTCGCCTTCGGCACCATCGACCGCACCGCACGCGCCCAGCCCGGCAGCGGTCAATTCACCACCGCGCTGAACCTCGGCAAGGATTGGAACCTCGGCGCCTTCACCGCCGGCCCCATCCTCGGCGCGCAATACACCTACGCCGGCATCGGCGGCTTCAGCGAATCCGGCGCCGACAGCCTCGACCTCTCGCTTGGACAGCAGGATGCGAACAGCTTCCGCACCACGCTCGGCGGCCGCATCGCCTACACCTGGAATCCCGGCCAAAACCTCGCGCTCATCCCGGAGGTCCGCATGCTCTGGCTCCACGAATTCCTCGACGGGCCACGCACCCTCAATGCCGCACTCGACGGCGGGTCCGGCGCCGCCTTCGGTTTCGACACCGCAAACCCGAACCGCAACAGCGCTTTCGCCGGCGCCGGCCTGAACATGCGCCTCGGCCAAACCTGGACCGCCAGCGCCTTCTACAATGTCGACTTCGGCACCCCCGATTTCACGAACAACATCATCAGCCTCGCCCTCTCCTGGAATTTTTAGCCCACCCCCCCTCTGCGCCCTCTGCGCCCTCTGTGTCCTCTGTGTCCTCTGTGGTCAATACCCCGGAAGGGTTTCACCCCGCTTTCCCGCGCGCCCGCACGCACCATCTTCCACCGCATGGAAAAGGAACTCGCCAAAATCCTCGAAACCGAGCACCTCGAGCACCTCGCGCCGAAATTCGACGAACAGGGCGTGACCGACGCCGTCCTCGACCAACTCGAGGACACCGACCTCCGCGAACTCGGCGTGGAGAAGCTCGGCGAGCGCAAGCGGCTCATCTCCGCATTCTCCCAAAACCGCGACATTCCCCTCTCAGGCACCGTCATGGTCCCCGTCGGCGCCGGCACGATGCCGCCGGACTCCGAACTCGCCGGCCTGCGCCTCGACGAATTCGAAATCGGGAAATACCCGGTCATGCAGGAGGAGTGGGAATGGGTGCGCGTGTGGGCCCTCGCGAAAGGCTACGAACTCGAGACCGGCTACGGCACCGGCAGCGCCCACCCGGTCACGCATGTGAGCTGGTATGACGCCGTGAAATGGTGCAACGCGAAGAGCGAGCACGAAATCCTGGAGCCCGCGTATTACATGGAGGGCAAACCCTACCGGAACGGCGAGTTCGGCCCCGACGGTTCGCGCCTCATCACCTGGCACAAAAAGGCGAACGGCTACCGCCTCCCCACCGAGGCCGAGTGGGAATGGGCCGCGCGCGGCGGGCCGCTCAGCCGCGGGCACACCTTCAGCGGGAGCGACCACGCCGAAGAGGTCGGATGGTATGAAAAAAATTCGAACGGCGCCGCCAAGCCCGTCGGCCTGAAAACCGCCAACGAACTCGGCATCCACGACATGAGCGGGAATGTCTGGGAATGGTGCTGGGACATGGACCAGAGCGGCTCCGCCCACCGCATCCGCGGCGGAAGCTGGAACCACCACGCGAACCACGGCACCGTGCGCTACCGCATCAGCCGCAGCCCGGAGACCCGCTACGGCGTCATCGGCTTCCGCCTCGCGCGGAACCGCTGAAAATTCATGGAAGCCTCGAATGCCAGGCTGAAATCCGCCCTCCAGGCCACGCGCCTCGACCGGCTCACCCAGCGTTTCCTCGACGAGGGCATTGGCGACGACATTCTCGACCAACTCCAAGAGCCCGACTTGGAGAAACTTGGCGTTTCGCGTTTGGGCGACCGCAAACGGCTGCTCTCGATTTTCCAAAAAGTGTTCATCGAGGGCTCGAGCGGGGCTGTCCTGCTCGAGGTGAAAGGCGGACCGATGCCGGCGGATTCCGAACTCCGCGGGACCACCGTGAAAACCTTTTTCATAGGCAAGTTCCCGGTCCTCCAGGAGGACTGGGAGTGGGTCCGCGTGTGGGGGATTTGCAACGGCTACGACATCGGTCCCGGGCAGGCCAACGGCTCGTTCGCACCGGTGACCCATGTGAGCTGGTATGACGCTGTGAAGTGGTGCAACGCCAAGAGCGAACACGAGGGGCTGCAACCGGTTTACCTCTGCGAAAAAGAGACCTACCGGCAGGGCGAGTTCGGCCCCAGCGGGTCCAAGT
>JAGWWS010000035.1 GCA_018970255.1 Verrucomicrobiota bacterium | reverse complement strand
GTGAATATGCCGCATCGCGGCGAATGCGGAAGGGGATTTTCGGTCAGAACATGGCGGTGCCTTCGGGCACGGCGGGGAGCGAGAGCCAACGGGCGAGCGTCTGGCCGGTATCCGCAAATGTGCGGCGCAGGCCGAGGTTCCGCGGGGCAGCGAGGCCGGCCGAGTGGAACAACACGGGGACCCGCTCGCGGGTGTGGTCGGTGCCGGGCCAAGTGGGGTCGTTGCCGTGGTCTGCCGTGATGCAAAGCAGGTCGCCTGGGCGGAGTTTCGCGGCCAACTCCGGCAGGCAGGCGTCGAATTCCTCGAGCGCGAGGCCGTAGCCGGCGGTATCGCGGCGGTGGCCGAAGACGGCGTCGAAATCCACGAAGTTCGCCATCACGAGCCCGCCATCGCGGCAGCGGTCGAGGGCGGAGAGGGTTTCGTTCCAGAGGGCTTCGTGGCCGGAGGCTCGGACTTCCTCCGTGATGCCCGTGTGGGCGTAAATGTCGGCGATTTTTCCGACGCCAATCGAATCGCGCCCGGCGTCCGCGGCGCGCTGGAGCAATGTGGGTGCGGGTGGCGGGACGGCGTAGTCGTGGCGGTTTCCCGTGCGTTGGAAGGGGCCGGCGGGCGGTCCCTGGAAGGGGCGGGCGATGACGCGGCCGATTTTCAAGCCGCTTTGGTCAAGGACGGCGCGCGCGGTTTTGCAAAGCGCGTAGAGACGTTCGAGGCCGAAGGATTCCTCGTGGCAGGCGATTTGGAAAACACTGTCGGCGGAGGTGTAAAAAATGGGGAGGCCGGTGCGGAAGTGTTCCGCGCCGAGGGTTTCCAGGATTTCGGTGCCGGAGGCGTGGCGGTTGCCGAGCGAGCCTTCGATGCCCGAGCGGCGCGAAATTTCTGAAAGGATTTCCGCCGGGAAGCAGTCGGGTTTTTTTGGGAAATAGTTCCAATCGAAACGCACTGGAACGCCGGCGATTTCCCAGTGCCCGCTGGGTGTGTCCTTGCCAGTGCTGATGGACTCGGCGCACGCGAAATGGCCTGTGAGGTCCCGCGGGGTCCAGCCTGCGGGGAGTTTGCCGCGTGAGATGCGGTAGGATTCCGCGAGGCCGAGGGATTGGAGGTTCGGGAGCCGCAGCGGCCGGGCGGTGCCGAGCGCGCTGCCGTTGAGGAACGATTCGGCGATGTGCCCGAGGGTGTCGGAGCCCGAATCGGGGCAACCACCCGTTTCGAACTTGTGGGCATCGGGGCCGGCGCCAATGCCGAACGAATCCATCACGATGAGAATCGCGCGGCGCGGTGTCATTCGATGGTTTCGAGGACGACGGGTTGGGCGGGCGGCACGCTGTCACCGATGTGGATGTGCCGAAGGATGGATTGGCGGGCGGCTTCGGCTTTGGCCGGGTCCGATGCATGGATCGTGGCGAGCGGCTGGCCTTTTGAAACCTGCAAGCCGAGTTGGGCCTGGAAGACGATTCCGACGGAGTGGTCGATCTTGTCTTCGACGCGGGCGCGGCCGCCCCCGAGTGAAACCACCGCAAGGCCAAGGTCGCGGGTGTCCATTTTTGAGACAAATCCGCCGCGGGGCGCGGGAACATCCAGGCGATTTTTCGCTTGGGGCAGGAGCGAGCCGTATTTTTCCAAGATGTCGCCGGACCCGCCGAGGTGGCGGACCATTTTGGCAAAAATTTCGGCGGCGAGGCCGGATGAGAGGGCGGACTCCAGTTTTTGGAGGGCGGATGCGGGGTCGGCTGCAAGGCCGGAGACAAGGAGCATGCGGGCGCAGAGGGCGAGCGTGGCTTCGCGGAGGCGCGGGTTGGCTTGGCCGGTTTTCAGGAATTCGATGGCCTCGCGGACTTCAAGGGCGTTGCCGGCGGAGCCTGCGAGCGGTTGGTCCATGCCGGTGATGAGCGCGCTCGTCGGCATGCCGGCGCCATTCGCAACCCCAACCAAGCGGCGGGCGAGCGTGCGGGCATCGTCCAAGTTGTCCATGAACGCGCCGTTGCCGCACTTCACATCCATGACGAGGAACCGCAGGCCCGCGGCGAGTTTTTTCGAGAGGATCGATGCGGTGATCAAGTCGATCGATTCCACCGTGGCCGTGATGTCGCGCACGGCGTAGATTTTTTTGTCGGCGGGCGCGAGGGATGCGGTTTGCCCGATGATGGCAACGCCGCACTCCCGGACCGTGCGGCGGAAGGTTTCGGCATCGGGCGTGGTGTTGTAGCCCGGGATGGATTCGAGTTTGTCCAAAGTGCCGCCGGTATGGCCGAGCCCGCGGCCCGAGATCATCGGAACGAATCCCCCGCACGCCGCAACCAGCGGCCCGAGGACCAGCGAAACGAGGTCGCCCACGCCGCCGGTGGAGTGTTTGTCCACCACCGGCCCCGGCAGGCCGCCCCAGTCCAGCGTTTCGCCCGAATCGCGCATCGCAAGGGTGAGCGAAACGCATTCGTCGATAGACAGGCCTTTCAGAAGCGTGGCCATGGCGAAGGCGGCGACTTGGCCCTCACCCACGGAGCCGTCCACCACACCAGAGATAAACTTTGTCAGGTCATCCCGATTCAGCGGCACGGCGTCGCGTTTTTTGCGAATGACTTCTTGGGGGAGGAACATTGGAGCTATTTTTTCGACGACGCTCCGCAAGTCGAGGTGTTTTAAAAATCCAAGCCCATTGAGACGCCGATGATCGAGGCGTTGGCGACTTCGGGAGTGCCATCGGGCCTGACAATGTATTGGCCGAAGGGCTGGATGAAACACCACTCGTTCACTTTGATGCGGTATCCCAATTCGAAGAGAATCGTGTTCGTGGCCTCGGGTTCTCCCTCCGCGCGGGCTTCAAGGAGGTCGTAGTAACTGTATTGCCCGATTGCCATGCCGAGCAAAAGTTGGTCGCTGTCGCGGTGGGGAATCGCGCCTTCGTAGGCGAAGCCACCCTGCGCGTAGAACGAGAAGTCGTTGTTGTATTTCGGGGCGAAGGACCAAAGGCTGAACATGCTCAGACCCTGCTCGCCGGATTCGCGCCAGAGCATTTGGTCGGCCTGCCAGTAGAAGCCGAATTTGTTTCCCCCGAATTCCTCGTTGCTTTCCCCGTAAAAATAACCGCCGAACGCGTAGTGGCCGGGCAATTTTCCCGAACCGATTTCCGGTCTGATGCCGGACTCACCCATGAAGAACAGTCCGTTTCCCTCGTCCGGCGTGCCGGCGAAAAGGACGCCGTTGTTCAGCGGGTTCGTTGGGTTGAAGTAGGACATGAAAAGTCCCACCTTCGCGTAGGTGATTTCCGAGGGTTTGACTTCGATGGTGCCTCCCCATGTGGTGAAGCTCGAGCCATACGGGATGTTTCCGCCGAGGCCTTCGGAACTGCCCATGGCGTTGTTCGCGAAGAGGCGCGAAATCGGTTGTTCGATGAATTCCCGCTGGGGCTGAATCCAACCGCCGCGGAGCCTGAGTCCGTCCTCCACGCCAAATGCGGTGGGTGCGACATATTCCAGACCGAATGCCATGAGCCGCAATCCCACGCCGCCCGAGTAGCGGGAGGGATTGAAGAGACTATCGGCATCAACGGTGTTGTTCGGATTTGCCGCGTAGCCGGGGTCGCGCCAGCGGACTTCACCGAACGAGCCCAACCCCTCGAGCAAGGGCAGGCGGCAGGCTTTTGCAAAATCGAGACGCGCGGTGATGACAACCTCCTCGGGGAATGCGCTGGCCGGGCCGTTTTCGCTCGACAGGATTCCGTAGTAAATTCCGCGCCAGCGGCCGTTGATGGAAAACCCGTGTTCCTGCAGAACGGGGCGGATTCCGAGAAGGTCGCCGCTTCCGCTTTTGCCGTTCCACCATTTCGTGATTGTGTTGTTTTCGGCGAAGGTGGACCGTGCCGTGAGGAGCAGACTGAGGGCTGTGACGGTTACGAGAAACGCCCGCCGAAATGAGGAGTCTCTGTTTTTCAAGGGTGGGAAAATAAAATCGGAAGCCGAGTGTCGCAAGCCTTGCAGCGCGCTTTGAGGGGAAGTCGGTAGAATGGGGTTATTTGGTTTTTGACAACAGGGCTTTGATTTTTTCAAGCAGGCGAGGGAATTCGAGTGGCTTTGGCTCGAAATCGCTGCAACCGGCGGCCAGGCATTTTTCGCGGATGTCGGCATCGCTGTTTGCCGTGAGACTGATGACGGGAATCGCTGCGGTGTCGGGATTGGATTTCAGAGCGCGTGTGGCCTCGAGGCCATTCATCACCGGCATGTCCATGTCCATCACGATGAGTGCGGGTGGATTTGAAGCCGCGACGCTGACAGCCTCGGCGCCGTTCGATGCGGTCTCGACTTCAAACCCTGCCCGGGTGAGCCGGAGTGAGAGAATTTGACGATTCGCTTCTGTATCGTCGACTACGAGAATGCGGGGCATGGGGTGACGAGGAATTTCTGAAATCAGACAAGCGCCTTGCGCGGCAGGCAATGTTTTTGTGGTTCGATGAGCGGCGGGCGGTTTGAATGAGCGCGTGGATCTATCCGAGAAGCTCTTGCTGGCAGCGCGCGGATCGTTGGGAGATTTTCTCTCGGCCGCGATGGAGGAGGGGTTTTGCAAGCTTGGCCAGTTGGAGTTTGGAGTCAGTGGTGAAAAATTTTGGGTGCGGCATGTGGATGATGCAGGAGTCGACGGTCTGGAGATTTTTTCGAATTCGCACGATGCGATAGCGATTGCGGCCACCGATGCGCATGGAAATTTCCGCCCGCTTAAAACAGCACCGAATTTGCGCCGTGGATGGGAGTTGGCGGTCTGCGGACTTGGCGAATTGCGGTTGGCGCTCGACTTCCTTTACCCGGCGGCGCTCGGGAATTGGCGGGCGGCGCTGCGGGGCGAAAACCTTTCGCACTCGCTTGCGGAAACCCTGGGAAGGCAAACCGGGATGTATCGCATCACGGCAAAACTGGATTCGGCGGAAGCGCTGGGAATTGCCAAGTCCCTTTGCTCGGCGGGTTGCCTGAGGCGCATCCTTTGGACCGTGGATGGAACGCCACCGAGGTCCACCGGCATCTGCGAAGCGGGGGAAATTCCACTTCTCTGCACGGATGCATGCAGCCTTTTCCTCGGCGAGGCGAGGCGCACGGTGAAGTCCCGCGCGGTCAACCCGGCGGGATAACGGGCATCGAGCCTTCCTGCGGGAACCAACCGCGCTGGCCGCCGGGGAGTTCCCCATGGAACCAACGGCCCCTCGCAGAGAGGATGCGGAGCACTGTGCCGGCGTTGAGCGTGGCGATTTTTTCCGCCGGGTCTTCGCTGGGGATTTTGTAAAGCGTCGAGCCGTTCGGGGTGAGGACGGCCACTTCGCGGGAGGCCGGGATCCGCGGGTCGACCACAAACGCCGCCACCGCCAGGATCAAGCCGGTGGCGGCCGAGAGGAGTCCAAGGTTGCGGAGGCGCGCGTTCGTTTTTTCAAAAGCAAGGGAGGAAAGGAACAGGAAGGCGCCGAGCCAGAACAGCACGGCGGCGGCAAGGGTGGCGGGGTCCATCGGCAAGCGGGCGGCCACGAGGCCGCGCCAACCGGGTTTTTGCTGTGGCGCGCCGAGTTGGGCGTTCGATTCCTGGAGCGCATTCGCAGCGGGTGCAAAGCCGGGGTCGAGGATTCCCGCCCGGCGGAAAGCGAGTGCCGCCTCGGGTTCGTTGCCGGATTTTTCGAGGGATTGCCCGAGTTCGAAATAAAGGGCGGCCGATGGAGCGGCCGTTTGCAGGTGCTTGGCGAGGAGTTCGGCTGCCGCCGCGTGTTCGCCGTCGGCCGAACGGTCGCGGGACTCGGCGAGGAAATCCGCCCGGGCGGGCAGGAGGGCGGCGGCGGCAAGCAGGGCTGGAAGCAGGAACCTCATGGGATTTTTTTCAAGGCGGCCAGGATGCGCTGGCGCGATGCGGCGTCGGGAGGCCGCCGGCCGGAGGCGGAGTATTTTGATTCGGCCTCGAGTTGGAGAAGTTCGCGCAGCGCTTCCTTGCTTTCGGGGTCGGTGGCGGATTCGTCGATGGCGGCCGTGGCTTCGAGCGGATTGGACTCGGTATCCAGCGCCGTGTGGAGGCAACCGGCGGCCTGGCTGTAGAAATCGGAGTCCGCGGCCGAAGCGAGTGCGGAGAGTTTTTGTTGGAGGCTTTTCCTGCGGGCGCGGCGCAGGCCGGCGGGCGAATGGGAGGCGCGGCGCAACAGCACCGCCACGAACCCGCAAACCCAAACCACCGCCACGATGGCATTGGCGAGGAGGAACGACGGCGAGAGCAGGAGCGGAACCCAACTGCGGGCGCCACCGGCTTGTGCGGCGGGTTCGGTTTTTGCGGTAGCGGCAGGCGTGGGCGTGGGGGATGCGGTTTTCGCCTGGGCGTCCCCTCCCTGGACCGACTCCTGGGGCGCTTGCCCGGCGCGCGCCACGATATCGAACGGCGCCTGCGAGAGGAGTTCGTATTTCCCGGTATCCGGGTCGAGGAAGCTGAACCGGACACCCGGCGTTTTGTCGCGGTCCTCGCGGGCAACCAGCGTGAATTCGTAGGCCTTCGAGCCGCCGAAATTGACGGGGTCGGAGGGGTCGAATTTTTCTGTGGGCGGATAGGACCTCCAGCCCTCGTCTTCCGTGAGGACGGGCGCGCCCATGGCTTCGAAGTTGCCCTGGCCGCTGATGGTGACGCGGAGCGTGACCGGGTCGCCGGGACCGGCTTTTTTCGGCGAGACCGAGGCTTCCATTTGGAATTTCCCGATGGCGCCGGTGAAGTCGTCGGGCTTGCCCTCCTTCGGGAGCGGGACGACCTCGAGGGTGGCGGGGCGGGTTTCGATCGCCACCTCGCGGGAGTTCGTGAACATGCCCGGAGGCATCCCGCCGAAGTTGCGGAAGAAATCCTCGAAGCCCGCCGGTGCGCTCCCGGGGAGTTGCAGGCGCGCTTCCAACCGTGCGGCGGGGATTTCCAGCGTGCCGGACTTTGCTGGCGTGATCGCGGTTTGGAACGAGAAGACGACATAGTTCTCGCCGTTCACGATTTGCTCGCGCTTCGGGATGTTGGCGAATTTTTGGACCGTGAAGCCCTCGCCCGAGAACGAAGGGCGGTCGCCGACCTCGCCGCCGATCGTGGAATTGAAATAGTAGCGGAGTTCGGCCGGAACGACCTCGCCGGTGTAGGCCTTGCGCTTCGAAAGGACGAGTTCGCCGAAGTAGGGCACACCACCGCCGGCTTGCGGTTGCCCTTGCGGCTGCGGCTGCGCGGGCAACTGGGGCATGCCGGGTGCGGGTTGCGGAGGCGGCGGCTGGAAAGTGCCTTCCGAGACCGTGAGGCGAAGCGGGTTGGTCCTGAGCGTGCGGTTGTCCACGCGGACTTCGAACGGTGGGATGTCGAATTCCCCGGCGCGCTCCGGCGTGGCCAGGTAGGTGAAGGTGAGCGACGAGGTGATTTTGAAATTGTTCATCTCGAAACGCGTTTGGCGGCCGAACAACTGGATCGGGAGCCCCGGCAAATCCACGCGCTCCGGCGGCTCCGCCGAACGGGAATCCCGGACCGTGACGACGATTTCCACGGGCTGGCCGACATAGGTTGTCGGGCTGCTGAGCCCGGCCGTGGCTTCCTGCGCGGCGGCGCGCGGCACCAAGGCAAGGGCAATTGCAGCCAAGGCCGCCGCCAGGGCGGCGCGGGTTTTCAAATCGGTGCGCGGCATTCGGAATTTCATTACCAATCCTTGAGCACCTCTTGCGAGGCCGGTTGCGCTTCCATGAGGTTGACCTTTTCTTCTTCGCCCCGGAGGGAATTCAAAAGGGCGCGGGCTTGCGTGGGGCTGATCTGACCCTCTTTCTCCTCCTCGGCGGCGGCTGGGGCTTCCTGCTGCTGGCCGGCGGGGGCGGGCGTCGGGGTGGGTTGGTTGCCGTCGCCGCCTTTCAGTTCGCCTTCCTTTTTTTCGCCCGGCGTGGGCGCGGGTTCGGGTGTCGGTGTGGGGGCGCCCTCCGATTTTTTTTGGTCCTGCTGGTTTTGGTTGCCGGATTCGCCTTTCGGCTCGCCTTCTTTTTTTTCTTCCGGCTTCGACTCCTGCCCACCGTCTTTTTTGTCCTGCTCCTGCTCTTGTTTTTGTTGCTCGTCCTTCTTGTCGGACCCGTCCTGCTTTTGCTGGTCCTGCTTTTGATCCTGCTTCTGCTGCTCGTCTTTCTTTTGGTCCTGTTGCTGCTGGTTTTGTTGTTGTTGTTGCTGCTGTTGTTGTTTTTCGAGTTCCTCGAGGAGTTTTTTCACGAGGTCGCGGTTTTCCTCGGCGTTTTTGTTGTCGGGCTCGATTTCGAGGGTTTCGCCGTAGTGCTCGATGGCGTTTTTCCAATTGGTCTTTTTCGCCTCGGGGTCCTGTGCGGCCTCGCCTTTCCGGACGAGGGAGTTTGCGAGGTTGTAGGACGATTTCGCGCGCAGCCCCTTGTCCTCGGAGAGCAGGGCATCGGTGAAATTTTTCACGGCGGCTTCGAAGTCGCCCGATTTGTAGGCCGCGGCGCCGGCATTGAACTGGAGTTCGCGCGAGCCGGGCCGGGACTGGAGTTGTTTTTGGAATTCGGCTCCGGCTTTTTGGAAGTCGCCCTTGCCGTAGTCGTCGAGCCCCGATTGCGCCTGGGCGGAGGGTGAAAGCGCAAGGAGCAGTGCGGCGGCCGCTTTTGCGCTTCGGCGGCGCCGGTCGCCGGGGAGAAGCGAAAGCGCGAGGCAGAGCGTGGCGGCGGCGAGCGGCCATTGGAACCGCTCGATCGGCTGGCGGGCGCTGAAGACCCCGGTTTCCGCGAGTTCGATCGGTTCGATGCCTTTCTGGAAAACCTCGCGTGCGGCTTCCGGGCCGATCGGAAGGTAGAAACCGCCTGTGGCGGCGGCGATTTCCGAGAGACGCGCCCCGTCGAGCTTGGAGGTGACCGGGTTGCCCGCTTCGTCGCGGACGAAATCCGGGCGGCCGTCTTCGGTGCGGATCGGGATGAGGGAGCCTTCCGGCGATCCGATTCCAACCGTGAAAATGCGGATCCCCTCGGCCTCGGCTTGCTTGGCGGCCGCGATGCCATCGGCCGCCAGTTCCTCGCCGTCCGTGAGGATGACGAGGGCGCGTGTGTTCCCTTCCGCCTTGCCAAATGCCTCGCGGGCCGTGGCGATGGCCGCGGCGATGTTCGTGCCGCCCTTGGGGATGACCGTGGTGTCGAGTTCGCCGAGCGAGTTGATGATCGCGTTCTGGTCCAGGGTGAGCGGGGCCTGCAGGAATGCGGAGCCTGCGAATGCGACGAGGCCGACGCGGTCGCCGCCGAGCAGGCGCACGAGGTCCTGGGTGAAGAGCTTTGCGCGGGCAAGGCGCGTGGGCGAAACATCCGTGGCGAGCATGCTTCGGGAGGTGTCCACCGCCACGATGACATCGCGGCCCTTTTGTTTTGTTTCCCGCTCGATGAAACCGAGGCGCGGCTGGGCGAGGGCAAGGATGGCGAAGGCGAAGGCGCCGAGGAGCAGGACCGCCCGTGCGGCGCGGCGGAACGGGCTCACCGATCCGGCGAGTTGTTCCCGCAGGCGGGGTGCGACGATTTTTGCGAGCAGGGCGCGGTTGCGCCGGTGCGACCATGCGAAAGCCCCGGCCACCAACGGCAGGATGCCGAGGAGCCAGAGCCACTGGGGTGCGCCGAAGGTCAGGGAAGCCGTCTCCATATCGTTTGCGAAAGCAGGACCTCGAGCGCGAGCAGGGCCAGCGCGGGCACAAGGAACCATTGGAAGAGGTCGCGGTATTGGGCGGTGCGTTCCACCTCGATTTTGGATTTTTCGAGTTTGTCGATTTCGGAAAAGATCGTGCGCAGCGAGTTGGTGTCGGTGGCGCGGAAGTAGCGCCCGTTGGTCATGGTGGCGATTTCGCCGAGCGTCTTCTCGTCGAACTTCACGAGCACATTCCTGTAGACGGTGCGGCCAAAGGCGTTTTGCAGCGGGAATGGCGCCTCGCCCTCGGTGCCAGCGCCGATCGTGTAGATGCGGATGCCGAGGGCCTTCGCGGCCTCGGCGGCGGTGAGCGGCTGGACCTTCCCGGCATTGTTGTCGCCGTCGGTGAGCAGGACGATGAGCTTGGTTTTCGCCTCCTTGTCCTTCAGTCGGTTCGCGGCCGAGGCGATGGCCGACCCGATGGCTGTGCCATCCTCCACGAGGCCGATGCGCAGGCGCTCGAGGTTCCTGATGAGCCAATCGTGGTCCAGCGTGAGAGGGCTCACGAGGTAGGGGCGGCCCGCGAATGCGACGATGCCGATGCGGTCGTTCGGGCGTTCGCGGATGAATTGCTCGGTGACGAGCTTGACGGCCTCGAGGCGGTTCGAGCGCTGGTTGCCGATGGTAAAATCCTCGGCGAGCATCGAGCGGGAGACATCGAGCACGAGCATGATGTCCACTCCCGTCGCCTGGACGCGCGTGGTGACGCGGCCGAGTTGCGGGCGGGCGAGGGCGACGATGAAGAGCGCGAGGGCGAGGTAGGAAAGCGCGGCGAGGACCGCCCCGGCGCGGGAGCGCTGGCGCCGCCCGATTTTCGCCAGCATGGCGGTGTTCGAAAAAGTGACGCCGGCCGTTCCGCCGAAGCGCCCCTTCAACAGGGCGATCACCGGGAGGGCGAGGAGGAGCAGGAGGACCCAGGGGTCGGCGAAGGAAAATCCGGCCATGGCGTTCATGCGGGGCCTTGCGGCTTGGCGGATTGGGCTTCGCCGCGGACGAGGCGGGCGGCGATGTCGAGAAGGTCGAGGAGTTCCTCCCCGCCGGCCGAGCTGCGCGCGAATTTCAAGAGGTCGGTGCGGCCGAGGAATGCTTCGAGGCCTTCCTTTTCATTTTGGGTGAAGACCGCGTTCGAACGGATGATTTCGAGGAATTCGATGGATGTCTGCGTGGTCGCCCCGAGGCCGTGCTCGCGCTGGATGTAATTTCGGATCGTGTCGGAAACCGCCACGCCGAATGCGTAGGGGTCTGCACCTGCGGCGCCTGCGCGGAGTTTCTCGAGTTCGGCCAGCGTCCTTTGTCGGTTGGTGGGCGGAGGAGCCTTTCGGGACAGCAATTTTTTCGCGAGCAGGGCGAGGGCGCCCAGCACGAGGAGGGCAAACACTGCCATCGCTATCGTCATCCAGAGCGGATACGGCCAGAACCAAACGGGACCGGCGATGTCGTGGATCGGCACCGGCGTGGCTGCCGGGGCCATGGAGGGGTCCGCCGGGTTCATGCGGCGAGTCGGCGCTCGCGTTGTTCGAAAAACGAGCGGAGCGCGAGAAGGTAGTCCTTGCCCGTGGAGAGGGGGACGACATCGATGCGGCGGGTCCGCAGCAATTTCTCGAGGGCGTTCGTGCGGTTCTCGTCGGCGACGCGGAGCGCGCTGCGGACCGAGCGGCTCGAGGTGTTGATGTCGATTTGTTCGCCCGTTTCGGCATCCTCGAGCGTGACGATGCCCACATCCGGGAGCGCGCCCTCGCCGGGGTCGGAGACCGGCATGGCGACGACATCGTGGCGGCGGCCGGTGACGGTGAGCGCTTTTTCGAAGCCGTTGTCCATGAAATCGGAGATGAGGAAAACAACGGAGCGGCGCGCCATCACGCGGTTCATGTAGTCGAGGGCGCCGGCGAGGTCCGTGCGGCGGCCTCGGGGCTGGAAGTAGAGCATTTCGCGGATGAGGCGGAGCGTGTGGAGGCGGCCTTTTTTCGGGGCGATGAAAAGTTCGACATCGTCGGTGAAGAGGATGAGGCCGACCTTGTCGTTGTTGTTGATGGCGCTGAAGGCGAGGATGGACGCCACCTCTGCGGCGAGTTCGCGCTTGCTGAGTTCGATGCTGCCGAACATCCCGGAGGCGCTGACATCGACGAGGAGCATGACGGTGAGTTCGCGCTCCTCAGTGAATTTTTTGATGTAGGGGGCGTTCATGCGGGCGGTGACATTCCAGTCGATCGACCGGATTTCATCGCCGGGTGCGTATTCGCGGACCTCCTCGAAATTCATGCCGCGGCCCTTGAAGACGCTGTGGTATTGCCCCGCAAAAACCGAATTCACGAGCCTGCGGGTGCGCAGCTCGATGCGGCGGATTTTTTTTAGGATTTCCTTCGGGTCGCGCGTCATGGCTTACGGAACAGGGGTCCGCAGGTTCCTATGTCAGGGGACCGGGACGCCGGCGAAGATTTGTTCGACGACCATCTCGGTGGTGACCGACTCGGCCTCGGCCTCGTAGCTGACGCCGATGCGGTGGCGGAGGACATCGAGGCCCACGCTTTTCACATCCTGCGGGGTGACATAGCCGCGGCCGGCGATGAACGCGTTCGCCTTCGCGGCGAGTGTGAGGAAAATCGTCGCGCGGGGCGAGGCGCCATAGCGGACCATGCCGTCGAGCTTGAGCTTCGCGGCGGCGGGGTCGCGCGTGGCCCAGACGATGTTGACGATGTAGTCCTTCACCCGGTCGTCCACATAGATGTCGTTCACGATCGAGCGGGCGCGGATGATTTCGTCGGGCCCGACGACCGCCTGCACGCCCAGGCGCGGGGCGGAGGTGGCCATGGCATCGAGGATGGAGCGCTCCTCCTCGCGGGTGGGGTAGCCGACATGGACTTTCAGCATGAAGCGGTCGAGCTGCGCCTCGGGGAGTTGGTAGGTGCCCTCCTGCTCGATCGGGTTTTGCGTGGCGAGGACGAGGAAGGGGTCCGGGAGGGCGAAGGTTTGTTCGCCGATCGTGACCTGCCGCTCCTGCATGGCCTCGAGGAGGGCCGACTGGACCTTCGCAGGGGCGCGGTTGATTTCGTCGGCGAGGATGAGGTTCGAGAAAATCGGGCCGAGCTTGGTGGTGAACTGGCCGTCGCGGGGGTTGTAGATGAGGGTGCCGATGATGTCGGCGGGCAGGAGGTCCGGCGTGAACTGGAGGCGCTGGAAGCCGGTGTGGATGGAATTTGCCAGCGTGCGGACGGTGAGTGTCTTTGCCAGCCCCGGGACGCCCTCGAGGAGGACATGTCCGTTGGACAGGAGGCCGATGAGGAGGCGGTGGACGAGGACCTTCTGGCCGACGACGACGCGGGAGACTTCGTTGACGAGCGGCTCGACCCAGCGGCGGTTTTCCTGGACGAGTTGGGTAATTTCGGAAGTGTTGATGCTCATTTGCGGGCTGTTGGGTGTTTTATTAGGTGGAATTTTTGAGACAGGCGAACGGGCATTTTGTTCAAGGGCGGGCGGAGATCAATCGCGGACAAGGTAGGGCCCGACATCGAAGGAATCGCCGACCTCGATGGCGTCGTAGCGCCCCTTGTCGTTCAGCCACACCGTGAAGCTGCGCTTGCCCCCGTCTTTTTGGGGGACTTCGACGGTGAGGATGTAGTCGCCCTCGACGCGGTCGGCGCGCAGCGAGTGGTCCTTGTTGAGGGTGATCTGGTTCTCCGGGGCGCCGAGGGGTCGGAATTCCTTGGCCACGACGGTGCCGGTCATTTTCGCGGCGCTTATGGATGCGCCGAATTGCCAGGTCGCAAAGAGGATCCCGGCGAGGGCCAGCGAGCCCAGCACAACGGCTTTCAACCAAAGGGAAAGTGGCGCGCGGGTGCGGACGGTGCGCGGGTTGTTGCTCATGCGGGGAAAAGTAACACGGCGCCACGCGGGCGATGAAGGACAAAGCGGGTCACGGTCCGGCGAGCGAGAGCCGGGGGGCGTTGGCTGGCGACCAGGGGTTTTCGCGGAAGCCGGAATCCGACAGGCGGGCGCGCCAGTCGGCACAAAGCGAAAGGACGCCTGCCACATCGAGCGAGAGGTGGAGCGGGGCGAAGGGGGCGATGTTCCGCATGCCGAGGGCGAAGAGCCTGTCCGCGGGTGGCAGGCGGCGGCCATCGACGGGATGGGACGGGCGGGCATGTTGTTTTTTCAGGTGGACGAACGCGCCCGCGATTTGGATGAGGCCTTGGTAGAACGGCCGGTTCGAATCGGTGCAGCCGAGCCAAAGGTGCTCCAGCACATCGTGGGCCTCGTAGTAGTCGCGGGCGTTGAAGCACTCGAAGTAGCCCGCGTAGCAGGGATGGTGGGCGGAGCCGGAAGATGCGGCCAGGGATTCGACAAATGCGGCGACGCGGTCGTGCTTCGACATGGTTACTTCCCGGTGTGCAGCCCGAGGGCTTTGACGGTCTCGGGTGTGAGCTCGCCGGTGACGCGGAGTTTTTGCGCGACTTGGAACCGGCGGACCGCCGCGGCCGTCATGCTGCCCGCGGCGCCGTCGATGGTGCCTTTGTAGTAGCCCATGGTGGCAAGTTTGAGCTGTGCGGCGCGGATGAGTTCGCCGGCGCGGAGGTCCGGGACCGCCAGTGCGGCTGCGGCGAGGAGGAGGAGCGGGACTTTTCGCATGCCCGGAAGTTGCGCGCGGCGGGCCCTGGAATCAAGCGGCGGGCCGGACAACCTCGCCCCGCTGCTTGCGGCCGAGGGCGTCGTAGGCCGCGTATTTATACATCTCGGAAAGCGTGGGGTAGTTGTAGCAGGTGTCGATGAAGATGGAGGCGGTCTGACCCAGCAGGAGTGCGGTGAGGCCGATGTGCACAAGGTCCGTAGCCTCCTCGCCGAGGACATGGATGCCGAGGAGTTTCATGTCGTCCGCGTGGAAGAGGAGTTTGAGGAAGCCCTCCTTGTCGCCAATGATGAAGCCGCGGCTGTTTTGCGAGTAGAAGGAGCGGCCGACGACATAGGGGATTCTTTTCTCGCGGAGCGATTCCTCGCTTTCGCCCGCGCACGAGCACTCGGGGATCGTGTAAATGCCGAGCGGGAGGATGCGGGCGACATCGGTTTTGTATTTCAGGTCAAATGCGTGGCACATGGCGACGCGCCCCTGCTCCATCGAAGTCGATGCAAGCGCCGGAAAGCCGATGACATCGCCGGCGGCGTAGATGTGGGGGACGGAAGTCTGGAAATGCTCGTTGACCTTGAGAAGGCCGCGCTTGTCGGGCTCGACGCCGATTTTTTCGAGCCCCATGGAGTTGGTGTTGCCCTGGCGCCCGGCGGCGGCGAGGACGCAATCGAAGGAGTGGGTGCCGGCGTTTTTCAGGACAGCAGTGAGTTTTTCGCCGGAAGAGAGCGACTCGACCTTGTCGCCGAGGCGGAGGTCGATGCCCATGGCGCACATGGCGTTTTGGAGGGCCACGGAGGCTTCGGCATCCAGGAAGCCCAGCAAGCGATCGCGGCCGTCGACCAGCATCACCTCGACCCCGAGCGCAGCAAAGATGCAGGCATATTCGCTGCCGATCACACCGCCGCCGATGACGAGCATTTTTTCGGGGAGTTCGGAGATTTTCAGGACCGTGTCCGACTCGAGGAGGCGAGGGTCGTGCCAAGGGTAGTCAGGGGGGTGGTGCGGCCGGGTGCCGGTGGCGATGAGGAATTTCGAGGCCGTGAGGCTGCGTGTGGTGCCGTCGGCGCGGGCGACGAGGACGGTGTTGGCATCGGTGAACGAGCCGGTGCCCTGGATCACATCGACATGGTGGCGGTCCATGTTTTTCCCGATGCGCTCGCGCTCGAGGGCGCGGACATTTTGGAAATGGCGCAGGAAGTTTTTGGCGTTGATGCGCTGGTTGAAATCGAATTCCAGGCCGTAGAGGTCGCGCTTGCGGAAGCCGGAGAGGTGGAGGGCGGTCTCGCGGAGGGTTTTCGAGGGCAGGGTGCCGGTGTTTGCCGCCGCGCCGCCGGGGTAGCTTTCTTTTTCGACGAGGGCGACCTTCTTCCCGAAATATGCCGCCTGTGCGGCGCCCTTTTCTCCTGCGGGGCCGGAACCTATGACGATGAGGTCGTAGTCCACGAATGGGATGTTTGATGCTGGGTGCGGTTTGTTAAAGCAAAAATCTCCGGTGCAAACAAAAAGCCCCGGGCTTGCGCGCCGGGGCTTGGCTTGAGGGTTTGTGTTTTGCTTACGCGGCAGGCAGCACCGAACTGGATTTTAACTCTGCAAGGTAATCCTTAAGAGCCTCGCGCCATGGACGCGGACCCGGCGGAAGGGCTTTGCAAATTTTTGCCAAATCCAGGGCAGAATGTTTCGGTCGCTTCGCCCCGTGGGTGCCAAGTTCGAGGTAGGGCGTCTCGAGGATTTCGCCGCAACGGGTGCGGATTCCCGCAGCGCGCATTTGTTCGAGGCAGCCGCGCGCAAATTCCTCCCAGGATGTCTCCCCGGCATTGGCGAGGTTGAAGGGGCCCGTGCCGCCTTTTTCCAGCAGCAGCCCCACCCAACGCGCCGCATCCTGTGCCCAGAGGCAGTTGCCGGTTTTGCCCGCGGCGATTTGGAGCACGGGTTTTTCTGCGAGGATTTGCGGGATGTAGCTCATGAAGGTCCGCCCGCCCCGCCCGTATAGCCACGAAAGCCTCAGCACGAGCGAGCGCGGGCAAAGCCCCGGGATTTCCTTTTCCAGCGCGAGCTTCTGTCGCCCGTAGGCCGAGAGGGGCCCGGCAGCGTCGCCCTCCGAATGCAACCGGCGGGCATCGCCGCGGAAAATGTAGTCCGAGGAAAACTGGACAAAAAACGCACCGGCCGAGTGGCAGCGCCGCGCGAGGTCCAATGGCGCGTCGCGGTTCACGCGCCCGGTCCCCTCGGGGTCGTTTTCGCAGGCATCGAGGTTGACGATGGCGGCGCAATTGACGACGGCATCGGTCGGTTCCGAAAAAAGTTCGTCCATCCGCGCGCCATCGGTGATGTCGGCTTCCGCATGGGTCGGCGCACCAACCCGGTGCCCGTGTGCAAGGAGTTCGGGAACAAGGTGACGGCCCAGGAGGCCGCTGGCGCCAAAGACGAGGATTTTCAAGCGAAGCGAAGGGTTTCGAGTTGGCGGAGGATGTCCGCTGGCTGGATTTCGTCCAGGCAGATGTGGCGGGGCATTCCGCAGCGGTCGATGCACGGGTGCAGCGGGCAAATCCGTTTTTGGACCACGCGCTGGCGGTTGTTCCAAGGCGCAAACCAATCGGGCTCCCCCGAGCCGAAAATGGCAACCACCGGCTTCCCCAGCGCCGCCGCAAGGTGGGCGGGAAACGAATCGTGGCAAAGCAGGGCATCGCACGAAGCCAGCGCGGAAACCAGCGAAGGCAGGTCGGGCGTGTGGAGCCCGCGCCTTGCGGGGAGGGCGCTGTTTGCCGGCTCCGGGCCGGCTCCCTGCACGATCTCCACCACCTCAAACCTCGAACGCACCGCCTCCATCGCGAGAAGTTCGTCCCACTTCCCCATCGGCCATTGTTTCGACGGCAACCTCGCATGGCGGTGGATTCCCAGCACGGGCTTGGAATTTTTTTGGGGCGGCGGCGCAGGAACCCAAGGAACCGAAAAATCGCATTCGAACCCCAAAACCTCCGCCATTTGGCTCCAGCGCTGGATATGCGGGCTCCGCGGACCCGATTGCAGGGGATGCGAAAGCCTTGGCAGGAAAACCTCCAGGCACCGCCCGAAGAGCAACCGCGATTTCCGCCCCGGCGCAGACGGTGCATAAAAGTTGGTCCTATCCACCGGAAACCCAACGCGCCGCAAAGCCCCGGTTTCGGCGGCAAGGAGGGTGCTCCGCGGGTCCGCCCAAGCACAGGCGGTGGCGGAAAACCCCAGCGCCGACAATTCGCGCCCCTTCTCCCGCGCTGCGCGCAGGCATTCGAAAGGCGCCGCCGATGGTTCTCCCGTCCAAGGGGGCGTCCATTCGTGGATCGCGGGGGGATTTTCAAGAAGGCGGCAGACCGCCGCCGACTCCGGGCGGCAAAGAACATGGACCTCGAACGCCCCAGCCGCCCCCCGCAAAAAAGGCAGCGACACCACGGCGTCGCCGAGGTGGTGGAGTTCAATCGCGAGCAGTCGGGGTTTCACAAAATTTTTCTCACGGCGCCACGGTGCACACGGCGTTTTCCAAAAATTCCCCCCGCCGTGTCCGTTGTGCCGCTGTGTGGAAAATTCCTCATCTGGAGAACCACCAGCGCTTGGCGCGGTAGTGGTGGCGGCCCCACACGAGCATGTTCCAGTAGTCCCACCACGGGCGGAGGCGGAATTTTTCGCGCGTGAGCATTTGGGCCGCTTCGCGCCAGGCGGCGGCGAGTTGGCGGCTGGTTTTGGCCCCGGCGTGCAGGCGGCAGCTTGCGAGCGGCTCGGCGATGTAATGCCAGCGCGTCCCGGCGGCGATGCGGAGCCAGTATTCGTGGTCCATGCAAAAGTGCAGCGATTCGTCGAAGCCACCGAACTTTCCATACACGCCCCGCCGCCACCAAACGGCGGGTTGCCCAAGGAAATTTCCTTTCGCGAGCCGCCCGGGGGTGAAGGGGCCGGAGCGCTTCAGCCGCTTTTGCCCGCCGGCTTCGAGGAAAAAGAAATCGCCGTGGACGACATCGGTGCCGGGATTTCCGGCGAAGGCCGCACGGACTTTTTCCAGTGCACCGGGTTCGTAGAGGTCGTCGGCGCAAAGGTAGGCGAGGATGTCGCCCGTGGCCATGGCGAGGCCTTTGTTGATGGCGTGGGATTGCCCGCGGTCGGGCTCGGAAACCCAGCGGATGGACGGGCTCGCCCGCAACACACCGAGCGTGGAATCGGTGGACCCGCCATCGACCACGATGTGCTCGACCGATGCGCCATCGCCGCCCACCGAGCCGATGCACTCGGCGATGTGCGGCCCTTGGTTGAGCGAGGGCGTGATGATGGAGATTTTCACTCCGGGTGGATGGGGGGCGGTTTTGCCGCGGGAATGGGACGGCACGGAGGTCATCCCTCCACGATGCCGGCGAAAATTTGTTCGTAGCGGGCGAGGACGGTTTCCCAGCGGAAGAGTTCGGCGCGTTCGCGGATGCGGCGGCCTTCGGCAGCCACGGGTCCCGGGTTTTCCTGTGCCCAGTGGAGTTTGGCGGCGAGGTTTTCGATCGGTTTTTCCGTGTCGAAAGGGATGCCGGTGTCGCCAAGGACTTCGCGGGTGGCGGCGCAATCGTGGTAAACCACGCATTTGCCCATGCCGAGTTGGTCGAGGAGGACGAGGCGCGTGGCCTCGATGGTGGCGGGCATCACAAACGCGCGCGCGTTTTGGCTCAGCTCGATGTAGGCATCGGCAAAACGGAGCCCGGTGAAAATGACGCGGTCGGTGGCGAGTTCGCCGAGAAGCCGGCGGTAGGCGTGTTCGTAGGGATCGGCGCCCACCAGCACGAGCGGCAGCGGGTTTTCCAAAAGCCGGTAGGCGCGGAGGAGGAGTTCGGCTTCGTTTTCGGGCGTGAGGCGCGAGACATAGAGGAAATATTCGTTCGGTCGGAGCCCCCATTTTTCGAGTTCGCCGCAGTGGACGGGCGTGTCGCGGACCGTGAGACCGTAGGACAAATGCTCGGGGCGTTTGCCGTAGTCGTGGAGGTAGCGGTCGGCGACGGTGGCGTTGTCGGCGATGACGCTGTCGCCGAATTCCATGGCCCAGTGTTCGCTTTTTTTCAGCCACCAGCGCGCGAATCCGCCCCACTTTTTGCGGCGGAAGTCGGCGCCATCGACATTGATGACGACGCGCATTCCGGCTGCCTTCGCGAGGCGGGCGAGGACGGCGTTGCCGACGCCGCAGAGGTAGATGATGTCGTAGCGCCGCCAAATCGCGTGGAGCATCGAAAGGAAGGTGTGGACAATGGTGTCGAGGCTTTTGGTCGGGATGGTGTAGAGCCCGACGATGTCCATGCCTTTCCAGGATTTCTCGGTGTGTTCGAAACGGGGGAGCCGGTTGTAAACGGTGACCGGGTGCCCGAGCGCCGCAAGCCGCGAGCCGAGTTCCTCCACCACAACTTCGAATCCCGAGTAGCGCGCCGGCACACCGCGTGAGCCAAGGAAAGCGATGCTGGGAAGGCCGGTGGGTGTTTTTTTTTCCTTCGGAGCCGGCGTGCCGAGGACCGCATCGCGGACGGTGTAGTAGAGGAAAAGGGTGTTGAAGCGGGTGTAGCGGCGCCAGAGCCGGTTGGGTTCCTGCAACAGGCGGAAAGCCCAAGTGGTGCCGGTGCGCTGCATCCAGTCCGGCGCGAACGGGCGTTCCCCCGCCAAGAGTGGGAACGCATCCCCCACTGCAAGGAACACGCCACGCCGGTGGCGGTGCAAATTCCGGATGATCCACTTTTCTTGGCGCTCCCCGCCGAGGGCAACCCAGATGAAATCGGCCCCCGAGCGCGCGATGGCCTGTGCGAAAGATTCTTCCTCGTTGTCGTCCCAATCGCGGAATGGCGGGGAAAGGGTTCCGGCAACTTCCAGCCCTGGGCAGTCGTCCTGAAGCTCCGCGATGAGCGACTGCAGGGTTTCAACGGTGCTGCCAAAAAAAAAGTGCCGCCAGGGGGATGGAGTCGCTGCAATGAGGCGCCGCATGAAGTAGGGCCCGTAAACGCGGTCTTTCAGGCTTGCGCCGTTGGAATTCAAGGACCAGACGAGCGGCATTCCGTCGGGAAGGACCATGTCGAACAACCGCATGGTTGCCGCGAAATCCGGATCACGGCGGGCAAGTGCAATGATGTGGGTGTTGCTCGCCGAAACGGCGGCCGGGCGCGGTTCGCGGGCCAGCCTCTGGCACTCGGCAATGGCGGAGGAGTAGTCCACCAAAGACACGGGCGTGCCAAGGACGGGAAGTTTTTGGATGGCGGAAGAGGGGGTTCTCACGGCGGCACGGCGGACACGGCGCTTTTCTTGTTAAGATTTAAAATCCATTCCGTCCGCTGTGCCGCCATGGGGGACAGGGGAATCAATTCGCGATGCGCGTGATTCCATCCTTCAAAAGCGCACAGTTGAAATTGACCAACAAGCCGAGGCGGATGCCCGCCAACCGGAGATAGGTGAGGAGCTGCTTCTTGTGGACTGGCAGCACCTGCTCGACGGATTTGATTTCCACGATG
Organism: Verrucomicrobiota bacterium; assembly: GCA_018970255.1. Classification (GTDB taxonomy): domain Bacteria; phylum Verrucomicrobiota; class Verrucomicrobiia; order Chthoniobacterales; family Terrimicrobiaceae; genus UBA967. Next base: position 4,715 of record JAGWWS010000035.1, on the reverse strand, counting down.
ACCGATTCGGAAAGGACCAAGTCGGCGCGGAACGCAGCACCCACGGAAGTTCCTTCGTAAACAAGCGGGACTTCCACCTGCCTCCCAAACGCAATGCCGGACCTCGCCAACTCATAGCAGAGAACTTCTTCGTAACAGGATTCCAACAACCCGGGCCCGAGTGTGCGGTGGACCTTGAAAGCGATATCAAGGAACGCCGTCGCGATGAGGTTTTGTTGTTCCATGAATTTTTCTCACGGCGACACGGCGCTCACGGCGATTTTTTAAAAATGAACAAACCAATTCGTCCGCTGTGCCCGTTGTGTCGCTGTGAGAAAACCCTCTTCAGTATTCGTCTTCGCGCTTTTCCCCGCGCGGGGTTTCCGGTCCGGGTGGAGCCGGCGGGGCGTTCAGCTTTTCGCGGGTGGCGGCGGCGATTTTCGGGGCGTTCGTCAGCAGCGCCCCGATGCCGACCATCCCGCCCAGCGCGACGATGAACACGAGGTAGCCCGCGAGCATGTGGAACCACGATGGCTCGGTGAGCGCGTTTTTCCCGATGGCGAACTCGGCCCCGAAAACGATCGTCCCGATGGTCAGCATGAGGATCCGGGCAAGGTTCCCGAGGATGGCAAGCGGGGCGGAGCAGGCGAAGAGGGTCCATTTTTGCCACCAGGTTTTCAAGGTGAACTGCGCGTAGAGCGCGCTCACCATCATCAAGGCGAAGAGGCTGCGGATGCCGGAGCAGGGGTCGGCCACATCGACGGCGAACTTTTGCCCCGCGGGGATGCCCAGCATGGGGTCGGGCGCGGAGAGGATGCCTGTGCCGCTGCGCACCACATCGAGGCCGATGGTGTCGAGGACGAATACCGCCGCGTGCGACATCATGATCCGGAGCGGGAAGGCGATGTAGTTGTCAAGGAATGGGACCGGCCATGCAAAGGCGATGAAAAGGAGCGGGAATGCCAGGAACAGGACGGTCCGCCAGCCGAGGAGGAAAAGGATGGAGCCGGCCAGGAGGAGGTGGAGCGAGGCCCAGCCGATGTATTGCACGCCCATGCGGTAGCCGAGCCAGAAGAGGGCGAGCGAAAAGACGATGGCCGCCATCCCGGCGGCGCCGGCCGGCCGCGGTGCGGGCAGGCTTTGGCGCTGGATGGCGTAAACCATGAGCGCCAGCGCGCCGGGCAGGACGATGAGGCAATGCTGCCAGTCCTCGGAATTTCCGGACATCCAAGTCCAGAACTTGAAAAGCGTGACCTTGTGCGAACCGTAGCCCTCGGCGTAGGGCACGAGGAAAAACAGCAGCGCCGGCACGAGCCAGGCCGCGCCGAGCGCGGCGAGTTGCGGTGGCGTGGCGTGGCTGCGGATGCGGGCGAGGATTTCGTTCATCGGGCGTTGGGATTTGCGGCCAAGCCCCGGAGGTGCGCTTGGATGCGGGAAATGGTGGGGCCGTCTTTCACGGGATGCAGCGACCAAGCACCGGCTTCCACAGCGGCTTCAAATGCGGGGCGGTGTTTTTCGAGGGCTTTGACGAAACGCCCCTGCTGGTCGATGCGGCGCGCACGGAAGCCAAGGCGGTGGGCGGTGGTGGGCATGTCGAGTTCCAGATACCAACCGTCGAGCGCGCGGTCGAGGGCAACCGCTTCCCATGCCTCGCGGGTCCAGAAATGGCCCGTGCCGAGCATCGAAAGGGCCACGGGGGAATTGTAGGTTTTGGATTCGTTCGAGAGCCAATGCGGGTGCGTGGAGGCATCGACCCGGTAGAGTTCCACGCCGAGCAGGTCGGCATCCTCGCGCCGGGCGAGTTCGAGCAGGCGGGCGGGGAGGTTTTTGGTCAAGGGAAGGTGGTCGTATTCGTGGAAGAGGATGTGGGTGTGGGGTTGGGTTCGCAACCACTCGCAGGAGAGCGCGAGGAGTTCGCTGTAGCTCTGCTTCTCGCGCTGGTGGTGGGTGGTGGTGTGGGCGCGGCCGGCGAGGTGGAGTTTGTTCGGGTGGGCAATCGCTGCGAAATCGGATGCCGAACCGCCATGGACGAGGAGGATGTCGCCGGCAGCAAATCCCGCGGCTTCCCAAACCGCGAGCGTTTCCGCAACGGCCCCGGGCGGGCGGTGGTCGAGCAGGAGGAGAAGGGTATGGGGCTGCGCCGGTGGGGGCGAAACTTTCCGCGTGCGGGGGAAGTCCACTTCGCCGTGGGCGGTGAAGGCGATTTCGCGGTGCCAGTAGGTCAGGCGGTTCTGGTGCTGCGGCACGGGGACGAAGGAATGGTGGAAGCCAAGGAGGTGGATGCGCCCGCGCCACGGAAGAATGAGCCCGCGGCCAAGGCTGCGGCCGGTGCGGGAGTCGATCACCTCCGAGCCGATGAGGCGGAACAACCAGACGGCGAGTTCGCGCAGGAGGCGTTTCAATTTGGAGGTGAGGTTGCTCACGGCGTTTTTAGCAAAAGGCACACTTGCTCGTCCGCTGTGGTTGCTGTGCCGTTGTGAGAGGAATCATGGGTTCCGCGATTTCAGCCATGCGGTGGTTTCGGCGACGCCTTGTTCGAGGGAGGCGCGCGGCGGACTGAGGAGGGCGTGGGTCTTTTCGATTGGCACGATGTAATCTGTCACCATGCTGCGGTATCGCGAGGAAGTGATGTAGAAAGGTTTTCCGGTGGCGGCGGAGATGAGGTCCCCGGCGAGCCCGGCGGCGCGGAGGATTGGCCGGGGGACTTTGCGGGCGGGCTTCCCGTGGAGGGCGCGGCAGAAGGCATCGGCCCACAGGTAAATGTCGCCGGGCGGGTCGCCTACATAGAAGGTTTGGCGGTGGATTTTTTCGGCGGGCTTTTCCGTGGAGAGGGCTACGATTTGGTCGGCGACATTCCCGACATAGCCATAGCAGCGCACGACCGGCTTGCCGCCCGGGTGGACATACAGCCCCTTTGCGGCGATGCGCCAGAATTCCTGGGGGTAGCGGGGGTGCCAGGGACCCCAAATATTCGTCGGGCGCACAATCGTCCATTCGCATTTTAGGTTGGCGCGCCGGGTTTCCTGTTCGGTGATGACCTTGCTCTGACCATAAACCGTGGCAGGGAAGTAGTCCTCGTCATGTTCCGGCAGGCGCCCGGGTCCGCAGACGAATTGCGAGGAACAAATAACGGCGCGCCGCAAGGACGGAGCAGCCTTGATGGCGGCGAGGATGTTGCGCGTTCCTTCGGTATTCGCGCGGAAGCCGGTTTCGGCGGTGGTTTTTTCATCCATCTCGGTCCTTGCCGCGAGGTGTATAGTGATTTCCGGGGCAAACATTTCGAATGCGGCCAGGACGGCTGGTGCATCCAGTATGTCGGTTTTTTGCCAGAAGCCCCTGTGGGCGCGTTCGTGCGGGGGGTGCGTGGAAAGGTTCAGCAATGAGTGGCCCCGCGCGAGAAGCCGGTTCGCCACATGTGTCCCGATGAAGCCCGACACGCCGGTGATTAGGACTTCCATGAAATTTTTCGGGAGGATTGAAAGGGTCCGGAAATTCCTCAAACTTGAGGCCTTGAAAATTCTTCTTTCAGCAGTGGCCTGCGACCCCTACCGGGGCTCGGAGGCGCATTTTGGTTGGATGGCATTGAAGGCGCTCGCCGCGCGGCACGACATTTGGGTCCTCGGGCACGCAAAGGATGGGGAATCGATGGAGCGGGCTCGAACCGAGGGGTTGATTGGAAGCAATGTCCATTTTTACCCGCACAGTTCTTGGGGGTGGAGGCACAACAATCGTTTGGTGGCCCGGATTCAAAATTGGCGGGACTACCAAATCTGGACCCAGCAAGTGCTGGAAACCGCCCGTCGTTTGGAGCGCGAGGTGGGATTCGATGTGCTCCACCACTCCACGCTGTCGACTTGGAGGGTGCCAAGCGAACTCTGGCGTCTTGGCAAAAAGTTTGTTTGGGGACCGATTGGAGGTGCGGAAGTTTTTCCACTTCGGTTGCTCGGTGGGGCCGGGGTTGCGCCTGCTGGTTTCGAACTTCTGAGAAGGTTGCAGGATTTTTTGGCATTCCGATCGCCCGGCTTGGAAAAAGCCGTCCGGAACAGCGCCTGGATTTTTGCATCCACGCCAGAGACTCTAGCTCTTGTCAGGCATGTCGCCGGCTCTGCTGAAAAAAGCTCCCTACTCTCCGCGGCATTTTTCAGCGATTCCCAAATCCGCGCTTTGTCGCGGCCGGAGGGGCTTTTTCCTTTCATGCGCGATGGCACTTTGCGCCTGTTCGCAGGGGGTGAACTTGAGGTCCGCAAGGGTCTCCATCTTGCGTTGCACGCCTTGGCGGAAATCCAAAAACGGGGAATCGATTTCCGCTACCATGTGGCGGGCCATGGTCCCGAGTTGGAGCGCTTGAAAAGTTTGTCCAGCCGACTGGGGATCGCGGCAAAAGTGGAATTCTCGCGCCCGCTTTCCGGCGATGGTTATCGAAAGAAACTTTGGGAAACCGATGCCTACCTGCTGCCAAGTCTGAGGGACAGCGCAGGGCTGACGCTCATGGAAGCAATGTTGGCAGGCTGCGTGCCGGTTGTCGCTGACTGCGGTGGACCGGGGCTAATTGTTGACCAAAGTTGTGGTGCCAAAGTTGCCGTTGGATGCGAAGGGAAGATGGTGGACGCGCTTGTTCAAGCGCTGCTAAACTTGGTTTTGGACAAGAACCGCGCAGCGGCCATGGGCACGTTGGCATTTGCCAGGATTGCCAAAAGGTTTACTGAATCAACGTTTCTTCTTCAAGTTGAGTCTGC
>JAGWWS010000034.1 GCA_018970255.1 Verrucomicrobiota bacterium | reverse complement strand
TGTCAAGGGGGCGACTGCAAAACTCACAAGTGATCTTTTGCACTACTCCAATCCGGACATTTCAAATCACCTGATGAAGATTCCTTTCTATGCGGATATCTTTTTGCAAAGACAGCTCGAGGCGGGAAAGAGGTGGTCGGTTTGGCCTACTGTCCTGCGGCCGTGGTGGAGGTTTTTTCGCGCTTATGTTTTGCGAAGAGGATTTCTGGACGGCTTTCCTGGTTACTACATCGCGAAGGCCACGGCGTTTGCCACGCTGGTGAGATACAGTCGGCTTTTCGAGCATGAGAGGAATGGGAGTGGCCAAGGCAATGATTGAGCCGAAGATCAGTCTTGTTCTCAATACCTACGAGAATCCCCCGGCCCTTCGAAAAGTTTTGGGGGCTTTGGAGGATCAAACGGACAAGCGGGCGGAGATCCTTGTTGCTGACGATGGGTCGGGTCCGGAGACAGCTAAAGTGATCTCGGAGTTTTCCGGCCGAATGCCGCTCCAGCACTGCCGCCAAGAGCATCAAGGGTTCCGGAGATCGTCCATTTTAAACCAGGCGATCGCGCGGGCGTGCGGGAACTATGTTCTTTTTCTCGACGGCGACTCGGTGCCGGCCAGGGAATTCATCGCGGACCATGCGGCGCTGGCCGAGCCGGGGTGCTGGGTGCAGGGCAGGAGGGCGTTTATCGAGGAATCCGCGGTGGGCGGCTTCCGCGCGGAGGTGTGGCATTTGGCGAGATTGTTCGTGAGCGGGAAACTCAAGGGTTGGCCGAAGGCTGTGCGCTGGCCGCGGGCGTCTATTCGATACGATCAAGGGCAGGAGGGGATTCTCGGTTGCAACCTTGGGATTTGGCGTAGCGACCTGCTGGCCGTGAATGGATACGATGAGACCTTCACTGGTTGGGGGCGGGAGGATGCGGACCTGGGAAACCGGCTCTACCACCTCGGCCTTCGGCGCAAGCTGGTGCACGGGCGGGCGATCATTTTTCATTTGAATCATCCGCTGGTCCCGCGCGATCGGCTCGGAGACAACCAAGTGCTCCTCGACCAGACAATCGCCGAGCGGCGGGTGCGCGCGAGAAAAGGGCTGGACCAGTATTTATGATAATCATTAGCAATGCTTTGAAGTTTTGGTTTGTTTTCGAGTTGCAGCACTCAAGGATTGGAAAAACTCCACTTTCGAAAATCGATTTTTCAACGGAATTTGTCATTTCTGGCGATGAGGGACTGACTGCATCTGCTTAGTATCATGCGTGCCGGTCGGCTTCATTTTCGGAATTTCACTTTTTATGTGGGGTCTGTGGCGGGGATGTGTGTTCCGCGGCTTTTGCTCGGGGCGAGGCTCCCGCGCTATCTGGACTCGGTCTCTGGCGAGGAGCGGATGCGGCTCTTGGAGAGGGTGGATTATTACCTCAAAATCGATCGCCCGTTCGAGGTTCCCGAAGGCACTTCACGGTGTCGCTTCCGGAAGGTCAACAGCATCTACTTTTTTGACTTTCAAAAGCTGATCCGGTTTTTCCCATCGCGTTACCGGTATTTCCATCGTTTCGACGACAGTCTGGCGGTTCCTCCGAATCCTGCGTTCGTCAAGGCGCGGCCGATTTCGGGGGGGAATTCGAATTCGGTTTTGTTGAAGTTGGATTCTGTTCGGCATTTCCGGCTTTCGAGGGATCCGATGCCGTTTGAAGCCAAGAAGCCGCTCGCGGTTTTTCGTGGGGCTTGCCATCAGGAGCATCGGCGGGAGTTTTTGAGACTCACTGCGGGCGTTCCCGGAACGGATATCGGAGATACGCGGAAGCGCGGGGCGGAGCCTGAGTTTCAGCGGGATTACCTCTCGGTTCCCCAGCAGCGCGAATACAAGTTCATCCTGAGCGTCGAGGGGAACGATGTGGCGACGAACCTGAAGTGGATTCTTTCCTCGAATTCGCTTTGCTTCATGCGGCGGCCGAGGTGCGAGACTTGGTTCATGGAGGGGAAGCTTGAGGCCGGGCGGCACTTTGTTGCGCTGAACGATGACTACTCCGATCTCGGGGAGAAGATTGATTTCTACAACCGGAACCCCGAGCGCGCGCTGGAAATCATCCGCAACGCCCAAGCGCATGTCGCGCAGTTCCGGGATGCGCGGAGCGAGCGGACGGTGGCGCTGATGGTGCTTGCGAAATACTTTGCCTTGAGCGGCCAGTTGGATCCGAAGTTGGCTGCCATCGCGGGTCTGCGATAGGAGCGTAAAGAAACAGCTCTTTTGTGGCGGCGTTTTGATTTTCCAAATCGTTTGGAAGTTGTCGCGGGTGTTGCTTTTTGAGTTGTTTGCCGGATGAACGGTTTCAGTGGAGCGATTTTGGGGCTGGGGTTGTTTTTTCTGGGGCTGCAGTTGACGGGGCAGAATATGCGGGCGCTGGCGGGGGGTGGGTTCCGGACGCTGGCCGGGCGGGCGACGGGGAATCCTTTTTCGGCGGGGCTTTGCGGGATTGTCGCGGGGGCTTTGATGCAGAGCGCCACGGCGGTGACTTTTATTCTTGTGAGTATGCTGGGGAGCGGGATCGTGCGTTCCGAGGGGGCGAGGATGGTTTTGGTGTGGTGCAATGTGGGGCTGACGGCGCTGGCCTTCATTGCGGCGTTCAGCATTCATCCGTTCGTGGCGCTTTTGGTGGGGTTCGCGGGGATCGCGATGGGGGCGGTGCGCAAGCGGCCTTGGAACGCGATCGCGGGGGCGGTGCTGGGCGTGGGGATCATCCTTTTTGGATTGGAGCAACTCGGCGAGGGGCTGGCTCCGCTGAAAAACGAGGGGTGGTTCCGGTCGGGGCTGGAGTTTGCGATGGCTTCGCCGTTGCAGGGATTCCTTACGGGTATCGCCGCCGCGGCGATTCTTCAGTCGAACACGGGCGCGACGATGGTGCTGATCACACTGGTGGGAAGTGGCGGGCTTTCGTTTCCTCAAGCCGTTCCGGCGATTTACGGGGCGAACCTGGGCGCGATTGCTTTGCGGGCCTTTTTATCGCGGGGGATGAGCGGGGCGGCACTTCGGCTGGTGCGGATGGAGGATTTGTTCTGTGTCTTCAGCGGTGTGGTGATGATGGCTTTGCTCGAGATCGAGCGCACGGGGGTGCCGCTTGTGCAAGCGCTGGTGGAGCATTTCGTGGCGGGGGAGGCGATGAGGCTGGCGACGGTGTTTCTCCTCTCGAATTTGATCCCTGCCGTTTTGATCACGCCAGCTCTGCCTTTGTGCTCCTCGCTTTTGAAACGGATTTGGCCGACCGATCCGGCGGAGCAGCCGGGGAGGCCGAGGTTTTTGGTTCCGCAGGCTTTGGCCGATCCGGAGACGGCGTTGGATCTTGTGCGGCGAGAGTTGGGGAGGTTTTTCGGGATGATTTCGATCTCGCGGTCGCCCGAAAAATCCGAGGACGAGGACACCAACGAGCCGCAGGCTTTGGTTCAACTCGGGACGGCGATCGAACAGTTTTGCGCGCGGCTGGCTGCGGAGGCGGAGTTGAGACATTCACAGGCTTTGCGATTGCAGCGCTTGCGGGCGTGGCTGCACACGCTCCGGCACATCAGCGAGGCGGCGGGGGAACTTTCTGCGTCACTCGGAGGGGTGACTGCCGGCAGCGCGCAATCGGCCGAGCCGCTTTTGGGATGGGTTCGGGACAATGTGCGATGTGGGGCGGAGGCAACATCCACGCTCTCGCCGGAGAAGATCCACGACTTCCATGAAAGGTCGAAAACCAAGACCGAGGAGGTTCGGAAAATGAGGGCCGATTATGAAGCCGTGTGTTTGAAGGCTGTGGGGCGGGAGGCGATGAAGATGTCGGTGGTTTTGGATAATTTCGACATCCTCGCGTGGCTGATTCACCGGCTTTCCAAACTCCAGATGCGTGCGGTGGTTTTGCCGACTGGTTCAAGGAGTTCGGCTGTGAGTTGATCGATTCGGGTTTGGGCGGGCGGTTTGGCACCGCGGGCGATGGCGGAGCGTTGGGCCTGGTCTATGGAATCGATCGAGGGACGGATTTGGTTTTTGAGATCGAGTGCCGGGTGGCCGGGGAGGGGAGAGCCATTTTCCCAATCGGTGATCAATTTGGCCTGGATGCGGCGTGAGGCCTGCATTTGGGCGGCGAAAAAGTCGCGCGTGGATTTTTCTTCGATGCCAGACAGAACAGCCGCTTCACGGATCGGGTCGTAGACCGGAAGATTTTTTTGGAACTTTGCCCAAGCGACTTCGGGGGCGAAGGCCAGTCTTCGTTCGACCAAGGTTAGGAGTTGGTGATCGGGGGATGCGCAGGCGCCGAGAAGAAGGAGCGCGAGTGCGGTTATTGCTCGCTGCATTTTTACGAGAGGGCTGTGCGGACGGCTTCAATGATGCGGTCCTGGTCGGATTCGGGGAGGTGCGGGTTGAGGGGAAGGCTGATGACTTCGCGCGAGGCGGTTTCGGAATTCGGGAATGCGCCGAACTTGTGGCCGAGGTGGGCGAAGACCGGCTGCTCGTGCAGGCACTTCGGGTAATACACCGCGGTGGGGATACCGGCGGACTCGAGCTTCGCGGCCAGCGCATCGCGGTCGGGGACGCGGATGGTGTATTGGGCGTAAACATGGGTGTTGCCCTCGCGGATGGCGGGGGTTTGGCAAACATCGCGGAGAGCTTCGGTGTAGCGCGCTCCGATGCGGGCGCGCGCTTGGACCTCGGCCGGAAAGCCGGGCCACTTGCCGAGCATGATGGCGGCTTGAATGGTGTCGAAGCGGCCGTTCATGCCGACGAAATCGTGGTAGTGCCGGCGGATGCCTCCGTGGTTGCGGATGGCGCGCATTTTGTGGGCGAGGTCGTCGTCCGAGGTGAAGAGCGCGCCGCCGTCGCCGTAGCACCCGAGTGGTTTCGCGGGGTAGAAGCTGGTGCTGGCGATCAGTGTGGCATTGCAGCTTTTCACGCCGTGGCGGGTGGCGCCGAAACTTTGGGCGGCGTCTTCGATGACCGGGAGGTTGTGTTTCGCGGCGATGGCATTGATGGCGGCGTAGTCCGGCATTTGCCCGAAGAGGCTCACGGGAAGGAGGGCTTTGGTGCGAGGGGTGATGGCGGATTCGATTTGGTCGACGGCGATGTTGTAGTCGAGCGGGTCGATGTCCACGAAGACGGGCTTGGCACCGATTTGCAGGATCACCTCGGCGGTGCTGATCCAAGTGAAGGGAACCGTGACCACCTCGTCGCCGTGGGCCACACCGAGGGCGCGGAGGGCGATTTCCAAGCTATCGGTGCCGCTGGCGACGGTGATGGCGTGTTTGGCGCCGGTGTAGTCGGCGAGCGCGGATTCAAGTTCGGCGACTTCGGGGCCCATGATGAAGCGACCGTGGGCGAGGACGCGGTCGATGCGTTCGCGGATGGCGGCTTCGTGTTTTTGGAACTGCGGCTTGAGGTCGATGAAGTCCATGGGGCCGGCTGCGGATTAAATCACAGAGGACACAGAGAGCACAGAGCAACAAATTTGGGGGTTTGGATGGAATGCTACAAGTTGACGGCCCGGAAATATGCGTTAAAAATATGCGTTATGAAGTCATGCTCGATCATGGAAGCGCAGCATAATTTCGCGGCTTTGGTTCGGAGGGTTGAGGCGGGCGGGGAGTTGGTCATCACACGGCGGAGGAAGCCGGTCGCCAAGATTGTCCGCTTGGACGAGGAACGGGTGGAATTTCCTGACTTCAAAATGCGAGCGCGGAAAGTCTGGGGAGGGTCGTGGAGAGGGGCTGGAAGCGATGAATTGCTGGAGGAGAGCCGGGGTCCAAGGTGAGCAGATATTTCGACACGGGTGTCCTACTCAAACTTTACACCGAGGAAGATGGGTCGGACCGCGTCAGGGATTTTGTGATTCGCCTCGGAGAGTCGATTGTTTTCACTCCGCTGCACCGTGCGGAGTGCGTCTCGGCGCTTCGGCTGAAGGTTTTCCGGGGCGAGTGCCTTCAATCTCAGGCATCAGCTGCCATTACCTTCCTTGACCAGGATTGCGCAAGTGGCGTCCTGCGCGGCACAGCAGTGGATTGGGAGGAGGCTTGGGTGCGGACTGCAATCCTGTCCTCCAAGCATGCGTCTTCAATCGGATGCCGGACTTTGGACGGTCTTCATGTGGCTTGCGCCTTGCAACTCGGGGCCGCCGAGTTTGTGACTGGCGACAAGCGGCAAGCATCACTGGCCGGAAAGGTTGGTTTGAAAGTAGCCAACCCGTTTCGTTGAACAATCACTTGGTCACTCGATGACCAGGTAGCGGGTGTTTCCTCGCGACCAGGCGCGGAGGAGGTGGCGGGAATCCGGGGATTGGCGGAGGGCGGAGAGGAGTTCGCGGGGGCCGGGGACGGGTTGACGGTTCAGTTCGAAAATCACATCGCCGGGCTGGAGCCCCGTGCGGGCTGCGGGGGAGCCAGGTTCGATTTGGGCCACCACCGCACCGTCCAGGCCGGAGGGGACGCGCAGGCTTTGGCGGAGTTGGGGGTCGAGGTCGGCGAGTTGTGCGCCGTCGAGCGGGGAACCGGTGGCGGCAGGGTTTTGGGCATTTGCTCCTTGGCCGTCCAAGGAGCCGATTTGGAGTTTGAGGTTGATGGCTTTTCCATCGCGCCAGATGCGGGCGGGGACTTCGCTGCCGGGGCTGGCTTTGGAGACCATGAGCCGGAGTTCGGCGCTGCCTTCGACTTTGTTGCCATCGAACTCGAGGACGACATCGCCGGGTTTCAGGCCGGAGCGTTCGCCGGGGGAACCGTTGCCCACGCCGCCGATGAGGGCCCCGTGCGTTTCCTTCAATCCAAATGCAGAGGCGAGTTCCTGTGTGACGGGTTGGACCATGACGCCGAGGTGGCCACGTTCGACGCGGCCGTTCGCGATGAGCGAGGCCATGACATGTTTGGCGAGGTTGATAGGGACGGAAAATCCGACGCCCTGGTTGCCGCCGGTGCGGCTGAGGATGGATTGGTTGATGCCGATGAGCCGGCCGCGGGCGTCGACGAGCGCGCCGCCGGAATTGCCGGGGTTGATGGAGGCGTCGGTCTGGATGAAATCCTCGTAGTCCACGATGCCCATGCCGCGCCGGCCCTTGGCGCTGACGATGCCCATGGTGACGGTTTGCCCGATGCCGAAGGGGTTGCCGATGGCAAGGGCCACATCGCCCACTTCGACTTGGTCGCTGTCGGCGAGGGTGATCGCGGGGGCGTCGCGTTTTTCGATTTTGATGACGGCGATGTCGGTTTGCGGGTCTGTGCCGATGAGGCGGGCCTCGTGGGTGGATTTGTCGCCGTGCAGCGCGACGAGGATTTGGTCGGCGCCGGCGATGACATGGTGGTTTGTGAGGATGTAGCCGTCGCGCGAGACGATGACGCCGGAGCCGAGGGATTGCTCGCGGCGTTCCTGCGGGACTTGTTCAAACGGGATTCCGAAAAACGGGTTGAAGGGGTCTTGAAGGAGAACGGTGCCGCCGGAGCGCGTGGTTTTGTTGGTGTAGATGTTGATGACGGAGGGGGCGACTTCGCGCACCACGGGGGCGAAGGTTGGCGCCCCGCGTTCGCCTGGCGGAAGGGGGGAGGGGTCGACGGTGAGGTCGGGGGTCTTTTGCGCGTGAGCGGCGGAGGCAATGAAGAGTGCGGCGAGGGCGGCTTTGGGCAGTTGCGGCATGGTTTTCAAAAATCCGAACGGGCGGAAATTTGCGCAAGCCTGAGGCGGAGTCAAATCACGGCCGGCTTTTTCGGCGGAGGGCGGTGGGGAGCCAGGTCCAGACGATTTGCGTGGAGACGGCGTAGTTCCACACGGCGCCCACAAGTGCACCCGCGGCGCCGGCGAACCACCACGGAATGCGGCTTGCGTAGAGGTATTCCGCGGCCTGGACATTCACGATGGCGCCGATTCCGCAAATGAGCATGTAGGCCACGAGGCCGGGGACGAGGAGGCCGCCCTTGAGGCGCTGCTGGCGGAAGGTGACGGAATTGTTGACGAGGAAATTTGAGACCATGGCTGCGAGCGTGGCGGCGGTTTGGGAGGCGACGAAGGAAACCGCGGCGAATTTGTAAAGGACGCCGAGCACGGCGAGGTGGAGGAGGAGGCCGCTCAAGCCGGCCAGGACATAGAGGACGAAGCGGACCGGCACGAAGCGGCCGAAAATTTTATCCGCGAGGAGATACAGGTATTCGAAGGCGACAACGATATCGAGTTTGCTCTCGCCGTGCTGGCGGGTGCGGAATTCGTAGGGGAACTCGCGCACTCGCAACGGGCGCCCGGCGGAGAGGACGATGTCGAGGAGGATTTTGAAGCCTTTGCCCGTCATGTTGCGGACGGTCTCCTCGAAAATCTCGCGGCGGATGGCGAAAAAACCGCTCATCGGGTCGGTGAGTTCGGTTTTGCGGATGACCGAGCCGAGGCGCGTGGCGAAGCGGCTGACGAAGACGCGGGACTTCGACCAATCTCCGGTCCCACCGCCTTGGCCGGTGTAGCGGCTGCCGACGGCAAGTTCGAGTTTCGGGTCCTCCTCGAATGCCTGCAGCATTGCGGGAAGGATGGTTTCATCGTGCTGAAGGTCGCAGTCCATCACGGCGAAGACATCGGCGGAGCTTGAGGCCATGCCCTCAAGGCAAGCGGAGGAGAGCCCGCGCCGGCCGATGCGGCGGATGAAGCGCACGCGCGGGTTCGAGCGGGCGAGGGACATCAGCGCCTCGCGTGAGCCGTCCTTCGAGTCGTCATCAACAAAAACGATTTCCCAGTTGTCGCTCGGCAGGAGTTTTTCGAGTCGCTCGACGACGAGCGGGATGTTGTCGCGCTCGTTGTAGGCGGGGACGATGATGGAGAAGTTCAATCCCACGCCTAATGATTAACGATAGGCCGGGGTGAGGGGGTCGGGGACCGGGAGCCCCTGGAGGCTGGCGAGGTCGGCGTCGACCATGATTTTCACGAGCTCCGGGAAGCGGACTTTGGGTTCCCAGCCGAGTTGTTTTTTGGCTTTCGCGGGATTTCCAATCAGCAAATCGACTTCGGCCGGGCGCTCGTAGCGGGCGTCGTATTTGATATGTTTTTCCCAATCGAGCCCGACATGTGCGAAGGCGTGTTCGACGAATTCCTTCACGGTGTGTGTCTCATTCGTGGCGCAGACATAGTCGTCGGGGTTGTCCTGCTGGAGCATGAGCCACATGGCTTCGACATACTCGGGCGCGTAGCCCCAGTCGCGCTTGGCGTCTAGGTTGCCGAGGTAGAGGTGCTCTTGTTTGCCGAGTTTGATGGCGGCGACGGCACGGGAGATTTTTCGGGTGACGAAGGTTTCGCCACGGCGCGGAGACTCGTGATTGAAGAGAATGCCGTTCGTGGCGTGCATGCCGTAGCCCTCGCGGTAGTTCACGGTAATCCAGTAGGCATACATCTTCGCGGCGCCATAGGGGCTGCGCGGCCAGAATGGCGTTTTTTCCGTCTGCGGGACTTCCTGGACCTTGCCATACATTTCCGAGCTGGAGGCCTGATAGAAGCGAGCTTTCACGCCCGTCTCGCGCAGGGCCTCAAGGATGCGGGTGGTGCCGATGCCGGTGACATCGCCGGTGTATTCCGGAATGTCGAAACTCACGCGCACATGGCTTTGGGCGCCGAGGTGGTAAACTTCGTCGGGCTTCAGGTCGTAGATCAGCTTCACGAGGTTCACCGAGTCGGCGAGGTCTCCGTAATGGAGGAAAAGGCGGACTCCATTGACATGGGGATCCGAATAAATGTGGTCGATGCGGGCAGTGTTGAAGGTGCTGGCGCGGCGGATGATTCCGTGGACTTCGTAGCCTTTGTGGAGAAGGAGGTCGGCGAGGTAGGAACCGTCCTGCCCGGTGATGCCGGTGATGAGTGCTTTTTTCATGGAGTGTTGATGGGTCCGCCGCGGGCGGAGGACTTGAGTATTCGCGCTTGAAAGCGCGAAGTGCAAGCGCGCTTCGGCATTGCGGAATTTTCTTGGTTGGGGGCGATGAGGCGGGCGTAATGCGCTGCTTCCATGGCATCGCAAGCACACACCAAGTTGTTCATTCCGGGTCCGGTCGAGGTTTCAGAAAAAACATTTCGCGCGATGTGCGCGCCGATGATCGGACACCGGGGTTCGGAATTCAAAAAACTCTACGCAGGCATTCAGCCTCGGCTGCAGGAGCTTTTCGCCACGAAGCGGCCGGTGTTTTTGTCCACCTCTTCTGCTTGGGGGGTGATGGAGGGGGCGATCCGCAATCTCACGCAAAAGAAAGTGCTGAATGCGATGTGCGGCGCTTTTTCGGACAAGTGGTTCGATGTTTCCAAGCGTTGCGGCAAGCAGGCCGAGGCCCTGCAGGTCGAGTGGGGCCAGGCGGTAAAGCCCGAGATGGTGCGCGAGAAGCTTTCCCGGGGCGGGTTCGACAGCTTCACGCTGATTCACAACGAGACCTCCTGCGGCGTGCTCAATCCCCTGCGTGAAATCGCTGAGGTGATGCGGGAATTTCCCGATGTGATGTTCATCGTGGACTCGGTTTCATCGTTCTCCACGCTGCCGATTCCGATGGATGAGTTGGGAATCGATGTGTTGCTGACGGGGAGCCAGAAGGCGCTGGCGTTGCCGCCGGGGCTTGCGTTGTTCGCGGTCTCCGAGCGCGCGATGAAGCGGGCCGAGGCTGCGGGCGACCGCGGGTATTACTTCGACTTTGTGGAATTCGCGAAGAACCAGGAGCAGGACATGACGCCCAGCACTCCGTGCATCTCGCTCATTTTCGCGCTTGAGTCGAAACTGGACGACATTTTCACCGAGGGTGTGGCGGCGCGGCATGCGCGGCATGCGGCTCTCAATGCGCAAGTGCATGCCTGGGTGCGCGAGCGGGGCTTCGAGTTTTTTGCGCCGGAGGGTTATCGCTCGGTTTCGCTGACCTGCGTGAAGAACAATCGCGATGTGGATGTGGCGGCTTGGATTAAGCGGCTTCGTGAGAGGCACCGGTTCGTCATCGATGGCGGCTACGGGAAGCTCAAGGGAAAGACATTCCGGATTTCCAACATGGGCGACGAGTCGCGCGAGACAATCGCTGAATTGCTCGCGGCGTTGGACGATACGTTCGAAGGCTGAGGCGCTGACAAGCAGCGCCCTGGCATAGCCTCATTCAACAGGCGGCGGGAATTCGGGCCGGTAGAAGTAGTCGGACCAATAGGTCCAGCCGGCTTTGGTCATTTCCACGGGGGTGTCGAGCCATCCGCCCTCCGGTTTCGGGCGGCGGATGCGGTAGGCGTTTTTCCACATGACGCTTGTTCCTTCGGGGACATAGAGGAAGAGGTAGGGTTGGTCTTCGTAGATGGTCCGCTGGAGGTCGCCGGCGAGTTGGATGATTTTTGCGCGGTTGTATTCCTGGCGGACCTGGTCGAGCAGGCGGTCCGCGGCCTCGCTCTTGTAGCCGACGACATTGAGTTGCTCGGGGTTGGTTTGGGAGGAGTGCCAGATTTGGTATTGGTCATAGCTGTTCCCGAGCGACCAGCCGAGGACCATGGCGTCGAAGTCGCCTTTGTTGATGTGGTTTTTCAGGAACACGGCCCACTCGTAGAGTTCGACCTTCACTTCGATGCCGAGTTTTTTCAGCCCGTCCTGCGCAAGGGTGGCGATGTCGCGGCGGACTTCGTTGCCGCTATTCGTGATGAGGGTGAAGGCGAAGCGCTGGCCGTCCTTTTCGAGTATGCCGTCGGACCCCGGCTTCCAGCCTGCCTCGGCGAGGAGGGCGCGGGCTTTTTCGGGGTCGTGGGCGAAGGGTTGGATGGAGGGGTCGAAGAACCACATTTGCGGCGTGAAGATGCCGGTGCTTTGGAGCCCGCGGCCGTAGAGGATGAAGCGGACCATCGAGGGGATGTCGACGGCGTGGGCGAGGGCGCGGCGGACGCGCGGGTCCTGGAAGAGTGGGCGCTTCAGGTTCCAGCCGATGTAGGTGTAGCTGCCCGACGGGCTGGTGAAGATGTCGAAGCGCGGGTCGCCCTCGAAGGCGGAGACGGTCCAGGGCTCGGCGCCCCAGAAGTCGATCTCGCGGGTCTCGAAGGCGAGGCGGAGCGTGAGTTGGTCCGGCATGAAGCGGTAGGTGATGGCGCCGAGCCACGGGGCGGGGGCGAGGAAGAAATCGGGGTTGCGGACGACGCGGATGAATTCGTTGGTTTTCCAGCTGTGGAATTTGAATGCGCCGGTGCCGATCGGGGTGCGGTTGAAGTGGGCGGTCCACCAATCCTGCGGCTTGCCCTCGAGGATGTGGGCGGGGAGGAGGGAAATCATCCAGCTCTCGAGGGCGGGCGAGTAGGGCTTGCGGTAAACGACGCGGAAGAGGTGGGGCGAGGGCGCTTCGGTGCGGAGGATGAGGTCGAAGTCGGGCTTGCGCGGCGAGGCGGTGGCGTCGTCCATGATGGCGGCGTAGGTGAAGGCGGCGTCGCGCGAGGTGAAGGGCGCGCCGTCGTGCCAACGGACATTTTGGCGGAGGGTGAAGAGGACTTCGGGCTCGGCGAGGAAGGGGACGGTTTCGCCGACGGTGGCGGTGCCGCCTCCGTTTTCGGCGAGGAACTTTTCAATGGCCGGGGCGATGGCGGGGTCGGCCGTGAGTTCGAGCGCGGCGGAGCTTTCGGTCCAATCGCGCAGGACGGAGCCGGGGGGCAGGGCGGCGAGGAGTTTCGGGAGGAGTTCGCGCGCGTTGGTTTTCGGTTCCACGCGGAGGGTGGCGAGCGGCGCCAGGGTGGAGGGGTCGAGGATCGAGAGGATTTTTTTCGAGGTGTCGAGGCCGGGTTCGCGCAGGCGGAGGCGGAGTTCGGCGCCGTGTTGTTCGGTTTTTTCGAGCGTCCATGCGGCCCAATCGGTTTTTGCGGATTCGAGCGTGGCGGCGGCTGCGGTGGCGGATTGGGCGTCGCGGAAGAGGAAGGTGGTGGTTTGGTTGAGGGTCCAGGATTCGGCGAGGTCGCCGATGATTTCGAGGTCGGGGGAGTATTTGAGGAGGCCGTTGAAGATGGCGCCGGCGACCTGCGATGCGGCACCGTCCGCCTGCTGGATGGGGTTCAGGGTCGATGGCTCGCCGAGGACGCCGAGGGACATTTCGTTTTTTTTGTCCGAGGCGAGGTGCGCGGAATTCCAGAACGACGCGGCGATGGTGGCGAGGAGGAGGATGGGGAATCCGTAAATGAACCAACGGGCGGGGCGCACGGGGATGGGTATAGGGGAGGAGGTTTTAAGTTTTAAGGATTAAGTTTGAAGTGGGCGTGCGGCGGCGGATTTAGTGGCGGGATGAAACTGCTCGGGATTTTGGTTTTGGCGGCGGTGTTGTGCGGTTGCGGTTCGGCGGCGAAGGACCAAGCGGGCGGTTTTTTGGCGGCGGAGCGGGAGCAGGCTGGCGTGGCGGACCCGGAGGCCATCCGCAAGGGGGTGGAGGCGTTCCGTGGGTTTTTTGCCAATGTGACGGCGGAGTCGGTGGGGCGCTTGGGGCCGGGGCTTTATGCGGAGGATGTTTGGTTCAACGACACGCTGAAGACGCTGAGGGGGCGCGATGAGGTGCTGGCGTATTTTTTGAAAACCACGGGGCATGTGGATTCGTTCGGGGCGGTGGTGGACGATGTGGCGGTTTCGGGAGCGAATGCCTATGTGCGCTGGACGATGGATGTGCGGTTCAAGGGCGCTGCCGGGCCGGTGCGGACGGTGGGGATGACGCTGTTGCGCTTCGACCGGGAGGGGCGCGTGGTGCTGCACCAGGATTTTTGGGACCCCGCGGCGGGATTTTATGAACACCTGCCGGTGCTGGGGCCGGCGATGCGATGGATCAAGTCGAGGATTTGAGCGGGCGGCGGGGGGTTTTGCGGGGGCTGTTTGCGTCCGGGAGGCCGGTGCTTTCGCTGGCGCCGATGCAGGATGTCACGGACTTGCCGTTCTGGAGGCTGGTGGCGGGGTATGGCGGGGCGGATTTGTATTTCACTGAGTATTTCCGGGTGACGCCGCATTATGTGCCGGAGAGGTCGATCCTGCGTTCGATCGTGGAAAACCCCACGGGGCGCCCGGCGGTGGCGCAACTCATCGGCAACGACCCCGAAGCCATGGCGCGGGTGGCGGGGGAACTCGAGAAATACGATGTGGCGGGGATCGATTTGAACCTGGGGTGCCCCGCGCCGGTGGTTTACAGGAAATGTGCGGGAGGTGGGCTGCTGCGGGACCTGGCGAGGATTGATGCGCTATTGGGAACGCTGAGGGCGGCGGTGCGCGGGGCCTTCACGGTGAAGACAAGGGTGGGGTTCGAATCGGCGGCGGAGTTCGACCGCTTGCTCGAGGTTTTTGCGGGGCACGATTTGGATTTGCTGACGGTGCACGGGCGGACGGTGGTGGAAAGATACGGCGCGCATGTGCACCTCGACCGCGTGGCGCAGGCGGTGGGGCGGTTGCCGTTTCCGGTGCAGGCGAACGGGGGAGGGGATTGTGCGCGCAGTGCGGTGAGGGTGCTCCGGGAGACGGGGGCTGCGGGGTTGATGGTCGGTCGGGGGGCGATCCGCAACCCGTGGATTTTTTCGCAGGTGCGGGATTTGTTGGATGGCCGGGAGCCGCAATGGCCGGCCGGGCGCGATGTGCTCGGTTACATTGCTGCGCTCTATGAATCAACCTGCTCGCCCGATGTGCCGGAGAAATCGCAGGTGCAAAAAATGAAGCGCTACATGAACTACCTCGGCGAGGGCCTCGCGGATGCGGCGGGGTTTTTGCACGACATCCGGCGGTGCACGGCGAAGGCGGATTTTTTTGCGGTTTGCCGCAGGCACCTTGACCACGGGGACCCGATGGCGCTTGCGCCGGCGGTCAGCCGTGGATGATGAGTTGGATGTTGTCGGGCAGGCTGGCGGCGACCTGCGTGGCGACATTTCCGCGCAGGACTTTCGCCAATGACCCGCGCCCCGAGGCCCCGAGGATGAGGAAATCGGCGCCAATGGTGGCGGCTGTGTCCACGATCAATGGCGCAGCCTCGGTGGCTGTGGCGAAAAGCGGGATGACTGCCACCCCGCGGGACTTCCCGATTTGGATGGCGGTGTTGAGGATCGCGCTGGCTTCGGGGTCGTCCTTCCAGGAAGCGGGGCCGTTTGTGGTGGTGCCTGGGTAGAGCACGGCAATTTCGCGGACATAGAGGACATAGAGCGCCGCCTTGCGGATTTCGGCTTCGTCGAGGGCGAAGCTGAGGACCGGCGTGAGGCCGCGGACGGAGACGAGGATTTTTTGGGTTTCGGCGGCGGGGGCGCGGAGTTTTTCGATGGTCTCGGGTTTGACTATTTGGGCGACTTCGCGGCTGACGGTGAGCGTGGTGACGCCGGTGAGGCGGCGCGAATAGGCCCAGAGGGCGAGGCCGCCGACGAGCACGCAAACAACGAAGAACAGGGCGTCGTGCTTGGTCTGCGCAAGCGTGAATTCCACGGCGACGAGGATGGCGGCGGTGAATCCCATGAGCCCGCGCTCGAACCATTTCATCTGAAGGTCCTTGTTCAGCGCGCTGGAACCCAGGTTCAAGCAGATCGCCCCGACCACGCCGATGGCATAGAGGCCGGCCAGGGCCTCGAAATTGTCCGTGAAGAGGAGGATGACGCACGGCATGCCGGCGGCGATCGCAAGCGGGACGACCGGCACGCCGAATTTGTTCAGCGATGCGAAGCCCTGCGGCATGTCGCCTTCCCGCGCCATCATGAACAAAAGCCCAAGCAGGGCCGCGATGGCGGTGTTGACCGCGCTCAGGAGGAGGAGGGCGAAGATGATGCCCGTGGCAATCCCGAAGAAATGTCCGAAGCCCGGCCCAAAAGCCATGGTGCCGTATTGCTCGGCGAGGAAGCGCAGCATGTCCTCCTTGCGCTCCGCCATCTCCGGCCCCAGGGATTTCGGGAGGGAAACCATTGCCCAACCGAGGAGGGCGGTGCCAATGCTGACCTCGATGGCGGCCGGAACGATCGACTTCGCCGCTGTGCGCCCGATCCGCGGTTCGGTGGAGAAGGAGTTTTTGTCGGGTTTCATCACCCCCGTCAGGTTTGCAATGGCCTCGACCCCGCTGAGGGCGAGGATGACGGCGACAAACGACACCCAAATTTGCGTGGCGCCGCCCTGCAGCGGTTCCACATTTTGGAAAGTCAGGTGCGGGATGCTGAAAACAATGATGAGAACGACCACCACGGCTGTCGGCACCGCCAGTGCCACGGCGACGCTTCCGCTGTGCCGCGGGCCAAACCAATTCAGCACCCCGACGAGCAGGATCACGCCGATGGTTGCCACCATGATTTTGTCCTGCGGGATGCCGAGGTAGCTGAGCGCCGCCCAGCCGCTGAGCGCGGCGGTGACCGTGAGGTCGGCCACGAGCAACAATGCGGCCACGACCGCGAGGACCTTCCCGTGTTTTCCAGCCGCCGAGTAAACGCCGCCGCCGTTCGGGAAGCAGCGGCAGATGACGATGTAGTTCAGGCCGACGAGGAGGGTCAGCGCGCAAACGGCGAAAATGATCGGCAGCGATGAAAAGCCCATCGCCGCGAAGGCGAGGCCGACGACATAGGCCTTGCTCGTGCCCCAGTCGCCGTAGAGGAGCGCGCCCGCCCGCTTCCAATCAAGGTTGCGCGGGCGCTGAATCGAAATGTTGTCCAAAGCGGTTCCGTTCTCGGGGAGCGCGCCCGCGAGATCAACCCGAAAAAACGGGTGCACTGTGCGGGGATTTCAAAGTCTTGTTTTCGCGCGCGGGATGGCGTTGTCTCCACTGATGGAAGTTCGCACCCGATTCGCGCCGTCGCCGACCGGCTACCTGCATGTGGGCGGCGCCCGCACGGCCCTTTTCAACTGGCTCTACGCCCGCCGCCACGGCGGCAAGTTCATCCTGCGCATCGAGGACACCGACGAAAAACGCAACACCGCCGAGGCGAACCAGGTCATTTTCGACGGCCTGAATTGGCTCGGGCTCGACTGGGACGAGGGTCCCGACAAGGGCGGCCCCTACGGCCCCTACCGCCAGAGCGAGCGGGGCGATATCTATTCCAAATACCTCGCGAAGCTCGAGGCGGGCGGGCACACCTACGTGGACGGCGGCGCGATCCGGTTCCGTTCCCCGCGGAAGCCGGTGGTGGTGGAGGACCTGATTTGCGGGCGGATCGAGTTCGACATGTCGAACCCGGCCACGCACCCCGACATGACGATCCGCCGCCCGGACGGCTCGTGGATTTTCCATTTCGTGAATGTGGTGGACGACATCGAGATGAAGCTCACGCATGTGATCCGCGGCGAGGACCACCTCTCGAACACGCCGAAACACATCGAGCTTTACCAGGCGCTCGGGGCCGCGCCGCCGAAGTTCGCCCACATTCCGCTCATCCTGAACCACGAGGGGAAAAAGCTCAGCAAGCGCGACGGAGGCTCGAGCATCACCTATTTCCTCGACCAGGGCTACGCGCCCGAGGCGGTGGCGAATTACCTTTGCCTGCTCGGCTGGTCGCCCGGCGAAAACCGCGAGCGGCTCGATGTCCCGGAAATCCTCTCGCTCTTCGACCTCGAAAAAATCAACCGCCGGAATGCGATTTTCGACCTCGACAAATGTTTTTGGCTGAACGGCCAGCACATCCTCGCCATGGGGCTCCCGCGTTTCGCGGAGCTGGCGAAGCCGTTCGTGGACAAAGCCGGCGTTCCCTACGGCACTGAAGAAGCGCTCATGCGCGCGCTCGCGATCGTGAAGGCGAAGGTGAAACACCTCAGCGATGTGCCCGCTTGGATCGGGTTTTTGTTCACCGAGGATTTTGCATTCGATGCGGAGGCGGTGGAAAAAACCCTGCGCAAGCCCGGGGCTGCGGGGCGCCTCGCCGCGCTGGCGGAGGCGCTCGGCGGGTTGGGCGATTGGACGCATGCGAACCTCGAGGCGAAGTTGAAGGAGGCTGCGGCGGCGATGGGCGTGAAGGCGGGCGAACTCGTCCATCCTGCGAGGGTGGCCGTGAGCGGCCGGTCGGTGGGGCCGGGGCTGTATGAGATTTTTGAAGTGCTCGGCAGGGAACGCACTCTGGCGCGGTTCGGCCGGGCGAAAGCCATGGCAGCGGAATGAGCGCAAACCGAATCCCCGTCGCGATTGTTGGGGCCAACGGGTATTCCGGCGAGGAGCTTTGTTCGATTTTGGCGCGGCATCCCGGCGTGCGCATCGCCGCCGTGTCTTCGCGGCAGCATGCGGGCAAACCGGTGGGCGAGGTTCTGCCACGGCTCGCGGGGACTGGGGATTTTGCGGGGTTGGTTTTCAGCGAACCGGTGGTGCCGTCGCTCCTCGGGGCCGGGGCGGAGTATTTCTTCCTGGCGCTGCCGCACGGGCTCGCGGCCGAATTCGCCGTCCCGCTGCACAAGGCGGGCAAGCGCGTGGTGGATTTGAGCGCGGACTTCCGTTTGAGGGATGCCGGCGTTTACCGGGAATTTTATGGCGGGGTGCATCCGGCGGCGGAGTTGTTGAAGGATGCGGTTTATGGGTTGCCCGAACTGCACCGGGAGGAAATCCGCTCCGCGGCGCTTGTGGGCTCGGCGGGTTGCTACCCGACCTCGGTTTTGCTGCCGCTCGTGCCGCTTTTGAAGGCGGGGCTGGTTTTGCCCGGGGGCATTTCGGTTTCGAGCGCGAGCGGCGTGAGCGGTGCCGGGCGCAAGGCCGAGGCGGCGCTCCTCTTCGGCGAGTGCAACGAAAGCCTGCGCGCCTACGGCCTCCCGAAACACAGGCACCTTTCCGAAATCGAGCAGGAACTTTCGCTCGCCGCCGGCCGCAATGTGGCGATCGCCTTCGTCCCGCACCTGGCGCCGATGACGCGCGGGATCCACACCACCATTTTCGCCAAGCCGGCGCCGGGTGCGGATGGGGACTCGATCCTCGCGGCGCTCGAACGGGCCTATGCGGGAGAACCATTCGTTCGGGTTTCGAAAAACCTGCCCGACACCAAAAACACTGCCGGCACGAACTTTTGCGACATCTCCGTGCGGTTCGACGGCCGCACCGGCACGGTGGTCCTGCTTTCCGCCGAGGACAACCTCGTCAAGGGGGCTGCGGGGCAGGCGGTGCAGAATTTCAATTTGATGGCCGGCCTCGATGAGGCGGCCGGACTGCGATGACTATGAAAAAAACGAAGGGCGGCGTTTGCGCGCCGTTGGGATTTTTGGCGGGTGCGGCCGGTTGCGGGATCAAAAACGGCAAGGTGCTGCGCGACGACATCGCGGTGGTGATTTCGGAAGTGCCGGCGCGCTCGGCGGCGACATTCACGACCAACAAGGTCAAGGCGGCCCCGGTGCTGCTTTCCGCCGCGAATGTGAAAAGCGGGCGGAACCGCGCCGTGGTCCTGAACAGCGGGAATGCCAATGCCTGCACGGGCCGGCGCGGCTTGGAGGATGCCCGCGCGATGGCTGCCGCTGCGGCGGGGGCGTTCGGGCTGAAGCCCGCCGAGGTGCTTGTTTGCTCGACGGGGCGGATCGGCGTGCCCATGCCGATGGACCGCATCCGCAAGGGGATTTCCGCGTTGAAGCCTTCGCGCAGCGGGGGTGCCGCCGCTGCTGCGGCGATCATGACGAGCGATACTTTCGCCAAGGAATTCGCCGTCGAGGTTTCCGTGCCCGGCGGCAAGTTCCGCATCGGGGGAATCGCGAAGGGTGCGGGGATGATCGATCCCAATATGGCGACGATGCTCTGTGTTTTGACGACCGATGCCGATGTGGCGGGCCCTGAACTCCGCAAATTGCTGCGCGAATCGGTAGCCAATTCCTTCAACCGCATCACTGTGGATGGCGACATGAGCACGAACGACACGGTGGTCCTGCTCGCCAACGGGCGCAGCGGCGTGGAGCCGCCGGCGGGAGTTTTCCGCCAAGCCCTCGACGAAGTCACCCGCGCGCTGGCGAGGATGATCGTGAAAGACGGCGAGGGGGTTTCGCGTTTTGTCGAAGTCGAAGTCCGCGGCGCCGCCAGCCAGCGCGATGCCCGGGCGGCGGCCGAGGCGATCGCCAATTCCACCCTGGTCAAATGCGCCTGGGCGGGCGGCGACCCGAATTGGGGCCGCATCCTCGACGCGGTCGGCTATTCCGGCGTCGCGATGGACGAAGCGAAGGCGGACATTTTTTACGACAAGCTCGCCGCCGTGAAAAACGGCACCGCGGCGAAAACCCCGTTCGAAAAACTCCGCGCCGTCGCCGCGAAGAAAGCGTTCAAGGTCACGGTGGACCTCCGCCTGGGGGCGGCGTCCTACTATGTTTGGACGACCGACCTCACCGAGGAGTATGTGCGGTTGAACCTGGGGGAATGACATGACGCCCGAAGCACGCTCCGAAGCGCTCATCGAGGCGCTGCCCTACATCCAGGAATACCGCGGGCAGACCTTTGTCATCAAATACGGCGGCGCGGCGATGGAGGACGAACACATCGTCGAAAAATTCCTCCGCGATGTCGTGTTCCTCGAGGCGGTGGGGATCAACCCCGTGCTCGTCCACGGCGGCGGCAAGGCGATCACACAGCGCATGAAGGATGCCGGGCTCGCGGCAAGGTTCATCGACGGCCTGCGCGTGACCGATGCCACGGCGATCCGGATCGTGGAGGGCACGCTCGACGGCGAAATCAACCCCGCGATCGTTTCGTCCATCAACGAATTCGGCGGCCGGGCGAAGGGGTTCTCCGGCAAGGAGGTTTTCATCGCGCGCAAGCTCGCGCGCGAAGCCGTGGTGGATGGGCAAAAAGTGGGCCTCGGTTTCGTGGGCGAAGCCGAGGGCGTTGTGGCGGAAGGCGTCCGCGCGGCGGTCGGCTCCGAGGTGGTGCCGGTCATCAGCCCGATCGGCGCCACGCGCGAAGGGCAGGTTTTGAACATCAATGCCGACATCGCCGCCGCGGCCCTGGCGGCGGAGTTGAAGGCGGCGAAGCTCATTTATGTCACCGATGTGCGCGGCATCATGCGCGACGCCTCGGTGGCGGAATCCTTGATCCCGAGCGTGACGGTCAAGCAGGTCGGGGACCTGATCAAATCGAAGATCATTGGCGGGGGGATGATCCCCAAGGTGCAGTCCGCCACGGAAGCGCTTGGCAAGGGCGTCGGAAAAATCCACCTCATCGGTGGCGGCATCCAGCACTGCCTGCTGCTGGAGATTTTCACAAACGCAGGCATCGGCACGGAAATCGTGCCTTAGGGCGGATTTTTCTGGTGTCCGCATGCGGCGGGGCGGTTTTTCCATATCGACGCAAATGCGGCCGGCGTTCACTTTTCCCGTGTTCGATGGTTCCTTTCCCGCGATGACTCTCCCCGTCCCGAAACCATGAAAACCCTGCACGCGGTGCACCGCCGCTGGCCGCAAAAACTCCTGGCGCTGGCGCCGTTCGGCATCGGCCGAACGAAGCCGAAGCACTTCCGGGATATGGCCAAGGTCGTTTGGGAAAACCGCGACAACCTTGGCTATGCCTGGAAAGTCATCACCCGGGGCGTCTGCGACGGCTGCGCGCTGGGGGTGGCGGGCCTGCGCGATTGGACCGTGAAGGGGCCGCACCTGTGCATGACGCGCCTGAACCTCCTTCGGCTCAACACCGTTTCCGCGCTCGACGAACGGCTCCTCGCCGATGTTTCCCGGCTGGAAAAAATGGACAATGCGCAGCTCCGCGAACTTGGCCGGCTGCCGTATCCGATGGTCCGCGAGAAGGGCGCGCCCGGCTTCCGCCGCATTTCATGGGACGAGGCCAACCGCCGGCTCGGGGCAAAGCTGCGCGCCACCGACCCGCGCCGCATGGCGTTTTATGTGACCTCGCGGGGCGTCACCAACGAGGTCTACTACATGGCGCAAAAAACCGCCCGTTTCCTCGGGACCAACCATGTCGACAACGCGGCACGCCTTTGCCATTCGCCCTCGGGCGCGGCGATGAAAGGGGCGCTCGGCGTTTCCGCCACCACCTGCAGCTATTCGGATTGGTATGGCACGGACCTCGCCATTTTCTTCGGCTCGAACCCCGCCAACGACCAGCCGGTCTCGACGAAATACCTGCACGAGGCGAAAAAACTCGGCACCAAGGTTGTGCTCGTGAACCCCTATTTCGAGCCCGGGATGAGGAAGTATTGGGTGCCCTCGAATGCCGACTCCGCGCTCTTCGGCACAAACATCGCCGACTATTGGTTCCCCGTGGGCCAAGGCGGCGACATCGCCTTCCTCTCGGGCGTGATGAAAAACCTCTTCGCCGAGGGCTGGGTAAACCAAAACTTCATCGACCGGCACACCACCGGATTCGAGGAACTGAAAGCCCATTTGGCCACGATGGATTGGGAGACTTTGGAAAAAGACGCCGGCCTCGACCGTGCCGCGATGCGGGAATTCGCCGAACTCCTCCGCGACGCCAAAAACGCCGTGCTCGTCTGGAGCATGGGCATCACGCAGCATGCCTTCGGCGGCGACGGGGTCCGCTCGATCCTGAACCTCGCGCTGGCGCGAGGCTACATCGGCCGCGACAAAAACGGTGTGATGCCGATCCGCGGCCATTCCTCGGTGCAGGGCGGCGCGGAGATGGGTGCCTACGCCACGGCATTCCCGGGCAACAAACCCATCACCCCCGAAAACGCCGAGTGGCTATCGAAGGAATACGGTTTCCCAGTGCCCGACTGGCAGGGAATGCCCGCGACCGAAATGGTCGAAGCGTGCGAGCGCGGGGATCTCGACCTCTTCTACTGCCTCGGCGGAAATTTCCTCAGAACCCTTCCCGAGCCCGACTATGTCCGCGGGGCGATGGGGCGCGTGCCTGTGCGCGTGCACCAGGACATCATCCTCACCGACCAGATGTTCATTCCGGCGCAGGAGGCGGTCTTCCTTTTGCCCGCCAAGACCCGCTACGAGCAGGACGACGGCGGCACGGAAACCAGCACCGAGCGCCGCGTGATGTTCACGCCGGAAATCCCCCGCCAGGTCGGCGAGGCGAAGGCGGAGTGGAAAATCCTGCGCGACCTCGCCCTGGCCGCCTATCCCGAAAGGGCCCCGCTCCTCGGCTGCGAGACCGGATGGAAAATGCGCGAGGAAATCGCACGGGTCGTTCCCTTCTACGACGGTGTGCAGCACCTGCGAAAAACCGGCGATGCCTTCCAATACGGCGGCCCGCACCTTTGCGCCGGCGGGAATTTTCCGACGGCCGACGGGCGCGGGCATTTCCAAAATGTCCCGCTCCCCAAGCGCCACCGCGGACCGGGCGCCTTCCATGTCGGCACCCGCCGGGGCAAGCAATTCAACACGCTCATCTACGCCGAGGTCGATCCGCTCAACAACGCGCCGCGCGATGCCATTCTCATGAGCGCCGAGGATGCCGCGGCACTCCACCTTGCCACCGGGGACCGCATCGCCCTTGTGAACCAACTCGGCCGCTACGAAGGGCGTGTGCATTGCGCGCCGATCGCGCCGGGGAGTTTGCAGGTCCACTGGCCCGAGGGGAACACCATCATCCGCAGGGGCGTCGTGGACGCCCATGGCGGCGTGCCCGACTACAATGCCCATGTCCGCGTGGAAAAACTCCGCGCCGCATGAGCGCGCCCCTGCTGGGATTGCTTTTGGCAGGGGGGCGCAGCACCCGCATGGGGCGCGACAAGGCCTCGATGGTCCTTGGCCCGGATGGCTTGAACCAAGCGCAGCGCGGGATTTGGCTTCTCTCGCAGGTTTGCGAGAAAACCTTCCTTTCCCTGCGGCCCGGGCAAACCGCCCCGCCGGGATGCGGGGGCACAGGAATTGTGTGCGACCAAGGCGGCGTTGCCGGTCCGCTGGCGGGCATCCTGGCGGCCTTTGAGCGGGAACCGAATGCCGCCTGGCTTGCCATGGCTTGCGACCTGCCGTTTGTTGGCGCGCATTTGCTCGAGGGCCTTCGCGCCGCAAGGGCAGGGGACTTCGATTTCCTTGCCTATGCTTCCGCCACGGACGGCCTGCCGGAACCGCTCTGCGCCATTTATGAACCCTCAGCCCGCGGGATTTTGCTGGGCCATGCCGCCCGAGGTTGCGTTTCCCCCCGGCAAATCCTGGCGGCCGGGCGCACCAGTTTGTTGGAATTGCCACCCGCAAACCGCCGCGCCCTGGAAAACATGAACACGCCCGGGGACCTCGCCGCGCCGCACCATTGATCCGCGAACCATGCGCGCCACCATCCACCACATTTGGATTTCGCCCGGCCATGATTTCAAGGGCCGCCATGGCCTCGGCCGGCTCGGGCACGGCATGCAACGCCTCGAATCGGCGCATTGCGAAGCCGGAAAAGGCATCGTGGGCGACCGCTACCACAATGAAAACCCCGGCGAAAAACAGCAGATCACTTTCCTCTCCCGCGAAGTCTTTGGGGAAATGTGCTCGGCCCTGGGCGTGGCCGGCATCGAAGCCTCCGCCCTCCGCCGCAATGTCCTCGTTTCGGGCATCGATTTGAACGGGCTCATCGGCCGCCGTTTCCGCCTCGGCGGGGTGTTGTTCGAGGGTGTCGAGGAGTGCAAGCCCTGCTACTGGATGGATGAAGCCGTGGCCCCGGGCGCGAATGCCTTCCTCGCGGGCCGCGGCGGTTTGCGTTGCCGGATTCTGGACGATGGAATCCTCGCCTGCGGCGAGGCCGAACTCGAAATGGTGGACCCCCACACGCGGAAATTCCGCGCCCTGCGCCAGCGCGATTCCGAAAGCTCCACGGTGGAGGACAGCCTCACGGTCGAGCGCCCGTTGCAAATTGTGGTCAACGGATCGCCCTTTTCGATGACGATGCAGACGCCCGGCGCGGAGCGTTTCCTCGTGCGCGGCCTGCTTTTTGCCGAGTCGGTGAACGCGGTGCCCTTCCAGGAATACGGCCAGGAGGAAACGCCGGAAGGAACCGTGGCAAGCGTCGTCCTCGCCGGCTCAGCTGTGGCTCCGTCCAACCGCCGCTTGGCCTCAACCTCCTCCTGCGGGCTCTGCGGCAAGGAATCGATGGGAAAAATTTTCGACGGCATCGCCCCGGTTTCCAGGCAGGCCGCGGTCAATGCCGCCGCGCTGCAGGCCATCCACGAAAACGCCCGCGCGCGGCAGAGCCAATTCGAAGGCACCGGCGGTTGCCATGCGGCGGCCGCCGCCACGGCACAGGGCGATGTGCTTTGCCTCTTCGAGGACATCGGCCGCCACAACGCGGTGGACAAGGTGGTCGGGTTCCTCCTCGAAAACGGCCTGCTGCCCCTCGCGGATGTGCTGATCGTGAGCGGCCGCGTTTCCTTCGAGATCGTCCAAAAGTGCGCCCGCGCCGGCATCCCCATCCTCTCCGCCATCTCGGCCCCTTCCTCGCTCGCCGTGGAAATGGGCGAGCGCTGGGGAATCACGCTGGCCGGCTTCTGCCGCAACGGCCGCGCCACCTTCTACAGCCGCCTCGACCGGGTTCTTGTCGAATAGCCCCCCGGATACCGGCTATCGACGGGCGTTTCCTGGTAGTGCAGTTCCTTCCACTGGCCGCCATCCTTGACCCAAACGGACGCGACCAGGTTGTGCGCAGGCATCGGCTTCCCTTTGTAGTTCCCTTTCAATTTCAGTTTGTAGGTCGCCACCGCACAGGTGCTGTTGACCACATTGATCGACATCGGGCCCGTGGAATACTCCTTGTAGTCGAGGTCCGCCAGCGTCCGCAGTTGCTCCTTCACATTCTGCTTTCCCGCGTAGTGCGTGATGGCCAGGTGGTCGGGCGCCATGAGCGAGCGGATGGCTTTCGCATCATGGGCCTCGAACGCGGCGTTCAATTTTTCTGCCGCCAACCGGATTTCCTTGGCCGGGTCGGCGGCTCTTGCGGGCGGGGATGCCAGCAGCAACAGGAGGAGGGCGATGAGGCAACGCATGGTTCTTCTTTCTTTTAGAAAATGTTGAAGTTCGTTCGCATCGGCAGCAAGAGGATTTGCCAAGGCGGGATCCATCCGCGAATCCAAACTTGGTAGGCAGTCTCGCCGAAAAAACCTCGGTGGTTACCCTCGAAAAAATTGTGGAGCCAATGCTTCATCGCCGCCGCTGCGCTTGGTAGGAATGCGATAATACGCGGAACTGACCCTCTGACTCTGATGACCCTCTGACTTTGTCATCAAATACGGCGGCGCGGCGATGGAGGACGAACACATCGTCGAAAAATTCCTCCGCGATGTCGTGTTCCTCGAGGCGGTGGGGATCAA
>JAGWWS010000033.1 GCA_018970255.1 Verrucomicrobiota bacterium | reverse complement strand
CGGCTTTCCATCGAGGAGGCCACGGCGAAACTCGGCGGCCTGAACATGGCGAACTCCGACCTGCGCGCCGTGGACCGGATCGTCCTCGCGGGTTGCGGAACCGCTTTCCATGCGGCGCTCGTGGGCGAGCACCTGATCGAATCGCTCGCGCACATCCCGGTGGAGTGCGAATTCGCCAGCGAGTTCCGCTACCGCAACATCCCGCTCCAGAGGGACACGCTTGTTTTCGTGATCAGCCAAAGCGGCGAGACGGCCGACACGCTTGCGGCGCTTCGGGAAAGCCAGCGCAAGGGGCACAAGACGCTGGGTATTTGCAACAATGTGGGCAGCACGATCGCGCGGGAAAGCGACGGCGGCGTCTACATGCATGCCGGCCCCGAGATCGGCGTGGCCGCCACGAAATCCTTCACTTCGCAACTTACTGTCTTCGTTTTGCTCTCGCTCCTCCTTGGTCGCATCCGGCACCTCTCGCACAGCGACGGGCGCGACATCATTACGGCGCTGGAAAAATTGCCCGACCTCGTGGCGCGGACGCTCGAACTCGAGACGCAAATCGCAGCCATTGCCAAAAAATATGCCCGGGCGAAAAACTTCCTCTTCATGGGCCGGCAGGCGCACTACCCGGTCGCGCTCGAGGGCGCGCTGAAGCTCAAGGAAATCAGCTACATTTCCGCCTCGGGGTATCCGAGCGCGGAGCTGAAGCACGGTGTGATTGCGCTGGTGAGCGAGGAGACGCCTTCCGTATTCATCGCGCCGCAGGATGCCGTCTTCGAGAAAAACATCAGCAACATCGAAGAGGTCAAAGCCCGCAAGGGCCCGGTCATCGCTGTGGGAACGGAGGGCGACAAATCCCTGAAAAAAGTTTGCGACGAAGTGATTCTCGTTCCCGAGGCGCCGCACTATCTCGCTCCGATCCTCACCGTGATTCCACTCCAACTTCTCGCTTATCACATTGCCAATGAACTCGGCTGCGATGTGGACAAGCCGAGGAATCTCGCGAAGAGCGTGACTGTCGAGTAACAAGGCCCTGATTCGCGGAGAATGCGGGTCCCTTTGTTGTGAATAATTCTATTGCCCGAAGCGGACGAATATCTTATGAAGGGCGCCTATGGCAAATCTGACCAAGCGCGACATGGTTGTCGCCATCGCTGACAAAACCGGCCTCACCCAGCAGGAGGTCTTCAATGTGATTCAACTCACCCTCGACAGCATCACCGAGGCCCTGGCTAAGGGAGAAGGTGTGGAACTCCGCGAGTTCGGCGTCTTCCGCTGCCGCCTTACGAAACAGCGCGTGGGCCGCAACCCGAAAAAACCTCAGGACGAAGTGGTGATCCCGCCCCGCGCGATCGTCAAATTCAAGGCCGGCAAGATCATGAGAGAGCGAGTGCTTCTCCGCACCGCCGAACTCGCCCGCTAAAACTCCCGCGCCACCGCGCGATTTTTTCGAAACGACCGGGATCACGCATTCCGGTCGTTTTCTATTCGGGATCAAACACCCCTCCTCTTCGGATAAGGATGGTGCTGTTTGATTAGTGCGTCCATTTGCGAAAAAATTTTAAAAAAATTCTGCAAGAATTGTTCTCTTTTGCGTTAAGGAAGTGCCGGCGGTCCCTCCGCGAACCGCCGATCGGCATTTTCGATCATCTCCGGAGTGAGGCTGGACATGGTTGAACCCGATCGACTTCGCGGACGGGACCGCTTCTTTTACGCCTTAACGGAGGCGAATTTCATCGATCTCCAGCTGGAACGATTCCGCCTTGCCGTTGGCGATCATGAAACGAACCTGTGAGGCGGTTTTTCCGGAAAAATTCGGTTGATCGAGTTTGTCACCGCGGAAGTGCGGCTCCATGGATGCGAAGGGAATTTCGATCGTTTGCCAATCGGTGCCGGTTTGAAATTCCGCCTGATAGTAATGCCGGTCGCCCGGCGCGGCCTCGGTGAGCAGGCGGTAGCGTTTTCCATCGCCGCGCACACGCACCACGAATTTCTGGAACCCGCTGACATCGACAGGCTCGAAGTTCCATTGAACCGAGGAGAATCCGCCGTTGTTTTCGAGCGAGACATTGCCGGAGAATTCTCCGTGGCCTTCATCATTCACGCGGAAGCGGCCTTCGGAAACTCCACCCATCACTCCATCATCCTCGATCATCCAACCGGAGGCGTCGCCGTCCTTTTTGAAATCGAAGAGCAATTTTTCCTCTCCCGCGCAGGCGGAAAAAGCGGCCGCAAAAATCAGGCACCCGGTCAGTGTTTGGAGCTTGTTCATGTGTCAAAGCTTACGACCTTGATCCCTCGAAGGATGCCGACGATTCGTGACAAGCCGTGACAAATCCGCGCCCCGGAACGAAATTCCCCGCATGAAAAAATCCCTCTGCACGCTCCTCGCTCCAATCGCTGCGATGCTCGCGCTCAGCGCCTGCGCTTCGCATAAAACCACCGAGATTTCCCTGGAGCCCGTTCCCTACGCGATGAAAGTGCCCGCGGACATTGCACCGAGGCTCTCGACAGGGCCGATCGAAGGGCCGTTCCGCCGCGATGTGGACAATGCCGGCGGGTTGGCGGCCACGACGGTGTATTTCAACCCCGGGCCCGGCGGCGAAAGGCTCCCGCGCACGATTTTCATGACCGCCTACTTTTTCCCAGCCGCGGAATTCGATGCCGCGCAAAACCCCAACGAGCCGCCGAGTTTCGGAAAAGAAGTCCTCCGCTCCGGCGGCACCGTCCTCGGCATCGCGGGACCGCACGATACGATTTACGACCCCGCCACCCCTTCCGGGCGCGATGTGGTGCGGTTGAACAAATCCATTTACGAACCGCAAACCTACCGGCGCCTGCCTTGAACTTGGAAGAACCCGAACTCCTCGCCCCGGCGGGCGATTGGGATTGCCTCCGGGCGGCGGTGGCGAACGGCGCGGATGCCGTTTTCTTCGGGCTCCAGCGTTTCAATGCCCGGATGCGCGCGGACAATTTCGGAGAAAGGGAACTTCCCGAAATCATGTCCTTCCTGCACCGCCACGGGGTGAAGGGGTATGCCACCCTGAATGTTTTGGTGTTCACCGACGAATTGCCCGATGCGGTGGCGGAATTGCAGGCGCTGCACGCCGCGGGCGTGGATGCCGTGATCATCCAGGATGTCGGCCTCGCCGAAATCTCGCGCCGGATGTTCCCGGGGCTGCGCGTGCATGCCTCCACGCAAATGACGGTCACTTCGCCCGAGGGCGTGGAATTTGCCGCCGGCCTGGGCGTGAAGCAGGTCGTGCTGGCGCGCGAGTTGTCGCTGCGGGAGTTGGAAAAATTCCCGCCGGGCCTGCCGCTCGAGACTTTCGTGCACGGCGCGCTTTGCGTCGCCTACAGCGGCCAGTGCCTCACCAGCGAAGCGCTCGGCCGCCGCAGCGCGAACCGCGGCGAGTGCGCCCAGGCTTGCCGCATGCCCTACCAACTCATCGTCGATGGCGCCCTGCGCGACCTCGGCGACAAACGCTACCTGCTTTCCCCGCAGGACCTCGCCGCCGTGGACCAAATCCCGGACCTCATTGCCCGCGGCGTGCAGTCGTTCAAAATCGAGGGCCGCCTGAAATCGCCCGAATATGTCGCCGCGGTCACGAAGGTTTACCGCAAGGCGATCGATGCCGCGCTCGCGGGGGAATTCGAAAAAACGCAGCCGGGGGATTGGTATCGCCTCGAGATGGCGTTCTCGCGCGGGCTCTACAAAGGCTGGATGCACGGCGTGAACCACCAGGAACTCGTCGGCGCAAGGTTCGGCAAAAAACGCGGGGCGTTCGCCGGGCGCGTGGAATCCATCGGGCGCGATGCGGTGGAATTGGACGGGGCGGCAGTGGACTTGAAACCGGGCGACGGGGTGGTTTTCGACACCGGTGGCGACACCGAGCACGAGCAGGGCGGCCGGATTTTCGGCGTCGATGGGCACCGCATTTCGTTCGAATGCGGCAAAATCGATTTCCGCAAAGTGCCGGTCGGCTCGCGGGTTTGGAAAACGAGCGACCCGGCGCTGGACCGCGAACTCCGCGCCAGTTTCACCGGCAGGATTCCTTCAAGGGAATCGCGCCTGAAGCCGCTGGACCTCGTGGTGGGGGGCGCCGCCGGTTCGCCCCTGAAAATCCGCTGCGGTGCGGCCGAAGTGGTTTCGCGGACGCCTCTGGAGCAGGCCCGCAGCCGCCCGCTCACGGCCGAAGCCCTCCGCGGGCAACTCGGGAAATTGGGCGGGACCGGCTTCGTCCTGCGCGGGCTGGAAACGCGCCTCGATGGCGATGTGATTTTGCCGATCGCGGAATTGAACCGCATGCGGCGCGAATTGGTGGCGTTGCTTTCGCAGGAAAACCGCGACACGGCGCCGAAGTGCGCGCTCGCGGATGTGCTGCCGCGGTTCGAGCCGGGCAAGTCCTCGGAACCGAAACTCTCCGTGCTCGTGAGGTCGCCGGAACAGCTCGAAGCCGCGCTGGATGCGGGTGTGGAAGAGCTGTTCGTCGATTACGAGGATATCCGCCGATACAAGGACGCCGTTGCCACGGTGCGCTCGCGGGGCGGTTCGCAGGTCTTGCTCGCCACCCCGCGAATCCAGAAAGCGGGCGAGGAGGGTTTTTTCAAATTGATCGCGAATGCGAAGCCGGATGGCGTTTTGATCCGCAATATCGGTGGCATCGCCCACTTCCGGGGCAGCCAACTCCGGCTCTTGGGGGATTTTTCCCTCAATGTCGCCAACCCCGCCACGGCGGCGGTTTTCATGGGACATGGGTTGGAGCGACTCACCGTTTCGCACGACCTCAACGCCCCGCAAATCCTCTCGCTGGCGCGCGGAGTGCCTTCGGATTGGCTCGAACTCACGATCCACCACCACATGCCGATGTTCCATATGGAGCATTGTGTGTTTGCGGCGTTCCTGTCGAACGGGACGGACCACACGAATTGCGGACGCCCCTGCGACCGACACCGGGTGCACCTTCGGGACCGCGTGGGCATGGGGCACCCGTTGCGCGCCGATGTGGGATGCCGCAACACGCTTTTCCACGCAACCGCGCAGACCGGTGCGGCGTTTTTCCCGCAATTCCATGCGGCCGGGCTGCGCCATTTCCGAATCGAACTCCTCGAGGAAACCGCCGCCGAAACCCTCCGCACCATCGAAGCCTACCGCTCCCTGCTCGCAGGCCGCCGCAACGGCGCCGACCTTCACCGGGAACTCCATGCCACCAGCCAAATCGGCGTCACCAAGGGAACCTACGAAGGCGGTTAGTTGAGAACCGCTGCGGCGACGAGGCGTTCTTCGCCGTCTTTGCCGGCTTCACCGGGCGGGGCGATGGGCCAGGTCCATGTTTCATCGGCGGTCGGGAGCGGGTGGTTCTCGATGAGGGAATGCCAATCGACCGAGCCCATGGTGCGTTTCGCGGTGTCTGTGATGAGGATTGCGCTTTGTGAACTTCGGAGGAGTGCGAGGTGGGCGGAACAGGTCTCCGCGGCGCCCGGGCTGTTCGGGGCAAGTGGAAGTTGGGACAGCAGGCAGCAGGAAATGGCCCACGCGGATTGCTTCGCGAGCCTTTGGATCTGCGGGGATGGAATGGCCAGGTCTTCGGTGGCGAGTTGGATTTTCCCCTTGGAGAACCGGGCGAGGATTTGGATTTCCAATGGGTGGACCGCATCCGCCAAGACGATCTTGCGGAACCGGCGGCGCAGGAACGGGAGGTCGAAATCGCGGAGGTGTCCGCTTCCGAGGATCAACGCGCTGCCATCGGACGGGCCGGGGCCGATGGATTGGATTGTGAATTTTTTGCAGGACTCGAGGTGCGGGCGCCAGGCTTTGCGGCAGCGGATGGCGCGGTGGCGGATCGCAATCTGCGCCGCCAGGAATCCGTCGCGCCGCGATGCCCACGGGCACGGCGTCAGGCACCACTCGAGCGCCTCAAGGAGCATGGACCGCGGCGGGGGTTTTCAATTCGCGGCGACGGGCGGGCAGGGGAGGAAGGAATGTCGTCAGCGACGGAATGTTAATTGGGATGGACAGGATAAACCGGATGGGACGATTTGGAGCGGGTGAAGCGTTTGTAGTCGAGGCGGGGGTTGCCGAAATTGATCAGGAGGCCTACGGAGATGCTGATTACGCGCATCATTCTTTATTCCGACACTCCATTCGCGCTTGAAAGTGAGCAGGTGACAAATATCGTATGATTCTTGTGTCTTTTTGGCCTCCCAGACAACTCCATGCAATTGCGATTGTTTCGCTTTTTTTGATCGCAAATTTACAAGCCCAGTTGCCGATTCCTAGTTTGGGGGCCGTAAACGAAACATTTGACACGCTCGGGGGCAATCTCACGTTGCCAAGTTATTGGAGAATTTCAAATGGCCCTTACTTTGGGAATCCAATCTGGAGCACGGCCAACACTTCAGTTCAACTTTCTGCACAAAGCGGTTCACCCACGATTGGCGGAACGTATAATTGGGGCAGTTCGAATGGAACCAACAGAGCCATAGGTCCCTTAATCTCCCAAGCAGGTGAAACAAGCCTGATCCTCCGCCTAAAGAACACTTCAAACTCAACAATTGAATCTTTTGCCGTGGGGTTTGTGGTGAAACAATTTTACTTTGCAAATTGGGGTATTGGTGGAGATGTCACCTTTTTCCATAGTCGAAATGGTTCTTCATGGACACAGGTTCCTCAGCTTAAGACAGTCCTCACAGCGACATCTTCGAATCAAACACACTTCTTTAACAATCCTCCCACATTTTCCGTTCCGGCAACGACTTTTTCGATTCCCCCGCTGGAACCGAATGCAGAAATTTACTTTCGGTGGTCCCTCGCCGCCGTCTCAACCTCAGCAGGTTATGGTATTGATGATATTTGGATCACGCCAGTCGCCTCTTCACAGCCAACTTCAGACTTTTCATTCACATCGGTTGGAAGTGGTCAGATACAAATCACCGGATATTCTGGGACTGCTTCTTCTGTAGCCATCCCGTCCTCTATTGGAGGCAACTCTGTTGTCTCTATTGGCGCAAATGCATTTGCTGGAAAGACAGGCATCACTTTAGTCGAGATTCCTGATTCAGTGAGGCAAATCGAATTTGGGGCTTTTTCAAATTGCACAAACCTATCGCGCGTAACACTTCCATTCGGAGTTCAGAAAATTGACAATTACACATTTCAGAATTGCACGAAATTAACCTCTATAACTATACCCGCGAGCGTGGCTTCGATAGGTAATTGGGCGTTCGCGGGCTGTATCGCCTTATCAAATGTCAATATCTTATATGGATTAAATTCGATTGGTAGCGAAGCTTTTATAGGATGCATTAGTTTGCAGGATTTGGTTGTTCCGGGTAGCGTTTCAGATATTGGTTTTCGGGCATTTTACGACTGCTCCAACTTAAAGTCTGTATGGATTTCCTATGGAGTGAAGTCTATACAGAGCGAGGCATTCAAAAATTGCCGAAGCCTTTCCAGCCTCACCTTGGGGAACACCCTGGAATTCATTGGCAATGAAGTTTTTTATGGTTGCCACAATTTGCCCGCAGTGACGATTCCCCCCAATGTCAGGACCCTCGGCTACAAACCTTTTTTCGACTGTCAATCGCTCTCAGCGATCCATGTGCATGCGGCGAACCCTGTCTTCAGCAGTTTGGATGGTGTTCTTTTCAATAAAAATCAAACCAGACTTGTTCAGTTTCCCATCGCGAGAGGTGGCGAGTATTCCATTCCTGCCAGTGTCCAAGAAATCGCGGAGTTCGCATTCTATGACTGCAGCGCATTGAGTGTCTTGATAATTCCGCCGAATGTTCGATCCGTTGGCAAATATGCATTTGAATACTGTAGCGGTTTGTATTTTGTTGTATTGCCGAGGTATTTAAGTTTCTCAAACCGGTCTTCTGATCTGCACCTCATGCGCTATGAATTGGAAAACGGGGTAATTTCCATCGTCGATTGTGAAGGGTATGGTATGCCCCAAGTAAATGCCTTGGAGATTCCTAGCGAGGTTGGTGGGGTTCCGGTCACTAAAATCGCATACGGAGCTTTCCGTAGTAACAATCTCTTATCAATTAGAATCCCTTCAAGCATCCAATCCATAGAAGACCATGCGTTTTACAATTGCAACTCACTCAATAGCTTGACAATTCCCTATGGGGTAAAAGCTATTGGAAGATATGCCTTTTCGGGATGTCCAATAACAACTCTAACGATACCCGCATCGGTTGAATCAATCGAGGAATATGCATTCTCGAGCTGCTCTCAACTCCGAAACCTGACTATCGAGTCCGGATTGTTGGTTTTGGGCAGCTTTGCTTTCCGAGGTTGCTACAATTTATCCACCGTAACCATCCCTTCCTCAACAAAGCAAATTGGCACCGGCGTTTTTGCTTACTGCGGATCGCTTGTTTCGATCGGCGTCCATGCCGAAAACTCAAACTTCAGCAGCGTCGACGGTGCCCTTTTCAGCAAGGACGGAAGCGTATTGCTCCAATTCCCACCGGGGAAATTAAGCGCGTCCTATGCGATTCCTGGGAATGTTGTGGAGATCGGCGCATACGCTTTTGCGGGGAGCTGGAGCCTCGCGAATTTGATTGTCCCAGCCAGCGTGCGGACAATTGGCGAGGATGTTTTTAATGCCACAGGGCTATCGGGGATATTGTTCAAAGGCACTCCACCCGATTCGCCCGGATGGCTCCAGACAGGGGCGGTCCTTTACCGCCTCGCCGGGCAAACCGGTTGGGAACCGACATTCGCTGGATTGCCGGTCCAAGTTTTCCAACCTCAAGCGGCGGGCGGGTTCGACCACTCTGCGGGATTCCATTTTTATTTCACAGGATCGGGTGGAATGCCGATGAACATCGAGCGCTCCACATCTCTGGAGGGTGAATGGGAGGTCGTTTCCACCAACAATTCGTCTGGCTACTTTCTGGACGCCAATCCACCGGCAGGCAGGGCGTTTTATCGGGCTGTTGTTCCGTAGCACTTCCACGCGGTTTGGAAACCGCCTATCAGAGAATTGCGTTCAATCCGCCGCGACAGGCGGGCAGGAGCAGAAGACGTGGCGGTCGCCGTGGACATTGTCGATGCGGGCGACGCTGGGCCAGAATTTGTGCTGGCGGAGCCATGGGGCCGGCCAGGCGGCTTGGGTGCGCGAATAAGGGCGGTTCCATTCGTCGGCTGTAACGCAGGCGGCGGTGTGAGGGG
The DNA here is from genome assembly GCA_018970255.1 of Verrucomicrobiota bacterium. Taxonomy (GTDB): domain Bacteria; phylum Verrucomicrobiota; class Verrucomicrobiia; order Chthoniobacterales; family Terrimicrobiaceae; genus UBA967. The sequence goes on along the minus strand of JAGWWS010000033.1, from coordinate 17,392 downwards.
AGTTTTTGAGGGGGTTGTCGGTTTTGTCCATGGCGCCGGATTCGATGGCGAGGAGTTCGGCGTGGATCGCGGCCATGGCGTCGCAGAAGCGGTCGAGTTCGGCGAGGGATTCGCTTTCGGTGGGCTCGACCATGAGCGTGCCGGCGACGGGCCAACTCATCGTGGGGGCGTGGAACCCGAAATCCATGAGGCGCTTTGCGACATCCTCGACCTCGATGCCGGCGCGTTGTTTCCATTCGCGGAGGTCGAGGATGCATTCGTGCGCGACGCGGCCGGTTTTGCCTTTGTAGAGGATGGGGAAAAGTTTCCCGAGGCGGGCGGCGATGTAGTTGGCGTTGAGGATCGAGACGGCGGTGGCGTCGCGGAGGGCGCGGGGGCCCATCATGGCGATATACATCCAGGAAATGACGAGGATGCTGGCGCTGCCGAGGTTCGATTGGGAGACTGGACCGACGGTGTTTTCGCCGGAGAGCGGGTCGCCGGGCAGGAAGGGTGCGAGGTGCGCGGCGACGCCGATGGGGCCGACCCCGGGACCGCCGCCGCCGTGGGGGATACAGAAGGTTTTGTGGAGGTTGAGGTGGCAGACATCTGCCCCGAAATCGCCGGGGCGGCAGAGGCCGACTTGGGCGTTCATGTTCGCGCCGTCCATGTAAACCTGCCCGCCGGCGGCGTGGATGGTTTCGCAGATTTCGCGGATGCCTTCCTCGAAAACGCCGTGGGTCGAAGGGTAGGTGACCATGAGGCAGGCGAGGGTGTCGCGGTGGGCTTCGGTTTTGGCGCGGAGGTCGGCAAGGTCGATGTTGCCCAGGGTGTCGCAGGCGACAGGGACGACTTTCATTCCTGCCATGACGGCGCTGGCGGGGTTCGTGCCGTGGGCGGAAACGGGGATGAGGCAGGCTGTGCGGTGGGGTTCGCCGCGGGAGCGGTGGTAGGCGCGGATGGCCAGGAGCCCGGCGTATTCGCCTTGGGAGCCGGCGTTGGGTTGGAGCGAGACAGCGGCGAAGCCTGTGATTTCGGCGAGCCACCCTTCGAGCTGGCGGGCCATTTTTTGGTAGCCGAGGGTTTGGCCGGCGGGGGCGCAGGGATGGAGCGCGGAGACGGTGTCCCAAGTGACGGGAAGCATCTCGGAGGTGGCGTTCAGCTTCATCGTGCACGAGCCGAGCGGGATCATCGAGGTCGTGAGCGAGAGGTCCTTCGCCTCCAGGCGCCGGATGTAGCGGAGCATTTCGGTCTCGGTGTGGTGGGTGTTGAAGACCGGGTGGGTGAGGAAGGGGGTGGTGCGCTGGAGGCTGGCGGGGAGCCGGCTTGCAGTCGGGAGGGCGCTGCTTGTCAGCGCCGGGCCGGTGGGGTTGCGGGAGCCGCTCCGGTCCTGACAAGCAGGACCCTCCTGGGCTTTTTGCGCACCGAAAAGTTCGAACAAGGCGGAGAGGTCTTCTGTGGTTTCGTCGAGCGAGATTGTGACTGCGTTTTCATCCAGGAGGCGGAGGTTGATTCCCGCTTTGGCGGCGCGGTCCACCAGGGCCCGGGCAGATTCGTTTTTGGGCGTGACGCTGACCGTGTCGAAGAAGGCTTCGTGGTGCACGGTGTGGCCGGCGTTTTTCAGGGACTCTGCGAGGCTGGCGGCGTGCTGGTGGACGCGGCCAGCGATCCGGCGCAGGCCGTCCGGCCCGTGGTAAACGGCATACATCGAGGCCATGACGGCAAGCAGGACCTGCGCGGTGCAGATGTTGCTGGTGGCTTTGTCGCGGCGGATGTGCTGTTCGCGGGTTTGGAGAGTGAGGCGCAAGGCGGGGTTGCCGGCGGCATCCTTCGAAACGCCCACGAGGCGGCCGGGGAGGCGGCGCTTGTGTTCGTCGCGCGTGGCGAGGAAGGCTGCGTGCGGTCCGCCGAAACCGGGCTGGACGCCGAAGCGTTGGCTGGAACCGATGGCGACATCGGCGCCGCATTCGCCGGGTGGCTTCAGCAGCGCGAGGGCGAGGAGGTCGGTGGCGACAATGGCCAGCGCTCCGGCTTCGTGGGTGCGGGCGGTGAGTTTTTCCAGGTCGCAGATGGAGCCGTCGGTGGCGGGGTATTGGAACAAAGCGGCGAAGACGGGTTCGGCGGGTGCTTTTTCGGCGGGACCGGTGAGGACCTTGATCCCAAGGGGCTCCGCGCGGGTCTTCAGGACGGCGAGCGTTTGCGGGTGGACATGGTCCGCGACGAAAATGGCATCGCCGCCCTTGATGTCGTGGCAGAGCGCCATGGCTTCAGCGGCGGCGGTGGCTTCGTCGAGGAGGGAGGCATTCGAGATCTGCATGCCGGTGAGGTCGCAGACCATGGTTTGGAAATTCAGGAGCGCCTCGAGGCGGCCTTGCGCGATTTCCGCCTGGTAGGGCGTGTAGGCGGTATACCAACCGGCGTTCTCAAGGATATTCCGGCGGATCACGGCCGGCGTGTGCGTGCCGTGGATGCCCATGCCGAGGTGGTTCGACGCGATTTTGTTTTCCGACATGACGCGCCGGAGGGTGGCGAGTGCCTGTTCCTCGGAAAGGGCTTCGGGAAGGTCGAGGTGGCGGCGCAGGCGGATGGACCCGGGGACCGTTTCGTCGATCAGCGCATCAAGCGAAGCCGCGCCGACGGCGGCGCACATTTTTTCGATTTCCGCTTGGTCCGGTCCGATGTGGCGTTGGGCAAAGGCAGTCATGACGTGGCGCGGCAGTATGCGAAACGCGCAAAAAATGGCGATGGATTTTCCCTCGGGTGCTGAAGGAAATTGGCTCTCGAGTTCACTCGGCGTTCGCGAAGAGGGCGAGTTGGGGGGATTCGGAACTCGATTGGCTCGCGGCGGCGCGGCGGCGAGTGGATTTCGCCAGGTTCGGCTGGCCGGCGGTGTTGAGTTCGGACTTTTCGAGGTTGGCGAGGATTTCCTTGGCGCGGGCGATGATCGAGTCGGGCAACCCCGCGAGCCGGGCGACTTGGATGCCGTAGCTTTGGTCCGCGCGGCCGGGCAGGATTTTCCGGAGGAAAACGATGCGGTCGTTCCATTCGCGGACGGCGACATTGAGGTTCAGGACGCCGGGGCGGGTGCGCTCGAGGTCGGTGAGTTCGTGGTAGTGCGTGGCGAAGAGCGCGCGGCAGCCGATGGCGTCGTGCAGGTGCTCGGCGACGCTCCAGGCGATCGAAAGGCCGTCGAAGGTCGATGTGCCGCGGCCGATTTCGTCGAGGACCACGAGGCTGCGGGGGGTGGCGTTGTTGAGGATGTTCGCGGTTTCGTTCATCTCAACCATGAAGGTGGATTGGCCGCGGGAGAGGTCGTCGTTGGCGCCGACGCGCGTGAAGATGCGGTCGGCGAGGCCGAGGCGCATGGATTTCGCGGGGACGAAGCCGCCCATCTGCGCCATGAGCGCGAGGAGGGCGACTTGGCGGATGTAGGTGGATTTCCCCGCCATGTTCGGGCCGGTGATGATGGCGAAGGTTTTGCCATCGGCGCCAAGCGCGGTGTCGTTCGGAACGAAGCGGGTGCCGTCGGGAAGCTGGTCGAGGACCGGGTGGCGGCCGTCCTCGATCAGGAGGGCGTTCGAGTCGTCCACCTCGGGGCGGCAATAGCCTTGGGTGCGGGCGGTTTCGGCGAGCGAGCAAATGGCGTCGAGCACGGCGAGGGTGGCGGCGGTTTCCTGCAGGCGAGGAAGTTCCGCGAGGACGGCGGAGCGGAGTTCGCCGAAGATTTCGATTTCGCGGGCGCGGGCGCGTTCGTCGGCGCCGAGAATTTTTCCTTCGACCTCCTTGAGCTCCGGTGTGGAGAAGCGCTCGCCGTTGACGGTGGTTTGCTTGCGGATGTAGTCGGGCGGGACGCTTCCGAGGTTCGATTTGGTGATCTCGATGAAGTAGCCGAAGACCGAGGTGAAGCGGACCTTGAGCGATTTGATGCCGGTGCGTTCGATTTCGCGTTCCTGCAGGGCGGCAATCCAATTTTTCCCCTCGTGCGAGGCGGCGCGGAGTTCGTCGAGGGCGGGGTCGAAGCCCTGCTCGACGAAGCCGCCGTCGCGGATGGTGGGCGGCGGTTCGGCAACAATGGCGGTGCGGAGTTTTTCGCAAAGTTCCGGAAGGGCGTGGAGGCCGTCGACAAGGCCGGAGAGGAGTTGGGATGGCAGTGTGAGCCCGTCGGTGCCGCCGAGGCTTGCCGCCAGCGGCGGGATGCGTTCGAGGGACTGCGAGAGGGCGGCGAGGTCGCGGGCGTTTCCCGAAGGGCCGCCAAGCCTCGCGGTGGCGCGCTCGATGTCGCGGATTTCCGCAAGGCGGGAACGCAGGTCGCCAAGGAGCATGGCGTCGCCGAGGAGCGAGGAGATGGCATCCTGGCGCGACTCGATGGCGGCGGCGTTCCGGAGCGGGTGGAGGACCCATTCGCGCAGGAGGCGGGCGCCCATGGGCGTGGCGGTGCGGTCGAGCGCGCCGAGGAGCGTCATTTGGCGGCCGGCGCGGGAATTGACGAGTTCGAGGTGGCTTTGCGTGGCGGCGTCGAGGACGAGGAATTCCGAGCGGCGGTAGGGCTGCAGGCGGCGCAGGTGCGCGGCGGGGCGGCGCATTTGGCGCGTGATGTAGTGGAGGAGTGCGCCCGCAGCCCCGGTGCCGGCGGGCAAGTCGGCGCAACCGAAGCCGTCGAGCGAGTGGACCTGGAAATGGGAGCGGAGGAGTTCGGTGGCCGGCTCGGGTTCGAATGCATAGCCGTCGAGCGGGCTTTTCGGCGAAACCTCGGCGAAGGAATCCACTTGGTGGTCCGGCACAAGGATTTCGGCCGGGCCGATGCGCGCGAGTTCGTCGAGGAGGGCGGATGGCGAGTCGATTTCCGTGAGCCGGAACTCGCCGGTGCTGAGGTCGCAGTAGGCAAGGCCATGGGAATCCCCCCGGCGGGAAATGGCCGCGAGGAAATTCGGTTTGCGTTCGTCAAGCCCGAAATCGTCCAGTGTGCCCGGGCTGAGGATTTGGGTGATTTCGCGGCGGACGAGTTTCCCTGCGGAAACTTCGCCCACCTGGTCGCAGATGGCGGCCCGCCAGCCGGCGGCGATGAGTTTTTCGACATAGCCGCGTGCGGCGTGGAACGGGACGCCGCACATCGGCGTTTGCCCGCGCTTCGTGAGGGCGACATTGAGGATGCGCGAGGCCTCGACCGCATCGTCCCCGAACATTTCATAGAAGTCGCCGAGGCGGAAAAGGAGGAGCGTCCCGGCGGGAAGTTCGCGGCGCAGCGAGTGGTATTGCTGCATCATCGGTGTGAGGGTTTCCGCGGACATTGGCGGGGATGATGCGTGCGCCGGGGGAAGCGCGCAAGGGGAAGGTCTAAAGTGTTCGTCTATTCAAAACGCTCGCCCGATGCGCCATCCAGCCAGGTCACGATATCCACCAAAACCCGCTCTTTGTCCCAATCGTGCCAGAGCAAGTGGTAAGCCTCTTCGTAAACATTGAGTCGCTTGTTTTGCGATGCGACCCCTTCGAACCACGCCTCGATTTGGTCGCGCCGGACGAAGCAGTCTTTTTCCGCCGCCAAAACAAGAAGGGGCACGTCAATGCCGCCACGGAGCTCTGAACTTCCATCAATCAAATCGCCAAGCTCTGCGAGAAAACCCAGCGTGAAGTCCGTGATGTGGTGCGGCTTTTGCCTGAGGCTATCCTGGTATTCCTTGTCGCGCGTGATGCGCGGCGCCACCGAGGTGCCATTCACAAATCGGCTGGGGGGCAACCTCCAATGCGGAGCCAAGCCGGCCACAAGCTTCAGCGCTCGCTTCACAACCCAGGGCACCTCTCGCCTGAGGCCCACGACCGGCACGGAGAGAATTAAGCCTGCCAACTCCACCCCGTTCCTCGCGGCGACCGCTGCCGAGAGCAACGCACCCATGCTTTCTCCCATCAAAAAAACCGGCCCTCCTCCATTTTCTCGGCGCGCCAACTCCACAAAAGCACCAATATCCCTGACTTGTTTCTCCACATCCAGCGCCCGCCCGCGCCGGTGAGCCGCCGGGTCATTCCCTTGCCCTCGCAGTTCGATTGCAAAAAATGAAAAGCCATCGGCCGCCCGCGCCACAGGTTCGAATTGCTCCGCGGCGCCGCACAAGCCGTGAATACAAACCACCACCCCGCGCGCCCCCTCCCTGCGCCAAGCCAAGCCATTCAGTTCCTCGCCATCATGCGCCCGCCAAACAAATCTCATTGCCATTCCTCGTCACGCCGCACAAAACCCAACCATGCACCGCATCGCCATCCTCCTCGTCCTAATCGCCGTTCAAACCGCATCCTCATTCGCCGCCCAACTTGACATCGCCATCATCCGATTTCCAGAGCCAAAGACCGTCGAGCAGCTCAACGCAGACCTCGCCGGCCAATCCCTAGCCGAAATCACCAATGCCGACCGCACCGTGACCTCCGTCGCCGGCCTGAAAGGCGGCACTGTGCTCTACTCGGCTTCCCTCCCTGCCGGCGCGCCAGCCACATCCACGCGTCTTGGAAACTCCCGCGCCGATACGGAGTTTGCCCTCAAAAACGGCAGCCTCGCCGTCCAAGTCACACTTTCCGAGGGAGTCGCTGCCGGACTTCGCAAATTCTCCAGCCGCACCTACCAAGGCACAGCTCCCCTCCCCGCCGGATCCCCGCGCGTCATTTCGCTCCGCACCATCGCCTCGAAAACCAAATCCGTCACGAAGGACAAATCCGAGGTCCGCGACACGACCACAACGCACGCCCTCATCGCACAACTCCGCTGAGCCCAGAACAGCGAACAGGCTGTGAACAACATGCGAATTCCTGTCTGCAAAAACGAAGAACCCCGGTTCCGGAGGCTGTTTTTCCCATGCGTGCCGGGCGGCAAACATCTTGTTCACACCCCCGAAAAGCCGTGGAACTCCCATGGGAGCTGTGCGGAACACGCTTCCGCCGGGTTGTTCACACGGTGAAGAAGACTCTGTATCTCCTCAATTAAATGGCATTCCCAATCAGCATTGTGAACAAAGCGCTCCAAGCCCGTTCCAACGCGGCTCCCCGTGTGCTAAAGACCCCCGCAAACTAATGAAAAAACCCACCGTCGCCCTTTTGGCGCTCTTGCTCCTCGCAGCGACCGCCCAAGCCCACCCCGGCCACCACCACGGAGCCGGCCTGCCCGATGCCGCCGCGCACATCCTCCTCGGGCTCCAATACCTCGCCGCACTCCTCATCCCCGCAGCGGCTCTCGCCGTTTTCCTCCGTTCCGCCCGGCGCACCAAAGACAGAACACCTTCAACAAAAGACCACAACAAATGACACCCGGCCCCGTCTCGCAATTCATCGACCTCCACTACCGCCACTTCAACGCCGCCGCGCTGAAGGACGCCGCCGAAGCCTACTCGCGCCACCTCGACAGCGGCGGCATCATGCTCATGACCCTCGCCGGCGCCATGAGCACGGCCGAACTCGGCATCTCGCTCGCGGAAATGATCCGCCAGGGCAAAGTCCACGGCATCGTCTGCACCGGCGCGAACCTCGAGGAGGACATCTTCAACCTTGTGGCCCACGATTTCTACGAGCGCATCCCGCACTACCGCGACCTCACGCCCGCCGACGAGCAGGCCCTCCTCGGGCGCCACATGAACCGCGTCACCGACACCTGCATCCCCGAAATGGAAGCCATGCGCCGCATCGAAAATGTCATCCTCAAGGAATGGATGCATGCCGACGCCCGCGGCGAACGCCTTTTCCCGCATGAATTCTTCTGGCGCATTCTTGACTCGCCCGACCTCCAAAAAAGTTTCCAGATCGATCCCAAGAACAGTTGGATGGTCGCCGCCAAAGAAAAAAACCTCCCCATGTTCGTCCCCGGCTGGGAAGACTCCACGCTCGGCAACATGTACGCCGGCCATTGCATCGAAGGGGATGTGAAGAATGTCCACACCGTCCGCTCCGGCATCGAATACATGATCGCGCTCGCCGATTGGTATGCCCCCACCAGCCACAAAACCCCGATCGGGTTCTTCCAAATCGGCGGCGGCATCGCGGGCGACTTCCCCATCTGCGTCGTCCCCATGCTGCACCAGGACCTCCGCCGGACCGATGTCCCGCTCTGGGCCTACTTCTGCCAGATCAGCGACTCCACCACTAGTTACGGCAGCTACTCCGGCGCCGTCCCCAACGAAAAAATCACCTGGGGCAAACTCGGCGAAAAAACCCCAAAATTCATCATCGAGTCCGACGCCACGATCGTCGCCCCCCTCATCTTCGCCAAAGTCCTCGGTTGGTAACCACAATGGAATGACCACAGAGCACACAGAGGGCACAGAGTCTGGACGGGCGCGGATTTGCATGCCGCCCAACTTAAAACTTAATTCTTAAAACTTAAAACTCCCCGCCATGCACATCCGCGACATCCTCCAGCCCGGAAAGCCCACCGTTTCCTTCGAGTTTTTCCCGCCGAAGACCGCCGAGTCGCAGGAGCAGCTCTACTCCACAATCCGCGACCTCGAAAAAATCCGGCCGGCCTTCGTCAGCGTCACCTACGGCGCCGGCGGCTCCACGCGCGAACTCACGCACGACCTCGTCCTGCGGCTCAAAACCACCACCACGCTCGACCCCATCCCCCACCTCACCTGCGTCGGCCACAACGAATCCGAAATCACCGCCATCCTCGAGCGCTACGCCCAGGCGGGCGTCGGCAACATTCTCGCCCTGCGAGGCGACCCGCCCCGCGACCAACCGAACTACGACCACTCGCGCGACATTTTTCCCCAAGCCGCCGCGCTCGTTCGTTTCATCAAAAACTTCCGCGGCCACCCCGATCCCCGGGGCTTCGGCATTGGCGTCGCCGGGTTCCCCGAAGGCCACCCCGCCACCCCGAACCGCCTCCTCGAAATGGACCACCTCAAGGCGAAAATCGACGCCGGCGCCGACTACATTTGCACCCAGCTCTTCTTCGACAACCACGATTTCTACGACTTCCGCGACCGCTGCGCCCTCGCCGGGATTTCCGCCCCCATCATCGCCGGCATCATGCCCGTCACCAGCCTCGGTTCCATGAAACGCATGGCCGAACTCGCCGGCGGCAGCCGCTTCCCCGCGAAACTCCTGAAAGCCCTCCAGCGCGCCGGCGGCTCGCCCGAAGCCGTGCGCGAGATCGGCCTCCACTACGCCACCGAGCAATGCGCCGACCTCCTCGACAACGGCGTCGCCGGCATCCACCTCTACACGCTCAACCAATCCACGGCCACCCGCGAAATCTGCCAGCGCCTCGGCCTCGCCGTTGCCAAATAAGACGGGCCTTCCGGACCCGCTCAATTTCATCCCCTCCCCCACCCCAAAAAAGTTTTCAAAAAAATCAAAAAAAATCTTGCGCTCTTAAAATTCTCGCATAATTTGGCAGCTGTTCTGGGGGGAACAACAGCCCGCTGTAGCATTCGCTGCGGCGGGCTGTAACTTTTCTAGCCTGTGTCGAAATCCTCCCAATCCCACACTTGCCCAGCCACCGCGAGTGTGAGAAATAAAAATCCAAGCCTGCCGGCATAGCTCAGTGGTAGAGCAACGGTTTTGTAAACCGTCGGTCGTCGGTTCGAATCCGACTGTCGGCTCCCCTCCCCTTCGCGCCACCATCAGAGGCCCGCGCGGAAAACTTCCCCTTCCGCCTTCCCAAACCACCCGCCTTGCGGTTTAGATAAAAGGTTCACCTTTCCACCATGTTCGCTTGGATCCTCAAAAAAATCGTCGGCAGCAAAAACCAGCGGGAACTCCGCCGCATGCTCCCGGCCGTCAAAAAAATCAACGAACTCGAGGCCGCCCTCCAATCCGCCCCGGATGGGGCTCTCCGGGCGAAAACCCTCGAGTGGAAAGACCGGCTCTCGAAAATTTCCGACTCCGCCGAACTCGCCCGCGAACTCGATGCCCTCCTCCCCGAGGCCTTCGCCGTCGTCAAAAACGCCGCCCGCCGCCTCTGCGGCCAGACCTTCGATGTCTGCGGCCACCCCATCGCCTGGAACATGGTCCACTTCGATGTCCAGCTCATCGGCGGCATGGTCCTCCACAAGGGCCGCATCGCCGAAATGGCCACCGGCGAAGGGAAAACCCTCGTCGCCACCCTCCCCGTTTACCTCAACGCCCTCTCCGGCCGCGGCGTCCATGTCGTCACCGTGAACGACTACCTCGCCCGCCGCGACGCCGAGTGGATGGGCCGCCTCTACACCTTCCTCGGCCTCACTGTCGGCGTCATCGAGAACGACCGCTCGGACCCCGCCCACCGCCGCTCCCAATACGCCTGCGACATCACCTACGGCACGAACAGCGAGTTCGGCTTCGACTACCTCCGCGACAACGGCATGGCCACCTCCCGCTCCCAGCAGGTCCAGCGCGGCCACTATTTCGCCATCGTGGACGAAGTCGATTCCATCCTCATCGACGAAGCCCGCACCCCGCTCATCATCTCCGGCCCCGCCACCGTCTCCACCCACCAATACGACCGCTTCAAACCCCTCGTCGACCAGCTCGTCCGCAAGCAGGCCATGCTCTGCAACAAACTCGCCACCGAGGTCAAGGAACTCGCCGGGGCCGGGAAAACCGCCGAAGCCGGCCGCACCCTTTTCAAACTCAAACTCGGCCAACCCCGCTCGAAGGCCCTCCTCCGCCACCTCGAAGACCCCGAGATGCGCAAGCTCATGGACAAAGCCGAGCTCGAGTTCTACAAAGACACCGAAGGCAAAGCCGCGCTCGTCGCCCTGAAGGAGGAACTCTACTTCACCATCGAGGAAAAATCCCACGATGCCGACCTCACCGAACTCGGCCGCACCTACCTCAACCCCGACGACCCGAACGCCTTTGTCCTCCCGGATCTTTTGACGGAGTTCGCTGATATCGAGAATGATAACTCGATCCTGCCCGCCGAAAAAGTGGCGAAAAAATCCGCCCGCCAGCAGCATTGCGATGCCCAAGCGGAACGCATCCATAATATTACGCAACTCCTCAAAGCCTACTGCCTCTACGAAAAAGATGTCGAGTATGTCGTTGAGGAAAACAAGGTGATCATCGTCGATACCTTCACCGGTCGCAAAATGCCCGGTCGCCGGTGGTCCGATGGATTGCACCAAGCTGTTGAAGCCAAGGAAGGTGTGCAAATCGACCGCGAGACCCAGACCCTCGCCACCATCACCATCCAGAACTACTTCCGCCTCTACCACAAACTCGCCGGCATGACCGGCACCGCCGAGACCGAAGTCAGCGAGTTCCACGACATCTACCGCCTCGATGTCAATGTCATCCCCACGAACCGCCCCGTCCAGCGCCGCGACGAGAACGATCGCATCTATAAAACCCGCCGCGAAAAATACAACGCCGCCATCGAAGCCATCAAGGAAGCCCACGGCACAGGCCAACCTGTCCTGGTCGGCACCGCCAGCGTCGAAGCCTCCGAGTTGCTCAGCAGGATGCTCAAGCTCCAAAAAATCCCCCACACCGTCCTCAACGCCAAGTTCCACATGCAGGAGGCCGAAATCGTCTCCCGCGCCGGCCTCAAAGGCGCCGTCACCATCTCCACAAACATGGCCGGCCGCGGCACCGATATCAAACTCGGCGAAGGGGTCTCAGACCTCGGCGGCCTCTTCGTCCTCGGAACCGAGCGCCACGAGTCCCGCCGCATCGACCGCCAGCTCCGCGGCCGTTGCGCCCGCCAGGGGGACCCCGGCCGCTCCCGGTTCTATGTCAGTTTCGAAGACGACCTCATGCGAAACTTCGGAGCCAGCGACCGCATGACGAAGATCATGGAAACCTTCGGCCTCAAGGAAGGCGAGGAACTCGAGCACCCCTGGCTGAACCGCAGCGTCGAAACCGCCCAAAAACGCGTCGAACAGCGGAACTACATGATCCGCAAACGCACACTCGAGTTCGACGATGTCATGAACCAACAGCGCGAAGTCATCTACGGCTACCGCAACGAGGTCATGGACTCCGAAAACCCCCGCGACTTGATCGTCGAAGTCATCAACGAGGTCGTCCCGAAGAAAGTCTCTTCCTTCCTCGAAGCCATGGAAGGCGAGGAACCCGACTACGATGGTCTCCTCCACTGGGTCAACACCAGCTTCCCCCTCGGCCTCACCAAGGAAAAAGCCGCCCTCGAAACCCGTCCCGCCGAAGAAAACGCCAATTTCCTGGTCGAAACCATCCGCGCCGCCTACGAGCGCAAAGCCGAACTCGAGCACCCCGAAGCCCTCAAGGGGCTCGAGCGCTACATCATCCTCAATGCCATCGACCGCCTCTGGCAGGAACACCTCTACGCCATGGACGGCCTCCGCGAAGCCGTCTACCTCCGCGCCTTCGGCCAAAAAGACCCCCTCGTCGAATACAAAAACGACGCCTACGCCATGTTCGTCGACTTGATGGACACCATCAAAGGCGAGGTTCTCAACAATCTCTTCCGCAGCACCACCAACCTTCAAGCCTTCGAGCAATTGCTCTCCAGCCTCCCCACCATCCTCAGCCGCCCGGAGTTCAACCTGAACCCCGAAGCCGCCCCCGGAGGGCAACCCCAATCCCCCACCCCCGACCAAACCTCCGCTCCCAAAATCGAGCTTCCCTTGAAGCGCGAGTTGCCCAAAGTCGGGCGCAACGACCCCTGCCCCTGCGGCAGCGGCAAAAAATTCAAATCCTGCTGCGGTCGCACCGCCTAATACCGAATCTTAATTTTGGCTCACCTTTGGATGCTGGAAGCTTAGATTCCAAGCCCATTGCCAAAACAGACCGATCAGGAGGGCGCCGCTTGTCGGCGCCGGGGCGGTTTTTCCAAACACAAAAATTCCGGCGCTGACAAAACCCGCGCGCCAGCGCATCCGTCCAACCGAGGGACTAATACCAAAGGCGCCTTGCTTCTGGACTTATTGAGAGGGGCACAGGCGTCCCGCCTGTGTGGGTCGGAGAGCCCCTCGGTTCGGACAGGTGCAGCGCAAAAGTCAAACCAGTCTCCTCACAGCCGAGACGGCTGTGCCCCCTTCAGTGACAGCAAAATCTAACTCCAAAGGGATTTTGGTATTAAATCCGTTTCCTTCTGGACACCCGGAATGTAGTGCAGGCGTCCCACCTGCAATCATTGAAAGACGGGGCTCTCTCCGAAAACGAGGACGGACCTGCCAATCTCTGCAATTTCAGGACTCCTCCTCGGCAGGTCCAGAGACCCCTCCCTACCAAATCGCCCAGAAACGCCCTAAAATCGTTCAATTCCCCTCTCCGCTATCACACCCTTCGTCATCCAAAAAATCACGAACACGGGCATTTTAAAAAGAATTTTTTTTCAGCTTCTCAAAAAACCACCCTTCAGACCAAACTGAAATCTTCAAACCCCCTCAGTGCCCTCTGTGTTCTCTGTGGTCAATCACTCGTTTCTCCAATGTTCCACATGGAACATTCCCCTACCCCTTCCAGCCAATCTGCCTCAAGGTCTCAAACACCCCGATCCCCACCGAGGTCGCAAGATTCAAACTCCTCGCCTCTCTCCTCATTGGAATCCTCAAACACCACTCCTTATTCGCGTTCAACAGCGACTCCGGCAAACCCCTCGATTCCCTACCGAACACCAAGTAATCCCCATCCCGGAACTCCGCCTCCCACATCCCCTTCGTTGCCTTCGTAGTGAAATACCAAAACCGCTCCCCCTCCCCGACCGATTCAATGAGTTGTTCCCAAGATATCCACACCCGAACATCGCACTCGTCCCAGTAGTCCATTCCAGCTCGCTTGAGTGTTTTTTCCTCCAAGGAAAACCCAAGCGGACCCACCAAATGGAGCCTCGCCCCGATCGCCAAACACAAGCGCGCCACATTCCCTGTATTCGGCGGAATCTCCGGTTCAACTAAAACGACATGGATCATAATGATGGTTTGGAGGGTTCTCGGGACCCGCCGCGGTTTTTAAGTTCGTCTAACGAAATCGGCAGGTCCGGAGTCTCTGCCCTACCTTTTTGTTCCACACGGAACATTCCGACCCTTCCAAACATCTTCCACTTCACATCAACTCCCCCACCCTTCAAAATCCCGTCCAGCCGCTCCAACAACTCTGGTATCGGATCTTCCCCGGTTTTTTGGCGATACGATTCCATTGCAGACCAACTCGAACAATATCCACAGATCTGTTCCGCGTCCCAGTGATTGCAAATCTCAAAATTCGGCATTCGCACTTCCTCAAAGGGAAAATCTAATCCAACATACCCCTCCTCGACCATTTTTCGTCTCGGGTTCCAGAACTCGCCGAGTGTTCCACGATAAAACTCCAAGAATGCTTGTTGGACCTCCGAATTCGAAAACTCCGCAATCCCGTATCCAAATGCGGCGACAATCCCCCTTCCCTTCAAAACCCTCTGGCACTCGCGCCAAAATTTAGGCAGTTCGAACCAATGCAAAGCTTGTCCAACTGCAACCAAATCGACCACTCCGTCCGGTATTCCACTTTCACAGGCATTGGCAACACGCCATTCCACATTTTCCAGGTTCGGGCCATTCAACAATTGCGCCTCACTCAAATCCGTGGCAATGACCCTTTCGAACCTTTTGGAAAGACTGACCGTCGCCTGCCCACTTCCACAAGCACAATCCCAAACCAAACCTCTTTCAGCACAGAGATCCATCAACCAGTCAAAGAAACTCTCAGGATAAGTCGGTCGATACTTCACATATTCAGCAGCCACTTCTGAAAAATAGTCATTAGACCCCATTTTTAGGATTCCTTCGGATTTTTGATGACTGAGACAACAGCGGGGTGGGGGACGCAACGAATTATCGATCTACTCATCCCCGCCAGTGAAAGTTTTTCTTCGAATTTAATTCCCTCAGGATTTTTCGAATCTGGGCGCATTTTTACATCGACAGAATCTTTTTTCCTAAAAACAAACATTGACGACTTCCGCTGCCCCTTTTCCAGAGCCTTGGGAATGTCGAAAAAGTTTTGCCGACAATGGCGATTTTCAAATTTAAAGTGTGCGGAAGATTAAACAAAAGCCAAAACGCCAGAAAGCAGGGCAGGGGAGTAAATAGGAAAATCATAAAACAATAACAATCAGACATATAAGATTAATTCTGGGAATCAAGTTCCCCATCAATGTCTCACCGAATTGGAAAACAAGTGAATAACCAGCACCCCTGCGACAACCAAACCGATACCCACGATGGCCGGAAAATCTAGATTCTGCTTCAAAAAAAGCCATCCCACCAGCGCGATCAACACGATCCCAGTGCCACTCCAGATCGCATAAACGATCGCGACGGACATCGTTTTCAGCGTGAGCGACAGCATCCAAAAGGCAACCGCATACGAGCCCAAAACCACAGCCGTCGGCCCCGGCTTGGTGAACCCATCCGTCGACTTCAACAACGATGTCCCTAGAATCTCCGCCAAGATCGCGATTGATAAAAAGATGTATGACATTTTGAAAAGCAGGGTGGGGGAGCCGCTTTGAAATCACCTCTCTCTCAAATCAGAGAGAAAAAGCCAAATAAAATTCTGTGAGTGCTCACAGCGTCACGGCGAACACGGAGGGCGGAAGCCTGTAGCTTCAGAGTGTTTTGCTTGTGAGCGCCTGATACTTCAGGAATTACATAAGTCTATATGATAGAGAAAACTATAAAAAATTCGATTCCTTTTCGGGCCGGTAGAAAAAACCTATCGAATTCCCGCGAAGCCGCCAAGCCGCGAAGTGCGCCCCCTCCGTCCTCCGCTATCCGCCATCCGCCCTCGGCGGCCCCGCCGCCCCTGCGTTCAGGCGAGGGTCCAGTCCTCCACTGCCAATCCTTCAATTCGACCGAACTCCAAGATGTTTCCACTCACGAGCGTCAAACCATTCGACACACAAATTGCGGCGATTTTCAGGTCGTTCGGGCCAATGGTTTCGCCACGAATTTCCAAGCCATGCCGAATCTCACCGTAATCTTGCGCGGCCGCATCATCGAAGGGCAGGGAAACGAACCGCGCGAACATGTTCCCCAAGGCATTGCGCCGCCTTTCGAAGTTCCCGTATTTGTGCGCGCCGTGCCAGAGTTCGGCTTTCACCACCGAGCACAAAAAAATATCCGCGGGCTGCAGGCGGTTCAATCGCTGTTCAATAGGACCCCCGGGATTTTTGAGATGGAGAATCCAAATGTTGGTATCGAGCAACCACCCCATCACCAGGTTTCGCGCTTCTCGAATTCCCCCTGCGGCGGACGCTCGAACCCCTCGGTTCCGAAATCGTCGCGGATTTGGCTCCAAAAACCGTCAGGCCAAGCCGACGCGGTGGATTTTTTCCGCTGATCCGCCAATTCCAACGCGTCCAGCACCAAGCGCTCGACGGAGGCGGCGGTGGATGCATCCAGGGTTTGAAGCTTCCTGTCCAACTCCAAAGCGATTGCAGTCATGGGATAGAAATTATTCGCCCCGTTTCCTTTTGCAACACTCCAAATTTGCCCCAAAAAATCCCACCATCCAGCGGGAAATCCATCTCCCCCTAACCGCCCACCGCCGCTCCTACCTTGCCCCCTCCGTCCTCTGCTATCAGTCCTCAGCCCTCGGCGGCCCTGCCGCCCCCCATCCCGCATTTTCCCCCAAACCGCCGCCCTCCGTGTTCGCTGTGCCGCTGTGAGAAACCTCCCTTCGCATTCCCCATTTCGAATTCCGCATTTTCCCCCAAAAAAGTCTCGCCATCCGGCGGAAAAATCCCCATCTTTCGCCAGCCCTCCCCAGGCGCCCGAAAAACCCAATGCCCTTGCCCAGCCATCGCCCGGGTGCTTGCCGCCCGCCGCGCCGCTTCCCATGCGGCTCGCCAGCCTTTTCCCCCAATCTCCTATCTTCGATCTCCATGCTCCCCGCCCCAATCTCCCCGCTTTTGCTGAAAACTGAACGCTGAAAATTGAAAACTTGTATGTCGCCCATGAAAAAAAAATGTTTCTTCGAGCCTCAGCAGTTTATCCCGTTGCTAGCCCTATTGGTTTTGTTTTCCATCCCCCTGCGGTTGGAGGCGGACGATGTTTTTTGGAAAGGGGGACAAGGAGGCGCTTCTGCCGGGAATGGATTTTGGAACGGACCCAACGGCACTTGGACTGATGTCGGCGGAACCACGCCCGTAGCTATGCCCGGATCCACGGACCGGGTGCTTTTCTCGGCGCTTGGGGTTGGCGCTGTCAATTCGGAACTTGGGCAAGATTTCACCATTGAGCGTTTAGGAAAAATTTCCAGTTCAAATGCCCTGATTGAAGGCACCAATACTCTCACCATTTTTCAATCCACCCCAAATGCACCTGCGATTTTTTCGAACGACGGCGCTTTTTTTAATATTGCAGCGCCAGTTGTTTTTGCGGGTTCTGCTGATGAGGTTTTGGTGGGAAGTAACTCCACGGTAAGGATTTACAATCTATCAGGCTCAAACAACTTAATCAAAACCGGAGCAGGGTTGCTGGAACTCTCT
>JAGWWS010000061.1 GCA_018970255.1 Verrucomicrobiota bacterium | reverse complement strand
CTCCAAATGCTGGAATACACAACGATCAACAACCCCCGCCCGAGCTTCGGCCTCCTCGTCCACCACACCGACGCCGAGCGCGAATACGCCTACGACTCCGATCCGCCGAGCACCGGAAAACTCGTCGAAGCCCTCGCCGCAGCCCCCAGACGCGGCTGGATCGTCGTCGATATGAAAACCGACTGGGCGGAAATCTTTCCCTCATCAACCGGAAATTCCAACCAGCGCCCCTGAAACAACGCAGTGTTTGCTTTGTAATTACAAAGTGAATACAGTGCTGGAATGAAAACAACTCTAGTTCCCATCGGCAACTCGCGGGGCGTTCGCATTCCAAAGCCCTTCATCGAAAAATGCGGACTCGAGGGCGAGTTGGAAATCGATGTCGTGGATGGTGCGATCCTGATCCGGTCTCCCCGTCACCCCCGCGCCGGCTGGGCGGCCGCCTTTGCGCGCATGGCGCGGGAAGGCGATGACAATCTGCCGATCGGCCCCGCGCCTGCCACACGATGGGACAACGAAGAGTGGGAGTGGAAATGAAGCGCTTCGAGGTATTCCAGGTGGCGCTCGATCCGACCGTCGGACGCGAGATCAAAAAGAGACGGCCCTGCACGATCATTTCCCCGGACGAGATGAACCGCCATATCGGAACCGTCATCATTGCCCCGATGACCAGCAAGGGCCGCGACTATCCCAGTCGGGTTTCGTGCTCGTTCCAAGGGGTCGAAGGGCAAATCGTGCTGGATCAAATCCGGACCGTGGACAAAGCCCGCCTCGTCAAAAAACTCGGCCGCCTCTCGCCATCGACCTGTGATCGGGTCCTCGATGTTTTGGGAGAGATGTTCGCAAAGTAAACAATGGACCTCTTCAGCGGGGCGATTCGTTGGATGAAAACAAATGTTCCACTGTTGAGAATCCTTGCCCTCTTACTGTTCCCGCTTGGAACAGTCTTCGGCGCGGAGTCCCGCTCGCCGCCTCCACCCGGCATGGTGCTGATTCCCGGCGGGGAGTTCATGATGGGCAGCAACGCGGAGTTTGCTTTTGCGAATGAAAAGCCCGCCCACCGCGTGAGCGTCGCGCCGTTTTTTCTCGATGTGCATCCGGTGACGAATGCGGAGTTCGCGAAATTCGTCGCTGCGACAGGCTACAAGACCGTGGCCGAGCGCTCGGTTGACTGGGAGGAGTTGAAAAAACAACTTCCGCCGGGCACTCCCAAACCGCCTGACGATGCGCTCCAGCCGGGCGCGCTGGTTTTTCGCGCGACACCGGGCCCGGTCGATCTTCGCGACATGTCGCAGTGGTGGGAGTGGACTCCCGGCGCGTCGTGGAAACATCCCGAAGGTCCGGGGAGTTCGATCGCGGGACGCGAAAACCATCCCGTCGTCCAAGTCGCTTGGGAAGATGCGCAGGCGTATGCAAAGTGGGCCGGCAAACGCCTGCCGACCGAGGCGGAATGGGAGTTCGCGGCCCGAGGAGGTTTGGAGGGAAGGCGCTATGCCTGGGGCGACGAGGAAAATCCGGGCGGGAAATTTTTCCTGAACCGGTGGACGGGAAGTTTCCCATATCGCAACGATTCCTCTGACGGATTTGCCGGCACCTCGCCCGTCGGCACGTTTCCCGCAAACGGCTATGGGCTTTTCGACAGGGGAGGAAATGTTTGGAACTGGTGCTCCGATCTCTATCGAGCCGATACTTTCGCCGCCCGCGCCGGTGATCAAAAAGTCTGCTGCGATCCGAAAGGTCCGTTGACCGCCAGCGGCGAAAAACCCATGCCCGGCGACCCATCCCCTCCGACGGTCCCCGGAGCCGAGCGTCGCGTGATGAAAGGCGGCTCGTTTCTGTGCCACCCCTCGTATTGCGAAAGCTACCGCCCCTCCGCCCGCCGCGGCACCCCGCCCGACACCGGCAGCAGCCACGCGGGCTTTCGCTGCGCAAGAGATCCCGTGTCGAAACCATGAACCCGAATCCAGCAGGATTAACCACAAGGACACAGGGAGCACAGAGGATGAATGAATTGCTCTTAACCGCTTCGGATTTTTTGTCCAAGCAACCGCTTTCATAAACCGCTCCTGTGATTCCTGTCATCTTCTCTAAAAATCTGTTTTCGGGATGAAAATTCGACGTCTGGTATTTGGAGCACATGTCTCTCATCGAGGCCGATCGGTTTTTGGAACTGGGCTTTGAATGCGCCCGCCCGCGCGGGAAGCGGATTCTCGCCCTCACCACCCGCGTGCCGAAGGATGGATTTCGGCAAAAAGGAATCGCCGACCTACAGAACGTCGCAGAAAAGAAGAAGGAGAAGAATTCGGGCGAACATCGCGCGGAGATTTATTCGATCCACGCCGGGTTGCCAATTCAGAGGGTGACCAGTTGAACACCCGATGGAGGGCGACGCTCCGTCGGCGCCGCAGTTTATTAACCTGACTTCCCTTTTGCTCGACCGGAGAGGCCGATAAACACAAGCGGAGCGATTTTTTTCGGGCTACGGCTGTGTTGGTTCGGCGTTTTTGGCCCAGGCGGGCGGGGCGGCGAAGAGGTGTAGGAGTTTGAGTTTGGCGAGTTGGGCGTTGAGGTCGGCGGGGACTTTGGTGATTTGTTGGAGGACTTGGAGTCCTTCGTTTTTGAGGTGGATAGCGCCGAGGCGGATCGTTTGGAGTTGGCGCAGGATGCGGGTGACTTCGCCGGTTTCCCCACACAGGCGCCACTGACGGGCGAGGCGGGCGCTGATCCAGTAGGCCAGGAAGCAGATGCGCACATGGTTGATGACGCGCTCGGGCTTGCGATGGAAGACGGGGCGGACTTGGAGGTAGCTCTTGAGTTCGCAAAAGGCTTCTTCGACTTCGAGGAGGTTTTTGTAGTGGCCTTGGACTTGAGCGGCATCGGCCCGGTTGATGGGGAGGTTGGTGTGGAGAAGATACCAACCGTCGTGGGCAGCCTCGGTGGCGATGGTGTCCTCTTTGCGTTCCCATTGGAGGATGCCGGTGCCATCGACACGATAGGTGAAGTATTTGTGGGCTTTGAGCTGCTGGAGGGTGCGTCCGGCTTGGCTGGCGATTTTTTGTGCGTCGGGCTTGGTGCGCTTGGCGGCGGCGAGTTTGGTGAGAGCGGCTTCGGCTTTGGCGATGCGGAGTTCCCGGCGTTCCCGGTCGCGATCCTTGCGCCAGGGGCCTCCGGCGATGACGTGGCGCTTGCCGTTGTGTTCGATTTCGATGAGGCGGTGGGCGTCGGTGAGTTCGAGTTGGTTTTCGCCGGGAAGGTCTTTGAGGAGGGCTTCGAGTGTGGAGTTGGAGAGGCGGGTGACGAATTCGAGGCCTTCGTCTTCGAGGGACTGGAGGTTGATTTTGCTGCTCATGCCGCCGTCAAAAACGAAGACGGCGTTTTGGATTTGAAAGCGTCGGCGGAGGATTTTTATCGTGCTTTGCAGTGTGGAGGAGTCGTCGCGGTTGCCGCGCAGGATGGAGATGTGGAGAGGGGTGCCGTGGGTGTCGGTGGCAACGGCCAGAATGATTTGGGGGCGATCGGAGCGGTGATCGCGGCTGTGTCCATAGCGGGCGAGGTGTGCGGGACCGGAGCCTTCAAAGTAGACGCTGGTGAGGTCGTAGAGGGCGAGACTGACGGGAGTTTTGAATGTCTCGGCGGCAAGTTTTTTTTCCAAAGCGCACCAGTGGCCGGTGAGGGAGTCCATGGCGGCGTAGAGGTCGTCCTCATCGAAGTCTTCGTCGGCTGGGAGGCCGCAGGCTGCGGCGAGCAGCGTGCCTTGTGCGGCGTCTTTGAGGGCGAGTTTTGAGCAAGGGAAGAGGAGCCGGGCGAAGACCATGGCCTTGAGAAGAGCGCGTTGACGGGGAGTGCCGATGTCGGCGAGGAGGAGGTCGAGGTTCAGGGATTTCCAGGCGTCTACGAGGACGGCGAGACCACCGAAATCGAGGGCGGAGTCGAGTTCGATGGAGTCGGCTTGAAGGGTGGCTTTGCCGGAAAGAGCGGCAGTGATGAGGTGGCGGATTTCGGGAGGGAGCTTGGAGATATTGCAGATGGTGCGGGAGCGAGGGCCGTTGGGGGTGCGGAAGGATTCGCGGACGAGATGGGAGGTGTAGATTTTGCCGTTTTTGCGGGATTTGGTGGCTTGAACAAACATGTGCTACACAAATACCGAACAAAAACATGATGTCAAGTGTAAAAAATAGAAAAGCAGTAAATATTACTTGCTACAATTATGCGCACTTTTATTGAATTACAATGGATTACAAAGAAATTAGAGGGAAGTTAGGTTAGATTCCAAGCCGGTGCGCGCGGGGGCTGAATCAAAAACCGCTTTGAAAATTTCAGGCTCTTCCTCCTTGGCGAGACAAGTTGGTTGCGCGTGACTGGCCCATGGAATTTTCAGCCGAAGCTTGGAAAATAGGCCTGCTCGGGTCTCGCCGGCGCCCGGTCATTCCCACCGGTTGTCCCACACCTTCGCAACAAATCGAGCCGATCGATTTTTTCCCACAGCCCGGTGCGCACGAGTGTGAAAAGCCCCGTGAATCCCCGGTTCCTTGACGAGTGGAACGATTGGAATCGCAGCAGCAGGCAACACGGAAGCGCGCTCCCAATCAGCCAGCGCACCGCGTTGGACTGTGGCCGAGAAAGTCGGAGAGAGTATTTCGTTTGTTGCGGTGGCCCAAAAACACTCCGTGTTCGTCAAGTTCGAAGAAGCGGGGAAAGTTAATGTCGGCGCGTTCGAGGACCATGATTTGCGCGGAGCGCAGGGCCGCGCAGACCGCCCGGGCGGGC
>JAGWWS010000032.1 GCA_018970255.1 Verrucomicrobiota bacterium | reverse complement strand
GCGTTGTTGACGTTGGCCAAGGTGGCGTCTGTGCGTTTGATCGAAGCGTTGAACTTCATCGCAACGGCGGTGCCGCCGGCATCGTCGAAGGAGGAATTAATACGGGAACCGCTCGAGAGCCGGTTGAGGCTGCGCTGGAGGTTCGCGTTGGTGGTGCTGAGATTGTAGCTCGCCAGGGAGGCGGGCGTATTGGTGTTGATGACTACTGACATATCCGTGTCTTTCTTTTGCGGGATCCGTTCCGCGGGCGGGCCACTTTGGTTCAGTGTCTGGCCTCACTGTTTAGGATTTTGTCCTTGGTCAATGAATCGGTGGGAACAGAACAGACCTTTAGAATTTTTTTGAAAAAAAATCAGGCGGCTGGTCTCGGGGCGGTTTTCCTGCCATGGTGGCGGGCGTGAAGAAGATCTCTAAAAAACCTGCCAAACCCGCGCTGCGCCTGCTCGGGCGGGCTTCGGCGTTTCCCACGGAACCCTCGCGCGGAATCCTCGATTCCTTCCCCAACGCCCACCCGGGGCGGGACTACACGATCACGCTGGAGACGGAGGATTTTTCCTCGCTCTGCCCGGTGACGGGGCAGCCGGACTACGCGAAGATCCAGATCGAATATGTGCCGGACCGGCTTTGCGTGGAGACGAAGTCCCTCAAATACTATCTCGCCTCGTTCCGGAACACGCCGTCGTTCAATGAGCAGATCGTCAACCGCATCCTGGAGGACCTGGTGGCGGTTTGTGCGCCGCGCCGGATGGCGGTGCGTGGGGCTTTTGCGGCGAGGGGCGGGCTTTCGCTGACTGTCGTGGCGGACCACGGCGCCTGAAGGCGCGGGCTACTTTTTGTAGAAAACAATCGCCGTCACGAGGTCGAGGGCGCGCTGGAGTGCAGTGTCGCGGAGCGGCTCGGGTTTGGCTTGGGTTTCCTCATCGCCGGTGATCTCGGGGTTGGCGTTGGCCATGAGGGCGGCTTCGTTCATGCGCGGGCGCTCCACATCGAAGACAAAGCGCCCGAGCCCTTCGGTGGCGGAGCGCCCGAAAATTTCCAATGTGACCCCCGCAGGCATCCCGATTTCGACATCGGGCTTCACCCCTCCGGGAAACAACGGCCCGGCTTCGGGAACCGCCACCCTCGCCACAGCCACGCGTAATGTGCGGCCCCCGCCGAGCGGGAAATCGGAAAACTCCACGGCCTGGCCGGCGGATGGCGCACCCACGACCATGGCCCCCGCATTTGCGCGGAGCGAGGCGGCAAGCGCCTCGGCGGCGCCCGAGGTCCCCGCGTCGCACAAAACCACGAGGATGCCCCGGAAGGCGGGGTCTGTATCGGAGGTCAAGATGCGTTCCTGCCGGGCGCCGGGTTTTTGGATGGTGAAAAGGATGGAGCCTTTCGGGCAAAAGCGCTTCGCGAATTCGGCGGCGGTGTCGAACGCGCTGCCGCCGGGGAGCTGGCGCAGGTCGAGGATGGCGGCGGGGAGTTCCTTGTCGGAAAATTTCTTCAGCGTGGCATCGAGCTGCGCCAGCGAGGAGGAATCGATCGCGCCGGGGCGGATGTAGCCGGCCTTGCCGTCGAGGATTTCGGCCAGGAAGGCGTGGTGGGTGGGCTTTGCCCCTTCGCCGCCGGAGGCAAAAAGGACCCCTGGGGCGAGGCGGGTGGCGAGGCCTTCGAGAAGGGCGCGCTGGCGGCCGGTTTCGTCGAGTTCCCCGGAGGAGAGGAAATTCTGTTCCAGGACCTCGATGGCTTTTTGCAATTGCGGGGCATCGAGGGCATCGATGTTTTCGCGCATCGTCGGCGTGGGCGTGGGCGAAGGCGCAGTCTCCGCGGCGTTGGCGGAGAGGCAGAGGGAAGCCGCAAGGAGGGCTGTGAGGATTTTCATTTCGGCGCTCCGATGTCGCCACGCTTCTGGAGGCCGTCAAACGAAATGCGGGCGCAGGCGGCGTAGGCGAGGGTGCGGGCGGCGGCCGGGGTTTCCCCAGTGGCGGTGACGCCAAGGACGCGGCCGCCGTTTGTCAGGATTTGGCCATTCGATTCCTTCGTGCCTGCGTGGAAGACCACCACCCCCTCCATCGCCGATGTTTCTGCGATGCCGCCGATGGGTTTGCCTTTTTCCACCGGCCCCGGATAGCCGCCGGAGGCGAGCACCACGCAAATGGCGGCTCCTTCCTTCCACACCGGTTTTTGGGAAGGGAGCGTTCCATCGGCGGTGGCTTCGAGCAGCGAGAGCAGGTCGCTATCGAGCCGGCGGACGAGCGATTGCGTTTCGGGGTCGCCCCAGCGGCAATTGAACTCGAGCACTTTCGGGCCGTCCGCCGTGAGCATGAGCCCCGGGAAAAGCATCCCGCGGAAATGGAGCCCGTCCTTTTCCAACCCCGCGAGGAACGGCTGCAGGATTTCGCGCTCGATGCGGGCGCAGAGGGCGTCATCGACGGAACCCGACGGGCAAACCGTCCCCATGCCGCCGGTGTTGGGGCCGCGGTCGCCATCGTGGATTTTCTTGTGGTCCCGGCAATCGGGGAACAGCAGGTAGGAATTCCCGTCCACCAGCGCGTGGATCGAGCACTCGACGCCTTCGAGGAATTCCTCGACCACGATGCGCGAGCCGGCATCGCCGAACGCCCGCTCTTCCATGCACGCCGCGATGGCGCGCTCCGCTTCGACAAAATCCGCGGCAATCACGACGCCCTTGCCGAGCGCCAAACCATCCGCTTTCACGACCAGCGGGTATTTCGCCGAGCGGCAGTAATCCTTCGCGGCGGCGGGATCGGTGAATTCGCGGTAGCCCGCCGTGGGAATCCCGTGGCGCTTCATGAAGTCCTTGGCAAACGCCTTGGAGGATTCCAAACGCGCCGCGGCGGCGCAGGGGCCGAAAATTTTCAGACCTGCCGCCAGGAAGGCATCGACCACGCCGTCCGCCAGCGCATCGTCGGGCCCGACCACCGTGAAATCGATGCGGTTCGATTTTGCAAAATCCACCAACGCGGGGATGTCGGCGGCGGAAACCGCAACATTCTCCCCCACCCCGGCCGTGCCTGCGTTGCCGGGCGCGGTGAAAATTTTTTCCACCTGCGGGGATTGGGCAAGTTTCCAGGCCAGGGCGTGTTCGCGCCCGCCGGAGCCGATGACAAGGATGCGCTTTTTCAAGGCGCGAGGAGGAGCGTGCCGGTGCGGGCCGGCAGCATTTCGCGCGAGAAGGAAATCCTCGGGGCATCCTTGCGGTAAACCTCGCCGACCGTCCAGCTGCGTCCCTTGCGGCCCATCGGCACGAGCAGTTTCGGCCGGAGCTGGCCGACGAGCGCATCGCAATTCGCTGCACTGAGGCCGTCCGGCGAGAGGAACAAAATATCCACCGCCCCGATTTGCTGGAGTTGGTCGGCCGTGAAGGGCCGCTCGACGCTTCCGGCGAAGCAAAACCGGATTCCATCCATGGTCCAGGTGTAGGCGAGGTTCATGCCGTCGGAGGAAGGCAGGTCGGGGTTGCGGTAGGTGGGGACGCCGCGGATGGGGATGCCGGTCACGCTGGTGAGCCCGATGCCCACGCCACCGCGCAGGATGGCCGGCTGGTTTTCAATCGCATTGATGTTGTTGAATTCCGGCTTCTCCGAGGTGACGAGCACGATGTCGGTCTTGAGGGGCGAGGGCAACTTGCGGCCGCCGGTGCCGTTTTCAAAGGGGTTCGTCAGGATCGAAGTGCCGATCGACGAGGTGATGCGGTAGCACTGGTTCCCCAGCCAATCGATGCGGACGAAGCGCTGCGGGGGCGGCTCGGCGGGGCGGCCGGCGCATCCGGCGAGCGCGAGGAGGAGCGCCAGGAAAACCAGCCGGGGCATCTTCAGGCGCCCAGCTGGAGTTGCACGCCGAGGTCGCCGACCCGGCTGATCGTCAATCCGGCGAGCGCCGGGGTTTCGGAAGCCATGAGCTTGAAGACCTCCTCGATCGAGTAAACGCCGTTCGACCCGCCCACGGCCTGCACGAGGTCGCGCAGGATTTCCCAGTCGTCGCGCGCATTGCCTGGCGGCTGGATGGCTTGGTTGAGGCGCTGCAGGCGGCCCTTGGCGTTCACCATCGTCCCGCGTTTTTCC
Organism: Verrucomicrobiota bacterium; assembly: GCA_018970255.1. Taxonomy (GTDB): domain Bacteria; phylum Verrucomicrobiota; class Verrucomicrobiia; order Chthoniobacterales; family Terrimicrobiaceae; genus UBA967. The sequence continues at coordinate 23,401 of JAGWWS010000032.1, read as the reverse complement.
GCCCAGGCGCTCGAAGGCAGCAGCACCGTGGCGTAGGGCGTGGTGCGGTTCGCCAAAATCCCCATCGCGACGAGCGCCTCGAGTTTCGCGAGGTCGGCTGTGGGGATCCCGCAATCCACGGCATCCTCGCCCAGCACGATGAGGCCCGAGATTTGGCCGTTGCGGACGCCCTCGGCGATCGAAGCCAGGCGGCCGGTGGCCAGCCCGAGCATTTTCGCGCCCGAGGTGTTCGGGTTCCCATCGTCGGAGACCAAAAACCCGTCGCCCTTCTGCGGGCGGGGAAGCACATCGAAATTTTCGATCTTCAGCGCCGCGGCGAGGCGCTTTGCGAGGAAGAGTTCCTCGTTCGTCATGCGCGCCGAGGCGATGAGGGCGGTCTTCGCGGGGTCGCGGCCCTTGAGCTGCTCGGCGGCGGCGGCGATGGCCCGCGGCCATTTCGACGGGGCGTCGGCGCCCTTCACGAGCGGCTCCTTCAGGCGGTCGTCGCTGTGGAGGTAATGGAAATTCAGGCGGTGGCTGTCCGGCATCCAGCAGGAATTCACCTCGTCGTTTTCGCGCGGCGTGATGCGGTGGACGATATTTTCGCGGCTGCCGATGAGAATGTTTGCGCCGGTGCCGCAGCTCACATCGATGCTCTTGGTTTCCTTGAGGAACCAGACGCGCATCTTGAACCGGAAATCCTTGCTCGTGAGCGCGCCCACGGGGCAGATGTCCACGGTGTTCAGCGAATAATTGCTGTCGAGCCGCTTGCCCGGGTAGACCGAGAGGGTCGTGTGGCTGCCGCGGTTCAGGAAGCCCAGCACATCGTCGTGCGCGATTTCCTGCATGAAGCGGATGCAGCGCGAGCACATGATGCAACGCTCGTCGTCCAGCACGATGCGCTCGCCGATATCCACGCGCTTCGGCTTTTTCACCTTCTCCTCGTGGAAGCGGGACTCGCCCTTGCCGAATTCGACGGAAAATTCCTGGAGCCTGCACTCGCCGGCCTGATCGCAAATCGGGCAATCGAGCGGGTGGTTGATGAGGAGAAATTCCATCACGCCCTTGCGGCACTCCTCGACGAGCGGGGAAGTGGTGCGCACGCCCATGCCCTCGGCGACCTCGAGCGCGCAGCAAATCTCGGGCTTCGGCCCCCAGGCGATTTCGGGGCGGCCGTTGGCATCGAGGACCGGTTGGCGGTCCGGCGTCATTTTCGGGCGGCCGGTTTCGACAAGGCACATGCGGCAATTCCCCGGCGAGCTGAGCTTCGGGTGGTAGCAATAGTGCGGGATGAACTTCCCGCTTTTCATGCAGGCCTCGATCACGCGCGTGCCTTTCGGGAACTGCAGCCACTCGCCATCGATCTGAACATTGACCATCGCCACTGGAGTTGCCGTTTCGCTCATTTTTGGAATTTCAAGATCACCGCCGCGGGGCGGATTCGGAGTGGCAATCTATCGGCAGGCGGAGTGCGCGAACAAGCAAAAGAAGGCGCGGGGCGCAGTCAGTTTTCGCCCTGCGCCTTTGTGAAGCTCTCGACGCCGTCGAACTTGCAAAGTTTCTCGATGTGCATCCAGCGGAGACCCTGGCCTTCGATCGACTCGAGGAGCCCGTTCACCTGCGCCATGGCGGGTTCGACCACCGGTTGCTCGAGGTAGAGGCGGCAGCGCCATTGATTCACCACATCGGGCGAGGTGCCGGTGAGCGGATAAACGACCGTGCCGCGGTTCGAGACGATTTTGAGTTTGAACCCAGTGCCCTTGCAGGCGGCCTCGACCTTCGGACCGATCTCCGCAGCGGTGCCGTCGAATTCCACGAAGACATCCAGGCCGATGGTCTCGCGCTTCTCGACTTTGTTGATGGCGGTGGTGGCGGGGCGCGCCGGGACTTTCATCGGGGTGCGCTCGCGGGTTTTCCAGTTCACGGGCTTTTTGCCGAAGTTTTTCAGAATCGCGTCAGTGAAGGCTTTGGTTCCGACCGGTGGGGTGTCTGTGACCACATCGCGCGGATGGACGCCGGACTCGAGCGTGTAAAGAAGCGCGTTCTCGATTTTGTCAGCCGCCTCGAACTCGCCGATGTGGCGGAGCATCATCACTCCGGAGAGAATCATCGCGGTGGGATTGATGGTGTCCTTCCCCGCGTATTTCGGAGCGGAGCCGTGGACGGCCTCGAAGATTGCGACATCGTGACCGATGTTGGCGCCGGGGGCGAAACCAAGGCCGCCGATCAATCCCGAGCCGAGATCCGAAATGATGTCGCCATTCATGTTCGTGGTCACGATGACATCGAACTGCTCGGGTTTTTTCGCGAGCTGGTGGGCGCAATTGTCGATGATGATGTGCCAGGACTCGATGTCCGGATACTCCTTCGCGATGCGCTCGAAGGTCGATTTCACGAGACCCTCGGTTTTTTTCATGATGTTCGCCTTGGTCGCGCAGGCGACGGATTTGCGCCCCTCGGAGCGGGCGAATTCAAAGGCGGTGCGCATGATTTTTTCGCAGCCCTTTGCTGTGATGAGTTTGATGCACTGCGCCACATCGGGCGTTTGCATGTGCTCGATGCCGGCGTAGAGGTCCTCGACGTTTTCGCGGACGATCACCATGTCGATGCCAGCGCCGGAAAAACGGGTCGGCACGCCCGGGAATTCGCGCACGGGGCGGATGTTGGCGAAGGTCTCGAAAAGTTTGCGCAGCGTGACGTTCGCGCTCTTCTCACCAAAGCCCACCGGCGTCTCGAGCGGGCCTTTCAGTGCGACGCGCGTGCGGTTGAGCGAATCAATCGTCTCCTGCGGCACCCCGGAGGCGATGCCTTTTTTGAAAACCTCGGCACCAGCCTCGGCGGTTTCCCAAACAATGTTCGGACAGGCCGCATCGATGAGTGTGCGGGTGGAAGTGACGACTTCGGGCCCGATTCCGTCGCCGTAGATAATGGTGATTTCGTGTTTTTTTGAAGCGCTCATGGTTTGAAGAGTCGGCCGGAGCTGTTCCCTGAAAGCCGACCGGCGGGGAATCTATCGGCAGCTCGGAACGTGTCACAAGAAAAAGAAGGAAAGAACCTCTCGAGGCCGACTCACGGTGAATACAAGAAAATCCCCGAGGACTTATCCGTGAAAGTCAGCCTGAAGGCCAAATTCCCGAGGGAATCAAAACCCCGCCCCGCCCCCGTGGTGTTAGCCGCCGGCGCAAAGATCCCGATTGCCGAAACCGTTTTCGCCACCCCGCCGACCGTGAAACTATCCCCGGTCCGAACCACCAAAACCGGCGGCTCTCCGGGCGAGGGCGAGGACCACAGGCCGGTGTTGTTTGCCGTGGTGGTGCCCCCGGCGCCCGTGGCAAGCGTGCCTAAGAACGCAATACCGCCCTCGTCGGGATATGCGATCTGGGCGAAGGAGGCGAACCGCGCTCCCGTCAATCCCGGTGCCTCATCCCCCACCCGCACTACCGTTTGGATGTCCCCTTCCGGCGACACCACCCACAGGCCGGTTGCGTTCGCTGTCACAACCCCACCGATCCCGGTTCTTAAGGTCCCAGTGAATGCGATTTGTCCGGCGCCATTTAAAATCGGCGAGGACAAGGTTTGGAACACGCGGCCTTCCGCAAATGCGGTGCCGGTTCGCGCGACAAGCGAGGCGTTGCCTCCGGCGGGATAGACGAATATAGCGGTATTGTTACCGGAGGAGACCCCGGTGCCACTGAATGTTGCACGGAACGCCACTTCATCGGATGCGCTTAAGATGGGATTTGAGATTGTGCTAAACACGGCACCCGCCACCCCCGGAACCGCAGAACCCACCGCGGCCAGCGGCGCTGTGGCGTTGAGCGCAAATGCCGGGAATCGTGCCCGGTAGATTCCCTGCGGTGCGGTGCCGAATTTCGCCAGCAGCAGAAGGTCTCCGGAATTATTGAAGTGCCTGGCCTGACCGCCCTGCCCGGCTTCCGCAGTGAAAATCGAAACTGATGAAAGTGCGGGCGTCGGGATCGCCCCCGTGCGCGCCACAAGCACCAGGCTGCCATTGGCGCCTTGCGCCCATACCCCACCGTTGTTCGAGGCCGTCACATTCGAGGTGCCCGAAGCCAACGTTGCCCTGAAGGCGATGCCACCATCCCCGGCGACTAGGCTGGTGAATGATGAAAACACAGTCCCCTCTGCCCCGGGCGCCGCGCTGCCGGCGCGGGCCACCAGAGAAACCGTGCCATTGGCTGCGGCCTGCCAGATTCCGGTGGAGTTGGCCTTCACCACCCCTCCGACACCGGTGCGCAGCGAACCTGTGAATGCGATCCTCCCGAGGTTGTCGACAACCGGTTCGCCCAGCATCGAAAACACCCCTCCCCCGGTCGCATTCGCCCCGATCCGCGCCACCAGCCTCGGGGTTCCGTTCCCCACGGCCCAAATGCCCGCATTGTTCGTGGCATTCGAACCCGCAAACGCCGCCGTGGCGTTGAAGGCAATGTCCCCTTCGGAATTGGTGGCGGGTGTTCCGAACCCGGTGAAAGTTGCTCCGGCGGCAATCCCGGTGGCATTGCCCCCCGTCACGGATGCCGGCGACAGGACCAGTCGGACCGGGGAGAGGAAGGATCCGGTGGTTCCATTGTCCGTGATCCCTCCGAATTGCGAAGCCAAGCGGAAGAAATACAATGTGGAGGCTTGCAGAGCACCGGTGGTGGTGGAAACCGGTGCCGTTCCGTTGCCCCCTGCGAAGGAAACCGGCAGGTTGGTCCCGAATGCCGTGGTCGTTCCGAGTTGGAAAAACGCTGCAGTGGAGCGGGCATCGATCGTGCCCGAGAGCGTGATGCCGTCCAGGGTCACCGCGCCAACGGAGTTGGCGACGGGCGCGGTCAGTCGGTCGATCTCAAGCGAATAGGTTTGCGAAGCAATCTTGTCGTCGGAGAGAACTTTAATTTGCACGGAATTCGGGCCGACCGCCAGGGGCAGCGCCGAACTTGTCTTGCCGGACGCAATCGCCGTGAAGTTCCCCGACCCGATCCGCACCGAGGCGCTGGAATTCGCCTCGGCAAGTGTTGGCTGGATGGTCAAGGCCGAGACCGAATTCGCAACCGTGAGGGAGTAGCTCGAAGTGTTGGAGGAAAAAGCTGGGGACATCGTCAGGTTCGATGTGTTCCAACGCGGGAGCAAGTTGGAGAGAAAGGTTCCAGACGGCGTGCGCTGGATGGAGAAGAAATAACTGGCTGTAGAGGTGCCATCGTCTGCGGTGACCTTCACCTCAAGCGTGTTGTTGCCCGGGGCGAGTGCGAATGCCGAGCTGGCGCGCCCGGATGTGAGCACCACAAATTTCCCGGTTCCCACGCGCGCTTCGAGCTTTCCGCCTGAGGTAAGTTTTGTGGCGTTGATGGTGGTGGAGGAAACCAGGTTGGCGAGACTCAGGGAGTAATTCGATGTCGAGGAACTGAACGACGGACTGAAGGCACCGGCCCCAAGCGAGAGGGATGAAAGGGACGTATCACTGGACCGCGCCCGGGCCACTCGGATGGTGTGATTGCCAGAGGTTGTTCCATCCTGCGCGGTCACGCGGATTGTTATTGTGTTGTTTCCGACGGCGAGCGCGAAATCTCCGGAAGTCGTGCCGCCCGGGTTGGTGCTGAAATTGCCCGTATTGAAGCGGACTTGTGAGACCGCCGAGGGGTGCGCTGTTGTCCAGCTCGCAGTCAGCGATGTGGTTGTGTGCGGCACCGACGCGGTGTAGTCGCGGGTTGCCGAGGAAAAGACCGGGGACAGCGTTCCATTGGAAATGGCGAGGGATTGGAGCGCTGTGCTGTTGCTGATCGTGGAAAAACTTTGCGTGGCCCCATAGCTGATGCCGGCCGAGTTTTGTGCCACGGCCCGATAAAAATAGGTGGTCGATGGGACGAGGCCGGAGAGGTTGGCGGAAACCGAAGAATTCGAGGTTCCCGACCCGGCGGTTTGGGTGGGGGTGTTGGAGCCAAAAGACTCGGTGGTTCCGTATTGGAAGAAGAACGCGGTCGAAAGCCCGCGCGGGTTGACCGTGGCGGAAAGCACTGTCGAATTCCGCGTGGTCGACCCCGAAGCACCCGTTGCGACCAGCGGGGAGAACGAGCCGTTTCCTCCGCCGATCGTTCCGTAGATGCGGTAGGCGCCCATGCTTCCGTAGGCGGTGAATCCCGTCGCCGGGCTGGCCATGGGCGACCCGTTCCCGGTCCCGGCGATGCGGATGTAGTAGGTGCCCGGCGCCACGGTGGTGGAGATGGATGCGGCGGATTGGCCCTGGTTTGGTGCTGCTGCGATGAGGTTGCCGACTGAAGAAATGAGTTCCAGTTGGATGCCGAGGTTGGATCCGTAGTTTGACCCGCCCGGCACCTTGAAGGATTCCGCATAGATCGAAACGGCACTCTGGTCGACCTCGATTCGGTGGAGGTCCACATCAGCATTCGGGCCAATGAAAAAACCATCTGCAAGGAACGCTCCGCCGGAAAGGGCGATGGTGTTGGCGCCGCCCAGCGTCGCCGGGACATCGTCTGTGGCATTCCCGGTCTTGGCGGCGATGATTGCAATGTCGTCTTGGGCCCTGTTGGTGGCGCCGACGTAATCACCCTTGGACCATTGGGTGAAGTTCCGCCCATAGCTAGCCCCCATGATCGGCGCCCAGGAGGACTCCCCGGTGCCGTGACCGGAATAGTATTCGCCTCCGGAACCCCCGTCGTGGTTCAAGCCGAAATTGTGCCCGACTTCATGGGAGATGACCTCTGCGATGTTGGCGGCGGTGTTTCCCACGCGGTTGTGGTAGGCAAAAGCGGGGGAGTAGAGTGTGTGGAAATTGTTTTGCCCGAAAACCCCGAGGTAGGCCACGCCGCCAGCGTTCGGGCTGGGGTTTTGCTGGCCGGTCGATGTTGTGTTCCGGGTGATCAAGGCGCGGGCGACCGTGGGGCCGAAAGAAGGGGGTTCGACAGTGGTGACATTCACATCGAAAGGTCTGTAGTCCTCCGCCACACGCTCCCAGATTTCGATGATCTGCGATTGTTCGTAATCACTGAAGGTGGTGGGGTCGCCATCAAGGTCGTAAGCGACGCATTGCAGAGTGGCGGGCCGGTTCGTATTCCACGCAGTCCCAGTGACGTCATGCCCGTTGAAATCAAGATAGATGACATTCGCGGACCCCGGTCGGCTACTCCGCGCGGGGGGGGAGGAAACCGGAACGGGGGCTTCAGACGGCGCAAACGCCGCCTGCGGGACTTCCTCCCCATCGACTGATAGTGCGGAGCAGGAATAATACAGCATTCCATCCCGGTCGATGTGAAGGGAATGGAGGTCGATAGAGGGAATAAGATTTTCGCCAAGTTTCCTGAGCACAACGTCTCGTATGGCTTCAGGAAGCGAGAGTAATTGCTTGCGGAAACGGCCTGCTGGGATTTGCTCCAGAATGACTGGGCCAGCAGTCCCAAATACGAAGTCGGCATCCATCCGCGCAGGCGACGGGGCAGACCCGCTTGGATTCGGTATTTGAATGGTTTGAGGGGCGTGATTGATGGCTTTTCCGGACGCGGAATCTCGGCGTGCAAGGTCTGCAGTGTTTGTCGTCACTTCCGGAACAGGTGCGAATATGGGAAGCGCAAAAACTATGAAAGCAGCGGCGAATAGGGTAAAAACTAATCCGAGGGGTTTCATTCATGCACAAATCCTCCCAAACCAAGTCCAAAAACAAGCTTTTTTTACTCAGGGTTTTTCGGGCAGAGTTTTCACGCAAACGTTACAAAAGCATCCCCTTCAACAAACTGTTTCGGGCAAGATTTTGCAGGACCTAACAACCATGCATCGATGGACCCGAAGAACGACGGCGCGGATGGAGGAACTCTGGAGCCTTCGGCTCGTGGAAATTGATCCGCAGAGGATCATGATGCTTTCGCGGCCGGGTTCGGAGTCCATGACAGTTCATGTTTTTGGAACCCAAGGCGAACTGGAGCTGCTTCGAAAAAAATTCGGTGGAAAGGTGGCGAAATTGTCGCCGGAAGTTTGGACCGGTGACCCTGCGAGGCCGAGGGCGCCGATCTCGATTCGCGGAAAATTGAGAATTTACGAAGACGAGGCGGCATTTCGGGAGGAGTCCGAAGATGGCCGTGGAATCTGGATTCCTGCAGGGATGGCTTTTGGAACCGGCGATCACGCGACGACGGCCACATGCCTGAGGTTGCTCTGCGACATTGCTGGAAAACTGCCTGCAGACTGGCGCGCCCTCGATGCCGGCACGGGCACTGGAATTCTGGCGATCGCAGCGGAGAAACTGGGCGCGGCGCGGGTGGATGCATTCGACTTCGATCCGGTTTGCATCCGGGTCGCCAAAGACAATTCAAAGGCGAACGGCTGTCGGCGAATTTCGCTCTCAGTGGCGGATTCGCGAAAGATTGGAAAATTTGGCCCTGCTGATGTGGTTCTCGCAAATCTCTACAGCGAGTTGCTTATGGAATCCGCACCCGGCCTGGCAGGAAAACTACGCCCGGGCGGATGGTTGATTTTTTCGGGAGTTTTGAAAAAGCAGGCGAAAGAGGTCTGCCGGGCGCTTCAAAAGTGCAGCTTTGCGAAGCCAAAACTTGTCGATCGCGGCAAGTGGGTGGCGGGTTTGACTCGCCTCAAGTGATCAAAGGTTTTTTCGGGGAGCGAAGGAAAAAGACGGCCGCCAGCACGATAGACAAAAGCCAAAGGACATTCTTTGTGGCGTTGATCCAAAACAAACGGTTCGCCAGCGGTTGACCGGAAAACGACTCGATGAATTCGGAGTAATTGAGCGGGTAGACAATTTGCGAAATCGCCAGCGCGGCAAGCAGCGGAGTCGAGATAGCAAGAAGTTGCCGAACCGAGAAAACTGCCGTCGAAGCAAAGGCGAGAAACGGAACAGCCCACCAGACATACTGCGGTGCCATCAGCTTTCCGAGACCCACATAGATCCCGAAAATCACAAACAAGGCCGCAGGTTCGGGCCACGCTTTTCCCCCGCTCTTTCGCCTGACAAGAAACATCACCGCAAGAACCAGCGGCACCCAAAGCCAAGCAATCAAACCCACAGCGATACCGAGGTCGGAATCAAATCCGTAGATCCCGTTGCGCGGAGCGTTGCGCAATGGAATGCCAAAAAGCTCCTGCAAAACCGGGATGAGGGAGCCTTGGAATCCATCGATGCCCACCGGCTTGTCGAAGTGGTATCGGAGGGCGTCGATCACCTCGCATGGTCTCGTGCCAAAGGCAGAGAGGGCCAAAATCGGCAACGCCAAACCTATCCCCCACCCCGCAAGGCCTGTTGCGACACGAGGCCAGCGGCCAAGGCGCCACGCATCGATCAGAAAAAGCGGACCGAGCAAAACCGGATAAAGTTTTGCGGATACGGCAAAACCCAGCAAAGCACCCGCCGCAGCCAACCTTCCACTCCTCCAGAGCAACCATCCAGAGATCACGAGCAGCGAGACAAAAAGCTCGAAGCGAAAAAGCAGGATGGGCCCGCAAGCCGTCGCCAGCGCGAGCATCAGCCAAGGAGCAAATCGGCCTCCAAAAATGCCGGCGAGGAGAACATGGGCGGCGAGAATCACGCAGTTCACGGCCATCAGCGCGCGGAGAAAATCGTCGAACTCCGACAAGTCTCCCGCAGCGACTCCCACCGCGGCAAAAAACCAAAGCGCCCCGGGTTGGTATTCGTTGAACCCAAGTCCAGCCCACGAGCCGTGTTCGTGAAAAAACTCCGCCCGCGCATGATAAACCAGCGGGTCAATTCGCAGATGGCCCAGCCATCCGGGATTCCAAGCCCGATCGAGCAAAAACCACAGCGCACCCGCAGTCGCGAAAACAAGCAGAGCAGCGTTGAGCCAATGCGGCAGAAGTTTTTTCAACATGAGCCCACGCGATTCTTCGGAGCCCTCGTGTGGCGAGAATTACTCCGGCTGGGCGGCTTTTTCCCGCTTGGCTTTTTCCTCTTCGGCCAGCTTGGCTTCCGCTTCTTTCTTGGCCTCGAGAATCGCCTTCTTGGTGGCGTCCATCACTTCCGATCCGGCCGACTCCGCCGCCTTTTTCGCCTCCTCGATCGCTCGTTTCGTGGGATCGATTGCTTTATCCGCCTCTACCTCGCCCGCTTTCATTGCCTCCTCGATCGCTCTTCGAGTGGCGTCTGGAGTGCCTGTCGGCAGCGGAGCGAGATCCTCAGCCACCACGGGAGTCGGAGTGGGAGTAGCGGAGGGTTTCACAAACTGATTGGCCAACAAAACCCTCGCCTCGCGGAAAAGGCCTTCGACTTCGCTCCTCTGGGAGTCACTCAACCCGCCGCGAGCTGCCGCGAGGACTTGCACGCGGTAGTTCATCGAGTCCGGTTGTTCTTCCGCCACCTCCCTGAGCCGCGCAAAACGGTATGCCAACCGCTCACGCAATGATCCCTCATCCATGGCCGTGCCGGTTTGGCTGAGAACTTTCCCCGGCTCCTCCAACCAGACGCCCGACTCGTCCACTGTGCTGAAAAACAAATCCGCCTTCACTCCTCCCTCACGCGAAAGCGGCACGAACAGGCACGGCATCATTCCATTCTCCGCCGCCGCTTTTTGGAGGACCGGATCCCCAATCTCCCAACCGTTGTTTTTGTAGCAAACCCTCACATCGTGATAGCCGAAGAACGGGTAGTCGAATGACACCGTCGCGGCGATCCCGCCGCGCTGGAACTGCCAGATGTGCGAATAAACGCCGTCCTCGAACGCCGCCTTCTTGGGCACCGGCTTCTCCTCGCCCACGAGCCGCCAGCCATCCACCTCCCGCGGCATCGAAAATTTCGCCGAGCCATCCATCCACTCCGGATTCACCACGCGGTTCTGTTCCTTTTGAAAATGGAAATCCCACCCACGCAGAAGTTGCACCGCGCAGAGCACGGCGAAGACTCCCGCCAAAAATTTCAACCCCCCGCCAAATTCAATTCCCTTCAGAACATCCGCCGGATCACCCTCCACTGGCTCGGGCAGACGATCCTCGCGCACCCGCGACCGGAAAATCCACCCCAGCGCCGCCTCGCTGCCCACGATGCAAAGCAGGTAAATCCCCGTCATCACCAGCCCCACCGCCTCGTGCTTCCAGCCCACGAAGAGGTCGATCTTGTATTCGAACAGCGCCCAGGCGCCGACGGTGATCCGCACCAGGTTGCCGAAGAGCACACACGCGATTGTCACCGCATACATGGCCCCGAGGAAGAAAAGCCCGCGCCTCTTCCACATCGCGTAAAAAACGCACGCCGATGTCATGAACAGCACCGAGTTGATGCCGCTGCACGCCTCCTCCACGAGCATCCGCTGCCCCGGAATCTCGATCACAAGGCCGCTCAGGAAATGCGGGATTCCCAGCAACCCCATCACCCGGCTGCTCCCCGCCGTGGCCCATTCCTGAAGGAGCAGCGCGAACCTCTCGTCGAGTTTCAGCGGCGGCGGCAGCACCGTGAGCATCATCACCCACGCCGGGAAAACCGCCTTCGTCAAATTCCACCCGCCCAGCCACCACGCCGCCGCCAGCACCGCCAGCAGGAATGCCGCCATCCCGATCCAAGGCGACCACATCACCGCCGCCACGGCTTGCAGGAACAAGCTCGCCAACAAAACCGGAAGCACCAACCAAAGCGAACCCGGCTCCAGCGGCCGCTCCGCCTCCTTCAACCCCCGCCAAGCCAGCACCCCCGCCCCCGCCAAAGCCAGCGGGAAAAATTGGTAGGTGTCAAACTTCCACAGGTTCGCAAAAAACTGCGCCAACAGCGGCCCGAAGCCCAAAACCGCCAGCCCGCCCAGCACGAGAGGACTCAACCTCTCCCCATCCGCATATTCGTGGTCTTTATCCATAGTTTAATTTCTACCACCCCTGTCCACCCCAGGCAGGGCGCTGCCTCTCTCCGATCCGTTGGCTGCACAAACCGGACGCCGGACCCGCCGGAATGGATTCGAATTCGACAAACAGTGTTCGCGGAACCACATTTTCTGCATGAGTTCGCTTCTGGAAATTGAAAATGCCGCCGACCGCCTTCCGCTCGACCAAAAAAAGGAACTGGTTTCATTTCTCCTGGCCCGCCTCCGCAGCGGAGACGGGCAACTCCCGCCCCCCCGCGACATTCCAGTCCAGACCATCGAAAAATGGGTCGCCGATGATGAACAGGGATACCGCAGGTTCTTGGGTGGAGCGTGAGGGTTTTCCTCGACACGAGCGTTATTCTCGCCGCCTGCAGGTCCTCCTCCGGCGCCTCGCGTGCCCTGTTTGAATTGGATGCCGATCAAGGCTGGAAGCTCCTCTCCAGCCCATGGGTCTTGGCAGAAGTGGAAAAGAACCTCGCGAAATTCCCGTTCGAGTCCACCGCCGCATGGGCATCGATGCGCCAACGGGTCGAACTCGTGGACGATATTGTTTCTTTTGACAAAGCCCTTGTCTTTCCAGCCAGCAAGGACCGGCCCGTGCTTCTCACCGCCTTGGCTTGGGCCGATGTGCTTTTGACTTTGGATAGGGAGGACTTCATAGAAATTCTTGGAAGCTCATGCTACGGGATGCCAATCATGGTTCCTTCGGACTTTTTGTGGAGCGAAAGGCGCGCCGGCCGACTTCGGTAGAAAACCCCGCCGCCACCCGACCATCCTCCGCGCCTCCGCGCCTCCGCGGGCAATCCCCCATTCCCCCATTCCCCCATTCCCCATTTCGCATTTCCAAAACCTACCCACCGCCACTCCCCTGGACCGGCAGCGCTTTTTTGAGTTCCTCCACCAAGAAAACCGCCTCCTGTGCCGAAAGCGATGCCGGCAAAATCGTCGCCGCCACATACTCCGCCTCCTTCGGCTTCCCGCCTGCCGCCAAGGCCGCCGCCACCACCATCCGCTGGCTCGGGACCAGCGACTCCACATGCACATCCGGCTCGCAATCCTCCAGCACCTTCAGCGCCTCCTTGCCCCGCCCGGCGCGCAGCAGCGCCATCGCATTCGTTACCCGGAACGAAAAATCCCGCGGGTTCGCCTCGCTGCGCAGCGCCACCGCCCGCGCATCCACCGGCATCCCCAGCACCAGCGCGAGGTAATCCCTGTCATTCTGCATAGTCAGGTCCCCGTCCATCCCCTCCACCTGCGAGGCGATTTCGTAGACCTTCAGCGTCCGCGCCAAATCCCGCCGCGCCGCCACCGCCGGCACCACGGCCCGCATCACATCGCCCCGCTTGTCCGGAAAATCCTTGAGCGCCCGGCGCAACCCCTGCTCGAACGCCCAATCCTCCCCGGCCGTCCCCAGATACGCCACCGCCTGGATGAAATCCTCCCGCTTCGCATAGGCCGCCTCCAGCGCCTTCGCATACGCCTGCCTCCCCTCCTCCACTTTGCCCCGTTCCACCAGCGCCCGCCCGCGGTAAAGCTCCGCCAGGAATCCGGGCAACGGCTGCCCCTCCCGCATCAGCGCCGCCGAGACCTCGTCCCAGCGCCCCTGCATGGACAGCGAATCCAGCCACACCGAAAACACCCCCGCCACCTGCGCCGCCTCCTCCGGCGTGATCAACCCCGAGGCCACCTGTGGCTCGCCCACCTGCATGGCCCAGGCCATCACCGCCACCCGCTCCTCCACAGGTTTCCCCCGCACCCTTTCCGCCGCCCGCCGCGCCACATCGCCCTTCGATTTCGGATCCAGCGCGATCTCCACCATATCCGCCGCCGCCCACACCCTCGGCCCCGCACCCGGGTGCGACCTCGCCGCCGCGATCCATTGCTGCACCTCGGCCCTCGGCACCACGCCGCTCCGGAGGCCCATCGCCAGCGCCTCCGCCCCCACCGCATCCTGCCGCTTCGAGGCACCCCGCAGGATTTCCAGAACCTCCGGCCCCGACTGCGCCGTGAGCCCCTGCGAAATGAGGAACCTCGCCAGCGGCATCGCCGCCATGCCCGATTTGTCCTCCTCCGCCGCCGCCCGCAATTCCTTCTCCACCCCCTCCGTGTTGTTCCCCGCCATCCCCACCTCCGCCCTCAGCAAATGCCCCAACACCGGATTCCCCCCCCGCGCCGCCGCATCCGCCAGCCTCTCCGCCAGCGGCATGTCCCCCTGCCTCGCCGCCATCACCGCATACGCCGAGAGGTCATCCAGCGTCATTTGGCCGGATTCCGAGAGCCGCCGCATCGCATCCATCGCCTCCGGCCCCGCCCCCTGCGCCTCCCTCAGCCTCGCCAGCATCCGCAACGCCTGCGCATTCTTCGGATCCAGCCGCAACGCCGTTTCCAGCCCCATCCGCGCCTCCTCCCCCTGCCCCTCCTTCAAATACCCCTCCGCCTTCGCCACCAGCCCCCGGCTCTGCCTCCGCTCCAGCTTCCCGAACGCCCACAGCCCCGCATATCCCGTCCCCCCCAGCACCGCCAGCACCACGGCCACGCGGAAAATCCAACTCCGCAAAGCCCGCCTGCCCCGCACCCGCGCCTTGCCGAATTTTGGTGGTCTCTTCATAAAATCCTAACGGCTAAAAAACCCGCCCGCCCGTGCCTCCGCAACCCAAAACTCCATTCCTTGCCCGAATCCAAACCTGGAGGGACGGCCGCCGTAGGCGTCCCACTCCCGCGGCGAAGCCGGCCCTGTTCCCAGAGACGGCGCTTCGCGCCTGAAGTTTGGGTCCGCTGCGGCGAGCCGACCCTACCATTTTGGAACGAACGGAGACGCCGAACGCGCGACCGGTGCGGCAGCGCCCATCGAAAACGATGGGTAGGGACGCCTCGCCGAGGGGTCCCACTTTTGCGGCGCAGCCGCCCCCATCGACAAAGAAAAAACCGGCGCGGATTTCTCCGGCACCGGTTTTTGTGAGGCTTGCTCCAGTCAAGCGGCCGCAGTCACGCCCGCCTTCACGGCCTTGCGGCGCTTCAGGAAAACATATCCGCCGATGCCCGCGAGGAGCACCAGCGAGGCAGCAATCTGACCCGGCGCGGGCACGGCGGAAGCAAGGTTGCTTGGATTTTCAATATCACCGGCGGAGCGAATAGCCGTGGTTCCTGCAAGATAACTTGGGGAAAGAGTAGTTTCCCCAAAGTAGATGTTATCCAATGCGAAGTCATTTCCAGATGCTGCCGTTGCGAGATTGCGCAGTCGGAAGCCGAGGCTCGTGGGAGTATTCACCAAGTAGGTGTCGGCGTATGTCAGAATCCATTGGTTTTGCTGCGAAAGAAGAGGGGTTTCCGTAAATGTGTTCCACGCCCCGCCGTCGACTTGGATTTCAAAGGCGAGATTCGGTGGCGCATAGGCTGGGTAGGGAACGGTATTGGCGACTCGGGCTTCGAATCGATAGTAAACGGGGGAATTCGTATCCGTCGTTAAAGTGATGCTGGGATTATTGATGATTTGATACCAAGGAGACTGTTCCGTGGAAGAGGCACCGTTGGCGGCATAATAAAACCCGGACCCTCCAAATCCGGACAAACTCCCGAGCGCGGCAATTCCCCGGTGGAAATCCTGCAATCTGTTAACAACAGTGTATTGTCCAGCCCCCGCGTCTGGGCCGAAGAAGCGGAAAAAATAGTCCGATGAGATACCCGTGTCATCACCGGATTCGAAATTGCCGTTGATGATGAGATTGGCCGAAGCGCTCTGAATGCCGATCGCGGCAGCGCCGATGGTGAGGAGGGTTGTGATTTTTTTCATCGTGGATTTTGGTGTTTTGGTTTTCAGCAGGGGGAGTCCTTCCCTCGGCACGAGGAGAAATGTCGTCCACCGCGCTCGATTTTCGCAATACCTGTAAACAGGTAAAATGCAGACCGCGCGGAATGGCCGGAGATGGAGGGCTGGGGTTCTCACGGCGGCACAAAGAACACGGCGAAGGGGAAGAGAAGGAGGATGGCGCGGCAGCGCCTGGGTCCCGGGGAGCGCGCCCGCTCTCCGAGCCGTAGGCTCTACGAGCCGGAGGTCCTCGGGTGCACCACCACGCGCCCTCGCGGGGTTAAAAGAAAAAATGCGGCCGAAGGCCGGACTTATTTTCCACAAGTCGAGCGCGGGGGCGCACCCGACGGCGGCCGGGCCCGGTGGAGTAGAAAAGGCAAGACTCCACAGGCGAGCGGGCGACCGCGCTCTCCGGGACCATAAGGCGCCTCATCGATGGGGTTTCCTCGCCAGCGCCCAACACAGGCGGGGACGCCTGTGCCCCCCTTCTAGCAACTCCGATCGGCTTGGATTTTTTTCGTCAATCGACCCAACATCGTCCTTGCGATTGATTGAAATAGCGGCTATAGACCGAGTATGTCTCGGTCTGGAAGCACCAGCATCATCAAGCGCCTCCAAATTTCCGCCCCGCGGGGGAGGCCCTTGGATAGCTCCCAACTTGCGGGTTATGGGGTTTCCACCGATTTGGCGCATTTTTATGCAAAGTCCGGGTGGCTCGAGAGGCTTGCCCGGGGCACCTATATGCTGGCAGGTGACAGGTTGGATCGCGAAGGATGCCTTCAGTTTCTCGCGGAGCGCATGCCGGGGTTTCATGTGGGGGGGAAGACGGCTTTGGCTTGGCAGGGGATCGGGCACAACCTTCCCGCCAAGGAAACCCTGACCCTTTGGGGGGAAAAAAACAATCGGTTGCCGGGGTGGTTTTCGGAACGGTTTTCGTGCCGGTTCACAGTGCGGCAGCTTTTTTCGGGCAATTTGGATTCCGAATTTGGCTTGAAGCCCTTGCCGGAATCTCCCGGCGGGCCGCCGGTGTCCGTGCCGGAGAGGGCGTTGTTGGAGATGTTGAGCGAGGTGGGGGTGGATCAGGAAATCGAGGAGGCGAGGCTGATCATGGAGGGCGCGCGGTCTTTGAGGAGGGAAGTCCTCGGCGAGTTGTTGCAGGCGTGTAAGCAACAAAAGGCCTTGCGGCTCTGTGTGGCATGGGCGAAGGAGCTTTCGCTGCCATGGGCGGCGGAGGCGCGTCAAGCCGCAGCCGGCCGGACCGGGCCGGGGCGTTGGGTTTCCCGGATCAAAGGTGGCCGCACACTCATCGTGAAGCCGTGATGGATAAGAGATACATCGAGCTTGTCCGCCTGTTGATCAAAGCCGCTCCGGCGGTTCTCGAAGAAGGCCCGTTCGCGCTCAAGGGCGGAACCGCCCTCAACCTTTTTCTCAACGACCTGCCGCGCCTCTCCGTGGATCTCGATCTGGTTTTCATCGACCGCACCCTTCCGAGGGAGACGGCCTTGCGCGCCATCGCGGAATCCCTTGCGACCGCCCGGGAAAAACTTTCGCGGCTGAGGATCGAGGCCGAGGTGGTTCCCTCCAAAAGCGGCAAGGAGTGCAAACTCTTCATCCGGCACGGTGCGGGTTTTTTAAAAGTCGAGGTCAACCATGTGTTCCGTGGCACCGTGCGGCCTGTCGAAACCCGGGAAATGGTTCCCTTCGCAAGGGAGTTCTTCGCGACCGGCATCGAGGTCAGGACGCTTGCGCCGGCCGAGCTTTACGGCAGCAAGTTGGTCGCCGCGATGGACCGTCAGCACCCGCGGGATCTTTTCGATGTGCACCGGTTGTATGAAGCCGGCGGGCTCACGCCGGACATCGTGGATTGCTTCGTTTGCTATCTTGCCGGGCACAACCGACCGGTCCACGAAGTTCTGTTTTCCCGCCCGGCCGACATCGCAGCCGCGTTTTGGAACGAGTTCGCGGGCATGGCGCGCGAGCCGGTTTCATTCGACGAACTCTTGGAGACTCGCGAGCGTCTTCAATCGGAATTGCCCGCGGCTCTTTCGAGCGCGCACCGCCGGTTTCTCGCCAGCCTTGTCGAAGCCGAGCCCGACTGGTCAGTTGCTCCCTGTCCGCATCTTTCCGAGATGCCCGCTGTTCGCTGGAAACTGGAACACCTCAAAAAGCTCAAAACATCGAACCCAGCCAAGTTCGTCCTCCAGTCCAGGGAATTGAAAAGCCGGCTCGGCATGGGAATCTGATTGCGCGATGGGCGCGGCAGCTCCAAGGGTCCCGGGGAGCGCGCCCGCCTCGGGCGCACCAACACGCGCCCTCGCGGGGTGATTGGAAAAAAATGCGGCCGAAGGCCGGTGGATTTTTTCGATAGGTCGGGCGCGGGGGCGCACCCGACGGCGGCCGGGGCGACCGCGCTCCCCGGGACCTTGGGGCTCCGTATCGATGGGGTTTCCTCGCCACTGCCTATCACAGGCGAGACGCCTGTGCCCCCTTCTCGCGCCCGGCGCGGCAGGGCCGATCGAAAAACCAACTGGAGGGGTGACCGCCGTGTCGTCCCACTCTTGCGGCGAAGCCGCCCCCAAAAAAAACCGGCGCAGGATGTCGCCTGCGCCGGTTTCGCTGGGAAATTTTTTCTCGAAATCAGGCAGAAGCTTGAGCCGCCTTCGCCGTCTTCCGGCGCTTCAGGAAAACATATCCGCCGATGCCACCGAGAAGGAGCAGCGACGCGGCCACCTGGCCGGGCTCGGGAACGGCGGCGGTGGGATCGACATAGGGCTCGAAGGCGTAGCCAAGTGTGGTGACGCTTTGGCCAGCGAGACCGGCATTGTAGATACCCAAAATGTCACTACTGGTCAGCTCCTGGTTGAAGAAAGCTAACTCGTCTAGGTAGCCATCCAGCCAGCCTGGGTTGGAGGGAGCAATGGCGTTCTGGGCGTCGTTCAGTTTCCCACCCATGGACATATTGGCATAATTGTTGTTGAGGGTTCCCGAGGCACTGCCAGAGCCCACCTGCACGCCGTTGACATAGAGCTTTTGGGTGAGTGACGGCCCTAGAGTCACAGCCACATGATACCATGTATCGGCACTGAGGTTTCCGGATTCGACGGAAGAGACACCAGCGTTTGTGCCAAGGAAGTTGGAGACACGGAATTGGCTGGCAGCTAGTCCGAGGTGATAGGCACCCGTAACAGCATCGCCCCAGTTTTTGACGATTGTGCCCCAATTCGTCCGGTTATCGAAGTAAACCCAGGACGAGATACTAAACGCGCTCAAACCGGCACCTGCCTGCGGGGCTTTCATGAAAGTGGAGCCATTGAAATCAAACGCCTGGCCGACTTTGCCTCTCCGACGAAAGCCCTCTGCGATACCGTGGCCCTCGATGCCTCGATCCGCTCGCAAAAGGATGTGCGCGCCTGGTTGGAGGGAATGCGGATCGAGAATCTGCCCGCATTGGACCCCGAGCAACTCGCCACGTGTGCCGCGAACTACGGTCGGCCCTCTGTGCGCCATCTCGCCCGGTTTTTTCAAAAAAATTCCCCGTCGCCATGATGAACCCCGCGCTCGCCGGCCTGATCGACCGCTACCAACCCCGATCCTCCAAGGACTACGAAAACGCCGTGCGCGAGATCGTTCAGGAGATCGCGCTGCTCGGGTTGTGGCGCACGCCCTTCTACGGGCACGCGGCCTTCTACGGCGGCAGCGCCCTGCGGATTTTCCATGGCCTGCAGAGGTTTTCCGTGGACTTGGATTTCTCGCTGCTCCGGCCGGAGCCGGATTTTTCGCTCAAGCGGTATCTGGGCTCCGTCGCGGAGGAGTTGGGGGCTTGGGGATTCGACTTTCGGGCCGAGGCCATTGAAAAAACGAAACCCTCGCCCATCGAGTCGGCCTTTCTGAAAGGCGGCACGATGATCAACCTTCTGCAAATCGGAGCGCCGCCGGAGATCGCCTCGCGCCTGCCGAAGGGGCAACTCCTCCGCATCAAGCTGGAGATCGATCTCAACCCGCCGCCCGGCGCTGCCACGGAAACCCTCGCCCGCCTCGTGCCCACGCCGCACCAAGTGCGGGTTTACGATCTCCCGAGCCTTTTTGCCGGCAAGCTCCACGCGGTGCTGTGCAGGAATTGGAAGAGCCGGGGGAAGGGGCGCGATTTTTACGATTTCCTCTGGTATGCCGGCCGGGGAGTTTCGCCGAACCTCACCCACCTGGAAGCGCGAATGCGGCAGTCCGGGGATTGGCCGCTGGAAACACCACTCGATGCCGGGGGCCTTCGCACAAGGCTGGAAGAGCGGTTTGCCGCCGTGAATTTCGACCAGGCGAAAGAGGACATAGCCCCTTTTCTCAAAGACCCGCGCGAGTTGAGCCTGTGGAACCCGGATTTTTTCCAGCAATCGATTCCGCGGATTCCCACCGGCGTGTGAGCGCCGGGCGTTTTTGAGGGGTAGGGGCGGATCGCCGAGATGCCCGAGTTTTTTGGACGGCGCTATGCGCCTGAGTCTTGGGTCCGCTCGGAGAGCCGACTCTACCTTGGTGGGCTGAACGCCGGTTAGGCGGCGACTGGAAGCGCTTGGGCGCGGCGGCGGCGGTAGTAGTGGAAGCCCAAGCCAGCGAGGAGGAGGAGAGCGGTCGCGTAGACTTCGGGTTCCGGAATGGCGGCGATTTCACCCGTGGAGCGGATGAATGCATTGCCGATGAAGCCCGTGCCGGAACCACTGTAGAAACTGATGCTGTTGAGTTGGGTTTGGGTGAGGCCACTGGCGCTGTTGCCGAAGAAGATCTGACGGTCGCCATCGCCGTAGCTGGTGCCATGCATGTTGGTTCCGTTCCAGTTCCAGATTGCGAGGGTGCCTGTCCAGGAGATCCCGTTGCTGGCTGCGAAGTCGATTCTGCGCGCACCGCTTCCGCTGCCGAGGTCGATCACGGAATCCGCGCTGAGAGTGAGAGTGCCGACAGTGTCGGTGATTCCGCTGCCGCTCATGGCCACTGTGCCGCCGGCGAGGGTGACTGTGGCGGAGTTGTTGACCGCGTTTGTGGCGCTGATGAGGAGGGAGCCGCCGCTGTTGACGGTGATGGCGGTGGTGGAGCCGAGGGCGTTAGCGGCGTTGGCTTGGAGGGTGCCGGCGTTGATGGTGGTGCTGCCGGTGTAGGTGTTGGCGGCGTCGAGCCTGGCGGTGCCGGAGCCGGCTTTGGTCATGCCATTGCTGCCGGTGAGGGCAGAGGAGATGATGGCGTCGTGGCCGGATGAGGTAACGGTGATGGTGTTGGCGCCGGCTGAGCCACCAGCGAGGTTGATGGTGCCAGAAGAGATGACGTAGTCGTCCGAGGCAAATGTCAAACCGTTGTGGGCTTGAACGGTGCCACTGACGGTGACGGTGCCCGCGGTGCCGCCGAAGTGTGCGGTGAGGCCGGCGCCGGCGTAGAAGTCCGTGCCGCTGGTGGTGCCCCAGGCGTAAGGGCCAGCACCGGAGACTCCATTGGAATCTGTGGTCCATGCCGTGGAAGTTGTGCTCCATGTGCCGGTGCCGCCGAGACCGTCGTTGCCGGCGTCCCAATAGAGCGCGGTGGTGGGAGCGATACCCATGTTCACTTCGTCGCTGGAGCCGAGGCCAGTGTAGGAACCGAAAGCGGCCGAGGTGATCTGGGCGGAATCTATGTTTTGATTGGTGTCTCCGGAGACATCTGCGGGCAATGTCCAGCTGGAGTCCGTGCTGGTGACGAGTGCGTATTGGGTGGAGCTGGTGAATGTGGAATCATTCGAAACGAGGACCCAGAGGCGCTGGTTGTTGAAAGAGGAATTTACCGTTTCGAAGATCGCATCGCCACCAGCGGCGTCCGCAGAAGAGAAAGACCCGGCCACGGAGCTGATCGTTTTCGTGGTGACGTTGCCGCTGTTGGCCCCCACGGCCGTGAGCAGAGAGATTTGATTTCCCACCCAGAGTTTGTTGTAGCCCAAGGCTGCGACCGTGGAGTTGCTTTGTGAGAGGAACGCACCCACACGCACCACGAGACCATTGGTGCCACTCGTGTTGCCAGAGACAGCGAAGGCAGCATCGATACCTCCACCTGCTCCGAGGTAAATATCCGTGGCTTTTAAGCTACCCAGGGGCATCAGCATGGAGACGAGGGCTGCCATGAGGCACAGCCTTGGAAAACTGATGGAGAACCCTTTCGAAAGCATTAGCTGAGGAATAGGAGGAAAATTCGTTGAGGTCAAAGATTTTTCTTTGGAGGCTGTGTTTGATTGGTCCATCCGCCGACGATGCAGAATGCTTCGTTTTCCTGGTGCGCGATGCCGATGGGACGGTTACTCGTTGGGCGGGGTGTAGGAGTTGAAGTTTGAGCTTGGTCCCTTGCGGATGAAGAATGCACCACCTGCGGGAACTGTGACGGTGGATGGATCGCTAATAACGGTGCGGTTGTTCCTCCAATTCGTGCCGTCGAAATGGTAGGGGATGAACCTGCCCGAGCCGTTTTGGATCATGATCACATCCGCATCGCGGGCGAGAGTGGCCCGTTTGATGCCGGTGGTGGTGTTGTCGCCACCCGCCGTGAGGTTGAGGGAATTGAGGGCGGTGGCCGTGGATTTCGCCGGTGTGAGAAGGTTCATCTGGCCGGCGTTTGCGTTCACGCTGACGGTGAGCGGGGCGGTGCGCGGTTCGGCGTTGAGGATGAAGAAGTCGGTGCTGCCGCTGTTATTTTTCACCATGAAGGCTTTGCCGGCGGGCATGGATTCGCTGGCGCGATCGGTCGTGGAGGTTCCCACTCCACGCCATTGGCTGGCGGAGTTGTTGTAGAAGAGGGTGTGGGCTGTGGCACCGGCATCATTGAGGAGCATGATGGTCGTGGCAGTGTTATCAGCTGAGCTGGCGGCGAGGCCGGCGGCGTTACTGGCGCCGAAGATTCCTGCGACGGTGGCAGTGGTCACATTGCCTGCCGGAGCGAGGTAGGCGGTGGCACCGTTGGCAAGGGAGCGGAGCTGGACGACTTGGGTGGTGGACCAGGTGCCGGTGGCGGTGGCGTTGCCGCGGACGCGGATGTAGTAGGTGCCGGCGGCTCCGACATCGACGGTGCGGCTGGTGGAGCCAGCGGTGATGCCGGTGATGGTGGTAGCACCGGCCCAGGTTGAGCTTGTGGAGTGCTGGACATCGTAGCTGGTTTCCCCGCTGATATCAGACCAGTTGAGGGTGATATTCGTGGTGTTGCTGGGCATGGTGACGGAGAGTCCGGTGGGGGCGGCGAGTGAAGCTGAAGTCCACTGCGCGTAGAGGGTGAAGTTGGCGGTTTCGCCGTGGGTGTAGGGGAAACTCAATGCGCTGCCGCCACTAGAGGCTGTAAACCAGCCGTTGAAGGTGAAGCCGGCTCGTGTCGGAGTAGTTGGCGTGCTCACTGTGCCGCCGGTTGTGGTCGTGGTGCCTGTCACAGAACTGCCCCCTTGGGTGTCGTAGGTAACATTCAAGGTATCGGCTGTCCACTTCGCATAAAGAGTGGTATTGGCTGCCAAGTTCCATGTTGAGGAACCGCCGGCGGCGAAATCCGTGCCGCTGCCGTTGGCCGCCGTATTCCAGCCTGCAAACGTGTAGCCGGTGCGTGCCAGGGTTCCAGAGTTCGTCGAGGCGGTGAACGAGGAACCGAAAGTTGCGCTACCGGAGGACGGCGCTGTGCCGCTCGTGGCGCTGTTGGTGTTATAGGTCACCGTGTAGCTATTCGCCGTCCACTTCGCGTAGAGCGTCGTGTTGGCGGCCAGGTTCCATGTCGAGGAACCACCGGCGGCGAAATCCGTGCCGCTTCCATTGGCCGCCGT
>JAGWWS010000031.1 GCA_018970255.1 Verrucomicrobiota bacterium | reverse complement strand
CCGGCGGTATCGACGAATTTCTGCTCGCCCGTGAAGAACGGATGGCAGGCCGCGCAAATGCCGAGCTTGATGTTCTGCTTGGTGGACCGGGTTTTGTAGGTCGCTCCGCACGCGCAGACGATCACGGTCTCCTGGTAATCGGGATGAATTTCAGGCTTCATTTGAAGAGAGCCACGTAGGATAACCGGATTCCTCGCCGTGGCAACACCATTCCTGTCCGCCTTGAAAAACACCCGCGCCGCCCTTGCCGCGGGGGCCCTCTTTTTGCTCACAGCCCCCTGCGCGCCCGCCCAATCCCCCACCACGCAGCCCCCGGCCGAACCGGATTACCAGGCGTTGCTCGACACCGCCACCGCCCAGGGCTTCGCCGCCTTCTCCCAGCTGCAGCCCGCCACCGAGGACGAATATCGCGAATACATCCACCTCCTCAGCCAGATTGTGGAGATGCGCGCCATCATCCAAGACAACGAGGAAAGCTTGGGCATTGTTCGCGGGCGCACCGCGAAAATCCTCGCTCAAATCGAATCCTTCAAACCCCCGGCGGTCTCCCCCGACACCTCGCTCGGGCTCTACGACGAGGCACGCCTCAACCTCTGGCAGGCGGAAAACTGGATCGCCGCCCTGGAAAAAATCGGCGACAACCGCACCGCACAGGCCTCGAAGGCGTTCGACGACCTCAAGTCCGCCCAGCAAAAGCTCCAATCGATGCAAAACGGCGGCCAACCCGCTAACGCCAGCCAAGCCTGGGAACTCCAATTGCAACAAACCCGCGTCGCCGCCGCATTGGCCGAGCAATCCGTCCGGGCGAACACCGCGCTCTGGTCCGCCGAACTCGAAATCAACAAGGCCCGCCAACAACTTGCCAACCTGCAAATCGCCGCGCTCAAGCCCGTCGCCTCGTTCCCCGCAAACCTCCTGCAGTCGCTCCTGGATGCGGTCGACAAGGACGAGGAATCCTTCGACGCCCAAATCGCGCAAATCGAGGCGCGGCTGAAAAGCTTCCCCACCCGCAACCCCGCCGCGGGCGACGAAGCCCTTTCCGCCGTCCTCCTCGAATGCCCGCAAAACGAAATCCAGCTCCTCGACTATCGCCGCGTGCTGCTCATGGTCCGCTCGCAAATCCTGCAGGGCCGTTTCGACCTCTGGAATTCCACCGACGGCCCGTCCCTCGACCGTGCCGCCCAATCCATCGACGACCGCGCGCAGGATGTCCTGGTCTGGCAGCCCCTCATTGCCGGCTTCCGCACCCGCTTCGAGCAACGCCGCCAAAAGGTCGAAACCCTCCTCGCCGCCCGCCCACAGCCCGTCCCCGCCGCGATTTCGGATTTCGCCGGCAAATCCATTGATCAGGAGGGGGCGGCGCTCTCCGCCTGGGAAAACGAATACTCCGCCCTCACGCAGTTGATCTCCCTTTGCAAGGCCGACGCCGGCGAGAAATGCAAGGCCCTCGGCCTCGCGAAAAACCTCGATGCCGCAGCCAGCACCGTCGCCTCGCAGGCCGCAGCCATTTGGAACACCGAACTCTTCACCCTCAGCGAATCCGTGGTCGTCAACGGCCAGATCGTCCAAAGCCCCAGCTCGGTCACGCTCGGCATGGTCCTCGTCGCCCTCGCCATCCTCATCGCCGGGGGCATTGCCTCGCAGGCCATTGCCCGCTGGCTCCGCGCCCGCCTCACCGCCCGCCTGCAGCTCGACGCCAACACCGGCGCCATCGTGGAAACATTCACCCACTACCTTCTCCTCATTGTCATCAGCCTCATCGCGCTGGCAGTCGTCCGCATCCCCATTACGATTTTCGCCCTCCTCGGCGGCGCGGCGGCCATCGCCGTCGGCTTCGGCGCCCAACAGCTCGTCAACAACCTCATCAGCGGGATCATCCTCCTCTTCGAGCGCCCGATCCGCATCGGCGACGAAATCGATGTCGGCACCTACTCGGGCACCGTCACCGCTGTTGGAACCCGCTGCTGCAAACTCCGCCGCAACGACGGCGTCGAAATCCTCATTCCGAATTCCGTCATCCTCCAAAGCACCGTGCTCAACCACACCCTCTCCGACACCTATGCCCGCAAGGAAATCCATGTGAACCTCGCCTACGGCGCCCCCGTGGAAAAAGCCATGGAACTCATCCTCGGAATCCTCAAATCCCACCCGGACCTCCTGAAAACGAAGGATCCGAATGTTTTCCTAGCCAATTTCGGCCCCGATGCCATCGACCTCCGCGCCACATTCTGGGTGGACCAAAGCACCTCCGGTTCCGGCACGCGCATCCCGAGCGAAATCCGCCTCGCCATCTACAACGGGCTCAACTCCGCCGGCATCGCCTTCGGCCTCGCCACACGCGACCCCGCCCAGCCGCCTGCAGTCGAGCCTCCGGTCCACTGACTCAAGCGCGGTTTGCCAGCCGCCGTTGATTCCGTAAAATTCCCGCCATGCTCACGCTCCGCATTGCCGCCGTTTTCGGATTCCTCGCCGTGGCCCTTGGTGCCTTCGGTGCCCATGGACTCAAGTCCCTGCTCGATTCCCACGGCACGGCCGCCATCTGGCAAACCGCCGTCCTCTATCACCTCGCCCACTCCATCGCCGCCCTCTGGGCCGCCGAGCGCCGCCCACCGGTCGCATGGATCTGGTTCGCCGGAATCGGAATTTTTTCGGGAACGCTCTATCTCCTGGCCGTAACAAACATCCGCTGGCTCGGCGCGATCACACCCATCGGTGGATTGCTCCTCCTCGCCGGCTGGGCCCTCCTGATCTTCCGTCCGGGAAGCAGAACAAATTGAACGCCCGCCCGCGCCACTTGTCTCCTTCCCCGACCCATATGAAGACTATCCGACTCCTCGCCGCTGTCGCCCTCCCGCTCACACTTGCACCACATTCCCACGCATCGGAAAAACTCTGGACCGGCGGCATTGAAATTTCCGAGTCCCCGGATTCCTACACCGTGAAAATCGCCGCCCGCGACGCCGCGAATCTCGATGTGCGCAAGACCGGCACCACGCTCGTCATCGGCTCGGGCATGCTCCCCGGCGGCGCGCGCCACACCCAGCGCATTGAACTCCCCCAAGCCTCCCAAAGCGCGAGCCCGCAAACCACCTACGGCTCCGACGACCTCACTGTCACCATCCCCAAGCGCACCCCCGGCTCGCCCGACCCTGCGCCCACGCCGAGCCTTTCGAATGTCACCGACCTCGCCCGCGAACTCCTCGGCGCCTCGGGCCTGCTCGGTGGAGAGCCACAGCAGCAGGACGCGAACCCCCTGCGAGATCAGGTCATGGACCAAATGGCCGCCCTCTCCCGGAAAATGGACCAATTCGCGTCCGACCCCGCCTCGACCGGCAACGATCTCTTCGGTTCCCTCCTCTCCCAATTCGCCGCTCCGCAGGTCCCCGATCCCGCCCGTGCCTTCGATCTGCAGGAGCTCCCGGACCGCTACATCCTCAGCGCCCCGCTCCCCGAGGAGCAGGCGAAAAACATCTCCGTGAATGTGGACAACGACCGCTTCCTCACGATCACCGCGCGCCACGAATCCCCCACACAAACCCCCGGCGCCATGGGCTCGCAAACCTCCACCTCCACGCGCGCCATGACCCTCCCTGGCCCCGTCCGCGGCGACCTCCTCTCCATGGATTACAAAGACGGCAAGGTCACCGTGACACTCCCGAAAAAGTAGGCCACTTCGGTTGACACACTCGCCGCAGCGGAACTAAAACGGCGCCCTATGAAAAACATCACCCTTCTCGCCCTTGCAGCGATCACCCTTCTCGGCCTCAGCGCCTGCAACGCCATCAGCGGTGCCGGCCAGGATGTGAGCGATATCGGTTCCGATGTGAGCGCCGGCGCCCGTGGTGTCGAGCGGAGCATCGAGAATCAGTAAAACGCTTCACATTCGCGGTGCCGCAAAATGGTGCCGCGCCTATCAAACAAAAGCGCCGTCCGGTTTTTCCGGACGGCGTCTTGTTTTTTGGATCCAGCGAACCGCGGTTACTTGAGCGGAACCGTGGCGATCGTTTGGAGGATGCGGCTGGCGATCTTGTAGGGGTCGCCCTGCGAGTTCGGGCGGCGGTCCTCCAGGTAGCCCTTGTAGCCGTTGTTGACGAAGCTGTGCGGGACGCGGATGGATGCGCCGCGGTTGGCCACGCCGTAGTTGAATTTGTCGATCGACTGGGTCTCGTGGAGCCCGGTGAGGCGGAGGTGGTTGTCCGGCCCGTAAACGGCGATGTGCTCGTTTTTGTATTTGTCGAAGGCGGCCATGAGCTTCTCGAAGTATTCCTTGCCGCCGACTTCGCGGAGGTGCTTGGTCGAAAAGTTCGAGTGCATGCCGGAGCCGTTCCAGTCGAAATCCTTGCCGAGCGGTTTGCAGTGGAAGTTCACATCCACGCCATACTCCTCGCAGAGGCGCATGAGAATGTAGCGGGCCACCCAAACTTCGTCGGCGGCGCGCCTGCTGCCTTTGCCGAAGATTTGGAATTCCCACTGGCCCTTGGCGACTTCCGCGTTGATGCCTTCGTGGTTGATGCCGGCATCAAGGCAGAGGTCGAGGTGGCGCTCGACGATCTCGCGGGCGATGTCACCAACGGAGTTGTATCCGACGCCGGTGTAGTAGAGCCCTTGCGGCGGCGGGAAGCCTTCGGCGGGAAAGCCGAGCGGGCGGCCGTTTTGATAGAGGAAATATTCCTGCTCGAAACCGAACCAGGCGTCAGGGTCGTCGAGGATGGTGGCGCGGGAGTTTGAAGGATGCGGATTGCCGTCCGGAAGCATGACTTCGCACATGACGAGCGCGCCGTTTTTGCGTGTGGAGTCGGGGAAGACCGCGACCGGTTTCAGGACGCAGTCCGAACTGTGGCCCTCGGCCTGGCGGGTGGAGCTGCCATCGAATCCCCAGTTCGGAAGTTCCTCGAGCTTCGGGAAGCTGGGGAATTCCTTGATTTGGGTTTTGCTGCGGAGGTTTGCAACGGGCTCGTAACCGTCGAGCCAGATGTATTCGAGTTTGTATTTTGCCATTGTGTTGTCGTTTTTTTAGCAGCCCAGGCCGTCTGGTGTCGCTTTTTGTTCGTTTTGACCCTTGTTTCCCGTGCGGCGCGGGAAATTAAGCAACCCGTATGCCAACATGGAATCCCCTTGTCACGCCGGCGCCGGAATTTTCATCCGCAATCCCGCCAGCCCGCCTTCGCGGACCAGGCGCGCGTAGGTTTGCGAGGGGTTGTCGCCGAGGTGGTCGGTTTCAAGGCGGGGCAGGTCGCGGGTGAAATCCACGCGGAAAAGCCCGAACCGCGGCGTGAAGGAGCCCCATTCATAATTGTCCGTGAGCGACCAGTGCAGGTAGCCGAGCAAGGGCACGCCGGCGGCGAGCATGCGCCGGACCTCGCCGAGGTGGGCCCCGATGTATTCGCTGCGGGTGAGCCGGTCGCGGCGCGGGCCCTTGGAGGAGTTGTCGAAACTGCAGCGCTGGGACATGCCGTTTTCCGCGATGAGGATTCCGAGGCCGGGGAATGCCTGCGCGTAGTATTCGCAAAACGCCGACAGCCCCTCGGGCAGGAAGTGCCAGTCCCACCACTTGCTCGAGAGCACATCGAACAAATGCGCGGCGATGCTGGCCGCCTTGAATTCGAGGTCGGAAAAATCCGGCGCCCGCAGCGCATGGCTGAGGAACGGGTCGTAATAATCCACGCCGAGGTAGTCGAGCGCCCGGGGGCGCTTTGAGCGCGCGAGTTCGTCGAAGAAAAATTGGAAGCCGTCGGGCTTCGCGGCGCGGGAGGCGAAAAAGTTCGCGAGTCGGTGCAACCCCGCGCCGGCCATGGCTGCGAGGTCGGTGCGGCGGGCGAGTGCGCTGGCGGTGAAAAACCGGGAAAGTTCGAGCGACCTCGCCTCGAAGAATCCACCGGCCTCCGCGGGGGCGACGCCGTTTTGCACCAGGCACAGCGCATCGAGCAGCATGCAGTCGCTCCAATACACATCGCTGCAAAAGGTATTCATCGAAACCATCGGGGCGCCCCAGCCGCGTTCGGCATAAATGTCGTGGACCGCGTTGTAGGCGCGCAGGTGGGCGGCGAGCAGGCGGTTGTAGGCGCGCAGCCCGACCGGAATCCCTGCCCCGCCGCCCCCGGGGAAGTGGCGGTGCAGATAGGTATTCAGGACGAGCATGTTTGGCTCGTTGATCGTCACATACCAGCGGAGCGGCGGCTGGCCGTGCGTGTCGCAGAGGCGGTCGTTGAGCCGCCGGACCGTGAAATCCACGAAGCGCCCGAACGCCGCGGGCGTGGCATCGTCGAGCCAGGCATCCACGCCGAGCCATGCGGGGTGCGTGAAATGGTGGAGCGTCACGACCGGCTCCAAGCCTTGCGCCCGGCAATCCGCAATGCGGTCCGCATAAGCATCCACCGCAGCGGCGTCGAACTCCGGCGCCCGCGCGGCGGTTTGGGAGGGCGATGGTTGGACGCGGCTCCACTCGATGCTCAGCCGGAAGGCATTCAGCCCCAGCCCGCGAGCCAGCGAAAAATCCCCGCGGTATCGGTTCCAGAAATCCACGGCGCGGCCGGTCCTCGCCACGCGCCCGGCAGCCTCGCAGGCGGCCCAGTTGTTTTGCGGCTGCCCGGGGCCGTTGTAGCCGCCCTCGGATTGGTAGCCCGAGGTGGCAACGCCGATGAGGAAGGGGGTTTCGCCCTGCCGCATTCCCCTACCCCGCCGCCTCCGTAATGCGCCGCCGAAGTGCCTTCTCGCGGAGTTTCGAAATGACCACCGGCTTGCGGTCGGGCTGCTCCAAGACGATGCGCGCGATGTCTGATGCCGCGTTGGCGTTGCCCAATTTGCGGGCGTTTGCGGACATCCTTGCGAGCCGTTCACGGTCGTCGAGCAGGCAGCGCAGCTTGTGTGCGACCACCGTGGCTTCGGTGCACTTCACCGCAGCGCCCGCCTCGAGGAGCACATCGGAATTCCGCTCCTCCTGACCGCCGATGGGGTCGAGGATGACCATCGGGAGACCGCGCGCAAGCGCCTCGGCGGTCGTCATGCCGCCGGGCTTGCTGAGCAAAATGTCCGCCGCGCCCATCAAATCCGGCATCTCGGCTGTAAATCCCAGCACCCGGAAATCGCCCGGCCGGTCGCGCACGAGTTCGACAATCTCGTCCTGCATCTCGGTGTTTTTCCCGCAAACGATGATGGCCTGGAAATCGCGGTCGAGCTGGAGGAGTTGCCTCACCACCGCGCTCGCCGGGCTCAACCCCAAGGCGCCG
Source organism: Verrucomicrobiota bacterium (assembly GCA_018970255.1). Lineage (GTDB taxonomy): Bacteria > Verrucomicrobiota > Verrucomicrobiia > Chthoniobacterales > Terrimicrobiaceae > UBA967. Next base: position 20,286 of record JAGWWS010000031.1, on the reverse strand, counting down.
CCCGCCACGAGCAGCGTCGGCCGGTCTTTGTCCAACCCCAGCCTCCCCAGCACGGCGCCCTTGTCCACGGGGCGCGCGAACTCCGGCTCCACCGGAATCCCCGTCACCTCGATCCGGTCGCCCGGCAACCCCAGCGCCTCCATGTGGATTTTGTCCTCTTCCTGCGCGACGAAATACCAGTTGAACGCCCGCGTGATCCAAAACGCATGGAAGTGGTAGTCGGTCACCACCACGCCCAGGCGGGCATCGAGCTTCCCGTTCGCGATGAGCCACGAAATCACGCCGGCGGGCATGAAGTGGGTGCAAAGGATCACATCCGGGCGGAAGTCGCGGACGAGGTTGATGAGCGGGAGCGCCTGCGGCAGGTCGAGCGCGAGGCGGCCCTTGTCGGCCACCCACGGGTCGTCGCTCGTCTCATACCACCAGCCGAGGAACTCCGGCAGCAGCGCGGAAAGTTTTTTGTAGAGCGTCGAGTAGAATTGCTTGTGGAGGACATTCGTGTGGTCGAGCGAATCGTCGGAGAGCACCTCCTCCACATCGGGCCGCCCGCGCATCACGCGCTCGAGCGCATCCGCGGCCTTCACATGCCCGGAGCCCACCGAGGCCGAGAGGATCAGGATGCGCTTGCCCATTCGCGCCGCAAGCTACCCCACGCCGCACCACCAACAAGCCCGATTCCTGCCGGCGCGCACAGGTTGGCATTTTTTTTGCTTCTTTCGCGGCAATGAAAAATCCAGACACGAAAAGAATCGGCGTCCTCACGAGCGGGGGCGATTGCCCGGGGCTCAATGCGGTGATCCGCGGCGTGGTGCGGGCGGCGGCGGAGCGCGGTTGGGAATCCATTGGGTTCTCCGACGGATACGAAGGCCTCCTCGCCCCGGTGCGCTACCGAAAACTCGACCCGAACGGCATCGACGGCATCATGCCGCTCGGCGGCACCATCCTCGGCACCACGAACCGGGGGCGTTTCGCCGCAAAAGTGGGCGAAGGCAAAAAGGCGTCGATCCCGAAAGCCATCCTCGCCGAAGCCCGCGAGACCTTCGAGGGGCTAGGGCTCCACGCGCTTGTCTGCATCGGCGGCGACGGCTCGCTGAGCACCGCGCTCCAACTCCAAAAAGCCGGCATGCCCGTGGTCGGCGTGCCGAAAACCATCGACAACGACCTCAACGCCACCGCCACCACATTCGGTTTTGATTCCGCCGTGGAAGTGGTGGTGGACGCGCTCGACCGCTTGCACACGACCGCCAAGAGCCACAAGCGGCTCATGGTCGTGGAAGTGATGGGGCGCCACGCCGGCTGGATCGCCTTGCACGGGGGATTGGGCGGCGGGGCGGATGTGGTTCTGATTCCCGAAATCCCCTACCACATGGACAAATTGGTGCAGTTTGTAAAAAACCGCACACACGATGGCTTCGGCAGCACCATGGTCGTCGTGGCCGAAGGCGCGAAGGAGTCAGGGAAATCCGTGAGCACCAAACAGGCAAAGCTCCGCACGAAGGGCGAGGTCCGCCTCGGCGGCCTCGGCGAGCGCCTCGCGGAGGAACTCGAGGCGGCGACCGGGCAGGAAGCGCGCTCGGTCTCGCTCGGGCACCTGCAGCGCGGCGGCACACCCAGCGCACTGGACCGCATCCTCGCCACGCGGTTCGGCGTCGGCGCCGTCCGCCTCATCGAGCAGCGCAAATTCGGACACATGGTCAGCTACCAAAACTACCATGTCGGCGGCGTCCCCATCGCCAAGGCCGTCGGCACCCTCAAAACCGTGGACCCCGCCGGCGAAACAGTCAGTGCCGCGCGCTCCGTGGGAATTTCCTTCGGCGACCGCTGAGAAAAATTAGGGCTCGAGTTTTCGCGCCAGCCGGCGGACAGATTGGGCGAGCCCCACATCGCGGATGCGCGGAAGCGCACGGTCCAGCGGCAAAACAACCCGCCGCCTCACCGCGCGCTCCGGCCAATGTTGCAAAAGCGTGGCGACCCGCAGCGGATACAAGTGCAGCAGCCTTTGGTCCTCGAGCCGGCATTGCGCCTTGAGCCCCGGCTCCACCACCCCGATGACCCCGGCCTCTTCCGCCGCCTCCATGAGCGCCACCTCGGGGCGCGTCATCCCGTGCTCCAAGCCGCCCTTCGGCAAAATCCACCGTGTGCCCGACGAACTCGTCACCAGCACGAGGTGCAAAATCCCGTTCCGGTAAAGGAATGGCAGCGCCCCGGCTTGCGTGCGCCCGTCGCGAACCGGCGGCCGGCCGTTCGATGCCAAACTCGCCTCGCCGAATTCCTCGAACCGCGTCACCTCTTCGCCGAGGAAAGAGGGTTTTTCGAATCCCTTCGCCGGCACCACCACCCCGGCGATTTCCAACGCGGGAAAAAGGCTCGTGTATTTTTCCAACGCCACCGTGAGCCCGCGCGTGCGGATCGTCCGCCGCACCTTCGTGAGCCTCGAGGACTCGGTCAGCGCCCACAGGGCATCGAAATCGCTTCTCTCAAGATGGATGCGGTTCCGCCGAAGGAGGCGCCCCCTTCCCTCTGCCACGACCAAAAACCGCCGGCTCCCGCGTTTGACGAGCGAAACTTCGCGGTCGCCTTGCACGCTCAGGAAGCCGATTTGAATCGTCTCCGGCCGCGGACCCCGCAACGCAGGCAGCTTGCCGCAAACCAAAAACCGCCGCTCGAATGTCCCGTTCCCCGTCACTTCTGGCTTTTTCGGACACAATCCGCCAGTCTTCCACAAAAAACTCACGGAATCCAAAAAACGAAATCTTGCCACCGGGGGGCGTTTATGTGACTTTTGACCCTCGCGCTCAAAACGATGGATACTGAAACTCAAAACGAAGTGATGAACGGCGACGAGGCAGCTGTGTTCCTCAAAATGCCGAAATCCACCCTGCTCAAGCTCTGCAGCGAAGGCCAGCTTCCCGGCGTCAAAGTCGGCCGCCAGTGGCGCTTCCACCGCGATGCCCTCGAAAAATGGCGCAGCGACCGCGCCGACGCCGTTGCGGAACTTCCCGATGATTCCGGCATCGTGGGCGAGCCGAAGGATTTTGAAGGCGACCTCGGGGCCGCCGAATCGCGAATCGGACGCACCATCAAGCCGGTTGTCGGAAGCAATGGCTTCGACAACCTCGATCCCGACGAGAGCGGCACCACGAGCGCCGTCCGCGAACTGGAAGAACCCACCCGCGCCCCACGCCGTGGAGGTCGCAGCGCCTCAGCCATCGAACTCATGGCGCAAATTTCCGAAAAGACCCATGGCCGCCGCGGACGCCCGCCGAAAAACCGCCAGCCTGCTCCCGAGGTCCGCGAGAAAGTCGCCGCGCAAGCCCAAGCCATCCGCGAAACCCCGGCGCCCGTTTTCAAGCCAGCCGACGACGAAGCCGTGGAAATTTCCCGCCCCATCAACAGGCAAGCCGCAGCCGTCCCGCCCGCCCCCCGAGCCAAGAAGCAAGGCGGAGGATTGGATGGCGTGAAAAAACTCACCTACTGGGTCGTCGTTCTCGGCGTGCTCGCGCTCGCTGGTCTCGGCGTCCGCAGCCTCCTTGTCCCCGTTTCCACGGCACCCACGGTTGCTTCCACCGTTCCCGCCGCACCCGCGCTGCCGGAATTCCAGGTGGTCTACAAACACAACGAGCCCGACGAACCCGGACTGGAAAACTTCGCCGTCCCAACGCCGCCGCCGGCACCGGAACCCGTCGCTCAACCCACAACGGAAACCGCTCCGGTTGCTGCTGTGGATTCCACAATTCCTCCAGCCGCGCAGGAACCCCTCGCCCAACAGCCGCCAGCCCCGGCTCCCGAGGTGGTTCAGCAGAAAGCCCCCATCTCGACACCGCCGCCGGCGAACCAAAACCTCGAGGCAATCAACCGCCTCTTGCCTGCTCTCTACAACCTGCAGGGCACAACCATCACCAGCAACAACAACGAAGTCCGCGTGGTTTTCCAAGAGGGCGTCTTCTCCTCGGGAATCAAAATCGACAGCACGCAGCGCAACCTTCTCGCGAACATCGCAGAGTTCCTTGCCGCGAATGCTCCCGACTTCTGGGTCATCATCGAAGGTCAGACCAGCAGCGACCCAGTCCGCCCCGGCTCCCCCTTCCGCGACAACTACACCATGGGCTTGCGCCGCGCCGTTGCCGCCACCGAAGTCATGCGCGAAGACGGCGGTTTCCCGCAGCAACGCCTCCTCGCCACCTCCGCCGGCGGAATGCCCCCGCCCTATGATGAAGCGGAACCCGGCTCCTCCGCCCGGAACCGCACCGTGGTGCTCCGCCTCATCCCGCAAGCCGGCACCATCCCGATGCCCGGCGCGATGGCGCAGTAAACGAAAACTTAAATCGATTCCGCAACAGGCGCGTCAGAACGGCGCGCCTGTTTTGCTATCGCCCAAACGGCAAGGACCAACGCTCCGAAAAGAATATCCGAAGCGAGGGAATTCCGGAAAAACACCCAAGTCGGCGGAAAACCCGGCAACCCCGTGGTAAGCGACATCCAGAGCCCCTCCAACCCGCGCGGGTAAGCGGGATTCATCAGCCAAGCCGCTGCGTTCGTCACAAAATAAAAACCGAATGCACCGCCGACCAATCCCCCGAAGTATTTCCCGAGGGAAAACGAACCCGCCGAGACCCACCGTCCCAGCCCGACGATTGCGGCGATGCAGAGCCAAGCCAGTCCCTGCGAAAAACCGAAAGCCGGAAAACCCGCAACCACCGACAGCGCGATATCCGAAACCACCAGCGCACCAATCGGCACCGCCCAAGCCAGAACCCCCGGCAGGAAAATGCCGCCGCAAAACGCCACCGCCGCCACCGGCGAAAAGTTCGGCAGCTCGGGCAGCAGGGTCGCCCGCAAAACCCGGAACGCCGCCACCACCAGAATGCACACACCCGCCAAGACCGCCACGCGCACGGGAACACCGGAATTTGATTTATCCATGGGCGACGAATAATCCCGCGCCGCCACCGCCCGCAAGCCGCGAAAAAACCCACCCCGCTTTTGTTTGAACCGCGAGCCGCGCGTTTTTATCCTCCCCGCGAATGAAAACTCCCGTCCGTGTCGCAGTCACCGGTGCCGCCGGTCAAATCTCCTACTCGCTCCTCCCCCGCATCGCCGATGGCTCGATGTTCGGCGCGCAGCAACCTGTCATCCTCCAACTCCTCGAGGTGCCCGTCGAAAAAGCCATGAAGGCGCTCGAGGGCGTTGCGATGGAACTCCACGACTGCGCCTTCCCGCTGCTCCACGACCTCATCCTCACCGATGACCCGAAGCAGGCTTTCAAGGATGCCAACTGGTGCCTGCTCGTGGGAGCCAAGCCGCGCGGTCCCGGAATGGAGCGTGCCGACCTTCTCAAAGACAACGGAAAAATCTTCACCACGCAGGGCTCTATCATCGACGAAGTCGCCGCCGAGGACGCACGCATCGCCGTCGTGGGAAACCCCGCCAACACAAACGCGATGATTGCAGCCAGCAAAGCCCGCCGGCTCCCCGCCGAACGCTTCACCGCGATGGTCCGCCTCGATGAAAACCGCGCACGCACCATGCTCGCCCACCGAGCCGGCGCGCGTTGCTCCGATGTCTCGGACATTTTCATTTTTGGCAACCACAGCCCGACGATGTTCCCCGCATTCGGGCACGCGAAAATCAAAGGCGCCCCCGCCGTCGATGCCATCAAGGACCGCTCCTGGCTGGAATTCGATTTCTGCGAAAAGGTCGGCAAACGCGGCGCAGCCATCATCGCCGCACGCGGTTCCTCGTCCGCCGCATCGGCCGCAAACGCGCTCGTGGACCATGTGCGCGACCTCTCCACCCCGGGGAAAATCCATTCCGTCGCCGTAAAATCGATGGGGCACTACGGATTCTCGCCGGATGTGTGGGCGGGAATGCCCGTGAAAACCACCGCACCCGGCACCTACGAAATCATCACGGGCGTCGAACTCGACGAATTCGCAAAATCCAAAATCGCCGCGACAAACAAGGAACTCGTCGAAGAGCGCTCGATGGTTGCCGACCTTATCGGCTGAACGGAAAAACCGCCGGGGTTATTTGCTGCCGGGCTTCACCGCCGGCACGCCGCGCAAATCTTCGGGCAAGTTGCCGGGCTCGAAAGTTTCGACATTCATTTTCACGAGCGAAACAAACGGACAGCCGAAATCGGGAAGCTGCCCGCCGCTGCGGTCCACAATCGAACCCGCCGCAGCCACCACTCCGCCGTGGTCGCGGATGATTTGAATCGTCTCCTGCACCCGCCCGCCACGCGTCACCACATCCTCGGCGACCAAAAACCTCTCGCCGGGGCGAATCGTAAACCCGCGCCGCAGGACGAGACCACCCGCTCCGTCTTTTTCGACAAAAATGTGCCGCTTGCCCAGGTGGCGAGCAACCTCCTGCCCAACAATAATCCCGCCGACTGCAGGCGAAACGACCGTCTCGGCTTCGAAGCCGCGCAATTTCTCCGCGAGCATCCCGCAAACCTTCGCCGCCACGGCGGCGTCCTGGAGCAACAGCGCGCATTGGAAAAACTCCCGGCTGTGCAGCCCGCTCCGCAAAACAAAATGCCCGTGCAACAGGGCTCCGGTGCTCCGGAACAAATCCAAGACTTCGTTCATCCCGCGATTGAAAACGAAACGGCGGGAATTTCCCGCCAAATTTTTACTTCGCCGACTTGCGCCCCGGCTTGCCCTTTGCCGCTGGCTTCGCTGCCTTTTTGGCAGCTGGCTTTTCTTCGACCGCAGGCGGCTCTTCCGCCACCGCGGGTTCGACCGCCGGGGGCTCTTCAAAGGCGTCCGGCGACAAAAGGGAGTCCACGAAAGCTTGGGCAGATGTCGCGCCATCGCCAGCCGCCGCCTCGGGTTCCGCCGCCAACTCCGGCTCCGGCGCAGCCACCGGCTCGATTTTTTGGATCTGGGGGATCAACGGCTCGAAAGCCGCCTTCGGCTTTGGCGGGGGTGCCACTGGACGCTCGACGCGCACATTGTTGTCCCACTCGGGAAGCCTCGCGAGCAGCCGGTCCACGATATCGAACACCTCCTCGCACGCATACACCGAGTCGTTTTGCCGGAGCACAAACATGTCCCGCTCCTCGCTGGCATCGAATTCGGTCCAGCCTTGGATGCCCGCATCGCGCGGACCACCGGTCAGCCTCGCCTGCAGCACCGCGCGCGTGCGGCGGTTTCCGCTGGGTTGCTGGAGGATGACCTGCAGCGAGCCGCTGTGTTCGTGGAGATTGACCGTGCGTTGGAAAGCCCAGCTTCCGCCGCCGACCGGGGGCAATGCGAGGGCTTCCTTGAGGAACTCCTCAGCCTGCGCGACAAATCCGAGAGGGGTGAGTTGCATAGAACAAACGCAAATCAAAAACCCGCCCGCATTTGTGTCAAGCGTCCAATCCCGACGAATGCGATGGGCAGATTTTGCCGCATTTTGCGAAGCCGTTCTTGAACAACCCGCGCCTTGGGGTATTTTCCCCAACGCTGGCGCCGGTTATTCCCCCGCCGCACACCCATGGCGCTCGACCGAATATTGGTAATCGACGACACCGCGATCATCCGCAAATCCCTCGAGGAACGGCTCCGCGGCAAGCGCTACGCAGTATCCACTGCAGCTTCGATCGCGGAGGCGGAAAAACGCCTCACCACAAGCGAGTTCGACCTCATCTTCCTGGACATGGAACTCCCCGATGGCGACGGGCGCGTTTTCATCGACCGGGTTTCCCATGCGGACCACAAGCCGCTCGTCGTCATGATCACTGCGAACGGCAGCGTGGAGACTGTCGTCGAGTGCATGCGCTCGGGCGCGTTCGACTATGTGCAAAAACCATTTTCGATGTCGCAGATCGACATGGTTTTGAAAAAAGCCTCGGAATTCCAGCGCGCCGTCAAGGTCACCGACTTCCTGAACCGCGACAGCATTTCCCGCCGCGAAATCATCGGGCAAAGCCCGCCGATTGTGAAACTCCGCGACCTCATCCAGAAGGTCGCCCGCGTGAACGCCACCGTGATGATTTCCGGCGAAAACGGCACCGGCAAGGAACTCGTCGCCAACGAAATTTTCCTCAACAGCTACCGCGCCAACAAGCCGTTCATCAAAGTCAACTGCGCCGCCATTTCCGAAACCCTCATCGAAAGCGAATTCTTCGGACACGAGAAAGGCTCGTTCACCGGCGCCACAGAACAGCGCGACGGGCGCTTCGAACTCGCCGACGGCGGCACCATCCTCCTCGACGAAATCAGCGAAATCTCGCTCGCCCTCCAGGCAAAACTCCTCCGCGTCCTGCAGGAGCGCGAGTTCGAGCGGGTCGGCGGCAACAAAACCATCAAGGTGGATGTCCGCGTCATCGCCACCACGAACCGCGACCTCCTGAAGTCCGTCGAAAAAGGCGAATTCCGCGAGGACCTTTACTACCGCCTCAATGTCTTCCCGATCCGCGTCCCGCCCCTGCGCGAGCGCACTGGCGATGTCGAAATACTTGCGAACCATTTCCTCGAGCGCTTCGCAAAAGAACACGGGCTCAAAAGCGCGGGCTTCTCGGAGAGCGGCATCGCGGGTCTCCTCGCCCACCATTGGCCCGGCAATGTCCGCGAATTGCAAAATGTCGTCGAACGCGCCGCCATCCTCGCCGAGCCGGAAGCGCCCATCGGCGCCGAATTGATGGGACTCAGCGTCCCCGCAGGATTCGTTGCCCCCACACCCGCGCCGGCGCCAGCACCCAAGCCCGTTCCCCTCGCCGCCGTAGAAACCGAAATTCCCACTCCACCGCCCGCCGCCGAAACCCCCGCCCCGCCCAACGGCGAAATCGTTCCGCTCCACGAACTCGAAAAACGCGCGATTTTCGAAGCACTCGAAAAAACCAACGGCAACCGCACCCAGGCGGCAGAACTCCTCCAAATCAGCATCCGCACGCTCCGCAACAAGCTCGCCGAATACCGCGAACAGGTTCCCGAGGGCGAGGCGGCATGAAGGTCCTCTACTTCGCCCAAGCCGCCACCGCCGCCGGAACATCCGCCGAGGATTGGGGGAATTTCCCGGGCGGCAGCGCGTCCGATGTTTGGAACGAAGCCATCTCGCGCCATCCCGCGCTCGCCGGACTGAAAAATTCCAGCCGCCTCGCGCGCAACGCCGCCCACACCGCGGAAAACGAAACCTTCGAACCCGGGGACGAAGTTGCCATCCTTCCCCCCGTCAGCGGCGGATGACCCCGCTCCACCCCGTAGCGCAGGCGTCCCGCCTGCGATCGTTCCCCCCCTCCGCCGCAGGCGGCAAACCTCAGGAGGGCGCTGCTCGTCAGCGCCGCAACGATGTGTTCCCACAGGAAATCCCAAACCCAAAACCCCGCTTCCCCATACCACCCGGTCAATGATCGAAGCCGATCTCACCCACTCACCCATCACCCAAAAAACCTGGACCCTAACACAAGACCCAGGCGCCGGTGCCCTCGCCGAATTCCGAGGCGTGGTCCGTGGATTGGAAAACTCCGCGCCCATCCGCGCCCTCCGCTACACCGCCTATGAAAAAATGGCGGTCTCCGAAATCCTCCGCATCGCCGGCGAACTTGCCGAAAAATATCAAATCCGCACCGCACAAATCACCCACCGCCTCGGCGAAATTCCCGTGGGCGAAACCTCGATTCTTGTTGCCGCATCCTCCGCCCACCGAGCGGGAGCCTTCGCGTTCCTCGCCGACTTCATGGACCAAATGAAAAAGGATGTCCCGATCTGGAAGGAGCCCGTGGCGTGAAAACCATCGAAGAAATCTTCGCCCTCATCGGCGCTTCCGCCCAACCGCTCCCGCCCGGCAACGCCCCCCTCGCCTCCTGCCAAGGTCTCGCCCTCGCCGAGCCCCTCATCGCCAGCGCCGACCAACCTCCCTTCGACCGCTCGTCCATCGATGGCTTCGCCGTCCGCGCCGATGCCCAACCCGGAAAATTCCAAATCGCAGGCTCCATCCTGCCGGGCGAAACCGCTCCGCCCGCACCCGCACCCGGCACAGCCCTGCGAATCGCCACCGGCGCCGCGGTCCCGGAAAATTGCGCGCTCGTGATGCTGGAAGATTCGCGTTCCACCGAATCCGAAGCCGAACTCCTCGCCCCGCCATCGCACGAACTCATCCGAAAAAAAGCCAACGCCATCCGCGCCGGCGAAACGCTCCTCCCCGCAGGCACCATCATCCAAGCCGGAGAAACCGCCCTCCTCGCCTCCGAAGGCATCGCACAACCTCTTGTCCATCCCCGCCCCCGCATCGCACACATCACCACCGGTTCCGAAATCGTTCCGTTCGCCGATTGCCCTCCCCCCGGCTCCATCCGGAACACAAACAGCCCGATGCTGCGCGCCCTCATCGAATCCGCCGGAGCCGCCGCGCCGCACCACTCGCATGTGGACGAATCCCGCGAAGCCCTCGCCGCAGCCATCGAAGCCGCAGCACCCTTCGACATCCTCCTCGTCTCCGGCGGCGCCAGTGTTGGGCGCCACGACCACACGCGCGCCGCATTCGAATCCCTCGGCTTCGAAATCCTCGCCCACGGCATAAACCTCAAACCCGGCAAGCCGCTCATCCTCGCGCGAAAAAACTCCACGCTCGCCTTCGGCATCCCCGGCAACCCCGCCTCGCACTTCGCCGTTTTCCACCTCTTCATCCGCCGAGCCATCGACCTCCTCATGGGAAAAACACCCGCCGCATTTGCCGTTGCCACGCTCGAACCCGGCGCACCGATCGCGCCCGAACGCCGCGAAACATTCCGCCCCGCCCGCTGCCGCATCGTTTCCGGAAAACTCCAAGCCGCCGCCCTCCCGTGGATCGACTCCGGCGATGTCTCCTGCCTGCACGGCGCCAACGCCCTCATCCGCATCAAACCCAACTCCCCGCCGCCCCAACCCGGCAGCCAAATCGAACTTCTCCCTTGCGCGGATTCTTCCACGCCGTTTTTCTAACCCGCAAATGCTGCGCATCGGACGCCTCACCCTCAGCGACCGCGCCAGCGCGGGAATTTACGAAGACCTCAGCGGTCCCGAAATCGAGCGCATCATCCGCGAACTCCTCCCCGGCGGTTGTGACTTTTCGTCCCGCATCCTTCCCGACGACCCCGAAAAAATTTCCGCCGCACTCATCGAATTTTGCGACCGCGAGGGTTGCCCGCTTGTGATCACCACCGGCGGCACCGGACCCTCCGCGCGGGACCAAACCCCGGAAGCCACGCGCGCCGTCATTGAAAAAGAACTCCCCGGCTTCGGCGAAGCCATGCGCCTGCGGAGTTTCGAAAAAGTCCCCACCGCCATCCTCTCCCGAGCCACCGCCGGCGTCCGCGGCAAAAGCCTCATCATCAACCTCCCCGGCAACCCCCGCGCCATTGGCGAGTGCCTCCCCATGCTCATCCCTGCCATCCTCGAGTGCCTCCGCCACATCCGCCCCGCGGACTCCCCGGACACCTGACCACGGGATTTTCCAAAACTTTTTCTCGACAAAATTGGCTTTTCGTGCAATTTTCACGTTCCAATGCTTATGCAACGAAAAAGCGCTTTTTCCCGCCGCGGACCCGACCTCGTCACCGAGGAGTTGGTGGCCGTCCTGAAGAAAAAGACTTCAGTGGAATTCAAACAGTTGTTTGACCTCGTGCACGAGCGCCTCCGCGCCCGCAATGCAGCCAGTGGCGGCGAGGAAATGCTCCGCCTCCGCGCCTACGAGAAACTCCAAAACCTCGTCTCCCGCGGCATGGTCAAAAAGACCGGCAAAAAATACAAGGGCCTCGCTTCAATCGCCAAAGCCCTCGCCCAAGACCCCATCCCGGTAGCCGCGGCAAAGTAACTTTCCAGACAATCCCTCGAAAACCCGGTGGCGGTGCAAACCCGCCCCGGGTTTTTCGTTTCCCTCGACACAAATGGAGGGCGACGCTCCGTCGGCGCCCAAGTCCCAGGCGCAAAGAGCCGTGTCCGGAAAAATCACCCCCACCCCGCAGTCATCCCTCCAGATTTTACAAAAACCGCCGCCCCTACTCCGTAATGATATCCTTGTAAGTCCTGCCCGACGGAATCATCGGCAGCACATGCTCCGTGTAGGGCACCATCACATCGAGCACATAGACTTCCTTGGAATCGAGCATGCGCTTCATCGCGGCGGGCAGGTCCTTTTTGTGGACCACGCGCTCGCAGGTCACGCCGAAGCCCTTGCAGATGTCGACATAGTCCGGGTAAACGCGCTCGAGGTCCTTCGGGTCGCCGAGGAAGGTGTGTCCGCGGTTGCCGCCGTGGAAGCGGTCCTCCCACTGCACCACCATGCCGAGGTGCTGGTTGTTCAAAACAATCGCCTTCGCCGCGATGCCCTCGATGTGCGCCGTGGCAAGTTCCTGCACATTCATCAAAAACGAGCCGTCGCCGTCGATGTCAACCACCTGCTTGTTGGGGAACGCGACCTTCACGCCCATGGCGGCGGGGTAGCCGAAGCCCATCGCGCCGAGCCCGGCCGATGTGATGAAGGTGCGCGGCTTTTCGAAATCATAGAACTGCCCTGCCCACATCTGGTGCTGGCCCACGCCGGTCGTGATGATCGCATCGCCCTTGGTCATCTTGTGGAGCAACTGGATCACGTATTGAGGCTGGATCGCATCCTCGGTGTCCTTGAAGGAAAGCGGGTGCGCGGCTTTCCACTTTGCGATCTGGCGATACCAGTCCGGGAACTTCGTGAAATTTTTCGACGCTCGCTTGGCGCCGGCCTGGTCGAGCATTTTGTTCAACCGCCCGAGCGCGTATTTGAGGTCGCTCAGGATCGGCAGGCGGACCGACTTGTTTTTGTTGATCTCGGAATTGTCGATGTCGATGTGGACGATCGTCCCGTGCTCGCAGAATTTCTCGACCTTGCCCGTGACGCGGTCGTCGAAGCGCACGCCGATGGCCAGCAGCAGGTCGGCCTCGTTCACGGCGTTGTTCGCATACACCGTGCCGTGCATGCCGAGCCATTTGAGCGAAAGCGGGTGCGACTCGGGGAAGCAACCGATGCCCATGAGGGTGGTCGCCACGGGGATTTGCGTGCGCTCGGCGAACTCGAGCATCTCGGCCGAGGCGCCGCCGGTGATCACGCCGCCACCGCAATAAATCATCGGCGCCTTGGCTTGCTTGATGAGCCCGAGCAATTCGTGCAGCGCCACATCGTCGGCTTTCTGGTCCGTGCTGTAGCCGCGAAGGTTCACGGTCTTCGGGAAGATCGGCTGCGCGGTCTGGTTCTGGATGTTTTTCGGGATGTCGATCAACACCGGCCCCGGGCGGCCCGATTGCGCGATGTGGAAGGCTTCCTTCACGATGCGCGGGATTTCGTTGATGTCCCAAACGAGGTAGCTGTGCTTCACGATCGGCAGCGTCATGCCGAAGAAATCGGTTTCCTGGAACGCGCCGCGGCCGATCATTTCCTGCGGCACCTGGCCGGTGATCGCAACCATCGGGATCGAATCCATGAACGCATCGGCGATGCCGGTGACGAGGTTCGTCGCGCCGGGCCCGGAGGTCGCCATGCAAACGCCCGCCTTGCCGGTCGCGCGGGCATAGCCCTCGGCGGCGAAAACCCCGCCCTGTTCGTGGCGCGGCAGCACGGTGCGGATTTTTTTGGTTTTCGTGAGCGCCTGGTGGATGGGCATCGAAGCCCCGCCCGGATAGGCGAAAATCACGTCCACCCCTTCGCGTTCGAGGCAGGCGACTAGAATCTCGGCGCCGTTCATCGCCTTCCCGCGGTCGGGAAGGCTGGCTGCCTTGGAAGAAGAGGATTTTTTGGTTTTCATGGGCGTTAACGAATAGCTGACCAGATTAGAAAACCAGCCGGCACATGGCGAGACGATTTTTGAAAACGCAATTGCGAGCTGAAAATTGGCTGCAGCAGTTCAAATTTTTCCGACATCGCAGAATGAATTTTTCTTACTCAACGCACTGTTCCACGTTTAATTTCATTTTCAGTGCTTGAATTCCTCCGCTTCCTGTTTCCAGAAGACACCCCGATTCAAGGCCGCTGGGAGCGCATTGGCGACCGCTTCGCTGGTTGCACCATCGAAGTCGAACCAGAGAAAAACGGCACGACTCACCTCCGCGGCCGAATCGTCGCTCTCCCCGCCGCCATGTCCACCGCAGGCTGGATCGTCGGTGACATCAAATGGCACGACATCCGCCCTGCAGGAAAAGGCATTTGGCAGTTGAACGACCTACGAAAACATTTTGAGACGCAAACTGGCCGCGTCATCAAAGTCGACTTCCAAGCCTACCACGCCACGATTGCTCAAGGCGGCACATTGCGACTCCACACCGGCGGACTCCCGTTTTTCCCCGATCAAACATGGATTCGCCAGACAGAGCCCGAAGACCCCACGCACACTCACCCAAGCTTGTGAATCGAATCCGTCTCGATATTCTCCACGCTCCGACCCATCCCGCTTTCCAAGAATGAAAATCTACATCGACGGCGAATTCCTCGACAAGGAACACGCAAAAATCTCTGTCTTCGACCACGGCCTCCTCTACGGCGACGGCATCTTCGAGGGCATCCGCTTCTACAACGGCCGCGTCTTCCGCTTGGATGAACACATCGACCGCCTCTTCCACTCGGCCCGCGCCATCGCCCTCGACATCGGCATGGACAAAGCCGCCGTCGCCGAAGCCACCCTCGAGACCATCCGCCAAAACAAACTCCGCGACGGCTACATCCGCCTCGTCGTCACCCGCGGCATCGGCGACCTCGGGCTCAACCCCTACCTTTGCCCGAAGGCCACCGTTTTCATCATCGCCTCGGCCATCACCCTCTACCCGGCGGAGAAATACGAGAAGGGCCTCGAAATCGTCACCTGCGCGACCCGCCGCATCGCCCACGGCGCACTTAGCCCGATGGTGAAGTCCCTGAACTACCTCAACAATGTGCTCGCGAAAATCGAAGCCCTCCAGGCCGGCGCCGGCGAGGGCCTCATGCTGAACGAGCAGGGCCTCGTCTCCGAATGCACGGGCGACAACATTTTCATCGTGAAGAACGGCGCCATCCACACCCCGCCCATCGCCTCGGGCGCACTGGCCGGCGTCACGCGCGCCATCGTGTTCGAAATGGCCGCCGAATTCGGCATCCCGATCCACGAGCCGATGATGACGCGCTACGATATCTACACCGCCGACGAGTGCTTCCTCACGGGCACCGCGGCCGAGGTCATCCCCGCCGTGAAGCTCGACACCCGCCCCATCGGCGACGGCCGCCCGGGGCCCGTCACGGCGCGCCTCATGGGGAGGTTCCACGAGTTGACAGCCACCACCGGCACGCCGATTTATCCCTAAGGATGCAGTGCGATGTTTGCCAATCGAAGGAGGCCACAGTTTTCCTCACGCAGATCGTAGACGGGAAAATGCAGAAGGTGAACCTCTGCGAGGCCTGCTCGAAGGAAAAGGGCGTCAACGACCCCACCGGCTTCGCCCTCGCGGACCTGCTCCTCGGCATCGGCGCATCCCAGGAAATCGAAAAGACCCCAGCCGCGCAGAAGTGCCCGGTCTGCGGCTTCACCCAGGCGGACCTCAAAAAAACCGGCCGCCTCGGCTGCAGCAATTGCTACTCCGTTTTCGCCGACTCGATCGGGCCGATGCTGAAAAACATGCACAAGGGCACCGCCCATGTCGGCAAGGTCCCCGCCGCCTTCAAAAAATCCCGCGAGCAGGATGAAAAAATCCGGGCCCTCCAGGAGGACCTCACAAAGGCCGTCGAAGCCGAGGAGTTCGAACTCGCAGCGCAAATCCGCGACCGCATCCGCGAAGCCGAGGCGGAACCCGCGCCATGAAATTCTCCCGCATCATCGCCAGCACCGGCGAATGGCTCTCGGGCGACGGCCCGAACCGCCAGATCGTTGTCTCCAGCCGCGTCCGCCTCGCGCGCAACCTCCGCAACAAACCCTTCCCGGGCTGGGCGAAAAAAGCCGAACGCCTCGAGGTCATGAACCTCGTGAAGGAGGCCGTGGAGCACCTGCCCGAGATGTCGGACGCCTATTCCGAGAATCTCGAGGCCCTCTCCCCGCTCGAGAAACAGGTCCTCGTCGAGCGCCACCTCATCAGCCGCGAGCATGCCGCGAAGGGCGTCGGCAGCGCCGTCGTCATGAATGCCCCGCAGTCCCTCAGCGTCATGGTCAACGAGGAGGACCACCTCCGCATGCAGGCCATCCGCACCGGCCTCCAGCTCGACAATGTCTACTCGATGATCGACCGCGTGGACTCCGAACTCGAGGCCACTCTGGACTTCGCCTACGATACCGAACTCGGCTACCTTACCGCCTGCCCGTCGAATGTCGGCACCGGCATGCGCGCCTCCGCCATGCTCCACCTGCCCGGCCTCGTCATGGGCGACCAGATCAACAAAATCATCAACTCGGTGAACAAAATCGGCCTCGCCGTCCGCGGCCTCCACGGCGAAGGCACCGAGGCCATGGGCAACCTCTTCCAGGTCTCGAACCAAACCACCCTCGGCGAAGCGGAGGGCGAGATCATCGGCCGCCTCAACCGCGTCATCGAACAAATCATCGACCACGAGCAAAACGCCCGCGCCCTCCTTGCCCAGCGGAAAGCCGTCACGCTCCACGACCAGATCGGCCGCGCCTACGGCCTGCTCTGCCACTCCTACTCCATTTCCTCGAAGGAGGCCCTGAACCTCCTCTCGATCATCAAGCTCGGCATCGACCTCTCCGTTTTCCCGGACGCCCACCGCTTCCCCGTGGACGAGCTGTTCATCGAGACCCAGCCCGCCCACCTGCAAAAGGGAGCCCAACTCCAGAAAATGTCCTCGGAGGAACGAGACGCCTTGCGCGCCACCATCATCCGCGCAAAACTCTCCCAAGTCCCGCAGCCGGACATCGCGAACCTCAAGCTCGCGGCACCGGCACAACCGGATCAACAATGATGAACAACTTCACGCCCCGCGCCCAACAGGTCCTCGCCCTCGCCCGCAAGGAGGCCGACCGCTTCAACCACAACTATGTCGGCACCGAGCACCTCCTCCTCGGCCTCATCAAACTCGGCCAGGGCGTTGCCGTGAATGTCCTCCAAAAAATGGGCCTCGACCTCGAAACCGTCCGCATGGAGGTCGAGAAACAGGTCGGCTCCGGCCCCGAGACCAAAATGGTCGGGAACATCCCCTACACCCCCCGCGTGAAAAAGGTCCTCGCCCTCGCGGGCAAGGAGGCGAAAAGCCTCCAGCATTCCTATGTGGGCACCGAGCACATCCTCCTCGGCCTCCTCCGCGAAGGCGAAGGCGTCGCCGCCCGCGTCCTGAAAAACCTCGAGGTGGACATCGAGCGCACCCGCAACGAAATCCTCAAGGAACTCGACCCGAATTTCGCCCCCGACGAGGAGGGCGACGCGCCACCCGCCGAAGCCGCACCCGCCGGCAAGGGCGGCTCCTCGAAAACCCCCGCCCTCAAGGCCTACGGCCGCGACCTCACCGAGCAGGCCCGCAAGGGCGAACTCGACCCCGTCATCGGCCGCGCCGACGAAATCGAGCGCGTCATCCAAATCCTCTGCCGCCGCACGAAAAACAACCCCGTCCTCATCGGCGAGGCCGGCGTTGGCAAGACCGCCATCGCCGAGGGCCTCGCCCAGGAAATCGTCGCCGGCAATGTCCCCGAAATCCTCCACGACCGCCGCGTCGTCACCCTCGACCTCGCCCTCATGGTCGCCGGCACCAAATACCGCGGCCAGTTCGAGGAGCGCATCAAGGCCGTGATGGACGAGATCCGGAAAAACAAAAACATCATCCTCTTCATCGACGAACTCCACACGCTCGTCGGGGCCGGTTCCGCCGAAGGCGCCATGGACGCGTCGAACATCATCAAGCCCGCCCTCTCCCGCGGCGAGATGCAGTGCATCGGCGCCACCACGCTCAACGAATACCGGAAATACATCGAAAAGGACTCCGCCCTCGAGCGCCGCTTCCAGCAGGTGAAGGTCGAGGCCCCCAGCGTGGACCAGACCATCCAGATCCTCCAGGGCATCCGCCCCAAATACGAAGCCCACCACAAGGCGAAGTTCCTCGACGAGGCCCTCGAAGCCGCCGCGAAACTCTCGGACCGCTACCTCACCGGCCGCTTCCTGCCCGACAAGGCGATCGACCTCGTGGACGAGGCCGGCTCCCGCGCCCGCATCGCCGCCATGACCCGCCCGCCGAATGTGAAGGACATCGAGGCCGACATCGAAAAAATCCGCCTCGAGAAGGAAGCCGCCATCAAGGCCCAGGATTTTGAAAAAGCCGCCTCCCTCCGCGACGGCGAAAAACAATCGAAGGAAAAACTCGAGTCCATCCTCTCCGAGTGGCGCGCCCACAAGGACGAAAAGGAAGTCGTCGTCACCGCCGACGAAATCATGCATGTCCTCGCGAAATGGACCGGCGTCCCGCTCTCCCGCATGGAGCAACAGGAAAGCGCCAAGCTCCTCGCGATGGAAAAGGAACTCGAGGACAAGGTCATCGGCCAGAACGAGGCCGTCGTCGCCATCAGCAAGGCCCTCCGCCGCTCCCGCGCCGACCTCAAGGACCCCAAGCGCCCCATCGGCTCCTTCATTTTCCTCGGCCCCACCGGCGTCGGGAAAACCTTCCTCGCCCGCACCCTCGCCGAATTCATGTTCGGCACCTCCGACGCGCTCATCCAGATCGACATGTCGGAATACATGGAAAAATTCTCCGCCTCGCGCCTCATCGGCTCGCCCCCCGGCTACATCGGCTACGAGGAAGGCGGCCAGCTCAGCGAAGCCGTGCGCCGGAAGCCCTACGCCGTCGTCCTCTTCGACGAAATCGAAAAAGCCCACCCCGATGTCATGCACCTCCTCCTGCAAATCCTGGAGGAAGGCAAAATCACCGACTCCCTCGGCCGCAAAATCGATTTCCGGAACACCATCATCATCATGACCTCGAATGTCGGGGCCGACTTGATCAAAAAGCAGACCACGCTCGGCTTCGGCGCCCCCGCCGGCGGCACCGACAACTACGATGTGATGAAGGAAAAAATCATGGGCGAGGCGAAGCGCGTCTTCAAACCCGAGTTCATCAACCGCCTCGACGACCTCATCGTCTTCCACACCCTCGAAAAGCCCGACCTCGTCAAAATCGTGGACCTCGAGGTCGAGAAAGTCGTCAAGCGCGTCAAGGGCAAGGACATCCACCTCACGCTCGACGCCACCGCACAGGATTTCCTCATCGCGAAAGGCTACGACCCCACCTACGGGGCCCGACCGATGCGCCGCGCCGTGGAAAAATACATCGAGGACCCGATGGCCGAGGAAGTGTTGAGGGGCAATATCAAGCCCGGCGATTCGGTCACCGTCCAAAAAGACGGCGACAAACTTGGCTTCGTCATCGTCCACACGAAAGAGGAATCCGGCTCGGAAACCCCCGCCAGCTGACCACCGGCCTCCACCGAACAAAAAAGCCCCGTAAGATCGGGGCTAAAAAATCAAACCGCCAATGCGGCGAAAAAACTTCCGAATCTCTTTCTACGCAATCGCGCGAAAATTCTCGCGAATCGTATTACCCTCTTTGCGGATATACTCCGTCCGCCGGGCCATCTCGCGGGCATAAGCCGCCTGTTGCTCCTCGGTCCTGCGACGGTTTTCGACCCTCACATCATTCGATTCGTCCCTCATACTCCGCGCCACGAGTTGACGCACATCCCTCGAAGTCTGCATCACACTGCTCTCCGCCCGCGGCGACTGCTTCACAGCGTGAGCCGACTGAGCCTTGATCGCGCGAGCCGATGCTTGCTGAACCTGTGCCCGCTGCTGCATGGCCGCATCCCTCATCTCCTGCGCCACCTGCGCGCTACGACTGCTCATCGACTGATAAGCCGCCGCCGCACTCATGCTCCCAGCAATAGACATGATGAAAAAGCTGCCCCCACACCCCCTCCCCCGCAACAAAATTCTCACCGCCCAAAAACAAAAAAACCGCAAAGCCAAAGCCATGCGGTTTCCAAAAAAATCAGCGTCTCTTCCGCTACCGTTCCACCAAATCCTCAAAAATCTCCCGCATCCTCGCCGCAACTTTCGGCCAAGTGAACTTTTCCTCAACGAGCTTCCTACCCCGCACTCCCATCTCCCTCCGCTCCGAGTCCGACATCTCCAAAAGTGTCCGCAGTCCCTCCCAGTTCGAATTTCCCATTCCCGAATTTCGAATTTCCAACGCAGCACCGCCGGCAAAACCCTCCGGCAAATTGCACTCCGGCGTCATCACTATCGGCAGCCCATAAGCCCAAGCCTCGAGCACCGACATCGGCAACCCCTCACTGAAGCTCGGCAAAACAAACGCCTCCGCGCTCCGCAACAACGCCTC
>JAGWWS010000060.1 GCA_018970255.1 Verrucomicrobiota bacterium | reverse complement strand
CCAGCGCTCGGGTGGCGAAATTGGCAGACGCGCCAGACTTAGGATCTGGTGGAGCAATCCATAGGGGTTCAAGTCCCCTCCCGAGCACCACTTCCATGCAACTCGATTTCGACCTCCGCGCCGCCCCGGCAGCGGCCAAGGCGCCGCCCGAACCCGCCGTCCTCACCGTCGGCTCCCTCACGCGCCGCATCCGCGAACTCCTCGAAAACGGCGTCGGCCAGGTCTGGGTGGAGGGCGAAATCTCAAACCTCCGCCGCCAGCCCTCGGGGCACATGTATTTTACGCTCAAGGACGCCTCGTCTCAGCTCGCGTGCGTGCTCTTCGCCGGCCAATCCGCCCGCATCGCAGGCGTCCGCCCCGCCGATGGCTCCCAAGTCCAAGCCTTCGGCGACATCACGGTCTACGAAGCCAGGGGGAACTACCAACTCATCGTCCGCCAACTCCGCGACCGCGGCCTCGGCGCGCTCCAGGCGAAATTCGAGGAACTCAAGCGCCGCCTCGAGGCCGAGGGGCTCTTCGACCCCGCCCGCAAGCGCCCGCTGCCGAAATTCCCCCGCCGCATCGCCGTGGTCACCTCGCCGGCGGGCGCAGCCATCCGCGATTTCCTCAATGTCCTCCACCGCCGCCAGCGCGGCATCGAAGTCCTCATCCACCCCGTGCGCGTCCAGGGCAAAGGCGCCGCGGGCGAAATTGCCGAAGCCATCGCGTTCCTTGGAAACCCCGCAAACGGCCTGCCCCGGCCAGATGTGGTCGTCGTCACGCGCGGAGGCGGCAGCCTCGAGGACCTCTGGGAATTCAACGAAGAAGCCGTGGCCCGCGCCGTTGCCGCCTCGCCCATTCCCCTTGTTAGCGCCGTCGGCCACGAAATCGACTTCACGATTTGCGACTTCGCCGCCGACTTCCGCGCCCCCACGCCCAGTGCCGCCGCCGAAATCCTCTCCGCCGATTCCGGCGAAATCCTAGAGAAACTCGGCCACCTCGCCGCGAGGCTCCTGCGCCCTGCCCGTGCGGAACTCGACCGGCTCCGCAACGAACTCGCCTCCCTCCGCCGCACCGCCCTCTTCCTCGAACCCGAACGCCGCCTTCGCGAAGCGCGCCAAACGCTCGACAGCCAATCCGCCGGCCTCCAATCCGCCGCCACCTCCGCCACGCAATCACTCCGCATCGCGCTCTCGGACAGCCTCCGCGGCCTCCAGCGGCACGACCCCGCCGTCCAAATCTCGCGCCTCCAGCATTCGCTCGACCTCCAACGCCAATCGATGGAACGCCACGCGGAAAAAAAACTGCGCGACTCGAAGTCCACCCTCGAGCGCCAAGCCGCCGTCCTCGAAGCCCTCAACCCCAACGCCGCCCTCGCCCGCGGCTACACCATCACCACCGACGCCTCCGGGAAAATCCTCCGCAACGCCGCGGAAGCCCGCGCCGCCTCCCTGCTGAAAACCAAATTCCCCGACGGCACCGTCGAATCCCGCCCGCTCCCGTGAAACCAAAAACGCACCCAGCCCGCCAACCCCGGGAAGGCGCTGCTTGCCAGCGCCGGACCGGTGCGTTTGCCAGAACCACGACCCCCCTCCTGCACGCCACCCTCGCACTCCTCCTTCTCCTCCTCCCCGCGCGGGCGCAAATCCACGAAGGCGTCGAACTCGTCCGCGCCACGCTCCTCGCCGACACCACCGCCATCGTCCCCGGCCAGCCATTCCATGCGGGCGTCCTCCTCGAAATGGCCCCCGGCTGGCACACCTACTGGCAATACAGCGGCGACTCCGGCCTCCCCACGCGGATCGATTGGAAACTCCCCCCCGGCTTCGAAGCCGGCCCCATCGAATGGCCGGCCCCCGAAGCCAAACTCGAACCCGGCGACATCCAAACCTACGGCTACTCCGGCAGCGTCCTCCTCGCCGCCCGCATCACCCCCCCGGCCACACTCCCGCCAAACACCACCCTCCGCGCAAAAACCTCCTGGCTGGTCTGCGAAGCCATCTGCATCCCCGGCTCCGCCGAAACCGAACTCGCGCTTCCCACCTCCCCATCCGCCCAGCCCGCGAACACCGCCCTCTTTGAAAAATTCCGCTCCCAAGTCCCGTCAAACTCGCCGCCCCCCTTCCCCATAAAATGGACCCGCTCCGGCGGCACCGCCACCATTCAGGCCGACGCCCCTGCGCCACTCGCCCTCTTCCCCCTCCCGGAAAAAAACCAAACCGCCGGCCACCCCCAGTTCACGCCGCCATCCACCTTCCGCATCGAGGCCCCAGCCCCCCTGCGCGCCGTCATCGCCTCTGGCGAAGGCCCCGCCCGCCGCGCATGGACCATCTCAGAAAACGCCACCCCGGCCGCTCCCGCCGCGCCAACGATGACCCTCTGGCTGGCCCTCCTCTACGGCCTCCTCGGCGGCGCCATCCTGAACCTCATGCCCTGCGTCCTCCCCGTGATCTCGCTGAAAATTTTCGGCTTCATCAAGCAAGCCGGCGAATCCCGCCGCGCCATCCTCGCCCACGGCCTCGCCTTCGCCGCAGGCATCTTCGCGTGGTTCCTCGCCCTCGCCGCCGTGGTCATCGCCCTCAAATCCGCCGGCACCGAAGCCACCTGGGCGTTCCAGTTCCAAAACCCCTGGTTCAACATCGCCATCGGCTCGATCGTTTTCGCCTTCGCCCTCAACCTCGCCGGCGTTTTCGAGTTCACCCTGCCCGGCCGCGCCGCCACCGCGCTCGAATCCACGGGCGACAGCTCCGGCCTCGCCGGCCCGTTTTTCCAGGGCGCCTTCGCCACGCTCCTCGCCACCCCCTGCACCGCGCCATTCCTCGGCACCGCGCTCGGTTTCGCCTTCGGCCAAAATGCCGCCACCATCCTCGCGATGTTCGCCTCCGTCGCCCTCGGCATGGCGCTCCCCTACCTCCTCCTCGCCGCCCAGCCCGCATGGATGCGCCTCCTCCCGCGCCCCGGCCCCTGGATGGAACGCCTCAAACAAGCCATGGCCTTCCCCCTCCTCGCCACGCTCGTCTGGATCCTCTCGATCCTCGGCGGCCAGCGCGGCACCGCCGGCATCGTCTGGTTCTCCGCATTCCTCCTCTGCATCGCCCTCGCCGCATGGCTCTACGGCTCGTTCTGCACCCCCTCGGCAAAACCCCGCACGCGCGCCCTCGCCCTCGCCCTCGCCGCCCTCACCCTCCTCGGCGGCGGCTGGTATTTCCTCGGGAAAAAATTCCACGCCCCCGCGGCCAACCCCGCCGAATCCATCGCATGGGTCGATTTCTCCGAAGCCCGCCTCCAATCCGAACTCGCCGCCGGCCGCAATGTCTTCGTCGATTTCACGGCCGATTGGTGCATCACCTGCAAATTCAACGAACGCACCGCCATCGACACCCCCGCCATCCGCGCCCTCCTCGCCGAAAAGCGCGTTGTTCCCATCAAAGCCGATTGGACCAACGCCAACCCCGAAATCACCGCCGCCCTGAAGCGCTTCGGCCGCGTCGGCGTCCCCTTCTACCTCCTCTACCCCGCCGGCCGCCCCGATTCCCCCATCGTCCTGCCCGAACTCCTCACCGAATCGACCCTGGCCGGCGCGCTAAAAAACTTGCCTTAAACGCAAATCTCCTTCGTTCTCCAAGCCGTCTCTCCTCCTTTTTTTGAAAGAAAAAAAATTGAACTTCTTGCAGGAACTGCCGATTCATACTGATCCCCTCGAAAAACACTCTATGCGTAACGCCTCCATTGTTTGCAATCCTCTTGCGGCCTCTGCCAGTAACATCGCACGCCTTTCGGCCTCACTCGCTGCAGCCTTTGCTGTTTTTTTGCCCTCCGCGGCCTTGGCACAGGAGCGGCAGATTACTCCTTCCACCGTCACTATCACTGCGGGGGACCCGATCACTCCTATTCAATACTCTGTAACCGGCGGCACTTCCCAAACCAAATGGGGATCTAGTTTTAAATTACCACCGGGTCTTCAGCTTTCAGAAACCGGCGTTCTTTCTGGAACTCCCCAAATACCAGGAGTTTGGGGGAATGGATCCAAACAGCGCGCAACCTTCAGCACAAGCCTTCCCGTCTTCAGCCAAAACGTCACCATCATCATCCAGCCAAATGCGCCCACAATCACCTCGCCGGCGAACGGCTCGAATTTGGGAAGCGCGAACCTGAACCGCCCATTCGGTCCCGTGGAAATTGCGGCCACCGGCGGAGTGGCCCCCTATACTTGGAATGCCACCATCCTCGGATCCGGTGGCAGTGTCACTATTAACCCCACCAGTCCAACTACGGCGCGGCTGATTGCAAACTTCGCATCCCCAGGCGCCTCGCCTCCTCGAAACTACGCGATTTCCGTAACTGCCTTCGGAAACAATGCCATCCCCCAAAGTTCCGCTACAGTAAACTATACTATTAGCCTGCTACAGAATCGGCCGTCCATCGTCTCTCCCCCGTCCGGCTCCATTTTGGGCAATGCGACCGTGGGGGTAAGTTACGAATCGGTCGATATCGCCGCTTCCGGGGGATTCACGCCCTACAGAGATTGGCAAATTGTTTCTGCCGCCATGCAAAGAACTGGCGAACCGGTTTCCAATATTTCCATCCAACCCGTCCCGGGCTCGGGAAATGCAACAGCCCGGTTCACTGCCAATTTCACCTCTGCCGGCAACGCCACCATTAGGGTCCGCGTTCTGGGCGATAATGGTGAATCATCTGCGGATTCCACATATACTATTCCAGTAGTTTCCCCGCCGCCGCCGCCCTTGGTATGGGTGACAGAGCCCGCCCTGCCTGGCGGCAAGGTTGCAACCGCCTACAGCACGAACCTCACCGTCAGTGGTGGCAGGCCCGGCTACACCTACACGACCAAGACCGGCACGACTCTGCCGCCTGGACTCACGCTCACCT
>JAGWWS010000005.1 GCA_018970255.1 Verrucomicrobiota bacterium | reverse complement strand
GTGGTGCCGTTGTAGGTGGCGTGGAATGTGGTGGTGCCGTCCGTGAGGGTGAGGTTGCCGATGGGGGATGGGAAAAGGGCCGTGGCACCGGTGGGGATGTAGATTTGGGTGGAGCTGGCAGTGGAGAA
The DNA here is from genome assembly GCA_018970255.1 of Verrucomicrobiota bacterium. Lineage (GTDB taxonomy): Bacteria > Verrucomicrobiota > Verrucomicrobiia > Chthoniobacterales > Terrimicrobiaceae > UBA967. The sequence goes on along the minus strand of JAGWWS010000005.1, from coordinate 96,008 downwards.
AGTGGTGTTACCGCCTTGGTCCGGAGCCGTGGTCGAGACGGGAGTGTAGGCCGATGTCTGCGTGCTGACGGTGGAGTAGGAGGTGGTGTTCGAGGAATTCCCCGCAAAGACCCAGGGATCCCCGGGGGAGACTTGGGTGTTCGAGCCGACATTCTGGCCGAACAGGGAAACGAACACGCCCTTCTTCGCCACATGGCCGGGGACGGAGAAGGTGAAGTTCATGGTGTTCTGGGCGGCGGCCGGGCTGGCGGCGAGCGCGAGGAGGGCGAGTAGCGGAAAGAGGTGTTTTTTCATGGTTTGGATTTTTCTATGGGGGGGGGGCTGGCGCGGACGGCTTGCGAAAAGTGGCTTGGTTAACCGAAGACCCGCCGGACCAACATGTCAAGCGTGCGGATGGGCTCCCGCGGCAGGGAGGGCTTTGGTGGCGAAGCCCCGCCTGGGCATCCGGGTCAGGAATTTTCCTGCGGAGCGGTGCGCTCGGCGCGGCGGAACTCTTCCATCTCGCGCAAGGGGGGGCAGTAGGGCAGGCGTCCCGCCTGCCAGCTATGTGGACGGTCGCAGGCGGGACGCCCGCGCTACATTTTTTTCACCACTTGAGCGCGGAGAGGCGGCGGGCGGCTTCCTGCGCGTTTTCGCGGCTGTTGAAGGCGGAGATGCGGAAGTAGCCTTCGCCGGCCGGGCCGAAACCGCTGCCCGGCGTGGTGACGATGTTGACCTCCTGGAGCATTTTGTCGAAGACCGCCCAGCTGGTGAAGGGCTCGGGGGCGCGGACCCAGATGTAGGGGGCGTTGGTCCCGCCGTAGGTGGCGAGGCCGGAATTGGTGGCGGCTTCGCGGAGGATGGCGGCGTTGCCCATGTAGTGCTCCACGAGCGCAGCGACCTGCGCGCGGCCTTCGGGCGAGTAGAGGGCTTCGGCGGCGCGCTGGGTGGTGTAGCCGACGCCGTTGAACTTCGTGCTGAAGCGGCGGTTCCAGAGCGGGTGGAGGGGCTTTTTCGAACCGGTGGAATCGCGGCACTCGAGGTCCTTCGGCAGGACGGTGTAGGCGCAGCGGACGCCGGTGAAGCCGCCGTTTTTCGAGAAGCTGCGGAATTCGATGGCGCAGCGCCGGGCGCCGGGGATTTCGTAGATGGAGTGCGGGATGGCGGGGTCCGAGATGTAGGCCTCGTAGGCGGCGTCGAAGAGGATGACGGATTCGTTCGCGAGGGCGTATTCGACCCATGCGGCGAGCTGGGCGCGGGTGGCTGTGGCGCCGGTGGGGTTGTTCGGGTAGCAAAGGTAGATGAGGTCGGCCTTTTCAGCGGGGATGGCGGGGACGAAGCCGTTTTCGGCGTTGCACGGCAGGTAGAGCAGGCCGGAGTAGAGGCCGCGTTCGTCGGCATCCCCGGTGTGGCCGGCCATGACATTCGTATCGACATAGACGGGGTAGACGGGGTCCATGACGGCGATGCGGTTGTCGTGGCCGAAGATGTCGAGGATGTTGCCGCAATCGCATTTCGAGCCGTCAGAGACGAAAATTTCGTCATCGGCGACCTCGAGGCCGCGGGATCGGAAGTCGTGCTGGGCGATGGCGCGGCGGAGGAATTCGTAGCCCTGCTCGGGGCCGTAGCCGCGGAAGCCCGGGCGGGTGCCCATTTCATCGATGGCCTTGTGCATGGCGGTGCGGACGGCTTCGGGGAGGGGCTCGGTGACATCGCCGATGCCGCAGCGGATGAGGCGCGCGGCGCCCTCGGGGTTCGAATCGGTGAAGGCTTTCACGCGGCGGTTGATCTCCGGGAAGAGGTAGCCGGCCTTGAGTTTGAGGTAGTGGGAATTGAGTTGCGCCATGGTCGGGGGCGGGAGTGAAGCAAAAACGCCCCGCCGTTGCCAGCGGGGCGTTTCGGGATTGTGTGTGGTTCCGCGGCTTAGGCGGCGAAGTTTTTCGCGGCGGCGGACCAGTCGATGGTGTTCCACCAGGCCTTCAGGTAGTCGGCGCGGCGGTTTTGGTAGTGCAGGTAGTAGGCGTGCTCCCAGACATCGCAGCCAATGACCGGGGTGCCGGGGCACTCGGCCACGCCGGCCATGAGCGGGTTGTCCTGGTTCGGGGTGGAGCAGATGCAGAGCGACTTGTCGGCTTTTTGGCAGAGCCAGACCCAGCCGCTGCCGAAACGGGCGAGGCCGGCGGCTTCGAACTTGGCCTTGAAATCGGCGAAGGACCCGAAGGATTTCGCGATGGCGTCGGCGAGCGCCCCGGTGGGTTCGCCGCCTGCGCCGGGGCCCATGAGTTTCCAGAAGAAGCTGTGGTTCCAATGGCCGCCGCCGTTGTTGCGGACGGCGCCGCGGATGGACTCGGGGACGGCGGCGAGGTTTCCAATCAATTCCCCGAGGGATTTACCCGCGAGTTCGGGGGCGCTTTCGAGGGCTTTGTTGAGGTTCGCGACATAGGTGGCGTGGTGCTTGCCGTGGTGGATTTCCATCGTGCGGGCGTCGATGTTCGGCTCAAGCGCGGTGGGCGCGTAGGGAAGTGCTGGTAGTTCGAATGGCATGGTGTGTGTGTTGGTTTGGGAGCGGGAAAGATGGTGCGGGGCGCGGCGGGTTTCAAGCCGCTTCGCCGCCGAGGCTCAGGACAAGCCGGAGGGAGTCGAGGCGGACGGTGGCGGAATCGATGGCGGCGAGGAGCGATGCCTTGAGTTCGCGCAGGGCGGCGAGTTCGGCGGGGTGGATGTGGTTGTTGATGGCGGAGAGGCCTTCGAGGCGGGAGATTTCGGAATCAAGCTGCTCGGAGGCGCGCTGGCGGGCGGCGTGGACGATGGAATCGCGGCGGGGCACGGCGAATTCGGCGGCCTTTGCGACCATGGCGGGCAGGTGTTTTTTCCGGAATGCGGGGGCGTCGAGGAGCTTGAAAATGTCGCCGGTGCCGAGGGGGGCTTCGGCGAGGCCGGTGTCGGCGGAGCGGTCGGCGAGGGATTGGTCCACGGCGATGCGGAGCGGGGTGGCGGGGAGCCAGCGGTCGGCGTGCAACTGGGGCGGGGCCACGGCCTCAACGACGAAATGGGTTTCGATGAAGACGGCGTTCGAGGGACCGGATTTCCAAATGCCGAAGGCGCTGTTGCCGGTTTCGATGCCAAGGATGGCGTCGATGGCGGCGTGGACGAGCGGGTGGTCTGCGGTGAGGAAACCGATGTCCTCGCGGGCAAGCGCGCGGGCGCGGTCGAAGGTGAACATGGCGCCTTCGGGCGGGAGGCCGGGCAGGGCGGCGTTTTGCGAGGGGCCGGATTTCAGGAGGTAGGAACGGGAGCCGAGTTCCTCAACGGTGGCGCCGAGGTGGTCGAGCGTGCGGATGAAGAATTCCTCGAAGCCGACATCGGCATCCTGACGCTCGATGAGTTCGATGAGCGGGCGGGCGGTGGCGGGGCGGTTCGAATTGAGTTCGAGGAGGCGGTCGCGGCCGCGGGCGAGCTGCTTGGCGATTTTTTTGTTGGCGGCGGCGGTATCCTTCACGAGGGCTGCGAGGGCGGCCGGGTCGAATTCCTGCGAGAGCGCGGCGAGGCGGGGCGCGAACTCCGATGCCATCTCGGAGGCGGCGTGGGGATTTTTTTCGAAGGCGCCGAGCCCGTCGTGATACCAGCGGGCGAGCACTTCCCCGGAGGTTCCCGAAATGAAGGGGGCGTGGATGTGGATGGTGGAGGACTGGCCGATGCGGTCGAGGCGGCCGATGCGTTGCTCGAGGAGTTCGGGGTCGGTGGGTAGGTCGAAAAGGACGAGGTGGTGCGCGAACTGGAAGTTTCGGCCCTCGCTGCCGATCTCCGAGCAGGCGAGGAGGCGCGCGCCGTCGGGCTCGGCGAAGAAGGCGGCGTTGCGGTCGCGCTGGAGGAGGGTGAGGCCCTCGTGGAAAACGGCGGCCGGGATTTTCACGCGGCGCTGCAGGCGCTCGAGGACTTCCGTGGCGAGTTCGCGGGGACCACAGATGAGGAGGACTTTTTCCTTTTTCAGTTCCCGGAGTTTCGACTCGAGCCATTCGATTTTTGTTTCAAGCGGGTCCGGACCGTTGGGCAAAGGGGCCAAGTGAGCCTTGCGTTTCGGGAATCCGCCAAGGGCGGCGCGGGTGTTGCGGAACATCACGCGGCCGGTGCCGAATTCGTCGAGGAGCCCGGTGACCACTCGGTCGCGGGCTGAGGCGTCGCCGGCGAGGAGTTGGGCGTAGTCGCCGGCCACGCGGGTTCCTGCGAATGCGGAGGGGTCGGGAAGTTTTTTGCCTTCGAGCAGGGCGTCGATGGCAGCTGCGGTGGATTCGTGGCGGCTGGATTCCTCGAGGAAGGAATCGAGGTCCGTGTAGCGCACGGGGTCGAGCAGGCGGAGGCGGGCGAAATGGCCCTCCATGCCGAGTTGGCGCGGCGTGGCGGTGAGGAGCAGCACGCCGGGGGTGGCCGTGGCGAGGGATTCGACAAGGGCGTATTCGGGGCTGGGCAACGCGGGGGTCCAGCCAAGGTGGTGGGCTTCGTCCACGACGAGCAGGTCCCAACCTGCCTCGCGGGCTTGGGCGGCGCGGGCGGGGTCGTTTGCCAGGAAATCAATGGCGCAGATGACGAGCTGGCTGTCGAGGAACGGGTTCGCGCCGGAGGCGTCGAGCGAGGCGCAGCGCTCCGCGTCGAAAATCGAGAACGACATTTGGAACCGGCGGAACATTTCGACGAACCATTGGTTCAGGAGGGCGGGCGGGAGCAGCACGAGGATGCGGCGGGCACGGCCGGTGAGGTGCAGGCGGTGGAGGACGAGGCCGGCTTCGATGGTTTTCCCGAGGCCCACTTCGTCGGCGAGCAGCACCCGCGGGGCGAGGCGGGATGCGGTTTCCGCGGCGATGGAGATTTGGTGCGGGATGAGGCCGATGCGGCCGCCTGCGAAACCGCGGGCGGGGTTTTGGCGGAGCGTGCGGCGGCGGTTCAGGCATTCCACGCGCAGGCGGAAACGCTCCAACTCGTCGGTTTGGCCGGCCAGGAGTCGCTCGTCGGGTTTCGAGAAACCGATTTGGTCGGAGAGTTCGGCCTCGGCCACTCGTGCACCGCCGCAAATGTAAGTGAGGAGTCCGCCATCGTCCTCGATGGAATCGATCGACAGCGAGGCGCCGGCGTGGGTGCGGATTTTGTCGCCTTCTGCAAAGCGCACGCGCCGGATGGGGGCGCCGGGGAACGCGTATTGGCGGTGCTCGCCGGCTGCGGGGAAGAAAATTTCGGCACGGCCGGAGGCGTATTTCAGAACGATGCCGAGGCCCAATTCGGGCTCCGAGTCGCTCGCCCAGCGCTGGCCGGGGACGGGGATTGTTTTATTGGGAGCGGCGGCGGCGGGCATCAGAGCGTCGAGGCGCCGGGGAGGTGGAATGCGTTTTCGATGTGGCGGACTTCGCCGGGCGGGCCGGCAAGGACCTCGACGATGTCGAAGCGGAAAACGATGTCGGGCATTTCCAGCATGCGGAGCCATTTCATCGCGCCGCGGATGACCAGGCGGCGCTTCTTTTGGTCCACGGCCTCGGAGGGCCGGCCGAATTCCTCGGAGCTGCGGGTTTTGACTTCGACAAAGACGAGCTCGTTGTGGCGCCGGTCTCGGCAAACGATGTCCACCTCGCCGCCATGCGGGGCGCGGAAATTCCGGCGGAGGATTTTGTGGCCGTTGCGGCCGAGGTGGCGGGCGGCAACTTCCTCGCCCCGCCTGCCCAGCGCGATGTGTGCGGCTTCAGCGGAATTCCGCCTGCGCAACCGGTGCAAAACTTCGGCGGTGGATCGGACAAGGCCCATGGGTGCGGAGTTTGGCAAAGTGCGCGGCGGTTGGATAGCCTTTGTGTTTCGCGAAGCCGTATTCGGGATACTGCCGGTCGAGTTCGAGCATGGCGCGGTCGCGCTCGACTTTTGCGATGATGCTCGCCGCGGCAATGCTGGTGCTGATGGCGTCGCCGCCGACGAGGGCGGTTTGGGCGCAGGGGAAATCCGGCACGGGCAACCCATCAATGAGGGCGTGGTCGGGCCGTGGAACCAATGCCAGCCACGCTTCGCGCATGGCGGCGTGCGTGGCGCCCAGGATGTTCAAGCGATCGATCTCGGCGGGGGATTTGTGGATACAAGCCCACCGGACCCCGGGGTTCGATGTGAGGGCTGCGTGAAGTTTTTCGCGGCGGAGCGGGGTGAGTTTTTTCGAGTCGTCCAAGCCGTCCAAATGGAACCCCGGCGGCAAGACCACAGCGGTGGCAACCACGGGACCTGCCAGCGGGCCCCTCCCCGCTTCATCGATTCCCGCGATGCATTGGAAGCCCGCGGATACCAAACGATGCTCGTGTTCAAGGGAGCAGGGCATTGCCGGGGGCAATTTCTAATCTCGGGCGGAAACAAAAACACGCCCGCGCGGGGCGTGTTTGTTGTTTGAGATTGTCAGTGGAATCAAGAGCGCTCGGCGCGGTCTTTGACCGTGGTGGCAGACTTGCCCTTGCGCGAGCGGAGGTAGTTGAGTTTTGCGCGGCGGACGGCGCCCCTGCGCTCGACTTCAATCTTCGCGATGCGCGGGGAGTGTAGCGGGAAAACACGCTCGACCCCCTCGCCGTAGGAAACACGGCGGACGGTGAAATTCGAATTGATGCCGGTTCCCTTGCGGCCGATGACGATACCGGAATAAATCTGGATGCGCTCCTTGTCGCCCTCGACCACGCGCGTGTGGACTTTGACGGTGTCGCCGATGGAGAAATTGCCGACTTCGGGCTTGAGTTGTTCGGATTCGATTTTTTGGATGATGGTCATGATTCAAGAAATTCTACTGCAACATGTTGGTAAAATCCGTGTTGGGAAGTATTGTGAGATTTGTCGCTTGATTTCTCTGGTAAATCGCGCCATCACCACCTTTCTTGAAAACAACGAACCCCTTGTCTCCAAAGGGTTTAGCTGAAGCCTGCAGAGGGTTAGGATTTGTGTAGTTTGCTGTGGTTACGAAAGTAAGCGTCATCGGACTAGAGTCTGAGACAGCATAGACACTTAAAGCTGAAGGTAATCTTGTTCCAGGTGGCGTATTGGTTCCTCGAGCGAGACCAGGAGCGGAAAGCATTTTTGCAAAGTCCGCGATTGGCATATAGTTTGGCACGAGAGCATCAGCCCATCTCTGCCACGAGGTGTTATTTGACCCTCCGATATCCCCAGGCCAACCCAGGTTTGTGTCGCCGGTAGTTGTGGCATCTAAAGCCATAGCAGTATTTGCGATGAAAATCTGACGAGCATTACTCATTGTTTGGGTAAGTTGACCTCTTGACAGCGCGCCAGTAATAGCAGGCAGCGCGAGTGCTGCGAGGATGGCAATGATGGAAATAACCACTAATAGTTCAATCAATGTAAATGCGCCCCAGCAAGATTTTTTACTCATACTCATATCTCAGCAGACGCAGTTTTTTAGTCAAGATTAAGTTTTTTGAAAAAATCATTCCTTGGGAATAGTGGGATTCCAAGTGATCCAATCAGATTTCGGCGAAGAGTGGAGTTGGAAGGTGTCCCCATTTTTCGCAGCCATAGCCAACGGGGTTCTTTCTGGCGTTGAAAAAGAAATTCGGCCATCGGGGGACATAACGGTTTCGGTCTGGATGCGGAATTTTAGAAACCCGACACTGGCTTTCAAACCGCTGGCATCCCAGAAAACAGAATTGGAACGGACGAGGTGGGCGTAGGATTCGGCGATGGAAACTTCCAGGACGACTTCGGATCCGTTCGCAGCGAGTTTTTTTGAGGTCACGCGCCCAACTCCGATTCCGCGGTAGAGGACGGCCGCGCCGCTGTTGATGGGGGTGCTGGGGGCGGTGAGACGAAGAGAGAGTCCGCCGGGCGGCAGGTCCTCGGAGCCGGCAGAGGAGATGCCGACGAAGTTGTCGGCACTTTTTCTGGAAACTCCGGGGGTGCATTCGATGTAGACGCCGCTGACCAGCGTCTCGAGGCCAGAGACGCCTTGAAGCGAAATGTTGGGACGGACAACAGAGAAGATGGATCCTTCGCGGCGAAGGAATTCGTAGCCGTTGTCGAGGCGCGCAGTAACATGCACTTGACCGTCAACAGGACGAACATCCTCCACCATTCCCACGGGGACGCCGAGGTATCGCAGTTGGCTTTGTCCGGCGACGAGTCCGCGGCCGTTGTCAAAACGGATGTGGATGGGCTCGGATTCGGCGCGGGCGGTTTGTTCGTCGTCGAAAAGGACAAATTCCGATTCAGCATTTGCCACATCACCGCGCGGCCCGAAGACATCAAAAGCGACGCCGCCTTTGAGCAGAGCCTCGACACCTTCGATGTCGATTTCCAAGACGCCGGGGCCGGCTCGAACGGCTGTGGCCGGCACACGCCAGAAGCGCGAGTTGGCAGAAACCGCCCCGCGAAACTCGGGCTTGATGACAATTCGCATGGCGGGGTTTTGTTCGGAATCGAGATACTTCCCGAGGACCGTTCCAACAACGACTCCGCGGTAAAAGACCGGCGCGCCTTTGGCGATGGATGGAATCTGATCGGATTTCAGAACAAGCTGAAGTCCCTGCTTCTCTGCCTGCAGAGCCTTCCACTCGTCATCGCTGATGGAGCGACCGGTGAAAGACTCGGGCGCCGGACCACCAGAGCCGGGTTCCACCGCAATGTAGACCCCGGAAAACAAGGTTTCTAATCCACTGACGCCGCTTAGGGAAATTCGCGGTTTTACCAGAGTGAATTCAGCGTTCGAGCTCGCGAGCGCTTCGTATTCCGGCTGCAAGCGAATGGTCGCCTGCACCAATGGACCGGCAGTGAGCGGATCGACCGACTCCACGATTCCAACAGGGACTCCGGCGAGGCAAACCTGCGTTTGTCCCGCGAGCAGACCACGCCCGTCTTCAAAAGTTACCTTAAAAGCCCTGCCGCTGGCGCGGGCCAAAGCCTCAGTGGAGCTTAAGATGAACCGCGAATCGTTCCCCGCAGCCTCCGCTTCAGTCCCGAAGTGATCAAAAGCAATACCCCCCTCAACCAATGCGTTGATGCCAGCGATATCGAGCTTGAATCCGTTTTGTCCTAACGAAACAGCCGTGGCCGGAAGAACCCAGAAGCGCGAATTCTCACGAACGGCCCAGCGGAATTTCTCATCGATCGCAACCGAAAGCTGGGGTTTTCCGCCACCGTTGAGTTGCTTGTTGCGGACCAAGCCGACTTGGACGCCGCGGTAAAAAACGGGCGCGCCTCTACCGAGGAAGGGAATGTTGTCACCCTCCAGTTGGACGGTCAGGACGCCGGGTTTAGTGGGCATCAACGGCGCCTCGCTGAGTCCGGCGAATCGCGTTTGGGGTTTCCCTCCGTTGGTTCGCGCATGGATCGAGTTGCCTTGGATGATGGATTCAATGCCCGTCAATTCCGTGAGCGAAATCACCGGTCGTTCGACCCAAAAATCCGATCCCGATACAGCCAAGCCCGCCGCAAAAGACTCCAGCCTCACCGAGACGATGACATGGTTGAGTTTGTCGTCGAGACGCACGCTCTCAACGGTTCCGGAATTCAACCCGCGGTAAACCAACTGCGTTTTGCCAGCGACGATTCCCGGGGCGCTTTCAAAGACAATCTCTATGAGCGGTCCGCGCGAAGTCCATTGGGTCCAAAAAAGCCAGGCGGCGGCGAAGGCGGCAAGGATCGGGAAAATCCACACCCAAGCCACACCTTGCTTGGTTTTCTTAACCACACGGCCGTGGTCGGTTTCGGAAGGACTCGGAGAAGGTTCGCTCATTTCGCCTCAGCAGCCGCTTCCTGCCAGATCATGTGTGGCTTGTAAACATCCACCGCAAAGAGAACGCAAATCAGCATCGCCGCATAGAAAACCGCACCGATTTCCGCCTGCACGCTCGCCAGAATCCCCAACTGCCCCACCGCAGTGAGCACCGAGAGTAGAAAAATGTCGATCATGGCCCAAGTGCCGATTCGGATCAGGAATCCATGAACAGCCATGCGCCGAGGTTGGAGCAACCCCGTGCCATGAAGCGACACGATCCAGGCCGCGGCGACGAGCTTTGCAAGTGGAAGAGCGATGCTTGCCAAAAAAACGATCGCGGCAACCGGCGCGAGGCCACCTTCATATAACTCATGAACTCCCCCCATGACCGTGAGTGGTTCCACATCGCCGGTGATCGTGATGGTCATCACCGGCAGAATGTTCGCCGGAATGTAGAGAATGAATCCGGCGACGACCAAAGCCCGGGACAGCTCGAGACGAAGCGCGTCCGTCATGGTCTTTGAAGAACCACCATGGCATGGCGTTTGTTGAAAAATTGGATGGTCAAAAGCGTGAACACAGCGAGCAGCGCCATCCAAAAAGCCCCGGCCTCCCACGTCACCTGACCAAGCGTATCGAGCTTCACCACCGAAACCACGCACGCCACTGCAAAGACGGGGATCAAATTCCAGCTTTCGAGCGTCTCGGCCAAACGCAGCATCGGAATCGCCGACCGCAACCGCCACCCCAAGCAACAACAAGCCGAAACAAAAAACACCACGCTGAGGTAGAGCGCAGGAGCCGCGATTGCGGAAAAGAAAACCAGCGAGGCGATTCCCCGGTAGCCCTGAGACCAAAGGCCCTCCACACCCGTGAAGATCAGATTATCCTGGGAATTCCCGGCGACATCGAAGCTCAGAACGGGATAAACATTCGCCAACAGCGTCAGCACGAGCGCGGTGGCCGAGAAGGCGCAGGCGCATTGCATCGCTCCCATGCCACCGGTTCCCTTGAGCTCCTCACCGCAACGCGAACAGATGAGGAATTCCCGGGCGCCGAGTTTCCTGTCGCGGCAACCCGCATGGCAACGCGGGCAGACCAGCCAAGCATCGGCAGACTCGTTCATTTGGAGCGGATCGCTTTCAGAATGACTGCAGGGTCGCCGCCCGTATCCCGAACCAAACGGAGAAACTCCGGCAGGCCGGTTGCGAACTTTGAAAGAAATGCGCGATCGCCACTGCAGCCATACATGATGTCGGCGGGCATCCGACCTTCTAAGAAAAACTGCGCTTTGCGAATGATGCGCGGCAGCCACGCCACTCCATCGAACTCGGCCTGTTTCGTCGGCAACTCCGCTTCCAAGTGCGCCGCTCCATCGTCGCGACCGCCGAGCACACTCCGAAAGTGCGAGGTTCGAATTTCAGCCACCTCCAGAAAAACCTCCACCGAAGGCTCACCGTATCGCACGAAGTCATCCGCGTAGTCATAAAGGCACTGGGCGTCCAGCCCGAGCATCGCGAGAAACTTCAAGCCATCGGCGGAGACCACCTCCGCCGGAATCCGGCATCCGGCATGGTAGGCCACCACAGCCTCGGCATGAAGCGCCCTCAGCTGTTCTTTCTTACGAACGTCCATGTTCTCCAGACTTCCGAAACCGCCGCAGGAGTCAATTTCCAAACCCCTCGCACCCTTGCGCACGGCGCCGCATTCGCCGATAAGTCCCCGCATGAGCGATCCCGTGATCCCGACCCCCGAACAAATGCAGCGCCGTTTGCAGGAACTCCTTCGCGCCACATTCACCGCGCCGAGCGGAACACCCGAGCCACCCGCCACGCCGGTGGAAAAATCCGAAACCATCCCGGCCGCGATTCGCGACTTCCAACTCACTCCACGCGAAATCAAAAACCACCTCGATCGTTTCGTCATCCGGCAGGACGAGGCGAAAAAGGTGCTCGGGATCGCCGTTTGCGACCATTACCACAACGCCCGCCTCATGGCCTCCCGCGACGCCTCTGAGGCCCCGCTCGAATACGCGAAACAGAACGTCCTCCTCGCCGGCCCCACGGGGGTCGGGAAGACCTACCTCGTCAAACATGTCGCCGAACTCATCGGCGTTCCATTCGTGAAAGCGGATGCCACGAAGTTCAGCGAGACCGGCTACGTGGGGGGCGATGTGGACGACCTCGTTCGAGAGCTCGTTCAAAAAGCCGACGGCAACGCCGCGCTCGCTCAATATGGGATCATCTACATCGACGAAATCGACAAAATCGCCTCATCGCCGGATGTGGTCGGCCGCGATGTCAGCGGCAGAGGCGTTCAAACCACACTCCTCAAACTCATGGAGGAAACCGAGGTCCCTCTTCGCGCCGGCAACGACCTTCAGTCCCAAATCCAGGCTGCGCTCGAATTCCAAAAACGCGGCAAGGTCTCCCGCGAATCCCTCAACACCCGCCACATCCTCTTCATCGTCTCCGGCGCCTTCGACAAGCTGCCCGACATTGTTTCACGCCGTTTGAAAAAATCCGGCATCGGCTTTGGGGCCGACCCGGCGGCGTCGATCACGGCGGCGACCGATTTGATCCGTCTCGCGGGCACACGCGATTTCGTCGATTACGGCCTCGAGCCGGAATTCATCGGCCGCCTGCCCGTGCGTGTCGTTTGCGAAAACCTCACCGAGCGCGATCTCCACGACATCCTGAAGAATTCCGAAGGCAGCCTCATCCGCCAATACGAACGCGCCTTCCGCGCTTACGGCATCGAAGCCGTTTTCTCGGACGACGCCCTCCGCCGCATCGCGCATCTCGCCGCCGCCGAGAACACCGGCGCCCGAGGTCTCATGACGGTTTGCGAGCGTTTGCTGCGCGATTTCAAATACGAACTCCCCGGCGCCGGCGTGCGCTCGCTGGAAATCACGCCCGCTGTTTTGGAAAAGCCCTCCGAGACCATCGAGTCGCTCCTCAAGGCGGGCGAGGAGGAAACCCGCCGCACCCAGCGCGAATCCGTGCGGCGCTTTGCCGAGGAGTTCGGCGCCAGCCACGGATTCGTCCTGCGCTTTGAGCCCGCCGCCGAGGAGGCGATTCTGCGCCTCGCCTTTGAAAAAAACATTCCCGCTCGCGGCTTGTGCGAAAGCTTGTTCAAGGATTATCAATTCGGACTTGGCCTGATCTGCCGGAACAGCGGGCAGTCGGAATTCGCCATCCCCGCGGAAGCGGTGGAAGCCCCCGACCGCGTGTTGAGCCAGTGGGTCGTCGCCTCCTATCACACCAGAGAGAATGAGAACCCTTAAAACCGGCGCCATCATCGGAGCGGCCTCCGCCGCCCTCGTGCTGGTTTTGCTTGCCGCGGGACTCACCCCGCTGATCGACACCGCGGCCAGCAAACTCGCCGGAATCCCCGCCGATGGCCGCCCCGTGCCGTCCCCCGCATGGCTCACCATGTTGATCTTCGCATTTGCGATGGGATGGACGACCGTGGACTGCACGCGCCCAGCGGCGCGGTTGCTGCTCGTGATAGCGTCGGTCGTTCTTCTCTGCTCGTGGACTTTTGTGCTCTCGCTCTACGGGAAATTCTTCCCTCCGACGCTTCCTGTGCTGGGAACAGTTTTGAGTTTTGCGCTTGGCTCCTTCTGGATCAACACACGCATCGGCTCCCGAAAGCAGACGCTGGAACGGCTTTTTGGCCAGCGTCTGCCACAAACTTCACTCGACACCATTATCGACTCCCCCACCCCGGCGGAGTTTCCCGGAAAAGTCGTCAACGCCTCGGTTCTCGTCGTTTCGGTTCAAAACCACGCCGAACTCATGGAGCTTCTCCCTCCCGAGTCCTACACCGCCATTACGAATCTCTTCCTCCGCACCGCCTCCGATTACCTTGTGGAATCCGGCGGCTATCTCGACGAATGCAACGGCGAGTGCATCCGCGTCGTCTTCGGAGCGCCATTGCCGGATGAACGTCATTCCATTCGCGCCTGTCGCGCCGCCATTGATCTCGCCGCCCGCATCGATGAACTCAACAAGGAGTGCGACGCAAAGTGGCAGCGACGCCTTGATGTCCGCATGGCGATTGATTCCGGCGACATCATTGCCGGCGTCTTTGGCGGGGCTCGCCTCGGGAGTTACAGCGTGGCCGGCCCCGCAGTGGATTTCGCCCGCCGTCTTTGCGGTTCCTGCTCGGTCTACGGTTCCCGAATTTTGATCGGCCCCGATACCTACACGCCGGCTGCGGAGTCGATCGAAGTCCGCCCCATCGAAATCCTCAAAGTCGCCGCTCGCCGTCGCCGCGTGGAAATCTACGAAATTCTCTCCGCCAGACACGGTCTCTCGCCAGAACGCGAACGCAGCCGCGACCATTTCTGGACTGGCGTCCTGCATTTCCGCGATCGCCAATGGGACAAAGCGGTGGACGAATTCACCAAAGCACGAATCCCGGGAATCCCCGACGAAGCTCTCGATTTCTACCTCCGCCGCATTGAGGAAAGCCGCCGCCAACGCACGCCGCTCTACCTTGAAGCCGTGCCCGCCCTATTCCATGTCGCTTGATTCTGCCGGCGTCTCGGGTCCCCGGATCATCGACGCCGCCACCGCCCGTGCGGAACGCGACCGCCTCCACGCCGAAGGCAAAACGCTCGTCTTCACCAACGGCTGCTTCGACATCCTCCACCGCGGCCACGCCGAATACCTCGCCTTTGCCCGCTCCCAGGGCGACGCGCTCGTCGTCGGATTGAACAGCGACGAATCCGTCCGCCGCATGAAAGGCCCCACCCGCCCGGTCAATGGCGAGCAGGACCGCGCCTTTGTCCTAGGTTCCCTCCGCGCCGTGGACTACATCGTGATTTTCAGCGAGGACGAACCCCGCGACCTCATTTCAAAAATCCTCCCCCATGTTTTGGTGAAGGGAAAAGACTGGGCTCACTACGTCAGCGGACGCGACATTGTGGAAGCCCACGGAGGCAAAGTCGTCCTCGCGAAAATGGTCGAAGGCCGCTCGACCACCTCCACCATCGAAAAACTGCGGAGGAAATAAGAATCTTTTTTAAGTATTCTGCGCGAATCCAGATAATCATTGCTTCACGGCCCCGTTTTTGAGATTTTCCTGGATCAGTCTAACGCGGATTATTCTTGCGCATGCCAATCAATTAATACCGGGCAGTTAGCTCAGCGGTAGAGCGGTAGTTTTACACACTATTGGTCGGGGGTTCGATCCCCTCACTGCCCATCCCCCAGTTAAACCAAAGTGCCACGCCCCCACGAGATGCAAAACTTTTGCGATTTTTTTTAGCGGAGTTGTTGACAAGACGCTTTTAGCCGTTCAGAACACCCGCCGCTACAAAAAGGACGATTCCTGCACCCACCCATGTCCTCCTGGAAATCCAAACTTTCTAAACTTCGAATCCCTTCAGTTGGAGCTGTCGTTGCTCTGACACTCATCACGCTACAACGCGAGGTTTCTGCACAAACCGTTCTTACGGTCCGCGAGGCCGAGTTCCGGAATCGCTGGGCTGGTGAAATGGTCGATCGTGAAGTCACCCCACAGTATTTCCAACCCGACGGCGGCCTTGGCGAGGAACAAGCTGCTCTGGCACCGGACAAATGGAGCTTGGTTAACGATGCCGACCGCATCGCTCGCAACTTCTCAGACAATCTTCGCTTTGGACCTCTGGACTTCTCCACCGGACTCTCAACCGGTTGGCAGTATTCCAATCAAAACTCAGTCGGCCAGAATACGGACGCCGCTGACAACAACAGCTTCTTCATCGCGCCAACAATCGGAGTCCAATACGAACGCCAGATGGGTGTCTGGAGCGTGAACGCACGGTATTCCGCTGGCTACACCTACTACTTCAATCAAGATTACACCGCCGCCGGAAGCGGCAGTCAGCGCAACCCGCTTTCCATGACAGCGGGCTTGGACATCGGCTACGATACCAGTCGCACGCAAATCAATCTGACCAGTTCGGCCTCATGGGGTCCCGGTTACGATGTCATAGCCGGAGCGAACAATTGGCAGACTACCCTATCCCTCGGCTTGTCCGGTCGCTACATCGTAACTGACGAGATCAGTGTGGGCGCAGCAATCTCGGGCTCGTATTCAAATTATTCAGATGCTCAGGTTGCCCCGGGTGAGGCTGCACAGCCGAATAGCAACAGCGCATCCTACTCCGCAGCGGTGTTTGCAGATTGGCTCGTCACGCCAAAAACGAATGTCCGATTCGTGGTGAGTGCCGGCGAGGATCTTCAAAACTTTGGCAACGAGTTTTCGGGCGTCACCGAGGGGCGTGGATTCATCGACGCCAAGGTCGTCCTGACCTACCAAATCGCTCCAAAATTCTCCGTCGATGCCGGCGTGGGTGCCGGCTACGTCGAAGACAGCAACATTCCGGATTCGGAATACGTTGGATGGCGCCCAGTTTGGCAAGCAGCGATCAATTACACACCCACAGAAAAGACCTTCTTCAAGGCCAGCGCCAGTTTCCAAGGCGTGGACATCCAACCAAACTACAGCCTCGTCGCCGGTTGGAACGCCCGCGAAAAAACCCGCCTTTCGCTCTCTCTCTATCAGAACCAAGGCTTCTCCAGTCTCTCACCAGATCAATGGAACGTGGTTCGAGGAATCATGGGGACCGTATCGCAGCGCCTCTTCAAGACCGCAGGCCTTTCACTCTCTGCTGGCGTGGAACAGTCCGACTACATCGGCATGAGCTCTGCCCCCAATCAGCCCGCCCCCGATGAAGGCCCTTCGAATTACTGGCTCGCAAACGCCTCCCTATACTGGAGCATTCGCGAGTGGCTCTCCTGGTCGAACAACATCGCGTTCTCGACTGGATACGGGAACAACGAGGGCATGAACACCACCTTCACCACAAGTTTGAATTTGAACTTCTAAGGCGCCCGATTTAGCTTCCGCGCCTGATGTTCCTCGGTTCATTCCTCCGTCCCTCGGCCATTCTGCTCTTGGCGACAGTCGCCAGTCCGATTCTCGCCGCCCCTCCTGAACTTCCCCCGCCGAGAACCAACGCGGACCCGACAACCGCGGCTCCCTCGCAGTTTTCCCAAAATCCCTCTGGTTCGCCCTTTCAACAGCCAGGCGTATCTTCAGGAAACACTCCGTCCCTCGGACCGGATGGAGCAATCCCGGCGCTCATGGCGGGTGAAGGCGACTACATCCTCTCCCCTGGGGATACCCTTGATCTCATGGTCTACAGGGAGCCGGACCTCTCCATGCGATCAAAAATCGCGCGCGATGGCCGCGTTCAGCTCCCGCTCTTGGGCGAAGTTGCCGTTGCCGGCCTCAGCGTTCGCGAGGCCCAGAATCGCATTCGCGATCTTTACAACGCGGATTACCTCGTCGACCCCCAGATTTATCTCAACATCGCATCCTACGTTCAGCGAAAAATTACAGTGATCGGTCAGGTTGCGAGCCCCGGAAGTTACGAACTCATGGGAACGGAATCCCTCGGAATGCTGGAAGCCGTCGGCATGGCGGGAGGCTTCACGCGAATCGCCGATACGAGGAACATCCAAGTCAAACGCAGAGTGGGTGGCAAAACCGAAATCTTTAAAGTGAACAGCAAGCGCCTCGACGATGAAAAAGGCGGCGGCTTCAAAGTTCTGCCAGGCGATATCATTACTGTCGGCGAAAGCTGGTATTGAGACCGCATTGGACCAACATCATTCATGAGCAACGAGACCCTTGCCCCCAAAACCAAAGTCCAAGCGGCCGCCCAAGCTGTCACTGACGCCATTGATTGGCGTGAGTATTTCCATGCGGTCATCGATCGACTCTGGATCGTCATTCTCTGCGTGATCGTTTCAGGCATCTACGCGGGCTACAGCCTCTCGAAGATCGAAACCACCTACCGTGCCCGCGCCGTCCTCTTCATTGAGCAGGAACAGGCAAAAATCATCGAGCAACAACAGGTCCGCGACGAAGCCATCCGCTCGATCGATATGATCAACACTGTCGTCGATTTGCTTCGAAGTTATCCCTTCGCACAGCGAGTTGCGGCCCGCTACAAGCTCGACCAGGACCCGCGCTTCCTCTCCGCCGCCGGCATCCCTGCACGCGACGCCACACCAGACCGGGTCGCAGGCGCCCTCACATCCATGGTATCCGCTGTTTATCGCACAAACACGCGGTTGATCGATGTGATGATCACCACGCTCGATCCAAATCTCTCGGTGAAACTCGCGAACTCCTACGCGGATGAATACATTCGTTATGTCTTCGAGCGCCGCACCGAAGCTTCGAAATCCGCAACCCAATTCCTGATGGATGAAGCGGACCGCCTCCGGAAAAAAATGCGTGTCTCCGAAGAGGCCATGCAAAGCTTCCGCGAACGCGAAAGAGCCGCCTCTATTGAAAACATGATGACCTCGGCCCAAACGCAGGTCTCCGAAATCACGAACACGCAAGCGGAGATTGAAAAACGCTTGCGCCAAATCGACAGCGATCTGGCCGTGATCAACGCAAATAAGCAAGACCTCGACCAACTCCTCGCCCTTCCCAGCGTGGCCTCCGAGCCAAAGGTCATGCAATACGTCGAAACTCTGAACGCCCGCGAACGCGAACTCACTCTGGTTTCACAGCGCTACCGCGCCAAGCACCCGACTTATATCATGCTGAAGACGCAGATCGATCTGACGCGAGAGGATCTCCAAGGAGTGCTCACCGATGCCTCGGGCCTTCTCGAAACGACTCGCCGCCGACTCGAAATCCAAGCCGCCGAATCCAAAAATGCCCGGGAGGTTGCGGAGAAACGTCTCTTGGAAGTTACGGAGAAAGCGATTGAATACAATGACATCAAGCGCGAGCAGGAAACCGATCAGGCCCTTTATAACTCCGTGTTGGGCCGCTTGAAAGAAGTCGATCTTACCAAGCAGCTCACAGAATCCCCGGTCCGCATCCATGAAAATGCCACCGGGGCCGTTCCTATCCGACCGAGTGCCACAAAGAAGTGGACGCAGACTTTGCTCGCCGGGCTTGCCGCCGGCATCGCTATTGCAATTGTCATCTTCCTTCTCGATACCAGCATCAAAACCGTCGATCAGATCGAGCACCTCACTGGCGTCAATGTTTTGGCCGCTATTCCGAAACTCAGTCTCTCCACTCGAGCGAGCGTCCTTGTCACAAACGAGGAACGCTCCGGCATGGTCGCCGAGGCATTCCGATCGTTACGCGCATCATTGACCCTTCACAAACTCAATGAAAATGCCCGAACGTTCCTCTTCACCAGTTCGATGCCGAGCGAAGGCAAAACATTCTGCTCTTCGAACTACGCCGTCACCCTCGCCCAACAGGGCTTCAACACACTCTTCATCGATGCCGACCTTCGCAAACCCGGCGGCTCGATTGTGTTCTTCGGCGA
Organism: Verrucomicrobiota bacterium; assembly: GCA_018970255.1. Lineage (GTDB taxonomy): Bacteria > Verrucomicrobiota > Verrucomicrobiia > Chthoniobacterales > Terrimicrobiaceae > UBA967. The sequence goes on along the minus strand of JAGWWS010000005.1, from coordinate 76,935 downwards.
AAACCGCAAGCCGGGCTTGTCGGAAGTTCTCATGCGCTCCTGCACCACCAAGGGTGCCATCCTCTCGACTCACATCGATAACCTTTCCATTCTGACTGCCGGTGGCCGCGCGCCCAACCCCTCCGAACTCCTCACACCAGAAAACATCACGCGCGTTATGGAAGATCTCTTGTCGAAATATGATCGAATTGTTGTCGACTCGGCCCCGCTGCTCGCAGTGAGCGACACCCTGCTTATTGCGCCGTATGTCGATCTTTGCACGCTCGTCTGCCGGGCATTTTCGACTCCACGCAAAATGGTCATGCGCGCAATCAAGTCCCTTGAGGAAACAAAAACCGAACCCGCCGGCCTCATCCTGAACTTCCTCCCCAGCGGCCGCGGCGGCTACTACGCATACTACTACTCCGGAAAATACTACGGGTCTTACGGCGCCAAAGGCGTCTACGGCGAATAACATACATGTCCAACAATACTCCCTCCCGCGGATGGCTCCTTTTCGGGGGTGTCCTCTCCATCATCACCGGCATTCTTGCGGTCATCGTTCCAGGAATGTTCGGCTACATTCTGACGGCGCTGATCGGCGCCCTTTGTCTCGTGAGCGGCGGTGTTGGCCTCTTTCAAGCCCTTTTTGGAAAAGATAGCGCTCATCGAGCGCTATCAGCCCTTTCCGCCGCGCTACGCTTTGCCGCCGGCGCCGCGCTCTTTTTCTTCACCGATTCGGGAATGTTGACGCTCACTCTCATCCTCGCCGCGACATTCGTTGTGGAGGGCATCTTCTGTGTCGTCACATCACTGCGCATGCGCTCAAACCCGGCGTGGTTTTGGCTTCTCCTGAATGGCATCGTGGCCGCAATCCTCGGCTGGATGATTTTTTCAAAATGGCCCATGGATTCCGAGTGGGTCATCGGGGTCCTCTACGGCATCCAAGCACTTTTCAGCGGCGTCGCGATGATCATGCTCGCACTCGCTTCAAAATCCGAGCCTGCCTGAACAAAAAACGCCGCGGTTGAATTTTCCGGGCATTCCGCCCACACTCCCGCCCCAGGGTGAAAACGGCGTCGGATTATATCGCCAGGGGATTCGAAAAAATCTCGGCCGACTTGGATTTCCTCATGGGCTGCCTCAGCGAGGTCCTCGGGGAAATGGGCCGCCGCGATGTCGCGGAACGCCTGCCATGGGTGGGCTCGAAAAAAGGATTTTGCGACGGCTTTGAGCAAGCCGCTTCGATTGCGTTCCAGCTCCTGAACATGGTCGAGGAAATCACCTCGGGCCGCAGCCGCACCCTCCGCGAAATCGACCTCGGCCCGGCCGCCGAACCGGGCCTCTGGCCCCGCCAGCTCTCCCTCCTTTCGGAATCGGGAATGAAGCCGGCCCAAATCGCCGCCGCGCTCCCCTCCATCCGCATCGAGCCGGTCCTCACCGCCCACCCCACCGAAGCCAAGCGCTCTGCGGTCCTCGAGCAGCACCGCGCCATTTACCGCCTCCTCCTGGCACGCGAGGAGGCCTCCCCCTCCCGCCAGGAAGCCCTCCGCGAGGAAATCAAACTTGTCCTCGAACGCCTCTGGCGCACCGGAGAAATTTTCCTCGAGAAGCCCGACATTGCGACCGAGCGCCGCGGCGTGGTTTACTACCTGCGCGAAGTTTTCCCCCATGCCGTGGCCCAACTCGACCGCCGGCTCCTGCAAGGCTGGCGCGCCATGGGCTTCGACCCCTCGCTCCTATCCGACCCGCTTCGCCGCCCGAAGACCCGCTTCGGCACTTGGGTGGGCGGCGACCGCGACGGCCACCCGTTCGTCACCGCGGCCGTCACCGGAACCACACTCTGCGACCTGCGCCTGAGCGCCCTCGTCGTCCTCCACCGCCAACTCGGCGAACTCTCCGAAATGCTCCCGCTCTCGAGCAATTTCCAGGAATTCCCGAAGCCCCTCCAAAAATCCCTCGACCGTTTCCGCCGCGAAAACCCCGGCCTCGCCGACCTCCTCCGCACCGAGCATTCCGACGAACCCTGGCGCCAATTCGCCCTCCACCTCCAGGCGAAGCTCCCCGTCTCCACCGGCGAAATCGGTGACGCCAAAATCCTCGAGGCCGCCGCGCACCATTTCCGCTCGCCGCACCAGCTCGACTCCCACCTGAAGGCGCTCTCCGACTCGCTCCGCAAATCCGGCGCAGCCCGCCTCGCCGACAGCGCCGTCTCGCCGGTGCGCCGCACGCTCGATTGCTTCGGATTCCACCTCGCCGCCCTCGACATCCGCCAAAACAGCCGCTTCCACGACCTCGCCATCGACCAACTCCTCGCCGCAGGCGGCGCCGGCGATTCCCACTTCTCGTCCTGGGACGAAGCGCGCCGCCTGGAGTTCCTCGAAAACGAACTCCGCTCGCCGCGCCCCTTCCTGGGCTCTTCCGCGAACGCCGGCCGCGAGGCCGAGGCCGTCCTCTCCTGCTACGCCGTCCTCCGCCGCCACATCGAAACCCACGGCCGCGACGGCGTGGGCTCGCTCATTGTGAGCATGACGCGCCGCCTCTCGGACCTCCTCGCCGTTTACCTGCTCGCCCGCGAGGCCGGCCTCGCCCGCTGGACCGAATCCGGCCTCGTTTGCGATGTCCCGGTCGTCCCGCTTTTCGAAACCCTGGACGACCTCGAGCGCGGCCCCGGCATCGTCCGCGATTTCCTCGCCCACCCGGTCACCGCCCGCAGCCTGAAAATCACCAAGTCGCCCCGCGGCAAAATCCCCGTCCAGCAGGTCATGATCGGCTACAGCGACAGCAACAAGGACTGCGGCATCTTCGCTTCCCAATGGGCGCTCCACCAATGCCAGAGCGCCCTCGCGGCGACCGGGCGCGAAGCCGGCGTGAAGATCCGGTTCTTCCACGGCCGCGGCGGCACCATCAGCCGGGGGGCCGGCCCGACCCACCGCTTCCTCGATGCACTGCCCCCGGGCTCGGTTCGCGGCGACCTGCGCATGACCGAGCAGGGCGAGACCATTTCCCAAAAATACGGCACCATCAGCCTCTCGGTCCACAACCTCGAACTCCTCCAGGCCGGTGTCGCGGGCGTCACCCTGAACCATCCAAAGAACGGTCCCTCCGGCCTCCTCGCAGAAGCCTGCGATTTCCTCGCCACATCGAGCCGCGGTTTCTACGACGCCCTCGTGGGCCACCCGGATTTCATGGCCTACTTCTCCCAGGCCACGCCCATCGACGCCCTTGAGACCAGCCGCATCGGCTCCCGCCCGGCGCGCAGGACCGGCCAGCGCACGCTCGCCGACCTCCGCGCCATCCCGTGGGTCTTCGGTTGGAACCAAAGCCGCCACTACCTGCCCGGCTGGTTCGGCGTCGGCTCCGCCCTCCGCAGCCTCGCCAAGGAAAAGCCCCGCCATTTCAAGCACCTCGTCGCGAACCTCAAAAAATCCCCGTTCCTCTACTACGTGCTGACGAATGTCGAAACGAACCTCGCCAGCGCCGACCGCGAAATGATCCGCCTCTACGCCGGCCTCGTGCGCGACGAAAAAGTCCGCTCAAACATCCTCGGCACGATCCTCGCGGAATTCGACGCCACTTCGCAGATGATGTCCGAGGTCTTCGGCGGCTCCTTGGAAAAACGCCGGCCCCGCATGCTGAAAACACTCCAACTCCGCGACGCCGGTCTCCGCGCCCTCCACCGCCACCAGGTGGAACTCCTCGCCGCCTGGCGCGAAGCCACCGCCAAGGAATCCCCCGCCCGCGAAAAACTCCTCCCCCGCGTCCTCCTCAGCATCAACGCCATCGCCAGCGGCCTCCGCACCACCGGCTAAAGCGCTGGCCAAAACTTGGGGCTTCACCACCGCGCGCCCCGCTGTCTAATCTTCCGCTCCTCTCCAAAATCCCATGGGAAAAATCCACAACACCATCGTCGATACCGTCGGCCGCACCCCGCTCGTCCGCCTCAACCGCATCACCGCCGGGGTCGACGCCACCATCGCGCTCAAGTGCGAATTCTTCAACCCCCTCGGCAGCGTCAAGGACCGTATCGGCATGGCGATGGTCGAGGACGCCGAGAAACGCGGGATCCTCAAACCCGACACCACCATCGTCGAGCCCACCAGCGGCAACACTGGCATCGCCCTCGCCTTCGTTGCCGCCGCGAAAGGCTACAAGGTCATCCTTACCATGCCCGAAACCATGAGCCTCGAGCGCCGCACGCTCCTCGCCATGCTCGGCGCCAAGCTCGTCCTCACCCCGGGCTCCGAAGGAATGCGCGGCGCGATCGCCAAGGCCGAAGCCATCCTTCAGGAAACCCCGAACTCCTGGATGCCCCAGCAATTCAGCAACCCCGCGAACCCCGCCATCCACTCGAAAACCACCGCCGAGGAAATCTGGGAAGACACCGATGGCAAAGTGGACATGCTCGTCGCGGCCGTGGGAACCGGCGGCACCATCAGCGGCGTCGTCGAAGCCCTCCGCCCGCGCAAACCCGCCTTCCAAGCCATCGCCGTCGAGCCGAAAGACTCGCCCGTCATTTCCCAAACCCTCGCCGGGCAACCGCTCAAACCCGGCCCACACAAAATCCAGGGCACCGGCGCCGGATTCGTCCCGAACAACCTCCACCTCAAATCCACAGCCGGCGATCCGCAGATCGCCGAATGCATCCAGGTCTCCAATGACGACGCGTTCGCCATGGCGCGCCGCCTCGCGAAAGAAGAAGGCATCCTCGGCGGCATCAGCACCGGCGCGAATGTCCATGCCGCCATCGAGGTCGCCCGCCGCCCGGAGAACAAAGGCAAACTCATCGTCACCATCGGCTGCTCCACCGGCGAGCGCTACCTCAGCACCGCCCTCGCCGACGAAGCCCGCGCGGAGGTCGGCGGATAATGGAAACCCCGCAAACCACCCTCCCGCCCGCGCCCGACGAAGACCTCTCCGTCGCCCGCTGGGAACTCGCCTGGGAAAAACACAAAAAATCCATCCTCGCCGCGGTGGCCGCCGCGGCCGTCGCAGGCATTGCCGTCCTCGGCTGGTGGATCAATTCCACCATGGCCGCCGAAGCCGCCCAAAAACTCCTCGCCGAAGCCAACGGCATCGAAGGCTACCGCGCCGTCGTTGAAAAATACCCGCGCTCGATGCCGGCCGCCGACGCGCTCATGCTCATCGCCGCCGCCCAACGCGAAGCCGGCGACCCCGCCGCCTCCACCGCGGCCTTCCAGGAATTCCTTCAAAAATTCCCGAAACACGAACTCGCCGGCGGAGCCCTGCTCGGCGTCGGCCAAAACCAGGACGCCTCGGGCGACACCAAATCCGCCATGGCCACCTACCAGCAGGTCGTGACCCAATACCCCGACAGCTACGCCGCCCCCTTCGCCGCGTATTCCGAAGCCGAAATCCTCCTCCGCGGCTTCCAACGCGACGAGGCCCGCCGCAGCTTCAACATGGTCGCCTCCCGCTACCCGCAATCGACCGCAGCCCGCATGGCCTCCAACCAACTCTCCCGCCTCGGCGCCCAGCCCCAGCAACCCCCGCAACCCGGGCAGTAATCGGCCCACGCCGGAATGAAAGAACTTCCCACCTCGCCCGAGTCAACGAAAGGCGAGGAAGGCACTTTCTATCATCTCAACGGTTCAAGCTACGGCCCCATTCCACGCGAGCACATCGCACGCCTGTGGCAAACGGGTTCGATTCCGGACGAGACGCTGGTTTTCATTGCTGAATCATCCACTTGGGAGCCGGTTACCACAGTTTTCTCAGGTTTATCGAAGCTCCAAAATCTAAGCCCGTCCTCACCGAAGTCCTCTGCCCGGGAGAGAATTTCAAAGGAGACCAAAGAAAAACCCGTCTTCCGCCGCGCGGAAACCTTCGAGGAATCAGACGAGGAAAAAGAAGCGATCGAACAATCTCCTCAGGCAAAACTTTGGCAAAAGGCCTTCATCATTTCCCTCCTCGTCTGTGCAGCACTAATCGGGGCGGTTTTCTTTTGGGTCTCCGGAAAAGTGTCGGAAACCGAGTCTCTGCGTGTCCGCGCCAATAATCTCCAAAACCTGATTGCGGAAAAAGACAGCACCCTTCGCAACCTCCGGGACTCGACCCGCACTCAACTCGAGCCGAATGAAATCCAAGGCCGCTTCATCCTCAACTCCACGCAACCCAAGTCCGGAGCCAAGGTCGCATTGTTCCGCCGGGCGGAAATCGAAAAATTCCTCAAAGAAGCTCTCTCAAAAATAGAACCCGGCGCAGATGAGACCGCGATCGCGCTGAATATCACAAACAACCTCCCCTTCCCGCTCGCATCAACCGCCACCGATTCCGAAGGATTCTACCGGTTGGAAATTCCCGAGCCTGGCGAGTTCATCCTTCACACAAACATTGTTGGAGATTCCTCTAAAACCCTTGTGTGGTTCCTAGCGTTCAGCCCGGATGACCCCCAGCACGGCCCCATCCATTTCACAGAGAAAAACGCTTCGAATCTTCTCTCACCGGACTTCGCCATAGTCGAAGCGCGCTGATCAACCTGCCGCGCGCTCCTCAAGCATCCCGCTTAAAAACAAAGCCGGCTCTACGGTATTCCTACATGCAAGTTTTTTGCATTCCATGGTTGACAGTTGCAATCCGCTTGCATTTCATCCCGCCCGCAACATGAAAAAAGTCATACTCTCGTCCATCGCCACCATTGCATTGGCCCACATCGCCGCCGCACACGGCCCCGGCCACATGCACCGCAATCAGCAACCCGAAATCAACGCCGCCCTCGACACTGGCGCACAGACCTCCAGCACTCCCGGTCAATCCGAGAAATCCTTCGATACCCCCGCGATTCAGGAAACCGAAGACATCTGGGGCGCTTCCATCTCGACCGGGTTTGAAAGCCGCCATGTCCATTACGGCGTCGATGAAACCGGAAACACCGGCGCTTGGACCACAGAAGTCGGAGCCTGGTATGGCGACCTCTCGGTGAACGTGTGGAGCGGCTTCGGCCTCGGCAGCGAATTCCAGGAATGGGACTTCACCGCCGCCTACAACTTCGACCTCGGCCCCGTGTTCCTCCTGCCAGGTTACAACCTCCGCTACACCCCGGAAATCGAAGAGGCACACCACCACGAGGAAGAGGAAGAAGACCATCACGAAGAGCACTCCCACAACACCTACGGCAACGAAGCCTTCGTCGTCCTCGGCACCAACCAAATCCCCTACGTCACCCCGAGCGTCGCCTGGATTTGGGACTTCAACAACACGAACGCCAACTCCGCCGGCTCCTTCCTCGAGTTCCGCCTCGATGGCGACATCCCGCTCTACAAGGACATCCTCAGCCTCCAGCCCTACACCCTCCTGGGCATCAACTTCGGCTACAACACCGAGGAATACGACGGCTGGAACAACTTCCAATTCGGCACCGAAGCCACCTGGCAGCTCACACCCTCCATCGCCATCTTCGGCGGCCTGAACTACAGCATCGCCATGGATGCCCTCGACACCATCGGACAGGGAAATGTCTTCTGGGCGAACGCCGGCATCAGCTTCACCTACTGACCGCCACGGATTGAAAAAACACCACCCCGGGCGCGCATCCCCGCCGCCCGCGGTGGTGTTTGCCGTTTCTGTGAACCCCTCTGCCCTACAATTTTCCTTGGGCGCCTTTCCTCCCCCCGCTTTACTGCCGCCCCCATGACCGAAGCCGAGGCCTACATCGCCCTCAACATGGTGCCGAAAATCGGTCCCGTCCGCATCCGCCGCCTCCTCTCCGCATTCGGCTCCCCATCCGCCATCCTCCGCGCCCCCGTTGAAAAACTCCAAGCCGTGGAAGGCATCGGCCCCGAAGCCGCCAAATCCCTCCGCGCCTGGGAGTCCACCGTCGACCTCCCCGCCGAACTCGCCCTCGTCCGCGATGCAGGCGCCAATGTCCTTACCCCCGCCTCGCCGGACTACCCCGCCCTCCTGCGCGAAATCCACGATCCCCCCACCGCCCTTTACACCCTCGGCACCATCCTCGAGCGCGACCGCCACGCCATCGGGGTCATCGGCACCCGCAAGCCCAGCCACTACGCCGCGGACTCCGCGAAAAAACTCTCCTACCAGCTCGCCTACGCGGGCGTCACCGTCGTGAGCGGCCTCGCCCGCGGCATCGACACCGCCGCCCACCAGGCCGCCCTCGCCGCGAAGGGCCGCACGATTGCCGTCCTCGGCAGCGGCCTCCTCGAACTCTACCCGCCCGAAAACCAGCCCCTCGCCGAAAAAATCGCCACCTCCGGCGCCGTCGTCTCCGAATTCCCCATGCGCACGAAGGCCGACCGCCAAACCTTCCCCATGCGGAACCGCATCATTTCCGGTTGCTCGTTCGGTGTGCTCGTCGTCGAGGCGGGCGCGAACAGCGGCGCCCTTATCAGCGCGAACCAGGCGGGCGAGCAGGGCCGCTCGATCTACGCCGTCCCCGGCCGCATCGACAACCCCTCCGCCATCGGCTCGAACCGCCTCATCCAGGAAGGCGCCAAGCTCGTCACCTCCGCCTCCGACATCCTCGACGACATGGGCATCCTCTTTGCGGAGAAGCCCTCGCTCGTCCCGTCCCAACCCGCCCCCGCCCTCGCCGGCGACGAACTCCTCGTCCAAGCCGCCCTCGGCAGCGACGAAGCCCACATCGATGCCGTCACCGAGAGATGCGGGTTGCCAAGCCCCACCGTGTCTTCTACCTTGCTCGCCCTTGAAATGAAAAAGCTCGTCCGGCGCTTGCCCGGAAACCGCTTTGTAAGAACATCATAAAAATGTCAAAAACCCTCATCATCGCCGAAAAACCCTCCGTCGCCCGCGACCTCGCCAAGGCCCTCGGCAAGTTCGCCAGCAAGGACGACCATTTCGAGAACGACTCCCACATCATCACCTCCGCCATCGGCCACCTCGTCGAACTTTGCCTCCCGAACGAGATGGACAAAAAACGCGGCAAGTGGTCCTTCGCGAACCTCCCGATCATCCCGGACCACTTCGACCTGAAGCCCATTGAAAAATCCACCTCCCGCCTGAACCTCGTCAAACGCCTCCTCAAGCGAGCCGATGTCACCGAGGTCGTCAACGCCTGCGACGCCGGCCGCGAGGGCGAACTCATCTTCCACTACATCCTCCAGCTCGCAGGCTGCAAAAAGCCCGTCCGCCGCCTCTGGCTCCAGAGCATGACCCCCGAGGCCATCCGCGACGGCTTCTCCCACCTCCGCCCGGGCACCGAAATGCACCCCCTCGCCGACGCCGCCGTTTGCCGCAGCGAAAGCGATTGGCTCGTCGGCATCAACGCCACCCGCGCCATGACCGCCTTCAACTCGAAAGGCGGCGGCTTCCAGCTCACCCCCGTCGGTCGCGTCCAGACCCCCACGCTCGCCATCCTCGCCGAGCGGGAGGAAAAAATCCGCGCCTTCCAGCCCCGCCCCTACTTCGAAGTCTTCGCCGATTTCGGCATCGCCGCCGGCACCTATCGCGGCCGCTGGTTCCTCGAATCCTTCAAAAAATCCGACGACGAAAACGCCCGCCCCGAGCGCCTCTGGGACCGCGCCGCCGCCGAGGCCATCGTTGCCAAGTGCACCGGCAAGCCCGGCGCCATCACCGAAGAGAAAAAACCCACCACCCAGATCGCACCCCAGCTCTACGACCTCACCACCCTCCAGCGCGAGGCGAACTCCCGCTTCGGCCTCAGCGCCAAGCGCACCCTCCAGATCGCCCAGGCCCTCTACGAAAAACACAAGGTCCTCACCTACCCCCGCACCGATTCCCGCTACCTCCCGGACGACAACCTCGGCCAGGTCAAAAAAATCCTCGCCGGCCTCGAGATCGATGACCTCGCCGCCCACGCCCGCCACGCCCTTGAAAAAGGCTGGGTCGGCCTGAACCGCCGCGTTTTCAATTCCGCCAAAGTCACCGACCACTTCGCCATCATCCCCACCGGCGCCTCCCCCCGCGCCCTCGACGACTTCGAGTTGAAGGTCTACGACATGGTCGCCCGCCGCTTCGTCGCCGCCTTCTACCCCGTTGCGAAATTCGAAGTCACCACCCGCATCACCCGCGTGGAAAACGAAGCCTTCAAAACCGACGGCAAAATCCTCACCGACCCCGGCTGGCTCGCCGTCTACGGCAAGGAAGCCGCCGGCGAGGACGAAACCGTCGTCCCCGCCGCCCCCGGCGAAACCGCGAAAACCCTCTCGCTCGAGACCAAGGAAAACGAAACCCGCCCCCCCGCCCGCTTCACCGAAGCCACCCTCCTTTCCGCCATGGAAGGCGCCGGCAAGCTCGTCGACGACGAGGAACTCCGCGAAGCCATGTCCCAGCGCGGCCTGGGCACACCCGCCACCCGCGCCCAAACCATCGAAGGCCTCCTCCTCGACGGCTACCTCCTCCGCCAAGGAAAGGAACTCATCGTCACCTCAAAAGGCCTCGCCCTCATCACCCTCCTCCGCGGCCTCGGCATCCAATCCCTCACCTCCCCAGAGATGACCGGCGAATGGGAATTCAAACTGAAGCAAATGGAGCACGGCGGCCTCGACCGCACCCGCTTCATGCACGACATCAAGGAATTCACCGCCGACATCGTTGAAAAAGCCAAGTCCTTCGAAGGCGACCTCGTCTCCGGCACCTTCCGCGACCTCGAAATCCCCTGCCCGAAATGCGGCCACATCGGATTCACCGAATCGTTCAAGGCCTTCGAATGCGGCGCCAAGTGCGGCGCCATCGTCTGGAAAAACATGTCCGGCCGCCAATTCGAGCGCGAGGAAGTCGAGAAACTCCTCACCGACCTCCGCGTCGGCCCGCTCGAAGGCTTCCGCTCCAAACTCGGCCGCCCCTTCAACGCCGTCGTCCAATTCGACAAAACCGAAGGCAAGCAATCCTTCGACTTCGGCGACAGCCCCGACTCCGCCGCGCGCATCGATTTTTCCCAACTCCCCGGCATCGGCCAATGCCCCGCCTGCAAGGAAGGCACCATCCACGACACCGGCACCTCCTGGCAGTGCAGCAACACCGCCAAATGCAAATTCCGCATGGGAAAAACCCTTTGCCAAAAAGAAATCCCCCGCGAGCAAGTCGAAAAAATCCTCACCCTCGGCAAAACCGACCTGCTCCCCCGTTTCATCAGCAAAAAAGGCAAACCCTTCTCGGCCTACCTGAAATTGGAAGGCGCCAAAGTCGTCTTCGAATTCGAGCCCCGCGCCCCCCGCGAAAAAAAGCCCGCCACGCCCAAAAAGAAGCCCGCCGCCGCAAGGTAGCCCAAGGTAGGGACGGCTCTCCGGGCGGTCCCAAACCCCGGGCGCGCAGCGCTGTCTCCGGCAAGCCAGGCTCCCGGACTCAAAACGGGTTCCGCAAAACCACCCTCCCTTCCCCCATAAAACTTGCCATGCCTGCACTTCCATGCTCCATTGCAGGCATGAAGAAAAAGCCCACAGTCCAATACACCGTGCGCGATGTCCCAAACGAAATCGACAACCTCCTTCGCGAAACCGCCACCCTCGAAGGCGTGAGCCTCAACCAAGCCACCCTCCACGCCCTGCAGCGCGGCCTCGGTGCCGAACGCGTGCCCGTGCGCTACCGCACCCTCCGCCAAATGCTCGCCCAATCGCCGAAGCCCAATACCACAGCCTGGCGCGCCAACCTCGAGGGCCAGGACAAAGTGAACCCCGGGGACTGGAAGTGAGAATCCTTATCGACTCGAACCGCTTCATCGACTTCTGCGCCGGCGACCCCGCCGCCGTCGATGCCTTCGAGCAAGCCGCCCTGCTTGTTGTTCCGTTCATCGTCTTGGCGGAAATCCGCGTCGGCGCCCAATCCATCAAGCGGGGCGACGCCCAGGCGCGCGTCCTCGGCGAACTCCTCCAGCAACCGGGCGTCCGCGTCGCCCACAGCAGCGACGCCACAGCCCACCACTACGCCGCACTCTACGCCCGCCTGAAAAAAGCCGGCACACCCATCCCGACGAACGACATCTGGATCGCCGCCCTCGCCATCGAGCATTCGCTCGTCCTCTACACCCGCGACGCCCACTTCGACCGCCTCCCCGCCATCCCCCGCCTGCGGTAGGGCGCGGCCTCCGGACGCGCCGCACCTCACTGCATTTTCACCCACCCCAGCGCGCGCCTTTGGAAAGTGTAGGCACCCAGTTCCGCAGGTGCCCGTTCGAGTAGTCCGTCTTGCCCACCGCGCCGATCATCCGTTTGCCCGTCGCCCGGCGCCAAAATTTGCTCATGCTCTCGGCCGTGTGGCAGCCCCAGCTTTTGATGAACGCATCGCGCGTGAAGATCCCCCGCCGGATCTGCGAAAGTTCCTTCTCGTGCAACCAACTCTTCGATCCGCTGTCGATCTCGTTGCTGTAGTCGAACATGAAACACGCCCGGTTCGAGTGGCCGTAGTATTCGAAGTTCGCAATCTTCACCCGGTCCCGCGGCCGGCCGCCGTTGAGGTAGGCAACCACCTCGCTCCCCTCGTTGAACCAAACGAGTTTGATGCCGAACCGTTCCTGCACCGAGAGGATGTTATCGATGAGATCGGTTTTGTCCTGGCGCTGCGCCCGCCGCACATAGCTCGGCCGGTGGACCAGCCAAGTGATGTCCGAAGCCGGCACGCCTTTTTTCAACAACTCCTGCATCCGCACGCGCGCGGACCGGATAAAATTCCCCCACCAACGGTCGTGCGGATCCTCCTTGAATTTTTCCCACTCCTCGAGCGAGGGCCCGCCGCTCAGGATGATGTATTCCCGCTGGACCGCGGCACGCGCCTCGCAGGCCAGCAAAACAAAAAGGACAGCCAAGACCCTCAACATGCCGCGAGGATTTTCAGCGCCGTTGCCGAGGCAAGAACAAAAGTCAGCCGAAATGGTCCCATCCGCCGCGCCAGCCGGCCGGGGTGTTTTTTTCCCGGGTGAGTTTGCCGATGCAGGAGAGCGGGACTTTCGGGAACGCCTTGGCCCACGCGCGGCGCAGACGCTCCGCCTTCGCGGGGCGGACCGCGAAAAGCAATTCGTAGTCCTCGCCGTCCGAGATGGCCCGGTCCAAAGAACAACCGCGGTTCTTTGGGATCGCCGCAGCGTCGATGGCAAAACCGCACCCGCTCGCCCTCGCGAGCCGTGGCAGGTCGCTTCCGAGCCCGTCGCTCAGGTCCATCATGGCGGCGGCGAAGCCTTGCCGCGCGAGCCAGCGCCCTTCCTTGAGCCTCGGCTCGAACCGCAGGTGTTTTCCCCGGATCGATCCCCCGAGCCTGCCTGTTACGAAAACCAAATCCCCCGCCCTGCCTCCCGAGCGCTGGACGAGTTGGTTTTTTGCAACCGTTCCGGTGAGGGCGACCGAGACCGCGATCCCGTTTATTTGCCGCGACATCTCGCCGCCGGCAATCGCAACGCCGAACTTGCGGGCGGCGCGCCCGAGCCCGCGGTAGAATTTCCTCCAGTAGCCGCCCTCCAAATCCGGCGGCGAGAAAAAGGTCACCAATGCCTGCCCGGGAACACCGCCCATCGCCGCGATGTCGCTCAGCGGGCGGCAAAGCGCCTTCCAACCCACCAGCGCCGGGTCGTCGCCCCGGCGGAAATGCACATCCTCGGCAATGCAATCCGTCTTGAGCAAAACCATCTCCCCGGCGCGCGCGGCCGGAATGGCGGCGCAATCGTCGCCGGGCCCCAGCGCCCCGCCCTTGGGCAGCGGAACCTCCTTCAGAAGTTCAGCCAGCAGCGCGTCCTCCGCGCACAGTCTTATTTCATCAGGTCGGGCCATTGGGTTGCGGCGACGATGTTGATTCCGTTGAAGAGTGCGTGCGCGGCGATCGGCGCCCAGAGGGTCCCGGTCGCCTCGTAGATGAGCACCAGGGCGGCCGCGAGGAGGAACAATGCCGGCAGCGAAGCCATATGCCCGTGGATGAGCGCGAAGACCAGCGAACTTGTGCCAAGCGCAGCCAGGCGCCCCCACCATTGGCGCAGGACTCCGTAGAGGCATCCGCGGAAAACGACCTCTTCCGCCACTGGTGCGGCGATGGCGCCGACCAGCACCACCATCAGCCGCGCATCCCAGTTTTTGTTGTCGACCAAAAACTGCACGATCGGCTGCGCCTGCGAATCCGGCCCGGCGAGTTGGTAGCCGAGGAATTGCCCGCCATAAACCGCGGGGAGCGCGAGCAACAGCCCGCCCACGGCCGCGGCACCGGTGCGCAGCCAAGCCTCCGGCTTCAGCCCGAAAACATCGGCGGGGTTGTTGTTGCGGAAAACAAGGAATCCCACCGCCAGCAAAACGATCGCCGCATAAAGCGCGAGCGACGCCTGCAGCGAAGCCACGGTGATCACGCCCGGCGTGCCGCCGAACGACGCCAACGCGCCTGCCAGGAAAAACCCCGAGAGCCCGAGCGTGAAAAGCGCCTCCGGCAGCCGCCACTCGAAAATGGGGAACCTGCCCGGCTCGGACCACGCCAGCGCCGTGGATTTGAAAAGGACCCGCATGTATCCCCACAGCAGGAGAGCCGCGGCGAGTGCGACCAGGACGGTGCCCGTGGTTTCGCGGACTCCCATCAATCGATGAACCGCCGCACCAGCTCGCCGTAGCCGTCGATCCGCCGGTCGCGCAGGAACGGCCAGTGCGTGCGTTGCGTTTCGACATTCGAAAGGTCGATCTCCACGACCATCACTTCCTCGGAGTCGGCGGAAGCCCTCGAAACGATTTCGCCCGCGGGGTCGGCCACGAAACTCTGCCCCCAAAATTCAATCCCGGGGCCGCCATCCGGCGCCTCGTGGCCCACGCGGTTCGGGGCCGCGACATAGCAGCCGTTCGCAATCGCATGCCCGCGCTGCACCGTCTCCCAGGCGCTGTGCTGGCGCCGGCCGTATTTTTCCTTTTCGGCGGGATGCCAACCGATCGCGGTCGGATAAAAAATGATCTCGGCACCCTGCAGCGCCGTGAGCCTAGCCGCCTCGGGATACCATTGGTCCCAGCAAACGCACACGCCGATGCGCGCGAACTTGGTTTGCCAGGCGCGGAAGCCGAGGTCGCCGGGCGTGAAGTAGAATTTCTCGTAGTAAAGCGGGTCGTCGGGGATGTGCATCTTCCGGTATTTGCCGAGGAACGCCCCGTCGGCATCAATGACCGCAGCCGTGTTGTGGTAGAGCCCCGCCGCGCGCTTCTCGAACAGCGAGGCAATCAAAACCACGCCCAACTCGGCGGCCAGCCTGCGCAACTCCACCACGGTCGGTCCGGGAACGGTCTCTGCAAGATCGAAGTATTTGTGGTCCTCGACCTGGCAAAAATACACGGACTGGAACAGCTCCTGCAGGCAAACGATGTTCGCTCCGCGCCCGGCGGCTTCGCGGATTCCCTCCACGGCGCGCGCGGAGTTTTCCTTCACGCTGGCGCCGCAGCGGTGCTGGACGAGACCGATTTTTACAGGGGTCTTTTGCATGGCGGAATCCTGTTTCCGCGGCATGCCCGAGTAAATGAAAACAATCGGCTTCAGGCCTCAGGCTTGGGCGGACCCATTGCCATTTTCAATTTCTTAGGGTCGGGCGGATTGCCGAAGTAAAGGTCCATCACCTCGCCGGACTCCGCGGTTTTCCCGGCGGCCCCGAGGACCAGGGCAAGTTTGTGCGCGGTGGAAATGGTCCGGATGTTTTCCTTCCCGAATTTCAACTCGAAAACCGCAAGCGCGCTGCGGAAGCACCCCTCCGCCGGCACGAGTTCGTCGTTCAGCGAAAAAACGATTCCCCGGTAGCAGCGGAAGAGGGCCGTGTCCGCATCGCCGCCTTCGCCCTTCGCGGTTTTGGCGGCGATGGCTTCGTCGAGAAGCGGCCCCGCCTCGCCCGCCCGGCCGACTTGGATCAATTGCAGGGCGAGGTTGGAATTGTAGATCAAGGCGTCGGGGTGCCCGGCGGGCAGCGCCGACAAGGCCCGCACACGGTTTTTCTCGAGGAGTTCGAGCGCCTCGGCGTGGCGGCGCTGGTTGCTCAGGAGCCAATTCATCTCGATGCAGACCGCGGCAAGCCTCGCGCCGTGCCGGCTTCCCGGCTCCTCCACCACCTCCAGCAAGCCTTCCAACAATTCCAGCGCGCGCCCCGGATCCCCCGAAAGGTGGCAAGCCCTCGCCACATTGAAACGGCACTCGAGCGCGGCATCGGAATTCGCGCCGAAAGTGGATTCGGCGAGGCGCAGGTTTTCCGTGTAAAGGTCGAGCGCTTTGTCCTGGCTGCCCAAATCGAGATACGCGGTCGCAAGGATATTCCGCACGCGGATCAATGCGGCGGGTTCGCCGGCAAGCGGGGCCAACCGCCCGGGCTCGGCACTGGAATCGATGAGCGGCAACAGGGCGCCGGTGGGAATGTCGTTGCCGGCGCGGGGCAGGAACTGGCCGAGGACCGAAGTGAGGTAATCCACCGTCAAATTTGCACGCTTCGCCTCGCGCTCGGCAACGACGCGGCTCTCGTTCGCCTGTTGGGCCAGGAAGGCAAAACCGGCCGCCACGACCGTCGATGCCGCCGCCCAAGCCAGGGCCCTCCGCGCAAAGCGGCGCCGCTCGCGCTGGGCGAGCCGTTCGTAGGGCAGGCCCGAAATGCCAGCGATGATTTTCAGGAACGCCTGCTTCGGACCGTCCGCATCCGGCCGCGCATCGGCCGCGAGGACCTCCCTCCCGCTCTCGGCCCTGCGAAGCGGACCGGGCAGGCACTCGAGCGCCGGGTCGGCTGCATTCGGCTCCCCGTCCACCACCAGGCAAAAAATCCTCTCGCCCCCGTGGAGTTCGATGAACGCGGAAATTTCCCGCGACACCCAAGACGATGCCGCCGCAGCCCTCGAACAAACCACCGCCATCGAGCCGCTCGAAGCCAGCGCGTTTTTGATTTCCCCCGTGAGGTCGTGCGACGACCCCAGCACATCCCTGTCGCGGAAAACGGGTGCCAGCCGCCCGGGCGGTTCGGGGGAACCCGCACTGGTATTGCGGAGGTCCTTCGGAACCCGGAAGCCCTCGACCGCGCGCTGGAGCGCCGCCGCATGCCGGGCGTCCGCATGGCTGTAGCTGATGAAAACCAGGTAGCGGCTCACGCGGCGGCGGGGTGGTTGGCCGCTTGGCGCCTAACTGCCCGTCCCGATATAGCGGGCGTGGTAGCCGCCGAAATACCCCATCTCGCCGACCGGCGGAACGGAGCTCATATCGTAAACGGTGTCGCTCACGATGCGGCCGGAGTGGACATCATAGACCATCACCTGCGCCTTGCCGCGTTGGCGGTCGCCCTCGGTGCGCACGGCGATGTAGCGGGTGGAGCGCTTGGAAAATTCCCCGGTGCGTTCGGCGTAAACGCGCGCCCGGTCTTCGGCGACGGTGCGCTGGCGCCGCGTCGCCTGGTTTTGTGCAATCAAATAGGTTCCCCCGGCGGCTGCGGCCATCGCGCCGGCGGTGACGGGAATCGTGGCGGCGGGGCTCACGCCCGTGAGCGCCATCGGCAACCCGACGGCGAGTCCCGTGGCCACGCCCGCAAGCGCGGCATTTTCACCAGGGGTGAGGTTTGAACAACCGGTGGCACCCATGGCGATGGCAACCGGGACGGCAAGGAGGCGGACGGATTTGCGTTTCATGGCGGCGGAAATCTACCCCGCACGCTCCGGAAAACAAGTTCGCGGCGGCCTCGCGGGATTTTCCGGTTTGCACGCACGGGCGCTGTGGATAGCCTCCGCCAGTGGCTTCGCCCAGCGACATCCATGTCAGGAACTACGAACCGCGCGACCGCGCCGCCGTCCGCCGACTGTGTTGCGAGACCGGCTTCCTCGGCAACCCCATCGACCCCGTTTTCGAGGACCGCGAACTCTTCGCCGACTACCTGACCGCCTATTACACCGATGTGGAGCCCGAGGCCTCGTTCGTCCTCGAGCACAACGGCGAGGTGAAAGGCTACCTCCTCGGCTCGCGCCGCCCGCTGCGCCAGCAATGGTTCGGTTTTTTCCAGAACCTCAGGCTCTTCGCGATCGGCATGTGGCGCTACCGCCGCTACAACACCGCCACCCGCGAGTTCATCCATTGGATCCTGAAAAACTCCTGGCGCGAAGTTCCCGCCGCCCCCCGCCGCACCGCCCATTTCCACATCAATATCCTCCCCGAGGCGAAGGGCCTCGCCGGCTCGGCCGGGATGATGGAGCGCTATTGCGACTTCCTCCGCTCGAAAGGCGAAACGCAGGTCTTCGGGCAAATGGTGACCTTCGAGTCCCGCCGCGGCGCAAAGGTTTTCGAGCGCTTCGGCTTCCGCGTAGTCGGGAAAAAGGAAATCACGAAATACCGCGGCAAGCATCCGGAACCGGTCTACCTCACCACGGTCATCAAACACCTCGCCGACCCCGAGCCGCGCACCTACGCGCGGAATTGACCCCTTTCCACACATGAGCAACAAACGATTCGAAAACCAAGTCGCCGTCGTCACGGGCGCCGGCCGCGGCATCGGCGAAGCCATCGCGAAATCCCTCGCCGCCGAAGGCGCGAAAATCGCCGTCGTCAGCCGCACGGAGGCAAACTCCGCAAAAGTCGCAGCCGATATCAACGCCGCCACCCCGGGTGCGGCGAAGCCCTACGCGGTCGATGTGGCCGACTTCGATGCGGTGCAAAAAACCGGCGACCAAATCCTCGCCGACTTCGGCCGCTGCGACATCCTCGTGAACAACGCCGGCGTCACCCGCGACACCCTCGCGATGCGCATGTCGAGCGACGATTGGGACACCGTGCTCCAGACGAACCTCAAGGGCGCCTTCAATTTCACCCGCGCCGTCCTGCGGGCCATGGTCAAGCAGCGTTCCGGCCGCATCATCAACATCGGCTCGGTCAGCGGCCTCATGGGCCTCGCCGGCCAGGCGAACTACGCCGCCAGCAAGGCCGGCCTCATCGGCATGACAAAAAGCATCGCCCGCGAAATCGCCAGCCGCGGCATCACCGCCAATGTCGTCGCCCCGGGGTTCATCGAAACCGACATGACCGCCGTGCTGAACGAGGAGGTCCGCAAGGGCGCCCTCGCGCAAATCCCCGTCTCCCGCTTCGGCGCCACCGCGGACATCGCCGCAGCCGTTTCCTTCCTCTGCTCGCCGGACGCGTCCTACATCACGGGGCAAGTCCTCGCCGTGGACGGCGGGATGAGCATGTAGGCCAGCGAACACGCCATGGTCATTTATTTCCTGAGGCACGCCGAGGCGGAGGACTTCGTGGACTCCGACGCCGCCCGCAGGCTCACCGCGAAAGGTCTCGAGCAGGCTGCGAAGGTCGGAAAATTCTGCGTCCGCAACGGCCTCAAGCCCGACCTCATCCTCAGCAGCCCGTTCGTCCGCGCCCGCCACACAGCCGAAATCGTCGCCAAGGCGCTCGGCGAAACCCCGCGCATCGAGAACTGGCTCGCCTGCGGCATGGGTCCCGAAAAACTTTTTGCGAAGCTCGCGGAAATCGACAACGCCGAGTCCATAATGGTCGTCGGCCACGAACCCGATATCGGGAATTGCATCGCCGCGCTCACCGGGATGGAGAACGCCATCGGAATCAACATCCGCAAAGCCTCCCTCACCGCCGTGGATACCATCATGCCGGTGCCGCGGGGCGGCTCGCTCCAGTTTTCCGTCCCCGTGCGCCTGATGTAGCGCCCCCTTCCCATGAAAGCCCTCCTCCTCACGAACGAATACCCGCCCCACATCTACGGCGGCGCCGGCGTGCATGTCGAATACCTCAGCCGCGAACTCGCGAAGCTCATGCCCGTCGAGGTCCGCTGCTTCGGCGACCAACACTCCACCTCCGGCAACCTCTCCGCCCTCGGCTTCGGCCTCGACGCCTCGCACTACACCAGCCCCGCGCCGCTGAAATCCGTCTTCGGCGCGCTCCAGCGCTGCCTCGATTTCAACACCACGGCCATCGATGCCGGCGTCGTCCATTGCCACACCTGGTATGCCCACTTCGGCGGAATCCTTGCGAAGCTGAACTACGGCATCCCCCTCGCCATCACCGTCCATTCGCTCGAACCCCTCCGCCCGTGGAAACGCGAGCAGCTCGGCGGCGGCTACGATTTCACCTGCTGGCTCGAACGCACCGCGCTGGAAATGGCGGACGCCGTCGTGTGCGTCTCGGAAGGCACCCGCCGCGATGTCGAGCGGCTTTTCAAAATCGCCCCGGAGCGCCTGCACATCATCCACAATGGAATCGACCCCGATGAGTTCCGGCCGGCCTCCACGCACCGCGTCCTCGACCGCTTCGGCATCGACCCCGCGAAACCCTACGCGCTCTTCCTCGGCCGCATCACGCGCCAAAAGGGAATCATCCACCTCGTCAACGCCATCAAACACATGGACCCCGGCTTCCAGGTCGTCCTCTGCGCCGGCGCGCCGGACACGCCGGAAATCGCGGCCGAAATGAAGGAGGCCGTCGCCGAAGCCCAGCGCCTCCGCGAAGGCGTGGTCTGGATCGGCGAGATGATCGACAACCCCTCGAAGATCGAACTCTACAGCCACGCCGGCGTGTTCGTTTGCCCCTCGATCTACGAACCCTTCGGCATCATCAACCTCGAGGCCATGGCCTGCGGTTGTGCGGTCGTCGCCAGCGCTGTGGGCGGCATCCCCGAAGTCGTCGTGGACGGGACCACCGGCTACCTCGTGCCCGTCGAGCAAATGTCCGAGAGCCCCTTCGAACCGCTCAACCCGGAGAAATTCTCCCGCGACCTCGCCGCCCGCACCAACGAAGTCATGGCCGACCCCTCGAAGCGCCGCAGTTTCGGCGAAGCCGGCCGCAAGCGCGCGGCGGAAGTTTTCTCTTGGGCGGTGATCGCCAAAAAAACCAAGGCTCTCTACGACTCGCTCGGCGCCTGAGCCTCGGCCGCAGGTGCGGCGACCACCTCAACATCTGAAGGAGGCTGGACTTCTTCCGCAGCTTGGGCGTCCCGCCCGCTGTCTTCCACCTCTGCGGCAGACGCGGCAGCCACGACACTCTCCTCACCTTTTGGCGACTCCGGTTTTCCAGGAGCCGGTTTTTTCGGCGCGGGGCGGCGGGCGACTTGGAGGTTTTTTGTGGCAAAATCGATGACGTGGCCTTGGTGCAACAGCCAGTAGAGATCACGCAACAGGGCCGATTCCCGCTGGGCGGCATCCTCTCCGCCATCGGGCCTCGGGAGAGCGAGAAGGTCCTGCCATTGTTTGGCACGGGGCGTTTTGGCGTTTGCTTCGAGATAATCAAAAATCGCGGCGGCGCTTGGCGAGACCGGCACGGCCTCGCGGTTGATCGGACGCGGACGCGCCACGGAGACATACGTGATATTCTCGTTGGCTTTGAAAATTTGCAGTCCACCCCCGGCGAGTTGCTGACCGAGCGAGTGGGCCATCGGCAACGGGAAGCGGAGCAGATTGTCGAGTTCGCGCCGGACGAATCCGATCACCAGCGGCGCTGAATCGTTCACCACAGGCGAGCCGGGCGTTTGGAATTCGTCACCAGGATTGTCCACCGCCGTTGATGCGTGGTTTTTTCGGAAATGTTCGGCGACTTCGGCGAGACTGCGCAACGGCTGCGGTTCCGTTCCCTCGGGCGCCTCGGCAGGGTAGTAAACATCCGCGAAACTTTGCTCCTCCTTCCACTTCGCCATCGACTCCTCGTCGCGAACGGTTCGCACGCGGGATTTGAAAACATCGAAAGGAACATTCGCGAACCGCTCGGCATGAAGCTTCCGGAGCTTGAGTTGGTAATCGTGGTGATTCGGCGGACCGAGAAAAACGCCGCTCATCCCGCATTGGGCGATGGCCGGGAATTCGCCCTTCGGCGGATCAACCGGAACACGATCCTTGCGATAGAGCGTCTCGGTTGCGACCGCGGTGGCGTGGGATTGAGCCTCGGCCTCCGTGAGCCAGAGCGTGGAATCGGAAACAACACGGAAAAGTTGCGGCCCCGAGACGCGTTTGAAACCCACCCGGTAGCGGGCGGATTTTTCCAACACGAGTCTCGCGAGATCGAAAAGCGCGTAGGCTTTGGCGTTCGCCTTGATTTGCTTGATGAGGCCCTCGACTCCGCGCTCCTCGGCGAGGAAACGAATTTCCCAGCCTTCGAGAACCTCCTCGCGTGGCGGCCTGGGCTGGCGCTCCCGCGGACCGAATGACCTTTGCTCCCCGCCACCTTGGGAACGCGGAGCGCCGCCGAATTTCCCTGGCGATTGTTTGTCGCCCCTCGAGGGAAATTTGCCCTCGCGCATCTGTCCGTGGCGTTTCGGCTTCTTCGGCATCAAGCGCTGGCGGCGCTGCTCGAAGTCCTCGTGATCGGAATCAAACTTGTCCTCTCGGCGTGACGATCCGCCATGGGAATCGAGCCGCGAGAATTTCTCGGCAGGCGAGGTGTCCTTGACCCAGGAGGGTTGCAAGGAGCGCAGCAGATCCATCTCCAGTCCGGAGAGGTTTGCGGAGGAATCGGGCTCTTGGCTCATAAAATGGCCTTCAATGCGGCGACTCTTGGGAAAAAAGACCGTGGCCGCAAGTGATTTCCGCAGCCCGGGAGCCGCACCTCAATCCTCCTCGCGCGGACCCTCGAGCTTCGGCTCGACAAGCTCGCAGATCACATGCAGCAAAAATTTGTGGGCTTCCTGGATGCGGGCGGTGACGGTGCCTGCAACTTGGATTTCGATGTCGGCGGCCCCTTTGGTGAATCCCCCACCCTTGCCGAGCAGGACAATGGTTTTCATCCCGGCGCGCTTGGCCTCTTCGATGGCGGAAAGGACATTCCGCGATTTGCCGCTGGTGGAGAGGGCGATGAGCACATCGCCGGCGCGGCCGAATGCCTGCACCTGGCGCGCGAAAATGTCTTGGAAGGAGTAGTCGTTGCCGATCGCGGTCAGCAACCCGCCGTCGGAACTCAGCGCGATCGCGGGATACGGGCGGCGGTCGGCTTGGAAGCGGCAGGTGAACTCGGTGGCGATATGCCCGCTGTCGGCTGCACTGCCGCCGTTGCCGCAGACGAGGAGCTTGCCTCCGGACTTCAGGCAGGCGGCGACAAGGTCGGCGGCTTGGGTGACTTTCGGCTCGAGGTTTCGCAGCGATTCGAAGGTTTCGAGCGATCCGCGAAGGGATTGTTCGAAGGGGCTCATGCCGATGCGAGCGATTTTGCAGGAGCGAACGCTTCGTTCGAAGCGAGGATTCCCTCGAGGTAGGACCAGGAGCCTTGCGCGGAGTCGGCGAACAAATGGAGGTAAACAAAAACCGCCGCGGGGTCGTGTTTGGAAAGCAGGGTCTCGACGGCGGACCCGACAGAACTGGCGGGCGGCTCCGCGGGGACTTCGTCGATCACGCCTTTGCCATTGTGGGGAATCGAAAGCGCGTCGAGGAAATCGCAGACCACCCGCTCGTTGCACCCGAGCGTCCAGACTTGGAGCACCTCAAGGGCGAGGTCGGCGTTCGAAGGGCGGACGAGCGCCTCGGCCATCCACTGGTTGCGCTCGGCGCGGGGCTTGCGCTCGACGAAAACGGGGCGCAACTTGCGGCGCGAGGCAAGCATCGCGGCGCAGCTTTTGTAGGATCCCCGGTCGTGCTCGGCGAGCCAGTCCAGGACCCCTGCGGATTGCGCGGCGGTGAGGCGCGAAAAAATCTCCGTGGCGTTCATTGGACCCGCGTTTATCGCGGCGGCGCAGGAACCCGTCAAGCACCGCCCCCGCCCTTTGCGCCTTGAAGGCACGCGGCAGCCCCGCTTGTTTGGAGGGGTGGACGCAGCATCCAGTCCGGCGGAGCGGAAGCCCGTGGTGGTTTACGATGGCGCATGCGGTTTTTGCCGGAAATGGATCGAAAGGTGGCGCCAGTCCACCGGCGAATCGGTGGATTACCGCCCGTCATCCGAGGCGGCACGGGACTTCCCGGAAATCCCCGCGTGGGAATTCGAACTCGCCGTCCAACTTATCCTACCCGACGGAAAGCGGCGCTCGGGCGCAGAGGCGGTGTTGGAATTGACCTCGCCGCACAGCTGGCTGGCAAAATTGGGGCTGCGGACGTTCCGAGGGTTCACGCCATTCCGGTTGGCAGCGGATGCCGCGTATGCCTTTGTTGCAAAAAACCGAATCGTTTTTTCCAAACTCACCCGGCTTCTCTGGGGCGGCTCCGTGCTGCGCCCTGGCTTTGGCATCTCGAACCTCATCTTCCTTCGGGCACTCGCGCTGGTGTTTCTGGTTTTCCTCATCTCCTACCAACACCAATTCGCGGGATTGAACGGCGCTAATGGCATCCTTCCCGTGAAGGATTTTTTCCAGGCGGTCGGGGAACATGCCGGCGGCAGTGCTTTTTGGCGGTTACCCTCGCTGGTTTGGCTCGGACCCGGCGATGCCGCAGTTGGCTGGCTCTGTGGAATCGGAATCCTCGCCGCGCTGGCGGCATTTGCCGGCATCCTCCAACCGCTGTGTTTCGCAGTTCTTTGGATCACGACGCTCTCGCTCGTCGCCGCCGGACAGGATTTCTACGGTTTCCAATGGGACGCCCTGCTGGTCGAAACCGGCTTCCTCGCGATCTTCCTCTCTCCGTGGCGCCTGAAGCCCAACTTCGCCGCCTGCCACCCGCCGCGCATCGCACGCCTCGCGGCGGTGTTCCTGCTTTTCAAACTCATGTTCTGCTCCGGCGTGGTGAAGCTCGCGAGCGGCGACGAGACCTGGCGGAACCTCACGGCGCTGGACTTCCATTTCTTCACGCAACCCCTGCCGAACCCCGCGGCGTGGTTCGCGCAACAACTCCCACCGGATGTTTTGCAAATCCTCTGCGCCGGCATGTTCGCGGTGGAGCTCGCCGTGCCATTCCTGTTTTTCCTCCCACGCATTCCGCGCACGGCGGCCGCGCTGGCGACCATAGCGCTCCAACTCGGCATCGCCGCCACCGGCAACTACGCATTCTTCAACCTCCTCACCATCGCGCTATGCCTTCTGTTAATTGACGATTCGGCGTGGCCGCGCTTCCTGCGCAAACCGGCCGAGCCCGGGAAATTCCTTCCTAAATGGTTCCGGCGGACCGTTTGCGTTTCCCTGATCGTCCTCGGGCATGTGCCGCTCGTTTTTTCTTTCGGCCGGTTGCCATCTGTGCTCGAGCCCATCGGAAAAGTTTACTCGGCGATCGCGCCGTGGCGGACCGTCAACGGCTACGGCCTCTTCGCCGTGATGACCACCACGCGCCGCGAAATCATCATCCAAGGCAGCGAGGACGGCCACGATTGGAAAACCTACGGCTTCCGCTACAAGCCGGGTCCGCTCGACCGCCCGCTGCCGGTGGTGGCCCCCTACCAACCGCGCCTTGATTGGCAAATGTGGTTCGCCGCGCTCGGCCGGGTGGAGACCACCCCGTGGTTCCAGTCCTTCCTCTTCCGCCTGCTCACGGGCGAGCCCTCCGTCCTGGCGCTGCTCGCCGAAAACCCGTTTCCGGAAAAACCCCCGCGCTTCATCCGCGCCATTTCCGACGACTACACTTTCACCAATCCCTCGGAGCGGAAAAAAACGGGTAACTGGTGGAATGCCGAGCCGGCGGCCATCTACTGCCCGCCCGTGTCGCTACAACAAAATTGACCGGGCTCACGGCTCCAGGAGGATCGGAAAAATCGCATCGGAACCGAGCGCCGCGCGCAGAAGTCTCCGCTGGGCCGCCGAAGCATCAAAGCGCTGCCGCTTGAGGAATGCCGACGAAGCGATTTCCAGGAACCGCCGTGCGTATGCGGCGTTGGTGTTTTCAACCTTTGCCGGCCAAGGCGTTGGCTGGAGACCCCCGAAGGCAGCCAAGTTCTCGATCTTTCGCAGCGGGGGATTGAGCGGGCGGCAGATTTTCCAGGCAGTTTGCGGATCGCACCCGAGCACCTCCAACTGCCCGGTATGGGTCAGCCGCGCAAAATCGATTGCAGCTCCCTTGGGAATCTCAAAACGCCCCAGCCGAGCGCGGAGAACCTTCGGCAACGCCTTGCGCACTTTTTCGAACAGCAACTTCCGCCGGCGGTTCTCCGCCTCCAAATCGATGAGCTGAGGATCAACCATGACCCCACGGTAAAGGTGCGGGAACCGGAATCCCATCCGCCGCAGGTCCGGCAGAACCGCGGGAAGAGCGCGGCCGACCAAAGGGATGCCCGCGGAAGCCGCCTCCACAAACGCCATGCCGAAACCCTCCTGGACCGAACTCAAGACCACCGCTTCCGCAGACCGGAGAAGTATGGCGACACCACCCGCACCGGATTTTTCCAAAATCCCAAAGCGCACATTCCAACGCCCCGCGCGTGCCGCATCGCGAAGCCGCTTCGCATAGGGTTCCTCGTCCGGCGAGCATGCGCCCGATGTCGTGGCGAGCAGGGCTTCCGGGCGCAGCCAGCGCGCGAGCAGGACCGCTTCTGCAAGGTTCTTCCGGCGCAGAAACCTCGTGGGCGCCACCCAGACCGGAGTAGAACTTTTGCTTTTTCTGCGTCGCCCCAAACCCGGTTGCCCTGCAGCCAACGGATTTGAAAGAAGGTGCGCTCGCCGCCCCAAGAGCGCGCGGTCATGCCCGTTGATGCAAATCTGGACAGACTCCGCCCCGAAGAGAACCCCTGCGGCCGAGTCCAAATTTTTGCACCCGGCGCGGACGATATCATCCCAGCGCCCCCAGCGGCCCGCGCACCAGAAATCATGGTGGTGGACGGCCAATTCGCTTCGCGTCCTTTTGCAAAACTCCGCCACTTCGCGCGCAAGGATCGGATTCCTCGCCAGCGCTGGGTTGTGCAGCCAGAAAAGCGTAGGTTCGTTTTCGAGCCCTGAAACGGCCTTCGCCAAAGCCCGGCGGATTGCGGCGGCGGTTTGCACCGGGCTTTTGCACTGCGCGCCCAGGTAATCGCAACACGGCTCGGAAACAAAAACGACCTCCGCGCCCATCCCCGGGCAATCCGGTTGCTCCGCAGGCGGGCTACCGGAAACAACTGTGACCCTTTTCAGAGAACCGCCCGCTTCCACCGCAATCGCGGGCACCGCCATTTCCACCACGCGCCGGACGCCGCCCGTGCGCCAATGGTAATGGACAACAACCAAGTGGGAAAAAGGCGACAGCACCGCGGAAGGCTACCAACTCGGCGGGCTTGCTCAATCCCGCCGCAAAACGGATGTTCGCGCCTCCCGCAACATGTCGGATTTCCACCAGCACGGACCCATCACCACCATCCACCGGCTCGGCAACCCGGACCCGCTGAAACTGCAGCGCGAGTTGGAAGCGCTGCCCGCAAAGGCCCGCCCTGTGCTCGTCCTCCCCTGCCACGCGCGCGAACTCGGTTCGACCGCCTTGCGCCGCATCGCCTCGGAACTCCGCAAAACCAAATTCCTGCGCCACATCGTGGTCGGGCTCGATGGCGCCGATGCCCGCAGTGCAGCCCGGGCGGTGAAGTTTTTCCGAACCATCGGGGAAAACACCACCGTGCTCTGGAACGATGGCCCCAGCATCCAACCGATCCTTGCCGAAATGGAACGCCGCCGCCTGCGCCCCGGCCCGCCCGGCAAGGGGCGCAATCTGCGGCTCTGCCTGGGTTGGTTCCTTGCCTGCACCGATGCCCCTTGCGTGGCAATCCACGATTGCGACATTGCAAACTACGACCGCGGAATGTTGGTCCGCCTTTGCTATCCCGTTGCCGCGAGGGGCATGGGGTTCGAGGTGGCGAAAGCCTTCAGCGCCCGCTTCTCGACGCGCCTCGACGGCCGCGCCATGAGGCTCCTCGCCGCCCCGTTGCTCCGCGCCTTGTCGGCCGTCGAAGGCTTCGGGGAAAACACGCAGGCGCTCGAATTCCTGCGATACCCCTTGAGCGGCGAGGTTTGCCTCTCGCGCCGCATCGCCGCCCGGTTGGAGTTGCCATCCGATTGGGGAGTCGAAACCGCCATGATGGCCGATGCATTCCGCCTCTGCGACCCGCGCCGAATTTGCCAAGTGGATATCGCGGAGAGCCACAACCACCGCCACCAATCCCTTTCGGAAAAAGATCCATCGGCCGGACTCAACAAAATGGGGACCGACATTGCGCTCTGCCTGCTCCGCACCGCCGCGCGCGGACCGCAAAAACCGACCGCCGCCAATATCGGCAAACTCCTCCGGGAATTCCGCAGGGAGGCACTCCGCCTCTTGGATTCGTATTCCGCCGATGCGCGCATGAACCTTTTGGAATACGACCGCGCCCTCGAACTCCGCACGGTCGGCCTCTTCGCCCGCTGCATCCGCCGCGCCGCGCGCGAATACCTTGCCAGCCCCGGCACCCCCGCCGGCACGCCGGCTTGGAGCGAAATCTTCAAACGCTTTCCTAAAATCAAACAGGCGCTGCAAGACTCGGCAAAACCATGACCCACGAAACCATCGTCATCGGCGCCGGCCTCGCCGGGCTCGCTACAGCCAACCGCCTCCGCGCTGAAGGGCAAAATGTCCTGGTTCTCGAAAAAAGCCGCGGGCTCGGGGGACGCGCAGCCACCCGGCGCTGGGACGGTTTGCCAGTGGACCACGGCGCCCAGTTTTTCACCGCGCGCTCCGCTGCATTCCAGGAACAAGTCCGCCAATGGCTCTCCGCGGGCGTTTGCCACGAGTGGACCACGGGATTCCATCAGTTCCGGAACGGCCGCCTCCAGCCGCCGCAGGATGACGCCCACCCCCGCTACGCCTGCCGAAACGGAATGTCCTCGCTCGGCAAGGCGATTGCCGGCAGCGCGCAAATCCCGGTTCAATTTGAAGTCCGTGCCGCCTCGCTCGAATGCGAGTCCGGTTACTGGAAAATCACCGTGGAAAACGGAGCCTCGTTCCAAACGCGCCGACTGGTTGTTGCCGTTCCGCCCCCGCAAGCCGCCGAACTCCTCGGCACCCACGCGCCGGACTCTTTGCGCCCGATCCAGCTCGACCCCTGCCTCGCCCTTGCCACGCGATACCCCGAGCGGAAACTGGATTGGCAAGGCATCCAATCCGACGCCCCCTCTGTTTCGTGGATCGGCCATGACACCTCGAAACGCCCCGGCCTCCATGCCGGCCAGACCGTGGTGGTCGTCCACGCCCCGGCGGAATTCAGCCGAAACCATTTCAGCGACCCCGAGGAAACCACCGCCCGCCACCTGTTGGAAAAAGCGTCCGAAATTTCCGGCGTCGACCTCCGCCAACCCGCGGCCACATTCCTGCAACGCTGGCGCTACGCCACAACCACCACGCCACCCGGCAGCGAGCCGGCGGTCCGAATAGATGCACCCGCCCCGCTGATCCTTGCAGGCGAGGGTTTCGCCGGGGGGAAAATCGAAGGCGCGTGGCTCTCCGGGATGTGCGCCGCCGACCTGCTCTCCAAACACCCATGACGCTCGGGAACCCCAACGCCGACATTTTCATCCCGGACGGCACTGCCCCAGCCGAAGCCCTCGCGCGCACCACGCACCTCGGCATCGGCGCGCACCAGGACGATCTGGAGTTCATGGCATTCCACGGAATCCTCGAGTGTTTTGAAAAGCCAGGGTGTTCCTTTTGCGGCATCGTCCTCACCGACGGCTCCGGAAGCCCGCGCTCGGGAGCGTTTGCAAGGAAATCCGGTTCAGAAATCGCACAAATCCGCCACACCGAACAGCGCAAGGCCGCTTCGGTCGGAAAATACGGCGCCATGATCCAGCTCGGCTACGCGAGCGCCGAGTTGAAAGACCCCGCAAACCCAAATCCGCTGCGCGACCTCGCCGAAATCCTCCGCGCCGCAAAACCCGAAACCGCCTACATCCACAATCCCGCCGACAAACACCCGACCCACCTCGCCGCCTTCGCCCTCAGCCTCCGCGCCTTGCGTTCCGTTCCCAAGCCCGACCGCCCCCGCCGGCTCATCGGCTGCGAGGTTTGGCGCAGCCTCGACTGGTTGCCCGACACCGAAAAAATCCGGATGGACACCGGCGGAAACGAAACGCTCGCCGCCGCGCTGAACTCCGCATTCGAATCCCAAATTTCCAGCGGCAAACGCTACGACCTTGCCGTCCCCGGCCGACGCCGCGCCAACGCGACTTTCTGCGACCCCCACTCCACCGACTCCGCACAGGAGACCATCCTCGGCATGGACCTCACCCCCCTCATCGTCGACAACACCCTCGACCCCGTGCAATTCACCTGCGAAATGGTCCATCGCTTCGAAACCGAAGTCCACCAAGCCCTCAAATCCGCCCTCGGCATACCCTGACACGAGAAAATCCTTGCCCGCGGCGAAACGGCGGGAATTTTAACGGCACCAAAAATGCCCGGCGTTTACATCAAGACCTACGGCTGCCAGATGAACGAGCGCGATTCCGAACAGGTTTCGAAAATGCTCGCCGAACGCGGCTACAGCATGGTCGCCGACGAATCGGACGCCGATGTCATCCTGCTCAACACCTGCAGCGTCCGCGACATGGCGGAGCAAAAGGCGATCGGCAAAATGGGCATGCTCCGCAAGCTCCGCAAAAAACGCCCGCACCTCGTGCTCGGCTACCTCGGCTGCATGGCGCAGGCGCGCGGCGAATCCCTCCTCGAAACCTCACCCCACATCGACCTCGTTGTCGGCACGCAGAAATTCCACCGCGTGGCCGACTATGTGGACGAACTCCTGCAGTCCCGCCTGAACCAACTCATCGACGACGAACGCCGCCCGATCGTGGACACGGATGGGGAAGCCGGCTCGCAATCGACCATCCGCGACCAGGAACTCGCCCCGCAACAAGTCACCGCATTCGTCTCGATCATGCAGGGCTGCAACATGCACTGCGCGTTCTGCATCGTTCCGCAAACCCGCGGAGCCGAACGCGGCCGCACGATCGCGGAAATTGTGGCGGAGGTCCGTTCGCTTGCGGACCGCGGGGTCAAGGAAGTCACGCTCCTCGGGCAAATCGTAAACCTCTACGGCCGCCACGAATTCCCGAAGGCCGATGGCAAAAGCCCGTTCGTCCAGCTTCTCGAAGCCGTCTGCGCCGTCGATGGAATCGAGCGCGTGCGCTTCACCTCCCCGCACCCGATCGGCTACCGCGACGACCTCATCGACGCCTTTGCCCGCCTGCCGAAACTCGTCGAACATGTCCACCTCCCGCTCCAAAGCGGCTCCGACCGCATCCTGAAAACCATGCGCCGCGGCTACACGGCGGAAAAATTCCAAGCCCTAGCCGCCCGCATCCGCGACGCCCGCCCGGGCATGGCGATCACCACCGACATCATCGTCGGCTTCCCCGGCGAAACCGATGGGGACTTCGAAAAAACCAAGGACCTCTGCGAATCCGTCTCGTTCGACAACGCCTTCGTGTTCCGCTACTCGCCCCGCCAAAACACGCCCGCAGCAACGATGGACGGCCAACTCCCGGAATCCGTGAAGGAAGCCCGCAACCAGGAACTCCTGGCCGTCGTCAACCGCCACTCCGCCGCGAAACTCAACGCCCTTGTCGGCACGAATGTGGAAATCCTTTGCGAGGGCGCGAGCCGCCACAACCCGGAGCGCTTTTCCGGGCGCACCCGCACAAACAAAATCGTCGTCTTCGAGGGAGACCCGCGCCACATCGGCGGCATCTTCGATGTCAAAATCACGCGCGCCTCGAACTCGACGCTCTACGGCGACCCTGCCGTGCTTTCCTGAACGGCCGACAGGCACGCGCGGAACGGCTTTTTCCCGAGCTTCAAAAAAACGGACTCGAATGCCGTGGGCACCGCCTCGCGCCCGTCCTCCCAGTCCCGCTCGGCCCATCCGCTCCGCGTGAGTTCCCTCATTTCGGCGAAATACGGCTCGTTGTCGCTCATCAACCGCAGCGTCCCGCCGGGCGACAGAATCCGCCGCACTTCGGCAAGGAAACCCTGCTGGAAAACCCGCCGCACCGCATGCCGCCGCTTCGGCCAAGGGTCCGGGAAATACAGGTGGAAAACCGCGCAGCATGAGTCGGGAAGCGGCTCCAAGCCCTGTTCGCCCGTTCCCTGCACCGCGAGCGCATTGGTCAAACCAAGCCTCGCGGTCCGCGCGTTGCATTTCGCCACGCGCTCGGGCTGCCGCTCGATTCCGAGGAAATTCGACCCCGGGTGCAACTGCGCCATACCGACAAGGAACGCCCCCCGGTGGCATCCAAAGTCGATCTCCAGCGGCTTCGCACCCGGTCCGAACCAATCATGGGGAATTCCGTCACTCACGGCCGCGGGATTTTTTCGAACGAGGCGATTTCGGCAAACAGATACCCGATGAAAATTTCCACCTCCGCCCGTAGGGGAATCCGGTCGGCATCGTTGGAAAGCCAAACCCTCCCCGTGCGGAACTTCGGGTGAGGCTCGAGCGCATTGCCCTTTTTCGTGTTGATGCGGCTGATGCGAAGTTCGAGCAGGAGCGCCCGCCTCCCGGCACCGCCCACCGAAATCGTGCGCTCCCCGAGCGATTCCATCTCGACGAAAAACGGCGACTCCCCCGGGAAAACCACCACGCCCACCTTGTCGCCCGCATTCAGGGGTTGGCTGCGGATGAACATCATCGCCGAGAACAAATCCCGCGCCGGCGAAACCTTCACGGGCTTCCAACGAAGTTCTTCCGATCCATCGGTCCAGCCGCGCTTCGTCCGCAAATTCCCATCCGATCCCTCCACCGCCGTAAGCAATGTCCGCCGCCGGTATTTCTCCAACTGCTCGGAGCCAACCGTCTCGAAATCCGGCAGCGCGCTCACCGCCTCCAGCGTGGCATCGAGTTGGTAAAGCGACCTCGCCAGCCCGATCGTCCCCCCACCCGCACTGAGCTTGGCCACCGTGGCATTCGAGGTGATTTCCGCCCGCGCCTCCGCCGCCGCGATTTCGGTCCAGCCGATTCGGAATGACGCCCGGAACGGCTCCACCATGGGAAACCCACCGACCGGCGCTGTGGCGACCCATTCCTCCCCGCCGGCACACACCGGGCCGCACGCGAAAACCGCAGCCAAAATTCCAGCAAGCGCCCGCTCCATGCGCGGACACTACATTTTTCTCCCCCGCCATCCAGCACGCCGGTAGTGTCCCGCGCCTATGCTCAAGACTGGAATCGTCGGATTGCCGAATGTCGGGAAGTCCACCCTCTTCAACGCCGTCACCCGCACCCGCAAGGCGCAGGCGGCCAATTTCCCGTTCTGCACCATCGAGCCGAATGTCGGCATCGTGAACGTCCCCGACGAACGCCTCGACGCACTCGCCGCCGTGTCGAAGTCCGAAAAAACCGTCCCCGCCGCCATCGAGTTCGTGGACATCGCGGGCCTCGTCGCCGGAGCGAGCGAGGGCGAAGGCCTCGGCAACCAGTTCCTCAGCCACATCCGCGAGGTGGACGCCATCATCCAGGTCGTGCGCTGTTTCGAGAGTTCGGACATCCACCATGTCTCCGGCTCCGTCGACCCCGTCCGCGACATCGAGGTCATCAACACCGAACTCATCCTCGCCGACCTCGCTTCGGTCAAAAAACGCGCCGAGCGTTCCCAGAAAGGCGCGCGCGCCGGCGACAAGGCGGCGAAAGCCGAACTCGCCCTCGCGGAAAAACTCATCCCCCACCTCGATGCCGGCAAGCCCGCCCTCACCGCCGATCTCGACGCCGCCGAAAAGGAACTCCTCCGCGGCTTTTTCCTACTCACTTCCAAGCCCACGCTCTTCGCCTGCAATGTCGGCGAAAACGACCTCGCCAACCTCGAGGGCGGCAGCCCCGCCGCGAACCATGTCGCCGCCGTCCGCAAATACGCAGCCGAACACCTGGGCTGCGAAGCCGTCGTCATCAGCGCGCAAATCGAAAGCGAGCTCGCCGAACTCCCGCCCGCCGAAGCCGCCGAATTCCTCGCCGGCCTCGGCATTGCGGACAGCGGCGTCGGCCAACTCATCCGCGCCGCCTACCACCTCCTCGGCCTGCGCACCTACCTGACCACCGGCCCCAAGGAAACCCGCGCCTGGACAATCCGCGCCGGCGACAAGGCCCCCGCCGCCGCGGGCGTGATCCACACCGATTTCGAGCGCGGTTTCATCGCCGCCCAAATCGTCGCCTACACCGACCTCGTTGCGTGCGGCTCGGAAGCAAAAGCCCGCGAAGCCGGCAAACTCCGCCTCGAGGGCAAGGAATACACCGTGCAGGACGGCGATGTCGTCGAATTCCGTTTCAACGTCTGATTCCCCACACGAAGAATCCGCCGCTTTTTTGATTTGCAGAGGCACTGAGCCGCGATTGCACTGAACGCGTTCTCCCATGCGCCTCCTCCACTTCCTCCTCCGCGAAAAAGGCCTCGTCGCGGGCATCGCCACCACGGTGGCATTCCTGACCATCGGCGGCGAATGGCTCCACCATCTCTCCTCGCTCGGCACCGCGGCATTTTTTCTCGCGTGGCTCTTTGCGGCCATCCTCGCGTGCGCGTTCGGCGTCGTGCGACATGCGGACGCCGTGGCCCACCGCCTCGGCGAACCGCTTGGCACGCTGGTCCTCACCCTCAGCGTCACCGGCATGGAAGTCAGTATGGTCTCGGCCGCGATGCTTTCGGGAAAAAGCAACCCGGTGCTGGCCCGCGACACGATGTTCGCCGTGGTCATGATCGTGCTGGGCGGGCTCGTCGGGTTTGCACTCCTCCTCGGCGCCTTCCGCCACCGGCAGCAGGAATTCAACCTCGAGGGCGCAAGTTCCTACCTCTCGCTCATCGTCCCCCTCGCGATCTTCGGCCTGGTCATGCCGGACCTCACTGTCACCACCGGCGGGCCGACTTTTTCGCCGTTCCAGTCCATCGTTCTCGCCCTTCTCTGCACCGCAATCTACGCGGTATTCCTGGCGATCCAAACCAACCGCCACCGCGAATTTTTCTCGGACCCCGGCGAGTTCCACGGCCACTCGAGCGCCCCGCGCACCGGCCTCAAGCGCAGTTTCCTGCTGCTCGCAGCCTACCTCGTCCCGGCAGTCATCCTTTCGAAAAAACTCGGCCTCGTCCTAGACTTCGGCACGGAAAAATTCGGCGCCCCGCCGGCACTGGCGGGCGTGGTGGTGGCTTGCCTCATCCTCGCGCCGGAAGGCCTCAGCGCCATCCACGCTGCGCTGGAAAACAAAATGCAGCGCTCCATCAACCTCCTCCTCGGCTCCGCGCTGGCGACCATCGCATTGACCATCCCATCAGTCCTCCTCATCGGCGTGGCGTTCAAAACGGAGGTTGAACTCGGCCTGCCATTCCACCAGGTCGCGCTCCTCTGCGTGGTCCTCGCCGTTTGCTTCCTCACCTTCGCCCGCGGCCGCACGAACCTCCTCCAAGGCGCCGTCCACCTTGTGGTTTTCCTGATGTGGCTCGCGTTGATTTTCGAAGGCTGAGCTTCCCCTACGGCAGCCGGAACTTCACCTCGCGCACGGTTTTTTTGCCGAACCGCTCCTGGAGCTTCGCAAGGATCTTCGGCTTCCAATTCGCCTCGAGTTCGTATCGCACGCTGGGCTGCAGCACCTGCACGGTCAAAACCCCGCGGCTGAGGCCCGACGGAACCGCATGGCGCGCGATGAAATCCCCCACGAGTTCCAGCCAGGCCCCGCGCACCTCCGCCTCCCCCACCCGCTCGCCGAGCCCGAGCTTCGGCAGCAGTTTTTTCAAAACCTCGCCCACCGCGGCGCACCGCTCGGGGCCGGCATCCGGCTCGAAATAGCCCCGCCACTCGGCGAGCGCCCGTGCCCTGTGGGGATTGTGAGGCATGAAAAAGGCCCCCGGCGCGAACCGGGGGCCGTTTCGGAAAAGGTCAGGCGTCGTTGCCGATGGCTTCGACCGGGCAACCCTCGAGTGCTTCTTGGCAGAGGGCTTCCTCCTCGGGCGTCTCGGGCTGCTTGTAGACATAGCTGTGCCCGCCGTCGTCGTTGCGCTTGAAGTTTGCGGGGGCCGTCTCGCGGCACAGGTCGCAATCGATGCACTGGTCATCGACATAGAATTTCCCGGCCACGTTGTCGCTGTATTTGTTTGCTACATCTGCCATATCGTTTTTCGGTTGGGCTGGGGAAAATCATGCCCGACCCGCGGGATTGCAATCGTTTTTTGCCCCAGCGCGCGTATTTTCCCGCCGGACCCCATGGACCTCGAAGAAAAAACCGGCCGCCTTCGCGCCATCCTGCGCTCCGCCAATCCCCTGCTCATCGCGTATTCGGGCGGCGTGGACAGCGCCTGCCTGCTCGCCATCGCCCATGCGGAAATCGGTCACGGCGCCCTCGGGATCATCGCCGACAGCCCGAGCCTGCCCCGCGCCGCCCTCGCCGATGCGCTCGAAACCGCCAAAAAAATCGGCGCCCGCGTGGAAACCGTCCACACCGCCGAATTCGAAAACCCCGAATACCTCTCGAACCCCGCGAACCGTTGCTACTTTTGCAAAGCCGAACTCTTCGCCCGCATGGAAGCCATCGCCCGCGAACGCGGCTTCACCCGCATTGCCTATGGCGAAAATGCCGACGACCCGGCCGACCTCCGCCCCGGCTCCCGCGCCGCGGCGGAATTCCGCGTGCTCGCCCCGTTGAAGGAAGCCGGCCTCGCGAAAGCCGAGGTGCGCGAGCTTTCCCGCCGGCTCGGCCTGCCCACGCACGACGCCCCCGCCCAACCCTGCCTCTCCAGCCGCATCCCCCACGGCACGCCTGTGACCACCGAAGCCCTCGCGCTCGTCGAAAAAGGCGAAGCCGCCCTGCGCCGGATGGGGCTGCGAATCTTCCGGGTCCGCTACATCGCTGCGGAAAAACCCAAAGCCCGCGTCCAAATCTCGCCGGAGGAAATGCCGAACTTCCCCGACCAAGCCCCCCTCGCCGAAGCCCTCCACGCCGCCGGGTTCGCTTCCGTGGAATTCGACCCCCAAGGCTACCGCCCCCCGACCGCCTGAATTCCAATTCAGCGCCGGCATTACGCCAAACGCCCAGGAGGGCGCTGCTTGTCAGCGCCGGAACCGCTCCCGCAAACAAGCCGGCCTGCCGCGCCCACCCCGCAAAGTATCAACCCCCAAGGCGAACACCCCATTCCGCCCACTCGCCCGCGGCGAAAAACTCGCGCCATGAAAACACCCGCGCCCATCCTCGCCCTCGCCGCCCTTCTCGCATTTTCGCCCTTGTCCCAGGCCG
This sequence comes from Verrucomicrobiota bacterium, assembly GCA_018970255.1. GTDB lineage: Bacteria > Verrucomicrobiota > Verrucomicrobiia > Chthoniobacterales > Terrimicrobiaceae > UBA967. The sequence goes on along the minus strand of JAGWWS010000005.1, from coordinate 40,002 downwards.
GCGCCCCCGCCGAACTCGAGCACAACGCCCTGGGCGCATTGAGTTGGCTCTACGCCAGGGACAGCCGCGCCGTCGAAGCCAACCGCCATGCGGTGGCGGTCCTCGTCGTCCCGGAAGTGAAAAAAATCGGCCTCGGCCTCGCGGTCCAAAGCGGCACCGCCGTGCTCTTCCGCAACATGCGCCCCGCCGCCTACCTGAATTTCACCGGTTTCTCGCTGGGGCTCGAAGCGGGCGTGCAGGAATTTTCCCGCGCCATTTTTTTCACGAGCGAGGAGGCCCTCGATAGTTTCTACCTCGCCGGCGGCTTCGAAGCCGGTGCCGTTGCCGGCCTGGTGCTCGCTGACGGCATCCTCGGCTCGAACCTCTCCACCTCCGGCCGCAGCGGCGCCATCCCGTTTTGGTTCCGGCGGAACGGGCTCATGCTGACCTGCGCGCTGCAAGCCACGAAATTCACCGAATATTCCCCCGGCGGCTGACCCGCGAGATTCGGCTGCACCCGCAGCGCATTTTCCACTAATCGTTCGGGGTGATTTCGCTCCGCGACGATGCCGAAGTCGGCGCCCCGACGCCGTTCCAACTCGAGGTCGAAGCCGTCTTTTCCGAGACGGGCATCCTCTCGGGCGCCGCATCGTTCGAATACCGCCCCGAGCAGCAGCGTATGGCGGGCGCCGTCGCCCGAACGCTGGAACGCGGCACCCACATCGTTGTCGAGGCGGGCACCGGCGTCGGCAAATCCCTCGCCTACCTTGTCCCCGCCGTGCTCCACGCGCTCCGCACCAAGCGCAAGGCGGTCATCTCCACCCACACCATCGCTCTGCAGGAGCAACTCATGTTCAAGGACATTCCGCTCGTGCAAAAAATCGTTCCGGGCGAGTTCGAGGCCGTCCTGCTGAAGGGCCGCCACAATTTCCTCTGCACCACCCGCCTCTCGCGCACCCTCGCGCAGGCAAAGGACCTCTTCACGCCGGTCCAGCACGCCGAACTCGAGCGCATCCGCGAGTGGGGCCTCACCACGCGCGACGGCTCGCTCAGCGATTTCCTCGAACAACCCGACCCCGCCGTCTGGGAAGAGGTCCGCAGCGAGCAGCACCTTTGCACGCCGAAAACCTGCGGCCCCGCCAGCGGCTGCTTCTACCAGGCGCTCCGCCGCCGCGTCGCGACCGCGCAGGTCGTCGTCCTGAACCACGCGCTCTTCTTCACGCTGCTGAATGGCGTCGAGGACGCCGAGAACCGCACCGGCGGGCTCCTTTTCGCAAACGACTTCGCCATTTTCGACGAGGCCCACACGCTCGAGGAAGTCGCCGCGCGCCACATCGGGATGGAAATTTCCCAGCTCGGCCTGCGCCGCTCGCTCCAGCGCCTCTACAACCCCCGCAGCAAAAAAGGGCTCTTCCAGTTGCTCAAAAACGGCCCCGCCTGCCGCGCCGTCGCCGATGTGCTCCCCGTTGCGGACTCGTTCTTCGGCGATGTCGCGAAGGGTTGCGAATTCAGGAAAGGGCGCGAATTCCGCGTGCGCGAACCCGACCTCGCCGACGGCTCGGAAATCTGCTCCGCCCTCGCCCGCCTCGGCGAACTCGCCTCCATCGAGTCCGGGAAGTGCAAGGATGACACGCACATTTCCGAACTCCAGGAATCCGCCCGCAAACTCCGCGCCGCGCGCTCGGCCATCTCGGATTTCCTCGCGCTCGCCGACCCCGGGCATGTCCATTGGGTCGAGCAATACGGGCGCTCCGAGCAATTCTGCACGCTGCGCAGCGCCCCCGTGGACCTCGCCGATACGCTGCGCCGCCTCGTTTTCCGCGAGGGCGCCTGCACGGTCCTCACCAGCGCCACCCTCTCCATCGGATCGCCGGACCTCTCCTACTTCCGCAACCGCGTCGGCGCCGACGGTGTCCCCGCCCTCCAAATCGGCAGCCCGTTCGACTACGCGCGCCAGATGTCCCTCCACCTCGTCCAAAAAATGCCCGAGCCGAAATCCCCCGGCTACGAATCCTCGCTTGCCGATTGGATTGCCCGCTTCACCGAAAAAAGCGAGGCGCGCGCGTTCGTCCTTTTCACGAGCTACCAAACGCTCCGCTCCGTCGCCGAACTCTCCGAACCCGTTTTCGAAAAGCGCGGCTGGCAACTCCTCGCGCAGGGCTCCGGCATGCCGCCCCAGCGCATGCTCCAGGAATTCCGCCAAAACCCGCACACCGTCCTCTTCGGCGTCTCGAGTTTTTGGACCGGCGTCGATGTGCCCGGCGAGGCGCTCTCGAGCGTCATCATCACCCGCCTCCCCTTCGCCACGCCCGACCATCCGCTCACCGAAGCCCGCCTCGAAGCCATCGAATCCGAAGGCGGCCGCGCGTTCGAAAGCTACTCGCTGCCCGAAGCCATCCTGCGCCTGCGCCAAGGCGTCGGCCGCCTCATCCGCAGCAAGTCGGACACCGGCACCATCGTCATCCTCGACAGCCGCATCCTCTCGAAACCCTACGGCCGCTCCTTCCTCCAGGCCCTCCCCAAGTGCCCCGTGGAAATCCACTGAGCGACCTCACCCCACCATCTCCACCGCGATCTCGTCCGCCAAAAGCCTGCCCCCGCGCGTGAGCGCCACCCGCCCGCCATCCCGCACCGCGAGCCCGTTGGCGACCAACCTCTCCACGCCCGCCGAATCGAGAATCCCCTCCTCCACCCCCTCGCGCATCCGCAATCCCAGCGCCACCCGCTCGAACCTCCGCGCGCCTTCATCGATTTTTTCCACCGATTCGAAACGGTCCAGCCCGCCGAGCACCCGCCGCGTGTAGCCCTCCGTATCCGCCACATTCCTCCGCCTCCACCCGCCGCGCGTGGAAAACGCCGAGGGCCCCAGCCCCGCATAGTCCTCGCCGCGCCAATACCCCAAATTGTGCCGGCACTCCCTGCCCGGCCGCGCGAAATTCGAGATCTCGTATTGCCCGTAGCCCGCGCCCTCGAGCAACTCCGCCGCCAGTTCGAAAAACTCCGCATCCCTCTCCGGCACCGGCCCCGCCTCGCCGCGCACGAACATTTTGAAAAATTCCGTGTCCTCCTCGTAGGTCAGGCAATAGGCGGAAATGTGGTCCGGCCCCAATTCCACCGTGGCCCGCAGCGACTCCTCCCATTGCGCCCGCGACTGCCCCGGAATCCCGAAAATCAAATCCAGGTTCACATTCCCCACCCCCGCTTCGCGGAGGATTTCGTAGCTCCGCCGCGCCTGCGGCCCGCTGTGGACCCGCCCCAGCGTTTTCAAAAGTTCCGCATCCCACGACTGCACCCCCATGCTCACGCGGTCCACCCCCAGCGCCAGCAGAGCCCGCGCCTTCTCCAGCGAAACCGTCGCCGGGTTCATCTCCAGCGTGAACTCGCGCAGCCCCGAAAAATCGATCCGCCCGCGCAGCCCGCCGATGAGGCATTCCAATTGCGCCGTCGACAGCGCACTCGGCGTCCCGCCCCCGAAAAAAACGGTCTCCGGCCGCAACCCCCCAGCCTCCCCCTCCGCCTCGGCCAGCACCGCATCGAGGAACGCCTGCGTTTTGTTCCGGTCGCTCGCCTCCTTGTAGAAGCTGCAATACGGGCAAACCTTCGGGCAAAACGGAATGTGGACATAAAGGTGCCGGACCATCGCGCACTCTTCAAAACACACCCCGCCCGCCCGCGCGAGCCCCATGTCAAAAATCACCACTGACATCTCCGCGCAGACTGTCCTGTCGAAAAATATCCACCCCCGCTGGCACTGTCGCGTTTTGGACATTTCGAGCCGCTGAAAGCGACCGCGCTGCCCTTCGCAGACCGGCTTGGCACGCCGTTTGCTCTAGCCGCAGCACGCCCGGTGCAACCACCGGTCGAAAAAAACATCAATGAAAAAACACAAGTCCATCCTATCGGGGATCGCCGCGCTGGCCCTGGCCGCAGGCGGTCTGTTTACCGCGACTCCCGCGTTCGCGCAGGAGTCGGTCACCACGGTCGTCACCGAGACGGCCACCACCGTCGTCGAGACCGAGGCTGCCGCCCCCGAGGCCGCCGAGCCGACTGTTGAGCAGCGCCTCGCCGACATCGAGGCCTACTTCAACAACGTCGACCGTCCGTCCGGCGACGCCTCGAAAATCAAGGTCCCCGGTCCGGGCCACAATGCGTGGCAAATGACCAGCACGGCCCTTGTGTTGTTCATGACCCTTCCCGGTTTGGCGCTCTTCTACGGCGGCCTCGTCCGTTCGAAGAATGTCCTCTCCATCCTCGCCATGACTATGGGTGTCGCCGGCCTTGTCACCATCCTCTGGTGGGCGGTCGGATACAGCCTCACTTTCTCGGGTGGCAATGCCTTCATCGGTGACCTCGCCCAGCGGTTCTTCACCGGCATGTCTCCGGGTGCCGTCGGTGCGGGCTACTATTGGATCTCCGATTACATGTGGGCAATGTTTCAACTCAGCTTTGCCATCATCACCCCGGCGCTCATCTTCGGCGCCACTGCGGAGCGCATGAAATTCTCGGCCGTGCTCCTCTTCACCGCCATCTGGATGTTTGTTGTCTACTTCCCGCTCGCCCACATGGTTTGGGCCGTCAACGGCTTCATGTGCGGTCCGCTCAACGCCGATGCCGGCATCAAGGCCATCGACTTCGCGGGCGGCACCGTCGTTCACATGTCCTCCGGTTGGTCCGCCCTCGTGCTCTGCATCATCCTCGGGCCGCGCCTTGGCTTCGGAAAACAACCAATGGCCCCGCACTCGATGGTGCTTTGCATGGTCGGCACAGGCATGCTCTTCGTCGGCTGGTTCGGATTCAACGCCGGCTCCGCCCTCGGCTCCGACGCACTGTCCTCGAACGCCTTCACCACCACGCTCCTCGCGGCCGCCACAGGCGGATTCGTCTGGGGCATGATCGAGTGGGTCCTCCGCGGCAAGCCCAGCGTGCTCGGATTCTGCTCCGGCATTGTCTCCGGCCTGGTGACCATCACCCCGGGCGCCGGATTCGTCACGCCCACCAGCGCCGTCATCATGGGCGCCCTGGCAGGCATTATTCCGTTCTTCGCGGTGGTCTACCTCAAGAAAATGCTCGGCTATGACGATGCGCTCGACACCTTCGGCGTGCACGGCGTGGGCGGCACCCTCGGCGCCATCCTCACCGGCATCTTCGCGGACCCTGCTGCGAACGGCGTTCTTTCCTCGATGAACCTCATGGACGGACTGCTCCTGAACCAGATCAAGGCCTGCGTGCTCACGATCGTCCTCTCGGTTGTGGCCACCACCATCATCGCCTACATTGTGAAGTTCACCATCGGCCTCCGCGCCTCCGACGAAGTCCAATCCGCCGGCCTGGACACCGAGGAGCACGGCGAAGAAGGCTACCTGCTCGAGAAGTAATCCAAATGCTTTCCGGCGGGCGGCCGAGAGCCCCCGCCGGGAGGCACAAGCCAAAATTCAACACCAATAATCCAAATGAAAAAAATCGAAGCCATCATCAAACCCTTCAAGCTCGAAGAGGTGAAGGAAGCGCTCGCGGACCTCGGCATCGAGGGCATGACCGTGAGCGAGGTCAAGGGATTCGGCCGCCAGAAGGGCCACACGGAAATCTACCGCGGCAGCGAATACACGGTCGACTTCCTGCCGAAGATCAAAATCGAAGTCGTCGTCGTCGACTCCGCGCTCGAGGGCGCGCTCGGCGCCATCGTGAAGTCCGCCAAGACCGGAAAAATCGGCGACGGCAAGGTCTTCGTCTCGCCCGTCGAGGAAGCCATCCGCATCCGCACCGACGAGACCGGGGAGAAGGCCATTTGACGATTTGCAGTTGGTCATAGTGCCGGGCGGCGGGGGAAGTGAGGCCCCCGCCGCCTTCTTCTTTTTCGGATTCACAACGACACCCAAATTTTCCCGTTTTTTCGCTTGCACCGCATCGCTCTGCCCCTAATCTCTCGCCTCCCCGCAAGGTGTCGGGGGAGTGCCTAAGCCGCGGAATCATCCGGCAGCGTTCCCGCCGGATCGCGCAGGTGCCCAACACACATTCTCGGAATGCCTACCATCAACCAACTCGTCCGCAAGGGACGCCAAAAGATCAAAGTCAAATCGAAGTCGCCCGCCCTTGCGAACTGCCCGCAGCGCCGCGGCGTTTGCGTGCAGGTCATGACCCGCACCCCCAAGAAACCGAACTCCGCCCTCCGCAAAGTCGCCAAGGTGCGCCTCACGAACGGCCAGGAAGTCATCGCCTACATCCCGGGCGAGGGCCACAACCTCCAGGAGCACTCGATCGTCCTCGTGCGCGGCGGCAAGGTCAAAGACCTCCCCGGCGTGCGCTACCACATCGTCCGTGGAACCCTCGACAGCCTCGGGGTTGACGGGCGCCGCCGCGGCCGCTCGAAATACGGTGCCAAGCGCCCGAAGCCCGGCCAGGAGGACAAGGGCGCCGCGAAGGGCAAAAAGAAATAACCAACCCGAACCCACACCACCATGTCACGCCGCCGCAGAGTCATCCACAAAGCCGTCAAGAAGGACGCCCGCTACGCGAGCCCCGTCGTCGCCCGCCTCATCAGCACCGTCATGCGCGAGGGCAAAAAATCCACGGCCGAGAAAATCGTCTACACCGCCATCGACAAGACCCGCGAGGGCTCGGACAACATCGATCCCCTCGAGACCCTCAACAAGGCCATCGAAAATGTCCGCCCGCGCCTCGAGGTGAAATCCCGCCGCGTCGGCGGTTCCACCTACCAGGTCCCGATGGAAGTCCCGGCCGACCGCCAGGTCTCCCTCGCCATGCGCTGGCTCGTCACCTTCGCGAACGGCCGCAAGGGCGTTCCCATGGAAAACGCCCTCGCCTACGAACTCAAGGACGCCGCCGCCGGACAGGGCAACGCCATCAAGAAGCGCGACGACATGCACAAAATGGCCCAGGCCAACCGCGCATTCGCCCACTTCCGCTGGTAGCATGATTTGACCGGAGGGCGGTTTTTCCCCACGGAGAAACCGCCCTTTTCCGTTTCCCCCGGGACGGCAAAAAGAAACCTTTCAAGAAAACCACACCACATGCCAGCCACGACGACCGACACCTCGAACCCGAACTCCCCGAACCGCGCCTTCCCGCTCGAGCGCACGCGCAACATCGGCATCGCCGCCCACATCGACGCGGGCAAAACCACCCTCACCGAGCGCATCCTTTTTTACACCGGCATGATCCACAAAATCGGCGAGGTGCACGAAGGCACCACCGTCACCGATTGGATGGAACAGGAGCGCGAGCGCGGCATCACCATCACCTCCGCCGCCACCACCTGCTCCTGGATGCAGCGCAAGGAAGAAGGCGTCTACAAGGCGTTCGAGGGAATCAAAATGCGCGTCAACATCATCGACACCCCCGGCCACGTGGACTTCACGGCCGAGGTCGAGCGCTCGCTCCGCGTCCTTGACGGCGCCATCGCCGTGTTCTGCGGCGTTGCCGGCGTGCAGCCCCAGTCCGAAACCGTCTGGCGCCAAGCCACGAAATACGGCGTCCCCCGCATCGCCTTCGTCAATAAAATGGACCGCACCGGCGCCGATTTCGCCGCCGCCGTGGACTCCATGCGCCAGAAGCTCGGCGCCAACGCCTGGCCCATCCTCATCCCGCTCGGCAAAGAGGACCACCTCAAGGGCCAGATCGATGTCATCAACCAAAAGGCCGTCATCTACCACGACAACGACGCCATGGGTTCCACCTACACCGTCGAGGAAATCCCCGCGGACCTGAAGGACATGGCCCAAGCCGCCTACGACGACCTCGTCTCGCAAATGTGCGACCTCGACGAGGAAATCGGGAACCTCTTCCTCGAGGAAAAACCCATCACCATCGCGGACCTCAAGGCCGCCATCCGCCGGCAGACCATCGCGAACAAGTTCGTCCCCGTCGCCGGAGGCTCCGCCTTCAAGAACAAGGGCGTGCAATACCTCGTCGACGCCGTCGTGGACTACCTCCCCGGCCCCCTCGACATCGCGGCCGCCAAAGGCCAGAACCCCGACAACGGCGAACCCATGGACGCCGAGGCGAACGACAACGGCAAGTTCTGCTCCCTCGCCTTCAAGCTCTGGAGCGACCCCTTCGTCGGCAAGCTCGTCTTCTTCCGCGTCTACTCCGGCAAGCTCTCCAAGGGCGACACCGTCTACAACCCGCGCACGAACAAGCGCGAGCGCATCAGCCGCCTCATCCAAATCCAGGCCGACAAGCGCGAGGATATCGACACCTGCTACTCCGGCGACATCGCCGCCATCGTGGGCATCAAAAACATCACCACCGGCGACACCCTCTGCGACGAGGACCACCCGATCCTCCTCGAGCCCCCGTCGTTCCCCGACCCCGTCATTTCGATGGCTGTCGAGCCGAAGACCAAGCTCGACCAGGAAAAGATGGGCAACGCCCTGCAGCGCCTCGCCGAGGAAGACCCCACCTTCCGCGTCTTCACGAACGAGGAAACCGGCCAGACCATCATCGCCGGCATGGGCGAACTCCACCTCGAAATCATCCGCGACCGCATGATGCGCGAGTTCAAGGTCGAGGCGAACGCCGGCAAGCCCCAGATCGCCTACAAGGAAACCATCCTCTCGCCCGCCGACGGCGAGGGCAAACTCGTCAAGCAGTCCGGCGGCCGCGGCCAATACGGCCATGTCATTTGCAAAGTCACGCCGAACGAGCGCGGCAAGGGCCTCACGATTGAAAACAAGGTCGTCGGCGGCACCATCCCGAAGGAATTCATCCCCGCCGTCGAAAAAGGCTTCAAGGAAGCCGTCCTCAACGGCGTCGTCGCCGGCTACCCCGTCATCGATGTCCATGTCGACATCGTCGACGGCTCCTACCACGATGTGGACTCGAACGAAATGGCGTTCAAGATGGCCGCGATCTTCGCGCTCAAGGACGGCCTGAAAAAAGCCAAGCCCATCCTGCTCGAGCCCATCATGAAGGTGGAGAATGTGACGCCCGAGGAATTCCAGGGCGACATCATGGGCGACCTCAACCGCCGCCGCGCCCGCATCCAGGGCATGGAAACCAAAGGCAACCTCTGCCACATCAACGCAGAGGTCCCGTTGGCGGAAATGTTCGGCTACGCCACCGCGATCCGCTCCCTCTCGAAAGGCCGCTCCTCCTACTCGATGGAGCCCTCGCACTTCGAGGAAGTCCCCTCGCAGGTCAAAGCCGCCATCCTCGACCAAAAAGCGTAACAAATTCGCAACCCAAAACGCCGGGCCGCAAAATCGGCCCGGCGTTTTTTCTTTCCCCCAAGGCGTGGCCTCCGGCTCCTGATAAGCCCAATCCGCCCCACCCGCTTGATGTGCCGTGCCCAACCCCCTAAAACCAACCTCGCATGTCCCACGCGGAAACCTTGCTCGTCGTCCCCGCCTTCAACGAAGGCCAACGGCTCGCCGCATTCCTCCCGGACCTTTGCAACAAAATCTCCACCTCCAGCCAAAACATCTCCCTGCTCGTCATCGACGACGGCTCCCTCACCACAGAGTCCACCGCCATGCGAGCCTGCGTGGAATCCCTCCGCGCCACCCATCCCTTCCTCCAGCCCCTCCTCACCCTCCCGGAAAATCTCGGAAAAGGCGGCGCCATCTACGCGGGATGGAGCACCTCCACCAGCGCCGAATGGCTCGGATTCATCGACGCCGATGGCGCCGTCCCCGCCGCGGAAGCCATCCGCTTCGCCCGCATGGCTCACGAGTCCACCAACACCGACGGCCTCTTCGCAAACCGCATCCAAATGCTCGGCCGCCCCATCGAACGCACCTTCACGCGCCACCTCGCCGGCCGCATCTACGCCACGCTCTCGGCCAATCTCACCGGCATTCCCGTTTACGATTCCCAGTGCGGCCTGAAATTCGTCCGTCGTTCCTGCTACGAACGCGTGCGCCCCGGTCTCACCGAGACGCGCTTCGGCTTCGATATGGAACTCATCGCACTCCTCCAGCGCGCCGGTTGCCGTCTGCGCGAAGAGCCGCTCTCAAGCTGGCGCGACATCCCCGGCGGCAAGGTCCACCTCGTCCGCGACTCGTTTCGCATGTTCGTTTCCCTCCTCTCACTCCGCCGCAAACTCCAAAAATCCGCCAAATGAAAACCGCCGCACTCCTCCTCAGCTTCCTTCTCCCCCTTTCCATTCAAGCCGGCACCCAGCCCGGGAAAAAATACCCACCCGGCTCCTGGCAGCCCGCCAATCCCGACACCAACGCCGAAGCCGCAGCCCGCTTCGCCATCGAACAAAAATCCCGCGAATCCGCCACCCCGATCACCCTCGTGCGAATCATCTCGCTCGAACGCCAGGTCGTCGCCGGCCTGAACTACAAACTCCGCCTCGCCGTCACAGAAAACTCCAAAGTCCGCGAAGCCCTCGCCACCGTGTGGCAGAAACCCGACGGCTCACTGACCCTGACCTCTTGGGACTGGCTCTAACCCGCCCGCCTTTCCGTAAAATCCCGCGCACCCTTCTCCTCGAAACGCTCGCGCCGCAGGGCAAAAAACTTCGGCACCCGTTTCCGGTAAGCCTCAAATTCCGCACCGAACCGCTCGGCCAGTTCCTGCTCCTCGAGCGTGACTACGAGCCAAATTCCAGGAATCCAGAACGAACAGGCCAAATACGAGGCCGGGTGGTTCGCAATCAACGCCCATCCGATCAAGGCGAGGAACGCCTGAAGATACCTCGGATGCCTCACCCGCGCATACGGACCGCTCGTAACCAGGCTCTGTTTGTATTTTTTGGGATCGATTTCCGGCAATCCCAACAGCGCTCGCCAACCAATGCTCCGCGATACTTTCACCCGCAACCAAACTGCCATTGCCAGACACACCATCCCGGCGTTGAAGAAAATCGGATTCGGTCCGAAGTCCGCCAACGCGAAATTCCTCGTTGCAGAGATCACCCAGAGAAAAACCCCCAGCACCGCAGTCCAAAGAAAGATCTGCGCCGCCGCCACGCCGATCCTTCGCCAAACTCCAATCAGCGCATGCAGCAGCAGCAAATAAACCAATATCGCCGGAACCGATCCGGTCAAAAACAGCGCCAAGTAGTATCGAAAAGTTTCCATGTTCGGTGATTTTCAGCTCCCAGCCTCGCCCCACCCCGCGGGAGCGAAAGGCGGGTGAAACCCTCCGCCCCGTTTTTTCTCGCACCCCCAAACCCCCTCGCGCATCGTCTCCCGTCTATGTCCGTCCTCATTGTTGGCTCCATCGCGCTCGATGACATCAAGACCCAGCTCGCCGAACACAAAAACCTCCTCGGCGGCTCGGCCTCCTACGGCGCCGTCTCCGCTTCGAATTTCTCGCCCGTCAACCTCGTCGGCATCGTGGGCGACGACTTCCCCGCCGAGCACATCGGCCTCTTCAAAAGCCGCCGCATCGACCTCGCCGGCCTCCAGTCCGTCCCCGGGAAAACCTTCCGCTGGTCGGGCGAATACATGTGGGACATGAACACCCGCGAAACCCGCTCGGTCGCGCTGAATGTCTTCGAACACTTCACCCCCAAGCTCCCCCCGGGCTACGAATCCACCCCCCTCGTCCTCCTCGCAAACATCGCGCCGGACCTGCAGCACCATGTCCTCGACCAGGTCCGCCAACCGCGCTTCACCATCGCGGACACGATGGACCTCTGGATCAACATCGCCCGCGAATCGCTCGACCGCCTCGTCGCGCGCGTGGACATGCTCATCCTGAACGACAGCGAGGCGCGCCAATTCACCGGCGAAACCAGCCTCGTGAAGGCGGGCAAAAAAATCCGAGCCATGGGCCCGCGCTATGTCGCCGTGAAAAAGGGCGAGCACGGCTGCCTCCTTTTCGGCCCCGAAGCCGAATTCTTCAGCTGCCCCGCCTTCCCGCTCGAGGACATCCACGACCCCACCGGAGCGGGCGACACCTTTGCTGGCGGCCTTGCGGGCTACCTCGCCGCAAACTCGAAGGGCGACATCTCGTTCGACATTCTGAAAAAAGCCGTCGTCCACGGCAGCGTCCTCGCGAGCTTTAATGTCGAGGCCTTCTCGCTCGAGCGCCTGAAGACCGTGGACTCCGCACAGATCGACGAACGCTACCGCCTCTTCCAAAGCATCTCGCACTTCGAAAAAATCTGACACGCCGCAACCAGGGAGCGGCAAAAAAAGGGAACCACCGCAAATGAACACTCCGGCGCTCGACACCCACCAAAAGGCACTCAAGGTCAACCTCGACCCCCAGTGGTATGGCACCTTCGCCGAGATCGGCGCGGGGCAGGAGGTCGTCCGCTGGTTCTTCCGCGTGGGCGGCGCCGCCGGCACCATCGCGAAAAGCATGTCCGCCTACGACATGAAGGTGAGCGATGCCATCTACGGCCGCTGCGAACGCTATGTCTCGAAGGACAGGTTGCAATCCATGCTCGACCGCGAGTTCGAGCTGAACATCGAGCGCCTCGGCCCCTCGCGCGGTGACACCACCGCGTTCTTCGCCTTCGCAAACACCGTCGTCGCCCGCAGCTTCAAGGGCGGCAACGAATGCCACGGCTGGATGGGCATCAAGTTCCAGAGCCGCCCGCATGACGAGCCGAGCCAAATCCTCATGCATGTCCGCATGCTTGATACCGAAGCCTCCCTCCAGCAGGAGGCCCTTGGCATCGTGGGCGTGAACCTCTGCTACGGCGCGTTCTTCCTCCACCACATGCCAGAGAAACTCGTCGAGTCGCTCCTCGACATGCTCACCACCGGCCGCATCGAAATCGACATGGTCGAATTCAGCGGAATCGAATTCCGCAATGTGGACAACCGCCTCATGGCGCTCCTGCTCGTCCAAATCGGCCTCAGCGGCGCCGCCATGTTCGATGCCGACCGCGAGGTCCTCCAGCCCTCCGAGGTGCTTTACAAAAAAGCCATCCTCGTCGAGCGCGGCAGCTTCCGCCCGCCGACCAAGGTGAACCTCGACATGCTCCGCTGCGCCTCGGAGAAGTTCCAGGCCGACCCCGCCGTCGCCGACAAGCCGGTCCTCCAAATCATGGAACTCACCATGCGGAACCTCCTCGCCGGCGGAAAGGATGTGGACCGCCGCGATTTCCTCGCCCGCGCCGAACTCCTCGCCGCCTGCGGCTTCACGGTGATGATCTCCGACTACTTCGAATACTACCGCCTCGCCGCCTACCTCGCCTGGCGCACGAAGGAGCGCATCGGCATCGTCCTCGGCGTCCCGAGCCTGTCCGAACTCTTTGACGAAAAATACTACTCCCAGCTCCCCGGCGGCATCCTCGAAAGCTTCGGACGCCTCTTCAAAAACGACCTGAAGATTTACGTCTACCCGTTCCGCCCGAGCCCGGACGCCCCGGTGCAAACGGTGCAGAATTTCGAGGTCTCGCCGGAACTCCGCCCGCTCTACGACTACCTCTCCCGCCGCGGCAGCTTCGTCCACCTGGACAACGCCGACACCGCCAACGCAGGCATCTTCTCGCGCGATGTGCTCCGCCGCATTTCGGCGGGCGACACGGGATGGGAAAACATGGTCCCGCCTGCCGTGGCGGACCTCATCCGCAAGCGCGGCTACTTCGGCTGCCCCGCCGCCTGAGCCTTTTTCTCGGGCAGGAACCCCGAGACCAAAAAAATCCCCGCCGCCACGCAAATGCACGAGTCGGCAACATTGAACGCCGGCCAATGACCATACCACGGCAGGATCACATCCAAAAAATCCACGACATAACCGTGGACCAGCCGGTCGGTCAGGTTCCCGAGCACACCGCTCGCCAGGAGCGCCGCCGCGAACCGCGTGGGCGCATCGGGAAAACAATTTTTCCGCGCCATCACAAAAAGCGCCACCAGCGCCACCGCCGCCAGCCCCACAAAAAACCAGTTGTTGCCCTTGAACATCCCGAATGCCGCCCCCGTGTTGTGGACCTGCACGAGGTTGAAAAACCCCGGCACCACCTCGACAACCTCATTCGTCGAAATGAAAGCCAACACCAACCACTTCGTCAGTTGGTCCAGCAGGTAAAGCGGCAGCGTTAAAAAAAGGACCAGCCTCATCCCAAACTCCCCGCCCTGTGACTTCCGTGTCCTCTGTGGCCAATCATCCCACCGCCCCCTCGCAGCGCGCACAGAGCGTCGGGTGTTTCGCGCTCTGCCCGACCTCCGGGCGGTGCCGCCAGCACCTCTCGCAGCGCGCATTCGGCGTCTTCGCCACCGCACAGGTGGGCGATTCGGCCGCCTCGACCTTCAGGTCGCTCAAAATAAAAATTTCCTCCACCTCGGAAAGAACCGGCGAGAGCACCTCCATCTCGGAAGCCGTCGCACCCAGCCTCACCTCCGCCTCGAGCGCACTGCCAATCTCCCCGGCTTTCTGGGGCTTCTCCACCGCCTGCGAAATCCGGCTGCGGATTTGCAACAATCCCTCCATCGCACGCAACGCCGCAGGGTTTGTCCAAGCCGAATCGGGCTTGGGGAAATCCTGCTCGTGCACGGAGGTCCCGGGGCGGAAATACCCCCAAGCCTCCTCGGCGGTGAACGCCAGAACCGGCGCGAGCAACCGCACCAGCGAATCGAAAACCGTGTGCATCGCAAACTGCGTCGCCCTCCTCCGTGCCGACCCCGCCGCATCGCAATACAGCCGGTCCTTCGTGATATCGACATACAGGCTGCTGAGGTCCACCGCGCAAAATTGGTTGATCGTGTGGTGGACCTTGTGGAACTCGAGCTTCGCGTAGGCCTCGAGGCAAACGCCGACCACATCCTGCAACCGCGCCAGGATCCAGCGGTCCACAAATGTCAGCGATTCCGGCGCCGGCGGGTTCGCGGCGTCATAGTCGTGCAGGTTTGCCAACAAAATCCGGAGCGTGTTGCGCACCCGGCGATACGCATCGGCCAGGCGCGTGAAGATTTCCTCCGAGAACGGCACATCGTCGGTGAAATTCACGCTGCTCACCCAAAGCCGCAGCAGGTCTGCGCCGTATTTGTTCACATAGTGGTCGGCATCCGTGGGCTTCTGGTAGCCACCGGCGGCGGACTTCGAAATCTTCTTCCGCGTGTCCACATCCATCACGAACCCGTGCGTGAGCACCGTGCGGTAGGGCGCCTTGCCATTCAGCGCGACCGAGGTCATGAGCGAACTCTGGAACCAGCCGCGGTGCTGGTCGGTCGCCTCGAGGTAAAGGTCGGCGGGAAACGCCAATTCCGGCCTTTGGCGCAAAACCGTCTCGTGGCTCAGCCCGGAATCGATCCACACATCGAGCGTGTCGTTGCGCCGGCTGCAACCCGCGGGCAGACCGGCCAAACCGCACCACGCCGCATCGTCCAGTTCGAACCACGAGTTCGTCCCCTTCTCGGAAAAAACCTGCGCGACCTTGCGGATCACGGCGGGGTCTAGGATCGGCTCCCCGTTGGCATCGTAAAAAACCGGCAAAGGCACACCCCAGGTCCTCTGGCGCGAGATGCACCAATCCGGCCTCGACTCGACCGTGCCGCGGATGCGGTTGCGGCCCCAGTGCGGAATCCACTGTGTGGCGTCGACCTCGCGCAGCGCCGTTTCGCGCAAGCCGTCGATCCGGATGAAATACTGCTCCACGGCGCGGAACAGGATCGGCGTCTTCGAGCGCCAGCAGTGCGGGTAGTCGTGCAAATAATCCGCCTGCGCCAAAAGCGCCCCGCGCTCCGCCAAAATTTTCAGCACCCCCTCATTCCCCTGCTCGAGCACATGCAATCCGACCAACCCCGCCACGCCGCACTCGTCGGTGAATTTCCCGTAATCATCCACCGGCGACAGCACCCCCAGCCCATTCGCCTGCCCGGCGATATAGTCATCCGCGCCATGCCCGGGGGCGATGTGCACTTGCCCTGTCCCCTTTTCCATCGTGACGAAGTCCGCCACGATGACCGGCACCTCGCGCCCGAGGAACGGATGCCGCGCTTTAGACCCCGCCAATTCCGCCCCTGTAAATTCGCGCACAGTCCCCTCGCCCTGCGATTTCGTCTCCGAAAGGAACGCCTCCCACAGCGCATTCGCCACCACGATGCGTTTTTTCGAACCATCCGCGCAGACCACCTCCCGCAGCGAATACTTCTCCTGAGGATGCACGGCGATTGCCAGGTTCGCCGGAAGCGTCCAGGGCGTGGTCGTCCAAATCGCAAAAGCCCCGCCCGCCTCCGCCACCGGTCCCCCCGAAGCCTGAAACGCGACATGGATCGCCGGGTCCTTGCGTTCCGCATACTCCACCTCGGCCTCGGCCAGCGCCGTGTGCGCACCCGTGCTCCAAAGCACCGGCCGCTTTTTCCGGTAAACCAGGCCCGCCTCCACAAACCTCGCAAACGCCCCGATCATCCCGGCCTCGTAGGCGGGGTCGAGCGTCAGATACGGCCTCTCCCAATCGCCCAGCACGCCGAGACGCTTGAATTGCCGCCGTTGGATATCGATGAACTTCCTCGCGTATTCCTCCGACCTCCGCCGCACCTCCGCAGGCGCCAGCCCGGCGGAACTTTTCACCACGCGGAACTCGATCGGCAGCCCGTGGCAATCCCACCCCGGCACAAACGGCGCGCGGAAGCCCGCCATCGTTTTCGACTTCACCACGAAATCCTTCAGCACCTTGTTCAAAGCCGTCCCCATGTGCACATCGCCATTGGCGAACGGCGGCCCGTCATGGAGCACATACGCGGGCGCCCCCTTGCGCCGTTCCTGGATGCGCGCATACAGCCCCCCGGCCTCCCACTTGGCCAAAATCTCCGGCTCGCGCTGCGCCAGCCCGGCCTTCATGGGGAAATCCGTTTTCGGAAGGTTGATCGTGTTTTTGTATGCGCTCATGAAAGGGCGGAGAGGAGTATCAGCCCTCGCAGACAGGGTCAACGCCACCACTCCCGGGGCGGGTATTCACCCCGCAAACACGCGTCCGATTATTGTTGTCACACGGGCGCGATCTGACAGATTCCCCGCGGCTACCAGCCTGGAAAGGAGGGGAAACACATAACATGAAATTCGCATCGATCGCCGCTGCAGTCGCTCTCGCGGTTGCCGCACTCGGCCTTGGCGCCTGCGCCAGCAAGCCGGCACCGGCTCCTGCTCCGAGCACTATCGGAACGGCCAAGTAATATTGACCTTAAAAGCCGGGCGGAACGCGCTTCCGCTCGGCTTTTTCCTTTGCTACGAAATCCCCCAGTCCGAATTGTGAAAAACAAATCCAGCAAATCCCCCGCGCCCCTCGTCGGTGTCGCCATGGGCAGCCGCTCGGATTGGGCGACCATGAAGGGCGCCGCCGCACTCCTGAAAAAATTCGGCATCCCCCACGAGTCCCGCGTCGTCTCGGCCCACCGCACACCCGACCTCATGGCGGAGTATGCGAAAACCGCCGAATCCCGCGGCCTCCGCTGCATCATCGCCGGCGCCGGCGGCGCAGCGCACCTCCCCGGCATGCTCGCAGCCCACACGCCTGTCCCCGTCCTCGGCGTCCCCGTGGAAAGCCACGCCCTCCGCGGCCACGATTCCCTCCTTTCGATTGTCCAAATGCCGGCCGGCATCCCCGTTGCCACTTTTGCGATTGGAAATGCCGGCGCCACCAACGCCGCCCTCTTCGCCGCAGCCATCCTCGCACACGAATTCCCCGCCATCAGGAAAGCCCTCGCCGCGTTCCGGAAAAACCAGACGGAACAGGTCCTCGCCGCGCGCCTCGATTGAAAACCCGCGTCGCCACGCCCAAGGACGGACTCGGTGAAGCCCTCTCCTTGCTGGCCGCCAGCGAACCGGTCGCACTCCCCACCGAAACCGTTTACGGTCTCGCCGCCGACGCCCTCAACCCCGCCGCCTGCGCAAAAATTTTCGAGGCGAAGGAACGCCCGCTCTCGGACCCCCTCATCGTCCACATCCCCTCCGCCAATTGGCTCCCCCGGCTCGCCGCCACCACACCACTCGCCGAGGCACTCGCGGAAAAATTCTGGCCAGGCCCCCTCACCCTCGTCCTGCCAAGGAATCCCATCGTCCCCGACATCACCACCGCCGGCCAGGAAACCGTCGCCATCCGCTGGAGCGCCCAGCCCGATTTCGCCCTCGTTGCATCCAGCTTCGCCCGGCCCCTCGCCGCCCCCAGCGCCAACCGCTTCGGCCGCATCAGCCCCACCACCGCAGCCCATGTCCTTGCGGAACTCGATGGGCGAATCCCCCTCATCCTCGATGGCGGACCCTGCGCCCACGGCATTGAATCAACCATCGCACTCGTCCACCCCGGCCGCATCGAAATCCTCCGCCAAGGCCCCGTCACCGCCGAAGACCTCCGCGCCTTCGCGCCCGTCGAGACCCCTCAATCCAGCGACATTGCCACGCCCGGTTCGATGAAAAGCCACTACGCGCCTCGCACGCCATTGTTCATCGAAAAAAATCCCCAGCCCCTCGGCCCCCGCGACGGCCTGCTCGCCTGGTCGCAAAACCCGCCCGGGTTTTTCCTCACCGAATTTTACAGCCACTCGCAAAACCCCCGCGAAGCCGCCGCCAACCTCTACGGGGCCATGCGCCGCCTCGACGAAGCCGGCCTCGACCGCATCGTCGCCGAGCCCGTCCCCGAGGCCGGCATCGGCGCCGCCATCATGGAACGCCTGCGCAAGGCCGCCGCCAAATGAACGACGGCAAAACGCTCAACACCCGCGCCAGCGGCATCATCGCCGCCGCCGTCATGTTGAGCCGCCTCCTCGGCCTCGTGCGCGAAGTCCTCTTCAACGCCATCTTCGGCACCGCCGCCATGGGGCTTTTCCTCATCGCCTTCCGGCTCCCGAACCTCCTGCGCGACCTCTTTGCCGAAGGCGCGCTCTCCACCGCATTCATCACCGTCTTCTCCCAAAAAATCGAAAAGGAAGGCAACGGCGGCGCCTGGGGGCTCGCCTCGAAAATGCTCACCCTCACCTCCGTCTTCATGAGCGCGGTCAGCCTCCTTGGAATCCTCTTCGCCGGACCCCTTGTCCACCTCCTCGCCCCCGGGTTCTCGGAAACCGAAGCCGCCTTCACCATCCTCCTCACCCGGATCATGTATCCGTTCATCCTCCTGGTTTCCCTCGCCGCCCTCGCGATGGGCATCCTGAATTCCCGCCAAATCTTCACCGCACCCGCGCTCGCCTCCAGCTTCTTCAACATCGGCTCCATCGCCGGCGGCATCGCCTTCGGCTGGCTCATCGACCCCTCGTTCGGGAAAAACGCCCTCGCCGGCCTCGCCATCGGCACCCTACTCGGCGGCCTCCTCCAGCTCGGAATCCAAATCCCCAGCCTCCGCCGCGCTGGCCTCCGCTTCCGCCCGGATTTCCGCTGGCTCGACCCGGGCATCAAAAAAATCCTCGTCCTGATGGTCCCCTCGGTCATCGCCGCCAGCGCCGTCCAAATCAATGTCCTTGTGAATTCCCGCTTCGCCTCCTACGCCGGCGCCGAAGCCGTCACTTGGCTGAACAGCGCCTTCCGCCTCATGCAGCTCCCCATCGGAGTCTTTGGCGTCGCCGTCGCCACCATCACCCTCCCCGTTGTCTCGCGCATCGCCGCCGATACCGACCGCTCCCGCTTCGGCCCCACCCTCGGCCGCGCCATGCGCCTCGCGCTCTTCCTCACCATCCCCTCCGCCGCCGGCCTCTGGTTCATGGCCGAACCCGTCATCGCGCTCGTCTACCAGCACGGCCAATTCCGCGCCGCCGACACCCTCCAAACCGCACTCGCCCTCCAATACTACGCCCTCGGCCTCGTCGCCTACTCCTGCATCAAAGTCCTCTCCCCAGCCTTCTACGCCATCGACCGCAAATGGACCCCCATGCTCGTCAGCTTCGGCGCCGTCGCCCTGAACCTCGCCCTGAACTGGCTCTTCATGTTCCGCCTCGGCCTCGGCCACCGCGGGCTCGCGCTCTCCACCTCGCTCTGCGCCGTCCTGAACATCGCCACCCTCTACCTCCTCATGCGCCCCGCCGCCGGCACGCTCGATTCCACGAAATTCCTCTCCACCCTCCTCCGTTGCCTCGCCGCAACCGTGCCCCTCGCCCTCATATGCATTTGGGCAAACGCCACGCTCCCCGGCATCCTGCCCGGTCCGTCGGTCCTTGCCTCCAGTGTGCGCGTGCTCGGCACCATCGCCCTCGCCGGCGGCGCCTACCTCGGCGCATGCCTGCTGCTGAAAGTCGAGGAACCCCGCGCCATGCTCGCCATCCTGCGGAAAAAGCTCCGACCCTAAAAAAGTTGCAGCCCGTCGAAACGATTGCTTCAACGGGCTGCTGTTCCCCCCAGAACGATGAGGAAAGTATCAACCCCCCGCCGAACCGCAAGGACTTTTTTTCAAAATTTTTCAAAAAAATCTTATAACCTTCTTCAAAAACCACTTCTGCCTGTAGCGGCGGTCTATGACCGCCGAATCTCCAAACCAACTTCGCTACAAACCCCGCAATCCGATCCTCCCCACAATCTCCTCCGCGATCGCCAACGAAGCCGTCGCCGCGGGACTCGGCGCGTTGACCACATGAAGCGCGCGGGGTTTTTGCAACAGGCAAAAATCCTGCACGAGTTGCCCGTCCCGCGTCATAGCCTGCGCCCGAACCCCCGCCCCTCCCGGTGCGAGATGCTCCTCGCGAATTTCCGGCACCAATTTTTGTAGCGACTCCGCAAAAAGCTTTTTGCTCAGCGACCGCTTGCCCTCATCCCAAACCATCAAAGGATACCGCCTCAAAAAATTCCACAGTCCCGGAAACGCCAGCGTCTCCGCCGCCTCGAGCGGATGGATGTCCGTCTTGCGATATCCCTCCCGCGCCAGCGCCAGAACCGCATTCGGCCCCGCCTCGATGCCGCCGTGAATCAACCGCGTGAAATGCACACCCAGAAACGGGAACGCGGGATCCGGCACCGGATAAATCAAGTGCCTCACCAAATGCCGCGCCCCGGCCGCGAGTTGAAAATACTCCCCGCGAAACGGAACAATGCGAATGTCGCTCGGCGCTCCAGCCAGCTTCGCAATCCGGTCGCTGAACAACCCCGCACAGTTCACCAAGTAATCCCCCTCGAACTCCCCGGCCGTCGTCTCCAAAACCCAACCTCCAAGATTGTCCTGAATCGCAAACACGCGCGCGTTTTTCTGAAAAGTCCCGCCCAGCCGCTCGATCTCCCGCACCAGCGCTTCGCAAACTCCGCCGTAATCCACGATTCCCTCCTGCGGAACCCGCAGCGCCGCCACGCCCGCCGCATGCGGCTCGATTTCACGCAGGCGCTCCGCGTCGAGCCACTCCAGACCCTCGAGCCCGTTTTGAATCCCGCGTTCCTGAAGATCGCGCAAGCGCACGACTTCATTTTCATCCGCTGCCACCACCACCTTCCCGCAAATCTCGTGTGCGATTCCCTGCTCGGCACAAAACCTCGTCATCAACCGAATCCCGCCCACCGCCAACCGCGCCTTCAACGAGCCCGGTTTGTAATAAAGCCCGCAATGCAAAACACCGCTGTTGTGCGTGCTCTGATGCCGCCCCGGCCCGTCCTCCTTCTCCAGCGCACAAACCGCCGCTCCCGGCTTCCGCAGCAAAATCTCCCGCGCCACCGCGAGCCCCACGATCCCGCCGCCGATGACCAAAAAATCGTGACGCTTCAAATCATCCCTCCGCTCCCGCGCTCAAGAATACTTCTCGCAACTCGCAAAGTCCGCCGCCGCCGCATCCTTGGGCGAAACGATCGGGTCGATCCCCACCGGCAACGGCCACTCCACCCCCACCGTTGCATCATTCCACAGCAAGGCCCGTTCGGTCTCCGGTTGGTAATAATTCGTGCACTTGTAGTGAAAATCCGCCACCTCGCTCAGCACCAAAAACCCGTGCGCGCATCCCGGCGGCACCCACAACCTCTCGTGCGCCTCGCTCGTCAGCATGTAGCCATCCCACCGACCGAAAGTTTTCGACCCCTGGCGCAAATCCACCAGCACATCAAACACCGTCCCCGATGTGACCCACACCAACTTCCCCTGCGCCGCATCGCCGGACTGATAATGCAGACCGCGCAAAACATACTTCGTGGACCGGCTGTGATTGTCCTGAACAAAATCGCCGTTGATACCGAGCTTGGCAAAAGTCTCTTTGTTCCAGCTCTCCAGAAAAAACCCTCGCGCATCCCCGAAAACCCGCGGCCTCAGCAAAAACGCCCCGTCAATCTTGGTCCGATATTTGGTCATTCAAAGACTCCTCCCTGCTTTCTGAAGCCTTCGAAGCCCGCGAGAAAGATTTTTAAGCTCCCGCCGAAAAAATTTTCCCGCCGTCCATTTGCACACGGAAAAATTGGGATTATTTTTCCCCATGATCCTCCCGATCCTCGCCTTCATCCTCCTCTCCACACTCGCCCTCTCCTGCGTCGTCGCCCCCTTCCTCAAGCCCATCGCCTGAAGCGCTTTTCCCCCGGCGGAGGCCTCCCTTTCGGGCATATAGCCCCCATGCCTTCGGGCATCGCACCTTGTTTCCGGGCGCTGATCATTCTTCTCATCGCGGCATTCGCTTCGCCGGAATCGAGCACGCAAGGCACCGGCGAAATCCACGTCTTCAAAGCCCCCGCCCCGCCCGCACAAACCCCGGCCCCGAAAAGCCGCGCCGGCTACAATTTGGTAAACTAAAAAACCGGAGGGAAGAAACTCCCCTCCGGTTTTTTGTGATTTCGAATCGACCTACCCTTAGCTGAGCAAGCGAAGGATCGACTGGGTCGATTGATTCGCCTGGGCGAGCATCGCCGTGCCAGCCTGCTGCAGGATGTTGTAGCGGGCGAGCTTGGTGCTCTCGTCGGCCACGTCCACATCCTGAATGCGGCTCACAGAGGCCTCGAGGTTCACCTTGTTGATCGACAGCATGTCCGCCGCGAAGGTCAGGCGCGATTGCTGTGCACCGTTGACCGCACGGTAGTTCGCCAATGTTTGGATATCGTCTTGGATGGCGATGACAGCTGCCGCTGCTCCAGCGGTAGTGCTCACGTCATATGCGTCCACTGTTGTATCCAGAGTGGCCAAGTCGGACTGGGTAATCCCAACTGTCTGGGCACCGTCGTGGGAGGTGACCACAGTCATGTCGGACGTCGAGCCGGCGCCGAACAGATTGATTCCGTTGAACTGCTCGCTGAGCATCAGGCCGAGTTGGTCTTGAAGAATCGAAACTTCGTCCTGGTAGAGGGTCAGGTCTGCAGTGGTCTTCGTCACATCTTGAGCAAGCGTGGCCAGCTCAGAGATGCGGTTGAGAATCTTGTCCGCATTTTTCAAAACCCCGTCCTGGGTGGCCAGGAATGAAAGGGCGTTGTTGACGTTGGCCAAGGTGGCGTCTGTGCGTTTGATAGAAGCGTTGAACTTCATCGCAACAGAGTTGCCGGCGGCATCGTCGAAGGATGAATTGATACGGGAACCGCTGGAGAGCCGGTTGAGGCTGCGCTGGAGGTTCGCGTTGGTGGTGCTGAGGTTATAGCTCGCCAGGGAGGCGGGCGTGTTGGTGTTGATAACTACTGACATATCCGTGTCTTTCTATTTGCGGAGTCCGTTCCGCGGTCGGGCCACTTTGGTTCAGTGTCTGGCCTCACTGGTGAGGTAGTTTTACCTGTTCCCATAGTATCGGAGCAAAGATGCGCCCCTTTAGATTTTTTGTGCGCTTTTTTAAAAAAGACTACTGATCCGCTCCAGCAAAGGATCCGCGGGCGCTTGGCACGCTCGCTTAGGGGCTATAAATCGTCACCAACCGGTCCTGCCTGCCCCACTTGAGGGCTTGGGCATGATTCGTGTGGAAGAGGTCGATGCGGTTCGGGCCCTTGATCGCGCCGCCGCGGTCCTCAACGACGCCCCATCCGTAGCCGGGCACGTGCATGCGCGTGCCGAACGGGTAGTAGCGCGTATCGGCGGCAATCGTCCCGTCGCGCGGCAGGATGCGCCATGGGAACAGGATTTTGAACGGTATGCCCCACGGGCGGGCGAGGCTGTCGCCGGAGAACAATCCCGGCTCGGGAACGCGGGGCTTGGTTCCACTGGCGGTGAGGCCGGTGTAGGGTTTGCCCTTGCGGTTGCCTTTGGCGACATACCTGTTCCAAAAATCGAGCTTCAGGTATTTCCAACTCCCCCGCTCCCACTCGCAACACGACTCGCAGGCGCAGTAGGCCGTGGTGTGGATTTTACGGACTTGCGGGCCGGCGCAGCCCGAAAAGAGCAGGCACACCGCAAAAAACGCAGCGCCCCATGCGGTGGACCGGACTGCCGGGGCGCATGGGGCGTGCAGGGTTTTCAAAACACCAAGCCGGATTGCAGCTGTGGGCTATTTTTCGTCGAGGGCGGCCACGCCGGGGAGGGTTTTGCCTTCGAGGAGTTCGAGGGAGGCGCCTCCGCCGGTGCTGCAGTGGGTGACTTTGTCGGCGACACCGAATTTCTTCGCGGCGGTGGCGGTGTCCCCTCCCCCGACCACGGTGATGGCTCCGTTCGCGGTGGCTTGGGCCACGGCGGCGGCCATGGATTTCGTGCCTTCGGCGAATTTTTCAAATTCAAAGACGCCGGCCGGGCCGTTCCAAATGATGGTGCGCGCGCGGGCGATGGCGTCGGCGAAAATTTGGCGGGACTTGGGGCCGCAATCCAACCCCTCAAGCCCGTCGGGGATGCCGGTGGAGTCGTCGGCCGAGCCGGTGGTGGCGTCGGGGGCGAATTTGTCGGCGGTGATGTAGTCCACGGGGAGGTGGATTTTCACGCCGCGGGCTTTGGCTTTTTCCATCAACTCGCCCACGATTTTGGCGCCTTCGGCGTCGAAGAGGCTGTTGCCGATGGGCATGTTTTCGAGGACCTTCTTGAAGGTGTAGGCCATGCCGCCGCCGATGATGATTTCGTCGGCGCGCTCGATGAGGTTGCGGATGAGCGGGATTTTGTCGGCGATTTTCGCGCCGCCCAGGATGGCGAGAAGCGGGCGCTTCGGGTTGTCGAGGACCGCGGAGAAGGCGTCGAGTTCCTTCTGCATGAGGAAGCCCGCGACTTTCGGGAGGGCGACGCCAACGACCGATGAATGCGCGCGGTGGGCGGTGCCGAAGGCGTCGGTGACGAAGATGTCGCCGAGCTTGGTGAGGCTGGCGCGGAAGGTTTCGACATCGTGCGGCGCGGCTTTGGTGGAGGTGCCGTCCTCGTTTTTGGCTTTGCCCTCTTCCTCGATATGGAAGCGGAGGTTTTCGAGGAGCGTGACTTCGCCGGGCTTCATGTGCGCACAGGCGGACTCGACCTCGAGGCCGACGCAATCGTCGAGGAAACGGACGGGGCGCCCGAGGAGTTCGGAGAGTTTTTCGGCGACGGGCTTGAGAGAGTATTTGGCGACGCGGCTGCCGTTCGGGCGTCCGAGGTGGCTCATCAGGACGACGCTGGCGCCTTGGTCGAGCGCGTATTGGATCGTGGGGAGGGCGGCGACGATGCGCTGGGTGTTTGTGATGGCGCCGGTGGCTTTGTCCTGTGGGACATTGAAATCGACGCGCATGAGGACGCGTTTGCCAGAGAGGTCGATGTCTTTGATGGATTTTTTCATAGCGGGTGTTTCAAAAAAATGACCACAGAGTTCACAGAGCGCACAGAGGTTTTAGCTTCCTCCGTGTTCTCTGTGTCCTCTGTGGTCAATCAATCGGATCGTTTCGTTACTTCGAGATCACGCGAGCCATTTCGAGGACCTTGTTCGAGTAGCCCCACTCGTTGTCATACCAGGAGACGAGTTTGACGAAGGTCGGGTCGAGGGCTATGCCGGCTTCGGCGTCGAAGACGGAGGTTTGGGTCTCGCCGCGGAAGTCGGTGCTGACGACTTTCGCGTCGGTGTAGCCGAGGATGCCTTTCATCGGGCCCTCGGAGGCGGCTTTGATGGCGTTGCAGATTTCCTCGTAGGTCGCGGGCTTGTCGAGTTCGACGGTGAGGTCAACGACCGAGACATCGGAGGTCGGGACGCGGAACGCCATTCCGGTGAGTTTTTTGTTGAGCGAGGGAATGACCTTGCCGACGGCCTTGGCGGCGCCGGTGGAGGACGGGATGATGTTCTCGAGGATGCCGCGGCCGCCGCGCCAATCCTTCATGCTCGGGCCGTCGACGGTTTTTTGGGTCGCGGTAGCGGCGTGGACGGTGGTCATGAGGCCGCGCTTGATGCCGAAGGTGTCGTGGATGACTTTCGCGAGAGGAGCCAAGCAGTTTGTGGTGCAGCTGGCGTTGGAAATAATGGGCTCGCCGGCGTAGGTGGTGTGGTTGACGCCGTAGACGAACATGGGCGTTTCGTCTTTCGAGGGCGCGGAGAGGATGACTTTTTTCGCGCCGGCCTTGAGGTGGGCTTCGGCGGTGGCTTTGTCGAGGAAGAGTCCAGTGGATTCGACGACGATGTCCGCGCCGACCTCGTCCCATTTGAGGGTGGAGGGGTCTTTGACGGCGGTGAGACGGATTTTGTTGCCGTTGACGATGAGGTTGCTGCCCTCGACCTTCACATCGCCGTCGAAGCGGCCGTGAACGGAGTCGTAGGTGAGCATGTAGGCGAGATACTCGGGGTCGAGGAGGTCGTTGATGCCGACGACCTGGATGTCCTTGCTGAAATTCTTGACGGCCGCGCGGAAGACCATGCGTCCGATGCGTCCGAAACCATTGATGCCGATTTTAACCATGATGTTGAGTTGGGTGTTTTTGTTTTTTTTGGGGTTCCGGGTAGGGGGCGGAATAAAACCGCCCGGCGAAGCGGGCGTCAATGGGGAATGCGGCAGAGCGCGCGGGAATTCAGGAAACCTGCCGCGTTGACAGTTCCGAAGCGGGTTTTAGTTTGTGCGGCCACTCCCATGTGGGTTGCAAATGTTCCATTGCGAATCGCCGCCGCTCTCGCGGCCGTTGTCACCATTTTTCTGGCCGGCTGTTCCTCGTCCGGAGTGGGCGATGCCGGGCGGCCTCGGATTTCGGTTTATTCGACGGCTTATCTCACCGAGGACAACCAAATCGTTTTTTCCTCGACCTCGGGAGCGCGGCCGGCGGCTACTCCGCGGCAGGATTGGACGTGGTCCGGGGACGGGATTCTCGGGGCACCTTCCATCACCATCGATCTCGGCTCACAGACGGCGTTTTTTTACAAGGGCGGGCAGGAGGTCGGGCGTTCGCCGGTTTCCACCGGACGCGAGGGCTACGGAACGCCGACGGGAAATTTCAAAATCATTCAAAAAAACAAACACCATGTTTCGAATCTTTACGGGGACTATGTGGACTCCGGCGGAAATGTGGTGGTGGCAAACGTGGGCGTGAATCGCGACCGGCGGCCGCCGGGGACTTCATTCCGAGGAGCGCCGATGCCTTTCTTCATGCGAATCCACGGCGGTGTGGGAATGCACGCGGGGTATTTGCCGGGGTATCCGGCCTCGCACGGTTGCATTCGTTTGCCGCGCGGGGCGGCGCAGAGATTTTTTGAAAACGCACCGCTGGGAACTCCGGTGCGGGTGGTTCAATGAGACCGCGAAATCGCGGCAGAAAAAACGGCCGCGCCCGGTATTGCGCCGGATCGCGGCCGGTTTTCAGGGATTCTACGCGTCAGGCGATGGTGACCTCTTTGGCGAGGTAAACATCCTGGATGGCGTGGAGGAGCTTGGCCCCTTCTTCCATCGGGCGCTGGAAGGCCTTGCGGCCGGAGATGAGGCCGGTGCCGCCCGCGCGCTTGTTGACGACCGCGGTGTAGACGGCCTCGTTGAAATCGTTCTTGCCGCTCGCTCCGCCGCTGTTGATGAGGCCGGCGCGGCCCATGTAGCAATTCACCACCTGGTAGCGGCAGAGGTCGATGGGGTGCTCGCTCGTGAGTTCGGTGTAGATGCGGTCGTCGAGCTTGCCGTAGCTCGAACCGCCGGTGTTGAGGGCCTTGAAGCCGCCGTTGTTCTCGGGGAGCTTCTGCTTGATGATGTCGGCCTGGATGGTGCAGCCGAGGTGGTTCGCCTGGCCGGTGAGGTCCGCGGAGAGATGGTAGTCTTTGTCGCCTTTGATATTGAAGGCGGGGTTGCGGAGGTAGCACCAGAGCACGGTGGCCATGCCGAGCTCGTGCGCGTAGGCGAAGGCCTCGGCGATCTCCACGATCTCGCGGTGCGCATCGTCGGACCCGAAGTAAACGGTGGCGCCGATGGCGGCCGCGCCCATGTCGTGCGCGGTTTTCACCTTGCCGAACAAAATTTCCTTGAAGGCGTTCGGGTAGGTGAGGAGTTCGTTGTGGTTGATTTTGACGAGGAATGGAATCTTGTGCGCGTATTTGCGGGAGACGGCGCCGAGCACGCCGAAGGTCGAGCAGACGGCGTTGCAGCCGCCCTCGATGGCAAGTTTGACGATGTTCTCGGGGTCGAAGTAGGCGGGGTTTTTCGCGAAGCTCGCGCCGGCGGAGTGCTCGATGCCCTGGTCAACGGGCAGGATCGAGAGGTAGCCGGTGCCGGCGAGGCGGCCGCTGTTATACATCCACTGGAGGTTGTTCAAGACGCGCTGGTTCCTGTCCGTGTGCGCGAAGATGCGGTCCACGAAGTCGGGGCCGGGCAGGTGCAGGTGGTCTTTCGAAACGGTTTTCGAGGTGTGCTTGAGAAGGTAGTCGGCTTTGTCGCCGAGCGCTGAGACGATGGAATCGATCATGGGTTTGGTTTTTTTGAGGGCGTCCTTATAGGAAGCGGCCGCGGTATTGTCCAGCTTGCCGGGCGCGCGGAAAAAAAACGGAACGCGCCTGCGATTTTCAAAAATCGAATTGACCCCGCAATATGTAGTGTCGATTTTGCTCGGGCTGCCCGGAACAACACAAGATATGCGCTGCCCCAAGTGTGGAACTTTGGAAGACAAAGTGATTGATTCGAGGCCGTCGAAGGACGGCGCGAGCATCCGGCGGCGCCGCGAATGCCTGGAGTGCGCGACGAGGTTCACGACTTATGAAGCGCTCGAGCGGGCGGAATTGCGGGTGGTGAAGCGCGACGGGCGGCGCGAATTGCTCGACCGGCAAAAGCTTTTGAACAGCATCGCGAAGGCGTGCGAGAAACGGCCGGTGGCGTTCGAGGACCTCGAAGGCGCGGTGGAGGAAATTTTGCAGGAGCTGGAGGCCGCGCAGGACCGCGAGGTCACGAGCCGCATCCTCGGCGCGCATGTGATGGGCGCGCTGCACCGGCTCGACCCCGTGGCGTATGTGCGCTACGCCTCGGTCTACCGCGAGTTCCAGGAAGTGGGCGACTTCATCGAGGAAATCGAATCGCTCGAACGGCGCGTGGCGCGGACGCCGGACCAGAAGGAACTTTTCCAGGCATGATCGCGCTGAAGGATAGTTTCCCTCTTGTGAGGTTCCAGGACGGGAGCGTGATGAACTACGACCGCGCGTGGCTCAGCACCGCGGTGGTGCGCGCCGCCGAATCCGCCGGCTACAAAAAGTGGTGGCTCACCACGCATGTCACCGAAAGCATCTCGGCGTTCCTGCAGCAGGAGTTCGATGAAAATGTGGTGACGATTGCGCGTCTCGAGAAGGCGGTGCAATCGGTGCTGCAGGTGATCGGCTACTCGGATGTGGCGGAGCGGTTCCGCACGCTGCCGCCGCCCGCGCGACTGCGCCTCGACGAAATCGCAAGGCGTGCCGGGAGCGGATACGAGCTGGTTTTTTTCGGGATGCTGCGCGACGGCCTGCGGGAAATTCTCGAGTCGCCGGCCGGGCAGGTGGAAATCGGCGGGCTGCACGATTGCGTGAAGACGCTGTGCAGCGCGAAAAATTGGGGCCGCGATTGTTCTGTCCTTCTCGGCGAGATTGTGGACTTCATCCGCAGCGAGGTCGGAACCAGCGGGCGTCGCGGGGAACTCAGCCTGCAACTCAAATGACGCTTTTCGAAAAAATCATCGCCCGCGAAATCCCGGCGCAAATCGTGCACGAGGATGGACAGTGCCTCGCCTTCCGCGACATCTCGCCGCAGGCGCCGGTGCACATCCTGGTGGTTCCGAAAAAACCGGTGCCGCGCGTGGCGGCCGCGGAGGGGGCGGACGAACCCCTGCTCGGGCACCTTCTGGTTGTTGCGGCGGAAATCGCAAAGAAGGAAGGCATCGCGGAGTCGGGCTTCCGCGTGGTGGTCAACAACGGCCCGCATGGCGGCGAAACGGTGCCGCACCTGCATGTGCACTTGCTCGGCGGGCGGCCGATGCATTGGCCGCCGGGGTAGGGAAGGGACCAGTTTGCCCGGCGCGGCCAGGGGGCGCGCCCTACCGGTGCCATTTTATTCAGGTGCGGAGGCGGACGAGGAGGTCGCCGGTGTCCACGGTGTCGCCGGCGTTTGCGAAAAATTCCTCCACCACGCCGTC
Organism: Verrucomicrobiota bacterium; assembly: GCA_018970255.1. Classification (GTDB taxonomy): domain Bacteria; phylum Verrucomicrobiota; class Verrucomicrobiia; order Chthoniobacterales; family Terrimicrobiaceae; genus UBA967. The sequence continues at coordinate 9,809 of JAGWWS010000005.1, read as the reverse complement.
CACCGGCGCGTAGAGCGTGGTTTGCATTTTCATCGCCTCGAGTGCGAGCAAGCGGTCGCCTTTGGCGACGCGCGCCCCGACGCCAACGCCGACCGAACTGACCATGCCGGGGATGGGGGCGGCGAGTTCGTGCGGTTTCGCGGGATCGGCTTTCGGGCGGGCGGTGGATTTTGATTGAACCGATTTGTCCTGCACCGTGGTTTCGCGCGGGGTGCCGTTGAGTTCGAAGGAAACGATGCGGCGGCCGTCCTTGCCGGGCGCGCCGACATTGATGAGTTTCACGAAAAGGGTTTTGCCCTCCTCGATGTCGATGGCGGCTTCCTCGTTTGGCCAGAGGCCGTAGAAAAAAGCCGGCGTGGGCAGGCGGTCCACGCCACCGAACTCGCGCTGGAATTTCGAGAACTCCGCGAAGACCTCGGGATACATCAGGTGGCTGTAGAGGTCGTCGTTGCCGGCTTCGCGCTTGAGGCGGGCGGAAAGTTCGGCGCGGGTTTTTTCGAGGTCGACCTTTGGGGCGCGGGCGGGGGACTTCGGCGCCTTGCCGAGCACGACTTCGACGAGTTTTTTCGGCCAGCCGCCGACCGGCGTGCCGAGCCCGCCGGCGAGCATGTCCTTCACGGATTCGGGGAACGGCGTGCCGGGCTCGAGGTTCGGGACATCGGCGGGCTTGATGCCGCGCGTGAAAAGGAAGAGCGCCATGTCGCCGACGACCTTGCTCGACGGCGTGACTTTCACGATGTCGCCGAAGAGTTCGTTCACCTCCGCGTAGCAACGGGCGATTTCGGGCCAGCGGTGCGAGAGGCCCATGCTGGCGGCTTGTTCCTTGAGGTTCGTGAATTGGCCGCCGGGCATTTCGTGGAGGTAAACCTCGGCGCTCCCCGTGCGCGGGGAGGTGTCGAACGGGGCGTAGTAGGTGCGCACCTGTTCCCAATAGTCGGAGAATTCGTTGAGGGCGTCCAGGTCGAGGCCGGAGTCGCGCGGCGTGTTTTGAAGCGCCGCAACGAGGCTGTTGAGGTTCGGCTGCGAGGTGGAACCGGACATCGAGGCGATGGCGGCATCGACGGCATCCACGCCCGCTTCGGCTGCGAGGAGGATGGAGGCGGCGTTGACGCCGCTGGTGTCGTGCGTGTGGAAGTGGACCGGCATGCCGACCTCTTCGCGGAGGGCTTTCACAAGGGCGCGCGCGGCGAACGGGCGGCAGAGGCCGGCCATGTCCTTCACCGCGAGGATGTGCGCGCCCATGCGCTCGAGTTCCTTCGCGAGGCGGATGTAGTATTTGAGCGAATACTTCGTGCGCTTCGGGTCGAGGATGTCGCCGGTGTAGCAAAGCGTGCCCTCGCAGGCGGCGCCGGCCTTGCGGACCGCTTCCATGGCGGCGCGCATGTTCGGGAGGTCGTTCAGCGAATCGAAAATCCGGAAGATGTCCATGCCGCTTTCGGCGGCGTGCTTGACGAAGCCGGCGACGACATTCGGCGGGTAGTTCGAGTAGCCGACGGCGTTCGAGCCGCGGAAGAGCATTTGGAAACAGATGTTCGGGATGCGGGCTCGGAGTTCGCGCAGGCGGGCCCAAGGGTCCTCGTGGAGGAAGCGCATCGAGGCGTCGAAGGTCGCCCCGCCCCACATTTCCAGGCTGAAGAGGCCGGGGGCGCGGCGGGCGACGGCATCGGCCGTCGCGAGCATGTCGTAGGTGCGGACGCGCGTGGCGAGGAGGGATTGGTGGGCGTCGCGGAAGGTGGTGTCCGTGAAAAGCAGGCGTTTTTGCGAGCGCATCCAGGCGGCGAATTTTTCGGGGCCGAGTTCGAGGAGGATTTGGCGGGTGCCGGGCGGGATGGGCTGCTTGCCGTCGTAGGAGGGGCGGCGCGCGGGCTCAAGCGGCGCGGCGGGTTTGTGCCCCTTGGCCTGCGGGTTGCCGTTCACGGTGACATCGGCGAGGAAGGCGAGCAGGCGCGAGGCGCGGTCGCGGCGGGGCTTGAATTCGAAAAGCGACGGCGTGGTGTCGATGAGCGTGGTGGTGGCCGCGCCCGATTGGAACTCCGCGTTCAGGACGACATTTTCCAGGAACGGGATGTTTGTCTTCACCCCGCGGATGCGGAATTCGCGGAGGGCGCGGAGCATGCGCTGGAGCGCGATGGGGAAGGTTTGGCCGGAGGCGGTGATCTTCGTGAGGAGCGAATCGTAGAACGGGGTGACGACGCTGCCGGCGGCCCCGAGGCCGGCGTCCAGGCGGATGCCGAAACCGGCGGCGCTGCGGTAGGTGATGATCTTCCCGTAGTTCGGGGTGAATTTGTTCGCGGGGTCCTCGGTGGTGACGCGGCATTGGACGGCGTAGCCGTTGCAGGGGATCGATTCCTGCGGGGGCAGGGCGAGTTCGGGGCCGTGCAGGCGGGCGCCGGCTGCCACGAGGATCTGCGAGCGGACGAGGTCGATGCCGGTGACCTGCTCGGTGACGGTGTGCTCGACCTGGATGCGGGGGTTCATCTCGATGAAGAACCACGCGCGGGTGTCCATGTCGTAGAGGAATTCGATGGTGCCGGCGTTGTTGTAGCCGATGCCCGCGGCGAGCCGCACGGCGGCGTCGCAGAGTTCGCGGCGTATGGAGGGCTCGAGGGCAACGGAGGGTGCGATCTCGACGACCTTCTGGTGGCGGCGCTGGACCGAGCAATCGCGCTCGTGGAGGTGGAGGATGTTGCCGTGGCGGTCGCCGAGGATTTGGACTTCGATGTGCTTCGCGCGCGGGATGTATTTTTCGAGGAAGACGGCGGGGTTGCCAAAGGCGCGGCCGGCCTCGGCGCGGGCTTCGTCGAGCAGGTCCGCGAGTTCGGCGGGTTTTTTGACCACGCGCATGCCCCGGCCGCCGCCGCCGAAAGCCGCTTTGATGATGAGCGGGAACCCGATTTTTTTCGCGATGCGCAAGGCCTCGGCGCGTTCACTCACGGGGTCCTCGGTTCCCGGCAGCGTGGGGACGCCGGCTTTTTGCGCGAGGGCGCGGGCGGCGGTTTTGTCGCCCATCATCGCAAGGAGTTTCGGATCGGGGCCGACGAAGGTGATGCCCGCCGAAGCGCAGGCGGAGGCAAAATCGGGGTTCTCCGAGAGGAACCCATAGCCCGGGTGGACCATGTCCACGCCGTGTTCTCGCGCGGTGGCGATGATTCCGTCAATGTCGAGGTAGGCGCCCACGGGGCCTTTGCCCGCGCCAACCGCGTAGGCTTCGTCGGCCTTGAAGCGGTGCATGTTCAAGCGGTCCTCTTGTGCGTAGATGGCGACGGTCCGCATGCCGAGCTCTGTGGCGGCGCGGAAGACGCGGATGGCGATTTCGCCGCGGTTCGCTGCGAGCAGTTTTTTTCCGGCGACGGAAACTTCTGGGGGCTTCTGGCTTTTCATCGGAGGAGGTTCGGCGCGCTTGTATATGCGGGTTGGGCAGGCTCCGGCAACTTTGCGGTGGCATTGGGTTCCTGCTGTCGGACGCTTGCGGAATGGGTTAGAATTGAAAGGATGGAAACCGACGAGGTTTTGCTGGCGGTAGACCCTTCCCTGCGCGGGACCGGTATCGCCGTCCTGGAGTGCCGCAGCGGGAAAGTGCGCTGCCTGCATTTCGATGTGGTGAAGAACGCGCCCAAACTCACCGTGGCCGGCTGCCTGCTCGAAATCCATTGCAGGATTGGAGGGACGATCGAAAAGTTCACACCCTCCGCGATGGCGATTGAGAGTGTGATTTATGTGCAAAGCTTCCCCACCGCCATCACGCTGGGTTCCGCACGGGGAGCCGCGCTTTTGGCAGCCGCCCAGCGCGGCCTTGCCATCCACGAATACGCACCCCGGCGTGTGAAGCAGGCGGTGGTGGGGACCGGTGCGGCGCAAAAATCCCAAGTCGCTTTCATGGTCCGGACGCTCCTGGGTTTGACTGTGACCCCGCCGCCCGATGCGGCCGATGCGATCGCAGTCGGCCTCACGCATTTCCAATCCCTCGGGAGGCGGCGGTGAGGATTCTCAAACCCGGGAGGTTGCCTTACGAAGCCGGGCTGGAATTGCAGGAGCGGCTCGTGGCGGAAGTCTCCGCGGGCGGCGAGGAAGCGCTGGTGCTGCTCGAGCACGAACCGGTCTACACGATTGGGCGAACGCGTGACCGCTCCAGCCTGCGCGGGGATTTGCCGCATGCGGTGTTCGAAACAAACCGCGGGGGTCAGGCCACTTTCCATGGACCGGGGCAACTCGTGGGCTATCCCATCCTAGACCTCTCGAAACGCGGGCGGGATCTGCACCTTTACTTGCGTTTCCTCGAGGATTTTCTCGTCGAGTTTGCCGGCGGGTTCGGGGTTGAGGCTCATTGCCGGGAAGGGTTGACGGGCGTTTGGGTGGAAACGAGGAAGTTGGCATCGATCGGTGTGGGGGTCCGAAAGTGGATTTCCATGCACGGGTTCGCGATCAACATCACTCGCCAATCCACGGAGCCTTTCGCCCAAATTACGCCATGCGGATTGGCCGGTGTCCGAATGACCAGTCTGGAAAAAGAATCGGGGGCGGACATCGAGTTTGGTGGAGCGCTCGGCCGGGCGGTGGAACTGTTTCAGCGCCGCATGGGCGCGTTTGGAAAGACCCTCTGAAAAGTTGTAGGGCGCCGCAACGAATGTCACGGCGCCCTACTGTTCCCCCCAGAACGATTTCAATATTCCAGCGCCCCTGATCTTGTGCAAGAGGAATTTTGAGGTTTTTCTCAATTCGATGTAGGGCGGGCGTCCCTCCTGCCGGAGGATCGGTTTCTTCGCAGGCGGGACGCCAGCGCTACTTTTCATAGACCGCCGCTACAGTTATTCCGGCCTCAATCCCCCAGCTCGACGTTCCAGTAGGCGATGTCGAGGAAGTGGCGCCAGCTTTCGTGCGGTTGGGTGGAAAGTGAAATATTGAGGAATGGACGCCACTTCGGGCGTTTGGGTTTCCGGACCAGGGCCATGCCGGCTTCGTGCGGAAGGCGGTTTCCCTTGCGGGTGTTGCAGGGGATGCAGGAGCAAACGATGTTCTCCCAGTTTGTCAGTCCGCCGCGGTCGCGGGGCATGACGTGGTCGAGATTCAGCATTTCGCGAGTGAAGGATTTCCCACAATACTGACAGGTGTTGTGGTCACGCTCGAAGACATTGTGGCGCGTGAACTTCACTTCCTTCTTCGGCAAACGCTCGAAGAGAAGCAAAACAATGATCCGCGGAATGCGAATTCCGAGGGAGATCGTGTGAACCATTTCGCTATCGGGATTCCGTTGGGAAAAATCCCGCCAGCTTTCGAAATCGTGCGTGAGAAATCCCTGGCCGCTCTCCGCGCTGACAACTTGGGCATGGCCTTGGTAGAGCAATGTGAACGCGCGGCGCGCGCTGCAGGTGTTCACCGCCTGCCAAAGACGGTTGAGAACAAGAACCGGAGTGTCGAGGACGGATTGCATCGGGTTATATGCCCGGAGCGAATTCCCGACTGGCGGGGTCCGCCCGCAGACCGCGTGAAGCTATATAGGGCCGCGCTTTGCTGTCAAATGTCTGGGAGATCCAAATCTCAGGACAGCCAAGATAAAATGAGCGAACCGCAGAGAATCAGTCGTGCTTGCGGCGGCGGAGACGCCATAGAACGAATGCCGCTCCGATTCCCATCAAAGCGTAGGTGGAGGGTTCTGGAATGACGGTGAGGGTGCCGGCTGCTTGATTATAGGTCCACACATTGCCATCGCCAGCGTTGCGGGTCCAGATGCCACTGTTGTTGGCGAATCCGGGTGAGGGTCCCGAAGCCAGAGCAACCGAACTCCAACTGCCGGTCTGACTGCCTGTGAAAAGTGTGTAAGAGTTGTTTGTAACGCCTGACATCGATTCGGCATCAAAAACCAAGTTCCCCGCATAGGTGAGGCTGCCGCCGGTGACATTGATGCTGTCCGCATTGCCATTCACATTGGAAATTTCCATAGTCACCGTGCTGCTTGCATTTAAAGTTAGTCCGGAGGAGAAATTCATCACGCCGACGCTATTGCCGGGAGCAAGGTTCGCTCCAGAGTTCAGGGTCACTAGGCCGCCAATTGTAGCATTTCCGCCTAGAGTCGCCCCATTCGCAACAGATACGGCAGTGTTTCCAAGTGATCCATTTACCCGAAGAGTTCCCTGAGAAACCGAGGTGGCGCCCGTGTAGTTGCTGGAGCCGGCAAGGATAAGTTCGCCTGCACCGGATTTGGTAATTCCTCCGCCTGTGCCTGTGATGGAGCCTGAAAAAGTGCTAGATCCCGCAGCAACAGAGGAGGTGAGTGTGTTGGCACCGAGATTTATGGTTCCACCTGACCCAGAAATGGCACCAACGGTTTCGGCACCTCCCACGGAGAAGGTGCCGCTGTTAACTGTCACTGTGGCGGAGTCGTTGAGTTGATTGTTTGCGCTGGTGCTTAAATTTCCCCCGGAAAGCGTTAATGCACTCGAGGAGATGGAAGAAGTGAGCGCCAAACTGCCAGCAGATACCAATACTTCGCCGTTGTGAGAGTTCGATAGACCGGAAATAGTTAAAGTGCCGTTGCCAATCTTGGAAAAAGTTCCGCTACCTGTGAGATTCCCGGTTCCCAATGATAGAGAGTCATCGGTAACTCTTATTGAACCCCCTCCTGCGGCAATGTTAAATGTTTTGTTTGCGATCTCTGAACCATCCGTTTTGGTAAAACGATAAGTTCCCGATGTGATTGTATCACCTAGTTGAACTGTGGAAGAAAGAAGGCCACCAGGATTCCAAGTGCTGAGGGTGCCTTCATAAACTCTAATGGTTGTGTGTGAAAAGTCATTGACTCCACTTTTATCAAGGAAAAGTGTTCCTGCGCCCGATTTGATAAAGTCGTTGGTGGTATTATTGTCATCAATGAAGGATTGGACGGTTAGAGTCTGTCCTGATGCAACAGAAATCCTTCCTCCGGAGTTGCCTAAAGTAATCCCATTATTGCCCGATATGGTGAATCCGGATGTGGCGTTTAGAGCCCCGCCATCAAAGTAAAGTTTATTCCCGAAACCTGCTCCTGCTCGGCTCCCAAGATTGCCTTCGCCACTAACATTCACTGTTCCAGCGCTGAGGTAGTATCTATTCAACCCATTGTTTGAACCATTTGACAGGGTCAAGTTACCGGAACCGAATTTATCTAATGTAAGAGTGTTTGTATTAATTAGACCACTGACAATTAGGCTGCTACCGCTGCCAACGCTGATTTGAAGGTTTCTGCTGAGAGTGATTGAACCAGTCAAAGTTTGCTCGGTAGAACCTTCTTTTCGAATGATTCGAGTGCCACTTGCGGTGCTTGGGTTGGAAACAATGTTGTTTGAAAGTGTGGCCACTGTGCCGTTGAGGGTGAGTTGGGCATTGAATGCGTTGCCTCCGTTGCCGATGTAGACTGTGCTGCTGCCCAATGTGCCTTCACCGGTTACTGCAACTGTGCCTGCGTCAATTTGAGTTTCTCCGCTGTAATTATTGGCTACATTTAGGGTGTATGTTTGACCGTTTCCATTGAAGTTGAAATTCCCGGATCCTGTGAATGCACTGGGTTGGGTGCCTGTTGTGGTGGCACCGTAAAACGCTGAGATGTTCGCAACAAAATTTGCCCCCCCATTATTGCTGGAATTATTCATTGCAAAAAACTGCTGGCCATTGTCGTTGTAGGAGGCATTGCCTTGGAAATAGACCGCAATGTTCCAAGATCCGCTTGTGTTGAAAGAAGTGCCGAGATTTGTATTCAACCCAAAATTGTAGCCTTGAAAGTTACTACCTCCCAAAAAAGCAGTTGTTCCACCTCCGCTACCGGCAAGCAACTGCGCTGCGGTGAATGTCCCCGCCGTGGCTCCTTGGTAAACGGAATAAAACAGAGTTTGGGTGTTGCTGGTGTTTATGTAATCGCTGCCATTGTCTCGGAAGACAAAAACACCGCCGCCTCTGAGACTTAAACTACTTCCTCCTAGTAGATTGTATGAACCCAAGTTGAAGCCATTCCATTCTGGATTTGAGGACAAATTGCCTTGGGCATCAAAGTATTGAATCGCGCCTCCTTGATCGATCGCGATTTCAGATCCGTAATAAAACATGCCGGCTACCGAATGTGGCAATTGGCAAAAGAAGACAGCAACCAAGGCCGATGAAAAGAAACATTTTTTGAGAAGGGAAAGAAACACTGCGTTGCTTTTTGGTAGGTAGGTGACTGAAGCTAGCCAGCCACCTGTGCTTGGGGAGACGAGGGTAAGCGGGGATGGGGACATTAAGCGATGGGGTTTGGGTGGCCCAGTAAAATCCATGGGAACCTTCATAGATGCAAGGGAAATTTTCGAGCTCTAGCGGGCCGTGAGCGGGGTTAAGGTAGAAGAGCCTTAGTTGCGGCCTTGAACTCTCAAAAATACTCGCGCCGAGAGCCGAAAATCGCAGCAGCCCTGTGGGGCCAAATTCGGAATCTCTTTAGAATTCACAATCACAAAATTTCCATGGAAGAAGGCCCTGCGCATGTTCCCTTGAGGAACTCAAGACCAACTTGTGAAAATGTGCATCGGGTTCGGTTTTTCTGCGCCAAGACTTCTCGCGGGATTCCACGCGTCCCTGTGGTCTATCCATGCTACTTTCACGCCATCCGCGCACCGCTTATGAGGAACTAAAATAGTGGCTAGAATTTGGTGGAAACTGGCTTTGAACTGTTCAATTTTTTGAAGGCCCGGAAACGAAAAGCAGCAGAAAAGAACTTGAGTTCCGAGGCTGAGTGAGGAAATTAACAAGCCAAACTTCTTCTCAGAAAAACCCCAACCCTCATCCCCAAATCCCTATGACCCCAACCTCCCTTGTTCACACCCTCACGAAATTCGCCGCAGTCGCATTCGTGGCCGCGGCTTTCGGAGCAGCGGCTAATGCACAGTCCGTGATTGCGAGCGACAATGCGTCTCCGGCGAATTACCCTGGGGGCAACTGGACCACAGGTTCTAATGGCGGCTCTGGATTCGGGAGTTGGGCGATTACATCAAACAGTGGTGGCCATTACATAGGCTCTGCAGCAAACCAAGGCTCAAACAGCGCTTCAATCAACACAGATGGAGTTGCGTTTGCGGTTTATGCAGATGGGTTCGTAAATGCAAATAGAGCATTTACCTTCGGGCCAACCGGTAATGCTTTCTCGATTGAACTAGCGCACAAGTGGGACAATGGAGCCAGAGGGCTAAACCTCCGCGCAGGTGGGGGCGAAGTTTTTAATTTTAATATCGGTTCAAGCGGTTACAGTTGGACAGGAAACGGTTCTTCGGGTGTTGTCCCGTGGGATGGGATCCGTCAAAATGGTGTAGTTATTCGGATTACTTTTACAAGAACAAGCACTGGTTTCATTTATTCTTTTTCCAGCAACCAAGCCACAAACTTAAACGGACAAAACGGAACGATTACCTCAACCGTGCCTGATGAGTTTCAAATTTATGCAAGTAATGCGGGCGGCGGGGGAGCAGACAGCGATTTCTTTTTCAATAATTTGCAAATTACAGGCATTCCGACTCCTACAGGCAATCGCACGGTGACATTCAATGTGGATATGTCAGTTCAAGAAAGTTTGGGGAATTTCAACAGCAACAATGGCACAGTGATTGTGGTAGGCGAATTCAATGGTTGGAGCACTACCAACGGAACAATCGCTTTAACCAACTCTGGAAATGGCATTTATTCTGGAAATAGGACATTCTCTGGAGCAGAGGGGACTACAGTGCAATACAAATTCTATAATGCATCTCCAAACGCAACAATCACTTGGGAAGATGCACCAAACCGCATTCTGACTCTCGGCGCACCTGATGTCGCCC
>JAGWWS010000004.1 GCA_018970255.1 Verrucomicrobiota bacterium | reverse complement strand
CGTTGAGGGCGTTGTCTTCGATGAATTGGCGGCGGGGCTCGACGATGTCGCCCATGAGGATGGTGAACATCTTGTCGGCATCGAGGGCGTTTTGCTCGTTGAGGTCGACCTTGAGAAGGCGGCGCTTCTCGGGGTTCATCGTGGTTTCGAAAAGCTGCTTCGGGTTCATTTCACCGAGACCTTTGAAGCGCTGGATGGTGAGGCCGCGTTTGCCGATTTCGATGATGCGCTCGAGGATTTCGGGGATCGAGAAGACGGCGTGTGCGGTGGCTTTGTCGCCTTCGCCTTCGATGAGCTCGAAGAGGGGGGCGTCGTGGTTCGAGAAGTGTTCGACCTTGAGGCCTTTCTTGGCGAGTTCGTCGATGAGCTTTTGGACGGGGACGGACTCGTGGAGCTCGACCAGACGGGCGCGGCGGCGGATGGCGGGCTCGTCTTTTTTGGATTTGGCGGCGGGCTTTTGTTCGCCGTTTTCGCCTTCGGCGGGAGTTTCCGGGGCCTCGACTTCGAAGAGGTTGAGGTCGGTGTTTTCCGCCGCGAATTCGCGAACCTGCTCCTCGCCGGGGAAGTAGGTGACCCACTCCTCGTTGCCTTCGCGAACTTTGAGGAGGTAGGTGGGAAGAGCGCCGGTTTTCTTATCGCGCTCGTTCAGGTAGGATTCGAAGTCACCTCCATGGCGGCGGATCGAGTCGCTGTAGCGGGATAGGCGCTGGAGGAGTTCCAGCATCTCGCGGAGCTGCGCGGGGGTGAAGGTTTTCGAGTCGGCGAGGTTTTTCAGCTTCACTTCCTCGGCGCCGAGCGAGATGAGGATTTTGTTCAGGGCGGCGTCGTCATCGACATACTCCTCGCGCTTCTTGCGCTTGATCAAATAGAGCGGCGGGCAGGCGATGAAGATTTTCCCCTGCTTCACGAGGTCCGGCATCTGGCGGTAGAAAAAGGTGAGGAGCAGGGTGCGGATGTGGGAGCCGTCCACATCGGCATCGGTCATGATGATGATGCGGCCGTAGCGGAGGCGCTCGATGTTGAACGAGCCTTCCTGCTCGCCGCCGCCGATGCCGGTGCCGATGGCGGTGATGAGGGTCTGGACCTCGGTATTTTGGAGGACCTTGTCGAGGCGGGCTTTCTCGACATTGATGATCTTGCCCTTGATGGGGAGGATCGCCTGGTAGCGGCGGTCGCGCCCCTGCTTGGCGGAGCCGCCGGCGGAGTCGCCCTCGACGACATAAAGCTCGGTGAGGTTCGGGTCGCGCTCGGAGCAATCGGCGAGCTTGCCGGGGAGGCCGCCGCCGGTGAGGGCGCCCTTGCGGACGGTTTCGCGGGCTTTGCGCGCGGCTTCGCGGGCGCGGGCGGCGGTGAGCCCTTTTTCGACAATCCGCTTCGCGACGGCGGGGTTCCCGTCGAAATACACCATCAGGTTCTCGTAGGTGATGGAGCTGGAAATGCCTTCGACCTCGGGGTTGACGAGGCGGGATTTGGTTTGCGCGTTGAAGCTGGGGTTCGGGTGCTTGACGGCGAGGATGCAGACGAGGCCCTCGCGGACATCGTCGCCACTGATGGAAGGGTCTTTGTCCTTAAGGAGGTTGTTGGCTTTCGCGTATTGGTTGATGGCGCGGGTGAGCGCGGTGCGGAAGCCGGTGAGGTGGGTGCCTCCGTCCGGGTTCGGGATGGCGTTTGTGAAGCAGAGGATCTGGTCGTTGTAGCTGTCGTTGTATTGCAGGACGACATCGAGGTGCATGTCGTCGGAGACTTCGTTTTGGTCCTTGTTCCGGAAGCTGACCTCGCGCTTGCCGGCGATGACGATCGGCTTCGGGTGGAGGAGCTGCTTGTTCTCGCCGAGCTGGCGGACGAATTCCTCGATGCCGAGTTTGTAGAGCCAGCGCTCGGATTTGACGGCCTCGCCGCGCTCGTCGGTGAGCGTGATTTCGAGCCCGGGGTTCAGGAAGGCGAGTTCGCGCAGGCGGGCGGCGAGTTTGGCGAATTCGAACTCCGTGGTGATCGTGAAAATCGTGGGGTCCGGCAGGAAGGTGATGAGCGTGCCGGTTTGTTTTTTGTTTTTGACCTCGCCGATGACATTGAGCTTTTGCGTGGTGACGCCGCGCTCGAAGGCCATGTGGTAGACCTTCCCGTCGCGCATGACCTCGACCTTGAACCAATCGCTGAGGGCGTTGACGCATTTCGCGCCGACGCCGTGGAGGCCGCCGGAGTATTTGTAGGCGCCCTGGCCGAATTTGCCGCCGGCGTGGAGGTTCGTGAGGACGAGTTCGAGCGCGGGGATTTTGAATTTCGGGTGGATGTCGACGGGGATGCCGCGGCCGTTGTCGCGGATGGAGCAGGAGCCATCGACATGGATGGTGACATCGATTTTCGAGCAATGGCCGGCGAGGTGCTCGTCGATGGAATTGTCGAGGACCTCGAAGACGCAATGGTGGAGGCCGCGTTCGTCTGTGGGCCCGATATACATTCCGGGGCGCTGGCGGACGCCTGCGAGTCCCTCGAGTTTGTCGATTTTCGAGGCGTCGTATTTTTCGGCTTCGGGGGCGGTTTTGGATTCGTCGGACATGCGGGAAATGGCTTCTGGTTTTTGCGGGTTCGGCACGGGTGCCGTGGGTGGGAAATGCTAGGGAACGGGCGCGCGGGGGACAATGTTTTTTCTCGCCAATGGCACAGGATGTTGGGATGAGGGCTCAAGGAGTCCACAATATGTTGGGAAAAATCCTTGTTCCGGGGCGCGTGGCGCTACTCGCCGGGGAGGGCTTGTGGGTGCTGGCGGTGGTGGCTTTGTCGGTGGCGGCGGCGTGCTGGAACCGGGAGGCGGTTTTTTTCGGCGGGGAGGTGTATTTCGCCGATGGCGACAGCTACGCGAGGATGGTGCGGGCGAGGATGGTGGGGGAGGAGGGGTTGCGGTCGATCCGCTGGCACGGGTGGGAGAATTTTCCGGACGGGACGGTGCCGCACACGACAATGCCGCTCGATGCGCTCATCGCGGGGATGTCGGCGGCGATGGCGCCCTTCACGGCACGGCACCTGGAACTCGCGGGGGCGTGGGTTTCGCCGATGCTGGGGGCGGCGACGGTGGGGTTTTTGGCGGTTTGGGGGGCGGCGGTGCGTTTGCCATGGAGGCGGGCGATGGGGTTCATGGCGGCGGTGTCGCCGATTTTGGCGCATGGGTTCGGGCTCGGGCGGCCGGACCATCAATCGCTGCTGGCGCTCCTTTTCGCGGTGGCGCTGGCGGCCGAGGCTTCGATGTGGATGGGGCGCGGGAGGGCATGGGGTTATGTGTCGGCGGCGGCTTGGGGGCTGGCGCTGTGGGTTTCGCTGTTCGAGCCGGCGGTTTTGTTGGGGGTGGTTTTGGTGGCTCGGGCGGGGCGGTGGTTTTTGGGGCGGAAGGTGGCGGCGGGTCCGGAGGCCCCGCCCTACCATTATGGTGTTTTGGCGGGGATGTTGTTGGTGGGTTTTTTGGTGGACGGGTGGCGGGTGGCGCCGTTCCACCCGGCGTTTGAACGCTGGGCGCAGAACATCGGCGAACTGCGCAGCGCGGGCTTGGGCGGGCTTTTTTCCTGGTGCGGTTGGTTGGTGGTGGTGGCTCCGGTGGTGCTTATTTGGCGGGCTTGGAGGGAGCGGGGCGGGGTTTGCGTGTTTTTTGCGGTGCTGGTTTTGGTTCTTGCCGGCTTGTGCCTGTGGCATGCGCGGTGGGGGTATTTTTTGGCGGTGGCTTTTGCGGTTTCGCTGCCGTGGGTGCTCGGGGCGGTGCGGTGGCGCTGGGCGGGGGCGGCGGTTTTTTTGGCATCGCTCTGGCCGGTGGCGGGCGAGTGGGAGCGGATGTTGTTTCCGGAGGGGGAGGCGTTGCGCGCCCGGGTGGAAAATGCGGCCGATGCGGTGGCGCTTCGCGAGGCGGCGGTGGTTTTGAAGGGGGAGCCGCAGGGCGGGGTGTTGGCGCCGTGGTGGTTTTCGCCGGCAATCGTGTGGTGGAGCGGGCAGCCGTGCGTGGGGGGAACTTCGCACCAAAGCCTGCCGGGGATTGTGGAATCGTGTGAATTCTACATGGGCGGTGGAGACGGACTCCGCCCGGGCGTGAAGTATGTCGTCGCCTACGAACCGGAGCGGCTGGAATCAAACAGTGCGCAAATTCTCGGCCAGCCAGTGCCTGGCGAATCGCGCGCGCGGTTGCTTTGGAAATCCGGAGCTGGGTTCGAAGGGGTGGGGCAGATTTTTGCCAACCGCTTTTTCAAGGTCTACCGCGTCGCGGAACCCAAATGAGAAATGCCGTGTGACATACCCCGGCGGAGATGGTATTCCCTGCCACGGAAGAGGGCGAAGCCCGCTCCGAAAATGTCCCCATAGCTCAAGTGGATAGAGCAGGGCTCTCCTAAAGCTCAGATGGTGGTTCGACTCCACCTGGGGACGGAAAAACACCCAACGCGCCATTTTTTGAAACTCCAAATCCCGTCCGGCGACTTCGCCGGCTACATCTTCGATTGCGACGGAACGCTGGCCGACAATATGCCCCTGCATTTCACCGCGTGGTCGCGGGCGATGCAGGATTTCGGCGGCACCTACCCCGAGGGGCTCTTTTACCAATGGGGCGGGCGGCCGACGGCTCACATCGTGGCCGACCTCAACAAAAAATTCGGCACCTCGCTCGATGTCGCCCAAACCGTCCGGCGCAAGGAGGACTATTACCTCTCGATGGTCGAGCAGGTGCAGCCCTACGGCGAAGTGGTGGAAGTCGCGCGGCGGATGCGCGGGTGCGCCAAGCTGGCTGTGGCTTCCGGCGGGCACCGGGAATTGGTGGAACGCACGCTGGATGTTTTGGGCATCCGCAGTTGGTTTGACGCGGTGGTCTGCGCGGAGGATTACAAACTGGGCAAGCCCCACCCCGACCCCTTCCTGCTGGCGGCCCGGCTCATGGGCGTGGAGGCACCATCGTGCATTGTTTTCGAGGACAGCCCGACCGGAATCGAGGCGGCGAAGGCGGCAGGAATGGCGTGGGTTTTCGTGCCGGGTCCGGCGGAACGCGGGAACGGAATCGCCCCTTGACCGCAAGGCGCGTTCTTGGTTTACCCAGAAGCGTTATGTCCGAAACAGGTTCCCTCCCGGCCAGCGGCTTCATCGCCAACCTCTCCCAACAAGACCGCGACGCCCTTTGCTCGCAAGGAAGCTTCCAGGATGTCCAACCCGGCACCGAGGTCATCGAGCAGGGGCAATCTCACGGGAAGCTCTTCTTCAATGTCTCCGGCCGCCTGAAAGCCGTGTTCCGCGATGGCAACCGCGAAATCGAACTCGGCCGGATCGGCAAGGGCGAGTGGTTCGGCGAAGTGGATATCTTCGACCCCTCCGGCGCCATTTGTTCCGTTGTGGCCGTCGAGCCCACGCGCTATTGGGTGATCAGCCGCGAGCAACTCGACCGCTTCATCCAAAACCACCTGCTGACCGGCAACCTGCTGCTGGTTGGCTTTGCCTCGACGCTCGGCAAGCGCATCCGCGAGGTGATGCTCCGCTACGCCACGAATGCCACCCGCCCCACCAGCCCGATCGTTTTCATTTCCGGGGCCATCGCGGTTTTTTGCGTGATCGTGATGCTCTGGACGCTGGCGCGCCACTGACCGACCAGCCGCCCGGAAAAACCAAATGCCGATGCCCACGCAAACCGGCCTACCCGTTGCGGAACTCTCCGCAGATGCACGCGGGTCTTTCCTCGTCCGAACCTACTCGCACCTCGCACTGGCCATCCTGCTGTTCGTCGGAATCGAGGTTTGGTTTTTCCAAAGCGGTTTTGCCGACACGATCCTGGCCGCATTCAACAGCGTGCATTGGCTGGCCGTGCTCGGCGGGTTTATGCTGCTATCGTGGCTCGCGACATTCTTGGCACAGCCATCGGTCCCGCGGGGGGCGCAATACCTCGGCCTCGCCGTTTATGTCTTCCTCCAAGCGGCGATCACCGTGCCCCTGCTCGCGGCCGCGAACCAATCCGCCCCGGGCGTGATTGCCAGTGCGGCGCAAGCCACGCTCGGCGGGTTTTTCCTGCTCACGGGCGTGGTGGTTTTCACCCGCCGCGATTTTTCATTTCTCCGGACATTCCTCATCTGGGGCGGCCTCCTCGGCATCGGCGTGGTCGTTTGCGCGGCGATCTTCCAATTCGACCCCGGCACATGGTTTTCCGTTGCGATGGTCCTGCTCGCGGGCGGTTCGATCCTCTACACGACCTCCTCGATTTTGCGCGATTACCCGGAGGACGCCGACCTCGCCGCAGCGATCCAACTCTTCGCCGCCGTGGCATTGATGTTTTGGTATGTGCTGAGGCTGTTCCTCGGCTCGCGCCGATGAAACTTCCGGCCATGCTTGCCGCGGCCTTGCTCGCCGCCACCGCCGCCACCGCAGTGGAAATCCAAGGGGTCAAAATCCCGCCCAATGTCGAGGTCGCCGGAAAAACCCTGCAACTCAACGGTGCCGGCCTGCGGACATTCACGCTCGTTTTTGTCCCGATCAAAATTTATGTCGCCGCCCTCCACTCGCCCGCACCGTTGCGGTCCGCGGATGCCGTCAACGCCTCTACCGGCCCGCTGCAATTCACCTTCACATTCCTCCGCGATGTGGGCCAGGGCGATGTCACCGAGGCTTGGCAAAAACAATTCGCCGCGAGCAACACCCACACCTACGCGGGCTATGAAAAGGACCGCGACGCGTTCATTGCCATGCTCGGGCCGATCCAATCCGGCGGCGCCGAAACCGTGCAACTCGTCGGCACCGACACCATCGTCATCGACCAAGGCAAGATGAAGGGCACCATCCCGGGGCGGAATTTCCAGCAGTCATTCCTTAGCCTCTGGTTCGGCTCCGACCCTGTTTCGGACGACCTCAAGGCCGCGCTCCTCGGCCAATAGCCGCCCCGCGGGATTGCGCTTTTTTTTTCCCGGCCCCGCCGTATCTTCACGCCCGTGGAAACGACGTCCGCACCCGTCCAAAGCCTGCCGGCCTGGCGCATCGCCGGCCTCGCCGGCCTCGCGGCGGCCACCGCGGCGGCCTGCCTTTGGATCACGCCGGAAACCGCGAAATCCGAACCCGGCATCAAAATGGAACTCCCCAACACCGTGGGAAAACTTTGGGGCACCGAGCAACCCATTTCCGAATCCGAAAAAGCCATCCTCCCCGAGGACACCGGCTTCGCAAAAAAACTCTACTCGGACGGCCTCGGCAACGACATCCATTGCCAAATCGTCCTCGCCGGTGCGGAAAAACGCAGCATCCACCGCCCGGAAATCTGCCTCCCCGGCCAAGGCTGGATCGTCAAATCCGGCGAAGTGATCCCCGTCGAACTCGGCAACGGCCGCACTCTCCGCGTGATGAAGCTCACCGTCGCCCGACCGGTCACGCTCCAGAACGGCGAGCAGCGCGAACTCACGAACCTCTTTTGCTATTGGTTCGTCGGGAAAGACACCACCACGCCGCACCACCTGTCCCGCGTTGTGAAAACGAACCTCGACATGCTCCTCCACAACACCAACCACCGCTGGGCCTACGTGATCGTCAGTTCCCCCGTCCTGCGCGGCTTCGTCCCAGGCGGCAAGGACACCGCGGAAACCCTCGCCGGCATCAAAAAATTCATCGCCGAACTCGCGCCGCAAATCATGCCCGATACGGTTTTCAAAAACTGACCCCGCCCCCCGAATGAACAACATCCTCATCACCGGAGCCTCCAGCGGCATCGGCGCGGAACTCGCCCGCAGCCTCTCCGCCCGCGGCGACAGCCTCTTCCTCACCGCCCGGTCGCAGGAAAAACTCGACGCCCTCGGCCTATCAGCCCCCTCGCTCGCCATCGACCTCACTGCGCCGGGCGCCTCGGCGAAGGTGGTCGAATCCGCCACCGCAGCCCTCGGCCAGGTCGATGTGACCGTCCACTGCGCCGGCATCGGCCTCATCAAGCCCGCCGCCGACACCACCGACGCCGAATTCACGCAGGTGATGAACACCAACACCCGCGCCGCATTCCTCCTCGCGCGCGACGCCTGCAAGGCGATGGCCGCCGCGAAAAAAGGCCTCTTCATCACCATCCCCGGCATCCTCGGCAAGGCGCCCATGCGCAACGCCGCCGCCTATGTCGCGAGCAAATACGCCGTCACCGGCCTCGTCAAATGCCTCGCCCAGGAATACCAGCGCTCCGGCCTCCGCTTCTGCCTCTTCCACTTCGGCGGCGTGGACACCCCCTTTTGGGACAACATCCAAATGGCCGTCCAGCGCGACAAAATGATCCCCGCCGCCACTGCCGCGGCGCTCATCCTGCAAGCCATCGACGCCCCGCCCCACCTCGTCCTTAGCGAGGTCGTCATGCAGCCCGATTCCCACCAGCTCGTTTGAAAAAACACGGCCGCGAATTCCCGCTTTCGCGGCCGCCCGGACCGGTTTAGCTTTTCCCCCGATGGCGGACGGCCGCCCCCATGCGCCGCAAGGCGCGCGGGGGAGGAAAGTCCGGACACCGCATGGCAACACGCCGCGTAGAACACGCGGGAGGCCGCGGGCCCAAGCCCCGGCCGACGGAAAGTGTCGCAGAAAACACACCGCCCAAGACGGCGCAAGCCGGACGGCAAGGTTGAAATGGCGGGGTAAGAGCCCACCGCCCCGAGCGCAAGCGAGGGGGCACGAAAAACCCCGTGTGGTGCAAGACAGAACAGGGGACCACGGGCCGCCTGCCCGCCCCGGCGCGCAAGCGCAGGGAGTCCCCGGGTATTGGTCGCAGCCCGCAAGGGCCGGCGGCGCCGAAAGGCGCCGGCGAGACAAATGGCCGTCCAGGCCGCGGCGGAAGCCGCGCGCCGGACAGAATCCGGCTTACAGCCATCGACCCACCGGGGGCGTTCCGCAAAAAACGGGGCGCCCCCGGCCATTTTCCCAGACCGCAAAACACCAAAAAATCGCCGCTCTTCCCATCCGCCGCGCGTTCGTTCACACTCCCAGACCCTTCCCCGCAAACCGAAAGAAAACACCATGCCACTCACAGCAAAAGGACTCGAAGGAATCGTCGCCAACTCCACCAACCTCAGCGATGTGCTCGGCCAGGAGGGCATCCTCATCTACGCGGGATACAACATCAACGAAATCGCCGGCCGCGCCGGTTTCGAGGAGACCGTTTACCTGCTCTGGCACGGCGAACTCCCGAACCGCACCCAGCTCGACTCCCTCACCAAAGAGTTGCGGGCCGCACGCGAACTCCCAGCCCCCGTGGTCGATTTCCTCCGCCATGCCCCGCCGAAGGCCTCCCCCATGGATGTCATCCGCACAGCGGTTTCGATGCTCGGCCTCTACGATGAAAACCTGAAAGACGAGTCGCCCGAAGCGAACCGCCGCCGCGCCGTCGGCATCACGGCGAAAATCGGCGTCATCACCGCCTATTTCCACCGCGCGCGCCATGGCCAACCACTCCCGCCCATCCGCACCGACCTCGGCGAGGCCGCGCATTTCCTCTACCTCATGACCGGCGCCGACCCCACGCCAGAGGCGGTCAAGACGCTCGATGTCGCCTATGTGCTCCACGCCGACCATGGCATGAACGCCTCCACCTTCTCGGCCCGCGTCACCATTGCCACGCTCTCGGACATGTATTCGGCCATCACCTCGGCCATCGGCACCCTCAAGGGCCCGCTCCACGGCGGCGCGAACGAAGGCGTCATCCACATGCTGCAGGCCATCGGGTCCGAGGAAAATGTGGACGCCTGGATCGACGACCAACTCGCCCAGAAAAAGAAAATCATGGGCATCGGCCACCGCGTCTACAAAACCCTCGACCCCCGCGCCCCGCACCTCCGCGAGATGGCCGTCGTGCTCAGCGAGCGCCTGGGCGAGCCGAAGTGGATCCGCATGAGCGAGCGCATCGCCGCCATCATGCAGGAGCGGAAGGGGCTCAATGCCAATGTCGATTTCTACTCCGCCACCGTTTACTACTCGCTCGGCATCCCCACGGACCTCTTCACGCCCGTTTTCGCCATCGCACGCACCGCCGGCTGGACCGGCCATGTGATGGAGCAGCTGGCGGACAACCGCCTCTACCGCCCGCTCAGCGAATACACAGGGCCGGCCGTCGGGAAAAAATTCGTGCCGGTCGAGAAGCGTCCATGACGCCCCGCCTCGCCGCGCGCGGCCTCAAGCGCTCGTTCCGCATCGGCGGCTCGGGCATCGAGGTCCTCCGCGGCATCGACCTGGAAGTGCAGGCCGGCGAAACCGTTTTCCTCGCCGGAGCCAGCGGCGCGGGCAAAACCACGCTCCTCTACACGCTCGCGGGCTTGGAAACGCCCGAGGCCGGAACCGTGGAATTCGAGGGCCTCTCGCTCTACGGGCTCTCGGGCAACGCCCTCGCCCGGCTGCGCAATGAGCGCATGGGCTTCGTTTTCCAATCCTATTTCCTGCTGCCCGAACTCACCGCCCGCGAAAATGTCTGCCTCCCCGCCATGATCCAGGGCGCCGATGCGCGCACCCGCGCCAGTGAACTGCTCGCCCGGGTCGGGCTTGGCGGCCGCATGGACCACCTTCCTGCGGAACTCAGCGGAGGCGAGCAACAGCGCGTCGCCATCGCCCGCTCGCTCATCAACGACCCCTCCATCCTTTTCGCGGACGAACCCACCGGGAACCTCGATTCGAAAAACGGCGAAGCCATCATCTCGCTCCTCCTCGACCTTGCGAAATCCGGCGGCCGCACGCTCGTGGTCGTCACCCACGATGAAAACCTCGCACGCCGCGGCGACCGGCTTGTGCGCATCGTGGACGGCCGCATCGCGGAATCCTAACGGACAGCCATGGCGGCAGACTACCCGGCGCCCTTCCTCCACCTCGTCCGCGAACTCCGCCGCCTGCCCGGCGTCGGCCCCCGCAGCGCCGAGCGCATCGCACTCTGGCTCCTCTCCCACCGGGATGCCCACCCCGAGAGGCTCGGCACCGCGTTGCACGAAGCTGCAGCGTCGATCGTCCCCTGCGGAAAATGCGGCTTCTTCTCCACCACCGGCCTCTGCGAAATTTGTTCGCAACCCTCCCGCCACGGGCGCGAAATCTGCGTGGTCGAGCAAGCCACCGACATCCTGCCCATCGAACGCAGCGGCGCCTTCCACGGCCTCTACCACTCCCTCGGCGGCCGGCTCGCCCCGCTCGACCATGTCGGGCCGGAGCAGCTCCGCATCGAGCCCCTGCTGGAACGCATCCGCACCGAACAGCCCGGCGAAATCATCCTCGCCCTCAGCGCCGATGTCGAAGGCGAGGCGACCACGAACTACCTCACCGGCGTGCTCGCGCCCCTCGGCATCCCCGTCACACGCATCGCCCGGGGGCTCCCGGCCGGCGGCGGCCTCGAACACGCCGACCAGCTCACGCTCCAGCGCGCCCTCGGCGGCCGCCACCCGGCTTGAACGGGATTGCGGCCGCAGCGGCTTTTGTTACGATTTTGTAACAATTGAAAACATCCCTCTCCCTCGCCCGTGCGCTGGCCATCGCGGTTCTCGCGCCCACACTCGCCACTTCCCACGCCGCCCCGCAGGACTGGGAGAAACTTGAAAACTGCAAGCTCGCCGGGGCCGAATACGCCGACGGCGACAGTTTCCATGTCGTCCACGATGGCAAGGACCACATTTTCCGCCTCTACTTCGTCGATTGCCCCGAGACGGACGACCGCTTCCCCGCGCGCCTCGAGGACCAGGCGAAAGCCCTCGGCATTCCGGTTTCGGAAGTCATGCCCCTCGGGAAAAAAGCCGCCGAATTCAGCCACGGTTTCCTGAAGCAGCCGTTCACGGTCCTGACCAAATGGGACGACGCCCGCGGCGCCTCGAAGTCGCAGCGCTTCTACGCCATCATCCTCGCCGGGAACAAAAACCTCGGCGAGGAACTCGTCCGCAACGGCTACGCGCGCGCCTTCGGCATGCCGGTCGACTACCCGACCGCGGCAGGCATGCAATCCTACCAGCGCAAGCTGAAGGGCCTCCAAGCCGACGCCATCCGCATGCGCAAGGGCGGCTACGCACTCTCGACGGGGTTCGTGAAACCCGACGAACCGCCCGCGAGCCCGCAAGCCTACATCGACTACGAGTCACAACTCTCCGGGCAAATCCTGGACGAAGGCCTCCAGGAACTCGGGATTGGAATCCCCGTTCCCTGAGCAGGGGTTGCCGCGGGTGCCCGCCAGCCATTAGCCTGCCGCCATGGAACTCCGTTTCACAAAAATGAACGGCGCGGGGAACGACTTTGTCGTGATCGACAACCGCTCCGGGGAATTTCCCTTGGACAAACCCGCCATCGCCCGGCTCTGCGACCGGCACCGGGGCATCGGCGCCGACGGGTTGCTCGCGGTGGAAACGGCGGCCGGCCCCGCCGATTTCCGCATGCGCTACTACAACGCCGATGGCGGCGAGGCGGAGATGTGCGGAAATGGCGCCCGTTGCTTCGCTAGGTTTGCCGCGAGGCTCATGCCGTCGCACCCCGCCACAGTGGATTTCGAAACCATGGCCGGAAAAATCTCCGCCGCGCTTGAAGGCGACCTTGTCTCGCTCGATATGGGGAAACCCCATGGCCACCGCCCGGCGCAAACCCTCGAAGCCGCGGGTCAAAAGCTTTCCGTCCATTTTATCAACACCGGCGTCCCACATGCGGTCGTTTTCTTTGCGGATATCGAACCCCTCGACATCCCCTCCCTCGGCTCCGCCATCCGCCACCACGCCGCCTTCGCGCCGAAAGGGACGAATGCAAATTTCGTCCAAGTCCTCGGGCCCGGCTTGCTCGCCATCCGCACCTACGAGCGCGGCGTGGAAGGCGAGACGCTTGCCTGCGGCACGGGGGTCTGTGCAGCCGCCCTCATCCATGCCGCGGAAAATTCCGCCCCGTCGCCGGTCGCGGTCCAAGTGCGCGGGGGCGACACGCTGCGGGTCGATTTCACCCGGGCGGCCGATGGTTCGTTCGAATCCGCCCGCCTCACGGGCCCCGCGGATTTTGTTTTCGAGGGCGTGGTTTCCCTGTAACCATCGCGCACCATGAGATTCGCAGGAGCCCACACCGCGCTCGCCACGCCTTTCCGCGCGGGAGCCTTTGACGAAGCCGCTTTCCGCAGCATCATCGCCGGGCAAATCGCCGGCGGCATTTCGGGCATCATCCCGGTTGGCACGACCGGCGAGTCCCCCACCCTCGACCACTCCGAGCACATGCGCGTCATCGAAGTTGCCGTCGAGGCCGCCGCGAAAAAATGCCTAGTCATTGCCGGCACCGGTTCGAATTCCACCGCCGAGGCCATCGACCTCACGCTCGCCGCCGAAAAAGCCGGCGCCGATGCCGCCCTGCTTGTCGCCCCCTACTACAACAAGCCCAGCCCCGAGGGGCTCTACCGCCACTTCGGCGCCATCGCGGAGGCCGCCAAATTCCCGCTCGTCCTTTACAGCATCCCAGGCCGTTGCGGCATCGAGATCCCCGTGGAAACCACCGCGAGGCTCGCGAAGGATTTCAAAAACATCGCCGCCATCAAGGAAGCCGGCGGCAGCGTGGAACGCGTCAACCAACTCCGCGCCGCACTCCCGGATTCCTTTGAAATCCTTTCCGGCGACGACTCGCTCACCCTGCCGTTCATGTCGGTCGGCGCCGTGGGCGTGATCAGCGTCGCCTCGAACCTCATCCCCGCGGAGGTCTCGGCCATGGTGCGCCACCAGCTCGCAGGCGAATCCGCCAAGGCCCTCGCCATCCACCGGAAATACTACCCGCTTTTCAAAGACCTCTTCATCGAGCCCAACCCCGTGCCGGTGAAATTCGCGCTCGCCCGCCGCGGCCAATGCACCACCGATGTGCGGCTGCCACTCTGCGAAATGTCCGCGGCGAATTCCAAGCGCCTCACCGAAACCCTGGAAAAACTCGGCCTGTGAAACCCACCCGCGTTGCCATCAACGGCGCCAAGGGCCGCATGGGCCAGGCGCTCATCGCCTGCGCGAAAGCCGACCCCGCCTCGTTCGAGTTCACCGCGGGAGTGGACCTCGGCGACGACCTTGCCGCCACGCTGCCCGGTTGCGACGCCGTGGTCGATTTCACCCACGCCACGGCCACGGCATCGATTGCCGAAGCCTGCGCCGCCGCCGGAAAAATCCTCGTCATCGGCACCACCGGCCATAGTGAAGCCGAGCGCGATGCCATCGCGGCTTTCTCGAAAAAAATCCCCATCGTCTTCGCGCCGAATTTCAGCGTGGGCGTGAACACCCTCTTCTGGCTCACGCGCAAGGCTGCGGAAACCCTCGGCCCCGACTTCGACCTCGAGGTCGTGGAAATGCACCACCGGTTGAAAAAAGACTCCCCGAGCGGCACCGCGCGCCGCTTGGCCGAAATCCTCGCCGAGGTCCGCCACCTCGACTACGGGCGCCATGTCATGCACGGCCGCGAGGGAATGGTCGGCGAACGCCAGCCCGCCGAAATCGGGATGCACGCGATCCGCGGTGGCGATGTCGTGGGCGACCACACCGTCATCTTCGCAAACACCGGCGAACGCGTGGAACTCACCCACAAGGCCTCGAGCCGCGACACTTTTGCGAAGGGCGCCCTGCGCGCCGCCCGTTGGGCCCAATCCCAAAAGCCCGGGCTCTACGACATGCAGGATGTCCTCGGCCTGAAATGACGGCCGGCATCGCGCTCGGTTCCAACCTCGGGGACCGGCACGCCAACCTGCACACCGCCAAGCGCCACCTTTTCGCCCTGCACGACAGCTCCGGCCCCTTCCTCTGCTCGCGCACCTACGCGAGCGAACCCGTCGATTGCCCGCCCGGCTCCCCGGCATTCCTCAACGCCGCCATCGAACTCCGCACAAAATTGCCGCCGCTCGACCTCCTGGCCGAACTCCAGCGCATCGAGGCGCTCCTCGGGCGGCCGCGGGACCACGGCTTCCACACGCCGCGCACGATCGACCTCGACATCCTCTATTGCGACAACCTCGTTTTCACGCTCCCCGAACTCCAAATCCCCCACCCCTGCATCGCCGAGAGGCCGTTCGTCCTCCTCCCGCTCGCCGACATTCAACCCGATAAAATCCTTCCCGGCAAAAGCGGCACCATTGCCTCGCTTCTTGCCGCCCTGCCCGCAGGGGATTTGCCAAAGCCCGTCGCCGGCTTCTAATCTATCCCGTTCCGTGAAACCCGCACCCGACTCGCTCCGCGCCTCGAAGGCATCCGGCCGTCGCATCGCCAGCCTCACCGCTTACGATTTTCCGGCGGCACGCCTGCTCGACGATTGCGGACTCGATCTCCTGCTCGTTGGGGATTCCTTGGGCATGGTCGTCCTCGGCCACCCCGATACCACCCAAGTCACGATGGAGGACATGCTCCACCACACACGCCCGGTGGCTCGTGGTGCGGAAAAAACTCTCGTCGCCTCGGACCTACCCGCCGGCAGTTGCTCCACGCCGGAATCCGCTCTGCAAAATGCACGGCGACTTCGTGAGGCCGGAGCCGATTTCGTCAAAATCGAAGGCGGTCGCGAGGCGCTTCCCATGGTCGAAGCGATTCTCGCAGATAAAATCCCCGTCATCGGCCACCTCGGCATGCTCCCCCAGCGCGTGCGCGAGGAGGGGGGTTATCATGTGAAAGGCAAATCACCCGCCGAGGCCGACCGCCTTCTCTCCGACGCCCGCGCACTCGATGCCCTCGGCGTTTCCGCCATCGTGCTCGAACTCGTCCACGCCCCGCTCGCTACAGAAATCACCCGAGCCGTAGCCTGCCCGACCATCGGCATCGGCAGCGGGCAACATTGCGACGGCAACATCCTCGTTCTCCACGACCTCGTCGGACTCTACCCGTGGTTCCGCCCGAAGTTCGCACAGCCGCGAGCAAACTTCGCCGCCGAACTCCAATCCGCCGCACGCTCCTATGCGGGCGAAGTCCGGAATCCCAAGTGAACCTCCGCGAACTCAAAAGCCGGGCCCAGCTCCTGAAGCCGCTCGTCAAACTCGGCAAAGCCGGCGCCTCTCCTGAATTTCTTGCCGAGCTCCGTTCCGCCCTCGACCGACACGGCCTTGTAAAAATCCGCTTCGAGGGATTCAAGGAGGAACGCAAAACCCTCTCGAAGGAAATCGCCGCCACCACGGGCGCCACGCTCATTCAGCAGGTCGGGCACACCGCCGTCTTCCATTTGCCGCCAAAAACTCCGGCGGCTTCCTAAAACTCGAACACGCCCGTCAGAGCGTGATGGTCGGAGACGATCGTTTCGACCACCTTGCAGGCCGTTTGTTTCAGTCCGCCATTGTGAAAAATGTGGTCCACCACAAACGGCTGCCTGCGCCAGGTCGCCTGACAGCATTGCCCCGGGGAAAATCCCGCCCGTTTGAACTGTTCGACCAGCCCCTCGTCCGGAGCGGAATTCATGTCGCCCGCCAGGATCGCCGGCCCCGTCTGCTTCAGCAGCAATCCCTCGACGATATTCCTCTGCTCGGGATACTGGTCACTCGAAGCCCCGATCATGAAAAACGCTTGTAGGTGCGCATTCATCACACGCACCGCCTTCCCGCCGAGATCCACGGTGGCTCCGATCAAGAGCCTCTTCGATGCCCGCCGCATTTTGCCCGCGAACTCGAATTGGATGGGCGCCGCGGGCAGATCGAGCTTTTCAAAATCCCGCAACTTCGCCCGCGAAAAAATCGCCAACCCGAGCCCGAAGGGAATCTCCGTTTCGTTCTTCGCCGGATACGAGAAAACCGAGTCGTAATCCTTCAGATGATGGCGCAGCCGCTCATAATTCGGCGGCGGCTCGATTTGCATTCCGCCGTCGTAGCCGCGCTCGACCTCCTGCAGACAAATGATGTCCGCATCCTGCTCAAGGAGGAAGCGCGCCACCGCATTGATGTCCACCACGTCCAGATCGGGGTTTTCATCGTTCCACGGCTGTCCGTTCTGGATGTTGAATGTGAGGATTCGGAAAGACATCAGGGAGGGATAAGCTTTCGGATGGAGCTGCAATTCTCCATCCCCGCCCCTCGAATTCAACAAAAAATCCCGCCCGCCGCGCGGCTTGTCATCGGAATCCCGGTGGCACTACTCTCCCGCCCTCGAATCCACAAATCCCATGCACAAACTCGTTCTCATCCGCCACGGCGAAAGCACCTGGAACAAGGAAAACCGCTTCACCGGTTGGCACGATGTCGACCTCAGCGACAAGGGCCGCGAGGAGGCCAAGGCCGCGGGCCAACTCCTCAAGAAGGAAGGCTTCGCGTTCGATATCGCCTATGTCTCGGTCCTCAAGCGCGCGCTCAACACCCTCTGGGGCGTCCTCACCGAACTCGACCAGCTCTGGATCCCGATGGAAAAAGACTGGCGCTTGAACGAACGCCACTACGGCGCGCTCCAGGGCCTCAACAAAGCCGAGACCGCCGCGAAATTCGGCGACGAGCAAGTCCTCGTCTGGCGCCGCAGCTACGACATCCCCCCGCCGGCGCTGGAAAAATCCGACGAACGCTGGCCCGGGCACGACCCCCGCTACGCCGGCATCCCCGAGGATCAACTCCCGCTCACCGAGTGCCTCAAAGACACCGTCGATCGCTTCCTTCCGCTCTGGCACGAGAAAATCGCGCCGACCGTGAAGTCCGGAAAACGCGTTATCATCGCCGCGCACGGCAACACCCTCCGCGCCCTCGTCAAACATCTCGACAACCTCACCGAGGAGCAGGTCTTGAAACTCAATATCCCCACCGGCATCCCGCTCGTTTACGAGCTCGACGCCGACCTCAAGCCCATCAAAAGCTACTACCTCGGCGACCAGGAAGCCATCGCCGCAGCCATGAACGCCGTCGCCAACCAAGGCAAGGCGAAGTAGCTCACTCCGCCAAACACGGGTAGTCCGTGTAGCCCTTCGGGCCCGCGGAATAGAAAGTGGCGGGGTCTGGAGTGTTCAGTGCGGCGCCAGCGCGGATGCGCGCGGGCAGGTCGGGGTTTGCAAGGAATGGCGTGCCGAAGGCAACCGCATCGGCCCGTCCGGAGGCGATGGACCCGGCGGCTTCGGCGGGCGTGAAGCCGAGGTTCAACACGAGCGGTCCGTGGAAGTTTTCCCGAACGGGAGAGACGACATCGGCGTGTTGTTGCCCGAGGATGTCGCCGCGCATCAGGTGCAGGTAGGCGAGGCCGAACGGGTCGAGCCGTTTCGCCAAAAATGCGGCAAGGCCGACGGGGTCGCTGTCGGACATGCTGTTGTAGCTATTCAGCGGCGAGATGCGGATGCCGACCCGGTTTGCGCTCCAGACACCCGAAACCGCCTCGAGCACTTTCAGCAAAAGCCGGGCTCGGTTTTCAAAGGACCCGCCGTAGGGACCGGTGCGCTTATTCGCGCCATCGCGCAGGAATTCATCGAGCAGGTAGCCATTCGCGCTGTGGATTTCGACGCCATCGAACCCGGCGCTTTTCGCATTCGCCGCGGCTTTTTGGAAACCGGCCACGATTCCCGGCAGTTCGTCGTCGCGCAATTCCCGCGGCACGGCGTAGGGCTTTTTTCCATCGGGCGTATGGACCTCGTCACCCGTGATCGCGATCGCGCTGGGTGCAACGGGCTGTGCGCCGTTGTTGAAAAACGGGTGGCAGGCGCGGCCGCCATGCCAGATTTGAAGGAAGATCCGACCGCCCTTGGCGTGGACGGCATCGGTGACGCCACGCCACCCCGCGACTTGCGCGTCGTTGTGGATTCCAGGCTCGGCGTAGAACGCGGAGTTCCCCTCCATCGCCATCGTGGCCTCCGCGATGATGAGACCCGCGGAAGCGCGCTGGGAGTAGTATTCCGCCATGAGCGGCCCCGGGATGTGGCCGGGTTCGGCGCGGCAGCGGGTGAGCGGCGCCATGAGGATTCGGTTGGGGATTTCGAGCGCGCCGAGTTGGAGTTTTTGGAAAAGCGGGGAAGTGGGTGTGTCCATATCGCCGGACCTTCATGGATCGCCCACCCAACGGCAAGGCAAGGAATGCGCGCCGGGATTCGGATTGCACGGCAGCAGGTGCGGGCGGAAGCTTCCGCCATGAAAACAACCATCTTCGCAGTGCTTGCGGCGTTTGGATTTTTTGCACCGGCACTCCCGGCGCTGGCGGAAACCAAGCCCGTCCTCATCGTCCTGACCAGCCACGGGAAATTGGGCGACACGGGCAAGCCAACCGGGTTTTTCCTCTCCGAGTTGACGCACCCGCTCGAGGTTTTTGAAAAAGCGGGGCTGACGGTGGAATTCGCATCGATCCAAGGCGGGGAGCCACCGGTGGACGGCCTCGACCTGGGCGATCCGGTGAACGCCAAGTATTGGAACGACCCGGCATTCCGCGCGAATTTGGCCGCGACGAAAAAGTTGTCCGATGTCGACCCCGGCGGTTTCTCGGCGGTTTTCTTTTCGGGCGGGCACGGAACGATGTGGGACTTTCCCGACGACCCAGCGGTCCAAAAAGTCGCCGCTTCCATTTATGAATCCCGCGCGCCCGTGGGCGCCGTTTGCCACGGACCGGCCGCGCTGGTGAATGTGAAACTCTCCGACGGCTCCCACCTGGTCGCGGGCAAGGAAGTCGCGGCCTTCACCAACTCCGAGGAGGAAAAAGTGGGGCTGACAAAAACCGTGCCGTTCCTGCTCGCGACAAAACTGGGGGAACGCGGCGCCAAGCACACATCCGCACCGGATTTCGAAAAACATGTCGCCGTGGACGGTTTGCTCGTCACCGGCCAAAACCCCGCATCCGCCTCCGGCGTCGCAGAGGAAATGGTCGAGCTTTTGAAGGCGGATTGAGGAGTGAATTCCAAAAGGCGAAACTTCCCGCGATGAGCGAACGCCCGATTCTCATACCGCCCGGGGGGCACAAAAGGGTGCTGCTCCACTCGTGCTGCGCGCCTTGCTCGGGCGAGGTCATGGAGGCGATGGCGGCTTCGGGGATTGATTACACCATCTATTTCTACAACCCGAACATCCATCCGCGGGAGGAATACGAGTTGCGCAAATCCGAGAACATCCGCTTTGCGGAGAAGCACGGGATTCCGTTCATCGATGCCGACTACGACACCGACCATTGGTTCGCGCGCGCCAAGGGGCTCGAGTGGGAACCGGAGAAGGGTAAGCGCTGCACCATGTGCTTCGATATGCGGTTCGAGCGCACCGCGCTGCACGCCCATGAAAACGGCTTCCCCGTCATCACAAGCTGCCTTGGAATTTCGCGCTGGAAGGACATGGACCAGATCAACGGCTGCGGCGAGCGCGCGGCGGCGAAATACCCGGGCCTCTCGTATTGGACCTTCAACTGGCGCAAGGGCGGCGGCGCCCAGCGCATGCTGGAAATTTCCAAGCGGGAACAATTCTACCAGCAGGAATATTGCGGTTGCATCTACTCGCTGCGCGATTCGAACAAATGGCGGCTTTCGAACGGCCGGCCGAAAATCGAGATTGGAAAAAACTTCTACGGCACCGGTCCGGCGGCGGAGAAGGAATTGACCGCCACCACGCCGCCCATCCCCTGACCAACCTGCAACGCCCTCCGCGGAACGGGCGGGGCGCCGGGGCAAACAAGGCCGAGCGCGGGGTCGGTGTCCGCCGGCCAGCGGGGCACTTTTCCGAGGCGGAGCCCCTCGACAAGCAGGCACGCCTCGATGAGGCCGGAGGCACCGAGCGCGTGGCCGGTGGTGCGCTTGATGGCGCTGACCCAGGGCAACAGGTCCCCGAAGGTTTTTTTCAGGCAAGCAACCTCCACCGCGTCGAAACGCGGCGTTCCGGTGGCGTGCAGCGAAATCCAATCGGGTGCTCCATGCTCGTGGAGCGAATTTTGAAGAAGTTCCCCGAGCACACCCGCCCCGGGCTCGGGCGCAAGGAGGTGGTGCGCCTCGTTCGCCGTTTCCCCGCCGAGCCACTCGGCGAGTGGCTCCGCATTGCGCGCAAAGGCGTGCTCGGCGGATTCCATAATGAGGCAGGCCGCACCTTCCGACGGGCTCATTCCGGCGCGCCCGCTGCCGAGCGGCCGGGCAACCTGGTCCTGGCGCACGCTGCGGTTCCTTTCCATCGCGCGCAGAAGCCGTGGTGACGGGGCGGGATCCGCCGCCACCAAAACCACCGCATCCGCCAAACCATGCCGCACCATCGTTCCGCCGAGGAAAACCGCTTGGGCGCCCGTGCCCGAGGCGGCGTTGATGGAAAAATCGCACCCTCCCAACCCAAACCGGAGCGTGGCGGCGGCCCCGACCGAATTTCCCCGCCAGCGCGTGATGGCATAGGGATGGATTTTCGAAGTGGCATCGTCCTCCAACTCCATCGCGGCGAGGTTTCCCGAGGAAGTTCCCGAAACGCATCCAATCCGTGGATGCCGTGTTTTGCTCCCCTCCCCCCGCAGGCGGTTACGCTCGCCGGGCAGGCGCGCATTTGCCCAAGCCTTTTCCAAAACCGCCAAGGCAAGGAGCTGGTGCCGGGCAAGGATCGCGGCGTCGCCCGTGTCCAAACCCGCGATCTTCGCAAGGGCGGCATCCGACGGCCGTGCGCCGGCGAGGAAGGAATCGCCGCACAGCGCCCCCCAAACTTCGGCGGTCGAACCGCTGCCGCCGGCGAGGAGTGCCGTCCCGGTGATGAAAACACGGTGCGGGCTGCTCATCTCGCAGGATCGGAGTCGGGATTCGGCATGGGGACTTCTTCTTAAACCACGGCGTCCCCACGGGGCTCAACGCCGAAAAGCGGCAGCCGAAGGGGCGAGGTGCCTTGCCTCCGCAGGCGGCGCCTGCTTTGTTGAACCAACAATGCAAGTGCCGGAGACCATTTCCGCCGGGGAGTTGATTGCGAACCCCGGCATGGCGGCTTCTTTCGACCCGCCGCTGCGCCTCGGCGTTTTCGGCGATCCGGTCGCCCACTCCCGTTCACCGGTTTTCCAAAACGCCGCGCTGCGCGCCTGCGGCATGCATGCCTCCTACACACGCATCCACGCACATGCCTCCGATTTCCCAAAAGCCCTCCGCGCCCTGCCGCAAGCCGGGTTCATCGGCGCGAATGTGACCATTCCACACAAGGGCGCCGCGCTGGAGGCTGTCGATTGGGCCGACGATTACGCCCGCGCCGCCGGCAGCGTGAACACCATCCTCGTCGAGGGGGAAAAATTGCTCGGGTTCAATACCGACGGTCCCGGCCTGGTGCGCGCCGTGCGCGAGGAATTCAGTGTGGACCTGCGCGATTTGCGGGTGGTGCTCCTTGGTGCCGGGGGCGGGGCCGGGCGTGCCATCGCCGTCCAATGCGCCCTTGAGGGCTGCGAGAGGCTCGTGCTGGCAAACCGGACCCTGGAAAAGGCGGCCCGCCTTGCGCGCGAACTCGCCCCGCGTTTCCTCGCAGAAAAAATTTCCGGTCCCGGCGAGCGCATCGCCGCAATTTCCATGGAAGCCGGGGCGCTGAAGCAGGAACTCGCCAACGCAGACATTGTGATCAACGCCACATCGCTCGGCATGAAACGCTCCGACCCCCCCGTGCTTCCGCCGGCTTTGATCACTCCGAACCTTTTGGTTTTCGATACCGTTTACTCCTCGGGCGTATCGCGGCTCCTCGAGGATGCAGCCGCCGCCGGCGCGCGGTGTGCGAACGGCCTCTCGATGTTGCTCCACCAGGGGGCGCTCTCTTTTGAAACCTGGTTCAACCAACCCGCGCCGCTTGACGCCATGCGGCGCACACTCGCATCCACGCCATGATCCTTTCCCTCGGCCTCACCCAATTCGTTTTTGTTTCGCTAGGACTCCTCACCGTGAATGTGCTGCTCAAAGCCTCGGGGTTCGCCGACAATGTCGAAGGCTCGTTCCCCGCATTCTCCGTGTGGATGGCGCGCGACGGCGCTTGGCTCTTCGCGCTGCCGATGGTGTGGGTGGCTGTTGCGTTGTTTTTCGAGCAGGCAATCCGCGGCACGCTCACGGAAAAAATCGCCGGCGCGTCCGGCGTGGCCGTGGCAATCGGCATTTTTTTCTCCTACGGCTACGCGGCGTTCCTCCTTTTCTGAGGCGGCAACGCGTTTCGTTGGGCCTTGGGCTGTGGGGTTTGGGGCGGTGAAAAAAAGTTTTTGAACATTGGCACCCGCGATGCTGTCCAACCATGCAACAGCGCAAGCTATGAAAAACATCTACAAAAAAATCAACCGAACCAAATATTCCCTCGGAGACCTTGTCTCCATCGTCGGGTCCTGCGCCCGGAACAGCCGTGAACTCGTCGCCGCAATGTCGGACCTCTTCGACAGCGGCCGCGTGGTGATCCGCGGCAAGAACGGGCGGAACCGCAGGGTCCGCCTGCAACACGCACGGTAACATCTTCCCCCGAAAATGGGGCGGGAGCCCGTGCCGACTTGGGTGGGAGGCACGGTGCTCCCGTCGGGGGGAAGCCCGGCGGAAAACAAAAAAGCGGTCTTAGGACCGCTTTTCCTGTTTTGGGCGGGGATGGTTTTTCCGGTGCGAACCGGTTTTGTCAGGCGAATGTGCCGGCGGATTTTTCGGCGCGCTTGCGGGCCGTGGCGTCGAGGATCTTCTTGCGGAGGCGCAGCGATTTCGGCGTGACCTCCACATACTCGTCGGGCGCGATGTATTCGAGCGAGCGCTCGAGGCTCATCACGATCGGCGGCGCGAGCGAGATGCCCTTGCCGTCGCCCTGGCTGCGCATGTTCGTCAATTTTTTCGCCTTGCAGGGGTTGACCGGCATGTCGTCCGGGCGGGCGTTTTCGCCGACGATCATGCCTTCGTAGATTTCCTCCTGCGGGCCGATGAAAAGGCGGCCGCGCTCCTGGATGCTGTCGAGCGCATAGGCCATGCTGGTGCCGCCTTCCATGGAAACGAGGACGCCGTTGTTGCGGCTCGGGATTTCGCCCTTGTGCGGCCCGTATTCCTTGAAGAGGTGGCTGCAAATGCCGTGGCCTTTCGTGAGGTTCACGAGGTCGGTTTCGAAGCCGATGATGCCGCGGGTCGGAATGGTCGCCTGCACGAGCACGCTGTGGGGGTTGTGCTCCATGTTCACGATCTCGGCCTTGCGGCCGGCGAGGTTTTGCAGGATGTCGCCGAGGTTGTCGGGCGGGACATCGACATAGAGCGTTTCCATGGGCTCGAGCACGGAGCCGTCCTCCGCGCGGCGGAAGATGACCTCGGGGCGGGAGACGAGCAGTTCGAACCCTTCGCGCCGCATTTGCTCGACGAGGATGGCGATCTGCATTTCGCCGCGGGCCTTCACCTCGAAATGCCCGGCGGTCTCGGTGTCCGAAACGGCGATGGAAACATTGCCGCGGGTTTCCTTGATGAGGCGGTCGCGGATTTGGCGGGCGGTGAGGAGCTTCCCTTCGCGGCCGGCGAGCGGGGAATCGTTCACGCAAATTTTCATCGAGATGGTGGGCGGGTCGATTTCGACGAACGGCAGGGCCGCGCGTTCCTCGGAATCGACGAGCGTTTCGCCGATGAAGATTTCCTCGAAGCCGCTGATGCCAACGATGTCGCCGGCGGAGGCTTCGGGGATTTGGACTTTCTCGAGCCCCTCGTGGGAGAAAATCGCGGTGACCTTGGCTTTTTCCTTCTGGCCGTCCTTGTGGATGCAAACGATCGGTTGCCCCTGCTTGACGGTGCCGCTGATGATGCGGCCGTAGGCGATGCGGCCGAGGTAGTCGCTGTAGTCGAGGTTCGAGACCAGCATTTGGAAATAGTCCACCTCGGGCTTCGGCGGCGCGGGGATGTGCCACGCGATCGCCTCGTAGAGCGGGAGCATGGTGGAGCTGGGATCGACGAGTTCGCGCTTGGCGAAGCCGGCCTTCGCGCTGGCGTAGATGTGCGGGAAGTCGAGTTGGTGGTCGTCCGCGCCGAGTTCGAGGAAAAGCTCGAAGACCATGTCGAGGACCTTGTGGGGGCGGGCGTTCTCGCGGTCGATTTTGTTGATGACCACGATCGGCTTGAGTTTGTTCTCGAGCGCTTTTTTGAGGACGAACTTGGTTTGGGCCTGCGGGCCGTCGTGGGCGTCCACGACCAACAGGACGCCATCGACCATCTTCATGATGCGCTCGACCTCGCCGCCGAAGTCCGCGTGGCCGGGGGTGTCGACGATGTTCACATGGTAATCCTCCCAGCGGAACGCGGCGTTCTTGGCGCGGATGGTGATGCCTTTTTCCTTTTCGAGGTCCATGGAATCCATGACGCGCTCGTCCACCTTCTGGTTCGAGCGGAAGGTGCCGGACTGCTTGAGGAGTTGGTCGACGAGGGTGGTTTTGCCGTGGTCGACGTGGGCGATGATCGCGATGTTGCGGATTTTTTCCATGGTTTCGGTTTCGGCCCGGGCGCGGGCGGGTCGGGACTATGGTGGCGGACCCCCTAGGTGTCAACCGGACTGGCGTGGCGAATTCGCATCGGCGCCGAGGGGCACATGTTTCAGAAATTCAGAAGTGGTTTGCTTTCCCTTTTTTTTGGAGACGACGGATTTCGAGTGGGGCTGGGAGCGCCAACGTCCTCGTTGGCCGAGTGGGGCGTGGATGCCGAGGAGGACCTCGGCGTTCCGGCGCTGGACCAGGGCCAATCTTCGGCGCGTTGGCAAAGGCCGGCTTGGACGGGGTTTTGGTGGATGTAGAGCACGACATTCTCGAAATGCCTGTCGTTGCGGATGTATCGATCCCAGTAGTCCCGCATCCATAGGTGTTTTGTGTCCGGGATGCCGAGTTTTAGATCTTCGTTGTGGGCCAATGCCCAGCGGGCGGTGACGGATTTCCAACCTTGGATAATTCGCGCGATGGGCGTGAGCGTTTCCATGAGCACATGCACATGGTTTGGCATGATGCACCAGGCGATGAGTCGATAACGCTGGCCGTCGAAGTGATGGAGTGCGTCGCGCATCTGCTCCGCACATTTCGGGTTGCGCAGGGCGCAACAGCCCATGCCGGCATCGAGCCACTTTTCGATTTTCTCACGCCGG
Source organism: Verrucomicrobiota bacterium (assembly GCA_018970255.1). Taxonomy (GTDB): domain Bacteria; phylum Verrucomicrobiota; class Verrucomicrobiia; order Chthoniobacterales; family Terrimicrobiaceae; genus UBA967. Next base: position 70,998 of record JAGWWS010000004.1, on the reverse strand, counting down.
TGGGTGTGGCGTTGGTTTTCGGGAAGGTTCGATAACTCCTCTTCCAGTAGCTTGAGTTTTTCCTGAGGGAGGCTATCGGCGAGGCGGAAGGTGACGGCTTGGAGGAGTTGCTTGGCGTCGCGGTGGGGGAGATAGCCGCGGGAATACCACTCTTTGGGAGCGCCAACGTCCCCGTTGGCTTCTGCGGGGGATTTGGTGTTTTTCACGGTTGTCCGTGGGCCGACGGGGACGTCGGCGCGCCTATTTTTCCCAACTCATCAGCGTTGGGATTGTTGCTTCGTGGGCGGTGCGGAGGGTTTCCAAGGGCCAAGAGAAGGGTTTGCCGGCGGTGGTGATTGTGAGTTTTTGATCTGCAACAACGGTTCCCAGGCGCGAGCGGGGGATTTTTTTTGAGTTTAGGAATTCTTCGGCTTTCGCGGCGTTTTCAGGACTTAACGAGATGACGATGCGGGATTGCGACTCGTTGAAGAGGGCGATGTCGGCGCGGGTGCCGGGGAGGGTGGCTTCGGCACCCAGGTTTCCGCTGAGGCAGGATTCGGCGAGGTTCACGGCGAGGCCGCCTTCGGAGCAGTCGTGGGCGCTGCGGACGAGGCCTTGGCGGATGAGGTCGCGGACGGCATTTTGGACTCCGAGTTCCTTGGCGTAGTCGAGTTGGGGCGGGGCGCCGGCTTTGCGGCCGTGGATGGCAAGGAGGTAGTGGGAGGCGCCGAGTTCGTGGCCGGGCTCGCCGATGAGGAGGATGATGTCACCCGCGGCTTTGAAGGCTTGGGTGGTGATGTGTTCGGGTTTTTCGACGAGGCCGACCATGCCGACGGTGGGCGTGGGGTCGATGGCTCCGGCGGGGGATTCGTTGTAGAGGCTGACATTTCCGCCGGTGACGGGGGTGTCGAACGCACGGCAGGCCTCGGCGAGGCCTTCGATGGCTTCGCGGAGCTGGAGGAAATTTTCGGGTTTGTGGGGATTTCCAAAATTCAGGTTGTCGGTGACGGCGAGCGGAATCGCGCCGGTGCAGGCGATGTTGCGGGCGGCTTCGGCGACGGCGATGCGGCCGCCTTCGCGGGGGTCTTGCTTGCAGTAGACCGCGTTGCAATCGGTGGATGCGGCGAGGATTTTGTTGGCTTCCCGGACGATGAAGACGGCGGCGTCCGAGCCGGGGAGCACGGTGGCGCCGAGGCGGACCATGTGGTCGTATTGCTGCCAGACCCAACGCTTCGAGGCGATGCTCGGGTGGGCTAGGAGTTTTTCCAGCGAGGAAATGGGGTCGGCTTCGGGAACGCTGGCGGGGTCGAGGGGCTCGGGGGCCTTTTTGGGAGCGGCTTCGCGGGAGTAGAGCGGGGCTTCGTCGGCGAGTTGGCGGGCGGGGATTTCGACGGCGACTTCGTTGCCTTCGCGGACGCGCATCATGCCGTCGTCGTTGACCACGCCGACGAGGGCGTAGGGGAGGTCCCATTTTTCAAAGATGGCGCGGACTTTGTCCTCTTCGCCTTTTTTGACGATGACGAGCATGCGTTCCTGGGATTCGGAGAGCAGGATTTCGTAGGGGGTCATGCCGGTTTCGCGTTTCGGCACGAGGTTGACATCGATCTCGACGCCGGTGCCGCCGCGGCTGGCGGTTTCGCAGGTCGAGCAGGTGAGGCCGGCGGCGCCCATGTCCTGGATGCCTGCGACGCAGCCGCTGGCGAGGAGTTCGAGGCAGGCTTCGAGGAGGAGTTTCTCGCGGAAGGGGTCGCCGACTTGCACGGCGGGGCGGTCTTCCTTGGATTCCTCGGTGAGTTCGCGCGAGGCGAAGGCGGCGCCGGCGAGGCCGTCGCGTCCGGTTTCCGCGCCGACATAGAAGACGGGGTTGCCCACTCCCTTGGCGGCTCCGCGGGCGATTTGCTCGTGCTTGAGGATGCCGAGGCAGAAGACATTCACGAGCGGGTTGCCCGAGTAGCTGTCGTCGAAATAGACCTCGCCGCCGATGGTGGGGATGCCGATGCAGTTTCCGTAGTGGGCGATGCCACTCACCACTCCTGCGAAGAGGCGGCGGTTGGTGGCGGATTGTTGGGAGTCGCCGCGGATGTCGCCGAAGCGGAGGGAATTCATCGAAAACACGGGGCGGGCGCCCATGGTGAAGATGTCGCGGATGATGCCGCCGACGCCTGTGGCTGCGCCTTGGAAGGGCTCGATGGCGCTCGGGTGGTTGTGGCTTTCCATCTTGAATGCGATGGCCCATCCGTCGCCGATGTCGATGACGCCGGCATTTTCCTCGCCGGCTTTCACGAGGACGCGCGGGCCGGTAACAGGGAATTTTTTCAGCTCGAGCTTCGAGTTTTTGTAGGAGCAATGCTCACTCCACATGACGGAGAAAACGCCGAGTTCGGTGAGGTTCGGTTCGCGTCCGAGGATTTTGAGGATGCGATCGTATTCGTCGGGCGCGATGCCGTGCTTGGCGATGATTTCGGGTGTGATGGCGGGCATATTCGGAGAATTGAAATTGAAGGAAGCGGCGTTTCGCAGATTTTCGAGATTAACGTATTCGGTATTTTAGCGGTTGAGCGGGATTTGTTTGGCGAAGTCGGCGAGGGAGGCGGCGATGCCGCGTTCGTCGCGGAGGAGGGTGGTGCCGACGAGGGCGGCTTGGAATTTTTCCGCAACGGCGGGGATGCCTTCGGGGGCGAGGCCGCTTTCGGCGACTTTGATGGAATGGGCGGGGAGTTGGTCCACGAGGGCGAAGGCGGAGGTGTCGAGCGAGAAGTCTTGGGAAGAGGAGGAACCGGTGGCGACGAAGCCGGTGGTGGATTGGAATTTCCGGCTGTTGATGCCGACGATGCGGGCGGCGGGCGGGAGGGTGGCGATTTCGGCGGCGGTGTGGATTTCGAAGAGGGCTTCCATGCCGAGCGAGAGGGCGAGGGCGTGGAGGCGGGCCATGGTGGCGGTGTCGAGGACATTCGCCATGAGGAGGATGGCATCGGCCCCGAAGGCGCGGGCTTCGAGGACTTGGTGGTCGTCGATGAAAAAATCCTTCCGCAGGACGGGCTGTGGCACTTTGGCGCGGATGGCGGCGAGGCGGTGGATGTCCATGCCGAAGTGGGTGTGGTTCGTGAGGACGGAGACGGCGCGGACGATGGGGCTGGCGGCGTAGGCGGCTGGGGCGGCGGCGACATTTTCGGCGCGCATCGGGCCGACGCTGGGGGAGCGTTCCTTGATTTCGGCAATCAGGCCGAAGCCGGGTGCGGAGAGGGCGGCGTGGAACGGGCGGGGGGGCGGGGCATCGGCCAGGCGGGCGCGGAGTTCGCGCCCCGGGTTTTTTTGTTTGGCCGTGGCGAGTTCGGCACGGACATCGGCGAGGATTTTTTCGAGGAAGGTGCTCACGCGGCGGGCTTCGGGTAGCTGCCGAGGATTTTGACGGCGCGGCAGTTTTTCGAGAGTTCGCGGAGGAGTTCGGAGTTTTGGATTTCCTGGCGGTGGCCGTCGGCCTGGACGAAGAAGAAGGTGTCGTTGCTGCCGCGCATGGCGGGGCGGCTGGCGAAGTGGGTGAGGTTGATTTCGAGGTCCTTGAAGGGTTCGAGCGCGGCGACGAGGGCGCCGGGTTTGTTCTCGATGCGGAGCATGATCATGGTCTGGTCGCCGCCGGAGGGGGCGTTCACCTGGCGGCCAAGGACGATGAAGCGTGCGCCTGCGGGGTTGCCGTCGGTGTCGGAGTCCGGGAGGATTTCGGCGCAGATGGCGAGGGGGGTGGTGGCGAGTTCGTCGAGGGTGGCGTTGATGAATCCGTGGACGGGGTCCTCGAGGGGGACGACGGCGCAGTCGGCTTCGTCTTTGGCGACCTGCTCATAGGCCTCGGGGATGGAGAGGGTGTGGGCGTAGCGGACGCTGGAGCCGAACTTCGAGAGCGCGGCCTGGTGGGTGGGGCTGCCGGAGGGGCCGAGGCAGGCGATGACGACATCCTTCTCGAGGGAGAGGGAGGCTGACATGATTTCGCGGTAGATGGCCTTGATGGCTTCGGGGCGGAGGGGGCCGGCGCTGCGCTCGATGAGGCTGCGGAGGAGTTTCGTCTCGCGGTCGGGCGAATAGATGGGGAGGGACTCGCGGTTTTTGACGACGCCAATCTCCATCGCGAGGGTGGCGCGCTCGTTGAGCAGGCGGAGGAGCTCGGTGTCGAGAGCGTCGATTTTTTCGCGGAGGGTGGAGAGGGAGGACATGGAGAAGTTTTAAGTTTTAAGAATTAAGTTTTAAGTGGCGGGGGGTGGTTCGGGGGTCGATGGGGTGGCGGGGTCGGTGGTGGGTGGTTCGGGAGTCGATGGGGTGGCTGCTTCGGCGTCGGGGGTGGGGTCGGGGGCTGTTTGTGGTTCGGTGGTTGCGGGTGTTTCGGCGGGGGGCGGGGTGGCGGTGGGGAGGGGGATGCGGCGGAGTTCGGTGGCGTTGGGGAGGTCGTCGAGGTTTTTCAACCCGAAGTGCTCCATGAAGTGCTGGGTGGTTTCGTAGAGGAGGGGGCGGCCGGCGATTTCGGCGCGGCCGGCGATGCGGACGAGGTTGCGGTCGAGGAGGGTTTGCATGACGCCATCGACGGCGACGCCGCGGACGGCTTCGATGTCGGCGCGGGTGATGGGTTGGCGGTAGGCGATGATGGCGAGCGTCTCCATGGCGGGGGCGCTGAGGCGGGCCTGGCGGTTCTCGGGGAAGAGCTGGCGGAGCCAGGGGGCGAAATCGGCTTTGGTGACGAGCTGCCAGCCGGCGGCGGATTCGCGGATTTCAAAGGAACGGCCGGTGGCGGCGTATTCCTGCTCGAGTTGCTGGATGGCGTCGTCGAGCTGGGCGCGGTTGGTTTTTGCGAAGCAGGCGATGGCGGGGTTTTCCTTCGCGGCTTCGGCGGCGCCTTTGAGGAAGGCGGTGAGTTCCTTCGCGGAGACGGGCTTTTGGGAGGCGAAGAGGATGGACTCGATGATGCGGGGAAGGGGGAAGAGGGGCTCGGGGACGGTGTCAGTGTCAGGCACGGGGGGGGCTGTTTCCCCTTCAATTTCGGTGGTGGGCTCTTCGGTCATTGGGCGGAGTTTTCAGTTTTCAGTATTCAGCGGGGGCGGGGATCAGGTCGCCGACGCGGTCGATCCAGATTTCGTCGAAATGGGATTGTTGGCGGACGCGGAGTTGCTTGAGGCGGATGAGCTCGAGCATGGCGAGGAAGGTGACGACGATTTCGGTGCGGCTGGCGGCGTCGGCGAAGAGTTCCTCGAAGCGCATGGAGACGCCGGAGGAGGTGACGCGCAGGAGGTGGTCGATTTTTTCCGAGACGGTGAAATTTTCGGCGAAGATTTCGCGGAGGTCCTCTTTTTTGGCGTCGATGCGCTTGAGGATTTTCTGGAAGGCGTGGATGAGGTCGAAGATGCCGACTTCCTCGACGAGGAGGTTCTCGGCGGGGGCAAGTTCGGGGGTGGCCGGGACGCGCGGGAAGAGGTTCGCCTGGAGCGCCTCGTGGTCGCGGAGGCGGGCGGCGGCTTCCTTGAATTTTTTGTATTCGATGAGCTGGCGGATGAGTTCGAAGCGGGGGTCGTCCTCCTCGGCGTCCTCCTCGGGGGGCTGCTGGTCGGCGGGGAGGAGGGTGCGGGATTTGATATAGAGGAGGTTCGCCGCCATGACGATGAACTCGCCGGCGAGTTCGATGTTCAGGACCTGGAATGCCTCGAGGTAGGCGAGGTATTGCTTCGTGATGCGCTCGATCGAGATGTCGTAGATGTCGACCTCGTCGCGTTTGATGAGGTAGAGGAGGAGGTCGAGCGGGCCCTCGAAGACGTCGAGCTTGACCTTGTAGTCTTCCACGCGGGTCAGCGGCGGCGGTAGCCGCGCTTCTCCGCTTCGCGCTGGAGCTGGGTGCGGTGTTTGGCGAGCTCCTTGTGCTTGGTTTTGAGCTTGGCGATCTGGCGGGAGAGCTTGTCGACGACGCGGTCGATGGCGGAGTAGAGGTCGGCTTCGGAATCCTCGGCATGGATGTCGGGCCCGGAGAGGGCGAGGTGGACCTTCACATGGTAGGGCTTTTTCCGGTCGTGGTTGTGGAGGAGGACGATGTGCGCGGCGATGATGGTCTCGCCATGGCCCTCGAGGTGGCTGACCTTTTCCGCGACGAATTCGTGGATGGCGCCGGTGAGGGTGATATTGCGCGGAGTGATGTGGAGCTGCATGGAATCAGTGTGCGGCGGGGGGAGTGGCGTTTCCAGAAAAAACCTCGTTCGGCGGGGCGGGTGAAGCATCCATGAGCAAGAGCAGGACCGGGTAGACGGTGGCGGGCTTCGCGTGGGGTTGGGCGGGGTCGACCATGTCGTGGGGGACGGCGGCGTGTTTCGGGAATTCGTGGCGGACGACCTTCGCGCCGGGCAGGGCGGAGAGGCGGCCGGCGATGGATGCGGTGAGGGCGTTATCCGCGGCTGTGTCGTCGGCGGTGGTGGCGATGACGATTTTTTCGGCGCGTGGCGGGCGGGATTCGATGTGGCGGCGGACATCGCGCGAGAGGAGGAGGCACTCGGCGATGGAGCGTGTGCCGAAGCGGGGGTAGGCGTGGGGCGGGCCGGGGAGGTTTTCTTTTTTCACGGGGTCCCACCAGACATAGAAATTCGGGAGGGCGGCGAGGAAAGGGGCGGCGGCATCGACGAGGGCGGGGTGGGCGTTGGCGTAGCCGAAAAACGGCGCGAGGAGGACGAGGGTGTGGATGCCATCGCGGTTTTGGGCGACCCATGTGGCGGCGACGGCGCTTCCCGAGAGGCCGACGAGCGTGGTGCGGTCGCCAAGGCCTGCGGCGATGTCGAGCCCGGTGGAGGCTTGGTCGATGAGGTCTTGGGCGGTTTGGGAGCCGTGCTCGCCATTGAGGCGGTCGGCGAACCCTGCGAGGCGGGCGCGGGGGATGACGACATTCGCGCCGGTGGAGTGGAGCTGGGCGGCGAGGGAGGCAAATTGCTCCGGGCAGTTCGTGAGGCCGTGGAGGAGGACGAAGGCGCGCTGGGTTTTTTTGCCATGGTGGAGGAGGCGGCTTGCGCCCTCGGGGTGGAGCGGAAGGGTGGACTCGGAGGCGCGCAGGGTGGCGAATTTTTCGAGGGCTTCCCCGAATGTGGATGCCGGGCGGGGCTGGGATTCGAAACGCGGCATGCGGAGAAGGAACACCACGGCGGCGGCGAGCGCGAGGGCGATTGCGGCGGCGATTTTCAACGGCGGAAGCACGGCGCCCAGGTGGGGCGGAGTTTCGCGGCGGCGAGGAAGGCGGCCCCGATGAGGAGGAGGAAGAGGGAGAGGAATTGCCCGCGCGTGAGGGCGAGGGTGGGCGGGGCATCGGGTTCGCGGAAAAATTCGCCGATGATGCGGAGGAGGGCGTAGGTGATGAAAAACACGCCGGTGAGGATGCCGTCTGGCAGGCGGAAGCGGGTGCGCAGGATCCAAAGAATGGCGAAGAGCGCGGCGCCTTCGAGCAGGGCGGCGTAGATTTGCGAGGGGTGTCGGGGGGTGAGGTGCTGGGCGAGGATTTCGGAGAGGCGGGGATCGGAGGCGTTTGCGATGAGGGCTGGGATGGAATTCCAGGCGGGGTTCGCAGCGGCGGCGGAGTCGAGGGCTGCCTGGGCGCGGGCGGGGTCGATTTCGTGGAGTTCGGCGGGGAATTGGACCGCCCAGGGGACGCTGGCGGGGCGGCCGTAGAGTTCGCCGTTGATGAAATTCGCGCAGCGGCCGAGGAAAATTCCCACGGGTGCGGCCACGACGACGGTGTCGCCGACATTGAGCCAGGGGATTTTTTTCCGGCGGGCGTAGATGAATGTGAAAATGACGATGCCGAGGATGCCGCCGTGGCTGGACATGCCGCCGTCCCAGAGCTTGAAAACCAGGAGCGGGTCGCGCGCGAAATTTTCTAAGTCGTAAAACAGCATGTAGCCCAGGCGGCCGCCGAGGACGACGCCGAAGAGCGCGGTGCCGGTGATGAAATCGGCGATGGCGCCGGGCGCTATGTCGCTGAAGCCGCGGCGGGCGAGGTGCAGGCAAATGCCGTAGCCAGCAAGGAAGGCGGCGACATACGCGAGCCCATACCAGCGGATGCCGAAGCCCTCGCCGAACCGCAGCGCGAACGGGCTGAGGTCGTGGACATAGGCGAGCAGCGGCACGGCGGGATGCTGGTTAGTCGAGGGCGGCTTTTTGGATTTCGAGGAGCTGGGAAATGCCGTCTCGGGCGGCGGAGACCATTCCTTCGAGTTGGGCGGCGGAGAAGACATTCTCCTCGCCGCTGCCCTGGACTTCGACGAAGTCGAACTTGTCCGTCATGACGACATTCATGTCCACGCAGGCGTCCTTGTCCTCGGGGTAGTCGAGGTCCACGAGGATTTCTCCCCCGACAACGCCCACGCTCACTGCGGCGACGCGGTTTTTCACAGCCGGGGCGGGGGTTTTCCCCTCCTGCACGAGCCAACGGGCGGCGAGTTCGACGGCAATCGAAGCGCCCGTGATGGCTGCGGTGCGGGTGCCGCCATCGGCTTGCAGGACATCGCAATCGACCCAGAGCGTGCGGGGCCCGAGTTTTTCGAGGTCGGCAACGGCGCGGAGCGAGCGGCCGATGAGGCGTTGGATCTCGGTGCCGCGGCCGTCGGGCTTGCCGCGCGAAGAGTCGCGCTGTTTGCGCGTGAGGGTGCTGTAGGGGAGCATGGAGTATTCGGCGGTGATCCAGCCGCCGGTCTTGTTTTGCTCCTTCATCCAACGGGGCACAGACTCCTCGATGGTGGCGGCGCAGATGACTTTGGTGTTGCCGAAGGAGATCAAAACCGAGCCCTGCGCGTGCGGGGCGATGTTTTTCTCGATGGTGACGGGGCGGATTTGGCGCGGGCTGCGCTGGTCGTGGCGGATCATCGGGCGAATGTGACGGGGGCGCGGGGGCGGGGGCAATGGTTTTTCGGCAGAAAACGCACCACCCGAGGAGCGGATTGCCAGCGCGCCAAGCCGCGGATATTTTGCCCGTCAGTGGACCCCTCCCAAAGCTCCTCGAATCAGCCCGGCCTGCAAAGCCGCCTCGAGGGTTTCCTCCGCCTGGCCTCCGGAGCCCAGTCCGCACTCCGCCGCCTCGCCCGCCGCATCCAGGGCCGCCCACGCACCGTGGTCGAAGCGCCGAACCTCCTCCCCACCCTCATCCAGGTCCTCGCCGCCTTCTCGCGCGTGGACGGCGAATTGCTCGAGGAGGAAATCGACTCCAGCCTCGGCTTCCTCCGCTACGATTACCCGGACGCGGTTTACTCCGACCTCCGCGAACTTTTCCGCACCGCATTGCTCCAAAAGCAGGACCTCGACGCCGTCGCGCAAAAACTCTCCGGCCAGCTCAGCGAGGAGCGCAAAATCCTCCTCGGCGTCCAGCTCTACGACCTCATCGCCCGCGCCGGCCTCAAAAACGAAGCCGTGGTCGCCTACTACGCCTTCATGTCGCGCCTCGGCATGGCCTCGCAGGCCATCGACATCGTTTACCAACTCAACGCCGATGCGAAGGCCGACCCCTCCGTTTACTCCTCCGGCGCCTCGCCGCTGGAAATGGTGAGCTTCGGCCACCCGGACGAGTCGGATGTGGTGGTCCACGATTTCCAGCCCGGCGAGCGGCTGAATTCCTACCGCTTCGGCGACCTAGTGATCCTGAAAAACCTCAGCGGCCGCACCCTCATCGTCCAGGGCCGCGCCCTCGAGCCCGGCTCGTTCGCGCGCCTCTACTCCGGCCAGCGCGTGCTCATCGACGACATGGTCCTCACCTATGCGGACCTCATCTTCTATTTCAACGCAAAGAAAAATGTCACCCTGCCCGAAATCTTCGTCGAGGTGGACGACGGGGACGAAGTGACCCTCGAAAAAAACCAGTCGCGCGACTCCTGCCTGCGCGTCGCCTTCGGTTTGAGGGTCAGTGTGCGCGCGCTCAAGGATGTCGATGCCGTCCTCAATGGCGCCCGGCTCGAGCGCGGCCGCGAGGTCTCCGCAACGCTCGAGGACAAAATCGTCTTCCACAACGACAGCGTCCTCGACCTCGACTACCTCCGCCAGCGCGCCCGGTCCTATGGCGGCCGGTTCGAACTGAAGCCGACCAAAAGCGAATACCTCGTCTCGAACGACCCCGGACAACTGGAAGAAGACGACATCCTCCTCTCGCCCGGCCACGGCGGCGAGGTCCTCCTGAAAATCTCGTGCGACTACGAACAAAAGGTCGGCCGCGTGGATGTCCTGCAATCTGACCGCCCAATCCTCGTGGGCGGCATGCCGGTGCGGAACACCGCCCCGCTCGCCGATGGCGACCTCATCCGCATCGACACCGGCCAGGTCCTCCGCTGCGACTTCACCGAACAAATCATCGAGGAGGAAAGGAACCTCGTCCGCACCCTCGAGGCCCGCGACCTCGTTTGCAAATTCCGCGGTGGCGCCACCGCCCTCGATGGCATCTCGTTCTCGGTCGAACGCGGGGAACTGGTCTGCGTGATGGGCGCGAGCGGTTGCGGCAAGAGCACCCTGCTCCGCGCCCTCTCAGGCCAGTTCGCCCCCGCCTCCGGCTCGGTCCTTTTCAACAACCAGCCGCTCTACGCCCACCACGGCGCCCTGCGGAAATATGTCGCCTACATCCCGCAATACGACGCCTTCGACGAACAGCTCACCATCGCCGAGAACCTCGACTTCGCGGCCGCCATCCGCGCCCCCCACATCGGCCGCCGCGAGCGCATGCGCCGCATCGATGCGAAGCTCGCCGAGCTCGGCCTCAACGAGCGACGGAACTCCGTCGTCGGCCCCGCCGCCCGCAAAACCCTCAGCGGCGGCGAGCGCAAGCGCCTCAACATCGGCCTCGACATGGTCAGCACCGCCGATGTGTTCCTCTTCGACGAGCCCACCAGCGGCCTCAGCTCGAAGGATTCCGAGCACATCATGGAAATCATCCGCGACATGGCGCACAACAAAATCGTCATCGTCACGATCCACCAGCCGACCTCCCGCATCTTCCAGATGTTCCACAAGGCGATCGTCCTCGACCGCGGCGGGAAGCTCGTCTTCTTCGGCACCCCGCGCGAAACGCTCGAATACTTCGCCGATGCCGCGGACACCCTCGCCAAGGAATCCTCCGGCGCCTGCGAAAACTGCGGCACCACCCGCCCGGAATTCATTTTCGATGTGCTCGAAACCCCGCTGCGCGACCTCGGCGGCGACATCATCCTCGAGGAAAACGACCGCGGCCAGCTCGTCCCCGCCCGCCGGTTCTCACCCGACTACTGGCGCGACAAATTCGACGCCCACCGCCTGCTCAAGGATGTCCAATCCACGCCCGCCCCCCGCGAACCCGCCGCAGCCCAGCCACCGGCACCACGCCGCCGCGAAGGCCTCCGCGCCCGCGAGCAGTGGCGCCAATTCACCATCCTCCTCCGCCGCGCCTTCCTCAGCAAACTGCGCAACCGTGCGAACCTCCTCACCACCATCCTCGAGGCCCCGCTGCTCGCACTCCTCACCGGCCTCGTGCTCCGCTACTCCGAGAGCGAAGTCTACGATTTCGCCTCCTCCTTCCACATCCCCACCTACCTCTTCCTCTCGCTCGTCGTCGCCATGTTCCTCGGCCTCACGAATAGCGTGGACGACATCATCCATGACCGCCCCGTCCTCATGCGCGAGCGGAACCTCGATGTGAACCTCGCCTTCTACACCGCCGCGAAGGTCCTCACCCTCGGCTTCTTCGCCGTCATCCAATGCGCGCTCTTCGCCCTCATCGGCAATGCCCTCCTCTCGCTGCGCGACGGCTTCTGGATTGTTTTCACCGCGATGTTCCTCACCGCCGCGAACGGCGCCGCCATCGGCCTCGTCATCTCCTCGCTCGTCTCCCAAAGCAAAACCGGCATCCTCATCATCCCCGTCATCCTCATCCCCCAGATCATCCTCAGCGGCGCCCTCATCAAATACGAGGAGATGAACCGCAACCTCGATTTCATCCACGCCATCCAGCAGTGGGTCAACAGGCACCCCGGCAGCGCCATGCCGCCCCGCAGCGACCTCCAAGTCCCGCCGATCTGCGAAATCATGCCCACCCGCTGGTCCTACGAAGCCCTCGTCTACGCCCAGTCGAAGCTCAACCCCCTCACCCGCCGCCAGGAAAAAATCCAAGCCCTCATCGACGAAAACATCCGCAACCGCGCGTCCGACACCGACGGCGGCCGCCGCCTCGAAGACCTCAAGGACGCCCTCGCCTTCCTCTCCGGCCTCGAAGGCTCGAACCCCCGCGAACTCCGCGGCGCCTTCCGCCAAATCGACAGGGCCATCGCCGGCGCCCCCTTCGACCCCACCCGCTTCCGCAACCTCGGCAGCGGCACCACCGCCGAGCAAATCTATGTGAACCGCAAAGTCACCGACCTCATTTCCAAAGCCGAGATGGAACAAAGCGACTACCGCGAAAACCGCCACCTCAATGTCTTCTTCGGCCCCGTGAAGGAATACTTCGGCATCCGCATCGGCATCCTCTGGTTCAACACCGCCGTCCTGATTGTCTCCACCCTCGCCCTCTTCGCCATTCTCACCCTCATCCTCCGCCGCCAAATCCGCCTCAGAATTTCCTAAGGTTGCGGCTTCGCGGGCTGCGCCGAAGGAATCGTGCGCGCCGCCGCATCCGCCACCGCCTCCACAAGCCCCGGCGAAACACTGCTCCACGACGGCTTCTCTAATTGTGTCCCCGCATAAGCCCGCCAAACATGCGGCAACGAATCGCTCTTCTTCCCGAACTCCTCAAACTCCTTCCGGTCCACCGCCGTCAAAAGCAATCCCGCCTTCCAAAAAGTCTCGCCCCCTCCGGACGCAGGAGCCTTGAGCAACCTCGCCGCCGCCACATCGGAAGCCCGCGTCATCCCCACCACCCCGCCGGCCAAGAACGGCGAGCGCTCCAAACGCGACTGAGTGGCATTGCCACCCGATCCCACTCGAATACGTCCCGGCGTCGCCAGCAGCACGAGCTTGGATTTCGAAATTTCCTTCGAAACTTGGAATCCCCGTTTCCCGAGCGCCTCGCGCAAGTCGGCGGCAAGCTTGGTTTCCAATTCCGGATTCGCATGGTGAAACGTATCCAAAACAAAAACCGGACCACTCCCGACCTTCGCCGAATTCTTGATTTCAATTTCGCCCCTCGGCTGAACCACCGACTCGCAAGAACACAGCAAAACCCCCGCCGCCGAAGCCGCGAGAGCTCTTTTGAAAAATCCGATCGCGCCCATAATCAATTCTCCGTCCAGGGAACCAATTCCGCCGGTTGCCGCATCAAATCAGGCCTCGGCAGCGGCACTTCGACCACCGGCCCCGTGGAGTCGATAAATCCCGACCGTTCGATCGCGAGAGACACGAGCGACTCCTGCTCCCGCGCCACCAACCGCTGACGCAGCGGATCCGGCGCCGCAGTCTCCATCCCGGCACAGCCAACCAAAAGCAAACCACAGGCCACCGCGCTCGCTCTCAAAAGACTCATCATAGAAATCATGTGCCATCAACCGAAACGGCGCAACCGCATTGACGCCGACAGCGCTCACTTCCAAACTTCGCGTCACGGCCTCCCCGCATGACCTTTTTCCAATTTCCCCTTGAAGCCGCGCGGTGGATGCTTTTGGCGAATATCGTCCTCTCCGCCTGGCTTTACGGCGGCACGCGGCCATGGACGCGCGAACTCATCTCTTGGCTACTCATCGCGAACACCGTGGTATTTTTGCTCGGCCTCCTGCTCCGGTTCCGTTTGCCGCGAATCCCCGCCATCCCCACAGCAGCACTCGGCTTTCTGCTCCTCCAAGGCTGGTTGATGGCATGGAACGCAAAAAAACAATTCGTCGAATTCGCGGGCGTTTTCGTTCACCGCGACCAGCCGCTTCCCGGATGGCCCGGCTTTTTCGACCAACAAATGGTTCTACCCTCCATGCTACTGGTCACCGGAGTCCTCGGTGCGTTCGCGATCGCCTGCGACATGGCCGCCAATCGAATCTGGCGTGACCGGCTCTGGATCACCATCGCTGGGACTGGAACCAGCATCGTCATCCTCGGTCTCGCCCAGCGCCTCACTGATGCCCCATCCATTTTTTGGGACTTGGAAAACAACCTCGGCAACACCTTCTTCGCCGTCTTCCGCTACCACGCCAACGCCGGCGCCTTCATCAACCTTGTCCTACCCCTCACCGTCGGCCTGGCCATCCGCTCCTTCATGCGAGAAAACGCCAATGCCAGCCGAGTTCTCTGGACACTCGCCGCCCTCACCACCGCCGCAGCGGCATTCGTGAATGTTTCCCGCGCTGCAAACATCATCTCCGCTGGCCTGCTGCTGTGTTTTGCAATCTGGATCTTCACCTTGCGCCGGGAGAGCACAAATCGTCCAAAACTCAAATCTCTTCTTCTGCCGATCGCCGCTGGTCTTGCCGCCGTAGTTTTGCTCACCCTGTCGTTCGGATTGGAAAAAACGATCAAGCGTTGGAACGAGGGGGCATTGAAACAAGTCGCGCCGGAAAGCGGCCGCGTCTCAGCCTACCGAATCATTCTCGAGGAATCGCTGCCAGCCACAGGTCCACTCGGTTTCGGACCCGGAACCTTCGAAAAAGTTTTCGACACCCACCGCGCGCAATCCAAAGTCCCGCTCGAGGGACGCTACGACTTCGCCCACTCCGATGCCCTACAGACCCCGATGGAATGGGGTTGGGCAGGAGCGGTTGCATGGTTTGCTTTATTCGGCGGCGCAGTTTTCCTCTCCGCATTCCATGCCATCTTCAATCACTCGCCAGAGACTCGAATCCTGGCCGCTTCTTGCATGCTCTCTCTAATCGGCTTCATGGTTCACGGGTGCATTGATTTCCCATTCCAGATCGCGGGACTGCAGCTCTTTGCTCTCTGCACCGCTGCCGTGGCTTGGTCGAACCTGGCGCGCAAAAAGGTTTCCTCGCGCTCACAGTAGATTCTTGAAAATCTTCATTTTCGCAGCATTATAAAAACGAAATGAGTTGCGTAAGAGCGAAGGGGGGACTCGGGTGATTCGCGAGCGCCAGCGTGGTGCGATTGCTCTCCACGCGATTTTTCAAGCCATCGCCGTATATGGTGTTTTTGCACTGTGGTATTGGTTTTTTATTACTGTTGTTGAGAAGGACCTTATTGGGAACTTCTGGTCCTACAGTCTTTACGCGGGAGTCGGCATCGGGGCGCTGCTACTGCGTGCAGCCTACAATGCAAACGACGACGCCGCACGGCTCTCCGGGCTCTTCATGGGGCGCCTCCACCTCGCCGGCCGCCAAACGCTTTTCATCGGCACGGTCGTCGTGTTCTTCCTCGTTGCCACAAAGGACAAGGAAATCTCGCGCGTATTTCTCTTCTCATGGTTGCCAATTCTTTACGGAACTCTCATTGCAACGAATTTGGCCATGCCCCATTTCGTTTTTCCTTTGGCTTTTGGCGATAGCAGCCGCCAAAAATTCCTGCTTGCCACACGCGAGCCCGCCTTCCGAAAACCCGAGCGTCTTGCGGAGTGGATTCAACGCCAAAAACGCATGGGCATTCGCGTTTCGGGCATCGTTGCCCCAAGCAACTTTGACACGGGGAAAATCCAAACCACATGGCTAGGGATTCCCAACGAAATTGAGAAAATTTTCGAATGTGAATCGCCAGACGTTCTTTTATGGCTGGAACCGCCAGCCGACCGGTTGGAAATGACTCGCTTCCTTAATCTCGCCGAAAGCCGCGGGGCTCGCCTTATGTTTTGGGATGATCTGGAAGAACGCTTTGGGGCCAGAGCATGGAGCGCCGAAATCGATGGACTCAATTTTGTGCACTTCCGCCGCGAGCCCCTCGAGAGTCCGCTAAACCGAATGCTCAAACGCCTCTACGACATTTTGCTTTCCGGCATAGCCATCATCTTGGTGTTTCCTTGGCTTTGCGTTTTGGTTTGGTTTCTGCAGCGACTCCAGTCACCTGGTCCCTTGTTCTTCAGACAAACGCGCTCCGGCATCGGTGGGGGGCAATTTCGCATCTTCAAGTTTCGCACCATGCACACAGGGTCCGAGCGTGATACCAGCCAAGCACGGGAACAGGATTCTCGGATTTTTCCAGCGGGGCGATGGCTTCGAAAAACCTCCCTCGATGAAGTTCCTCAGTTCCTAAACGTCTTTTTTGGCGACATGAGTGTGGTCGGTCCTCGCCCACACTTGCCAGAACACAACAGCCAATGGCAGCGTCTTCTCACTGCATACAACGTCCGCAGCGTTGTCAAACCCGGCATCACGGGACTTGCCCAAGTTCGCGGAATGCGTGGAGAAGCCAGAACTGATGAAGACGTCGTTCGCAGGATCGAAGCTGACCTAGAATACATCGAAAATTACTCTCCTTTAGTAGATATCGCGATAAGCTTTCAAACTGCTTGGCAAATACTGGTTCCCATGAAAACAGCCTACTAAAGAAAAAAACGGATTCTTTCGAATCCGCTTTTCCATCAGAGAAACTAAGCTGCAGTTGAATTAAAAGATCTGGGCTATCGGTGGAGGTTCGGAATGGTGTCTTAAAGCCAACCAAATTAAGCGTGTGGCCGCAGCGTATCGTGGAACAAACTTTTTTGGCTCAGAAAAGCACCGAAAAAGCCACCCTAGACACATCCTGTCCGACCAATTTGGAATCCGGACTTGATCGCCACTGAGAAACCCAATTGCCGCACCTATGCAACAAATGGCCGGTCGATCGGGCAAATTCTCTTTCAGCCAAAGGCCTAGCTTTTCCTGCGTCCCGCTGCCGGTGCAGACAAAAACAAAACGCACACACCGCTTGCACAGTCGATCCAAGAGGTCAACATCGGCCACTGGCCCTCGCTTGGGGTAAAGAGGCGCAATATAGCAGTCGTCCGCACAAACCTGCAGACCCTTTTTGCGCAGCCACACCAAATTTCGCTCCATAGACTCCCGCGATGGCATGACCCAAAAAGTTGCGCCGGCTTTTTGAAGTTCAGGCCGCTCAAGTAGAGCCTCGAGAAAACCCAAGCCTGATGTTCGCGGCAGACGTCCCATTCGGAGAAAGCGCGCCAGCAGAATCGCCAGACCACTGTCGGGAAGGTTCACATCCGCTCCCAGCAAAGCATTTCGGTATTCTTTATCGAACTCCAAGTCACACAATCCGGGCCCGGATGGCGCCAGAAAAAGTCCTCCTCTGCAGGCCAAATGAACCGCCTCTGAAACTTCGATGGCAGCTAAATTGACTCCCAAAAAACGAACAGACGGAAACTTTTTCACAAATCTAAGGGGGCCTGAAAATCTTCAAAGAGGGAGCCAGCGCAAAAGCCCCAAAAAAATGCTCCTGCAATCGACCACGCAATATTTACAGGATCAAAAAAGCGACCCGGCATGGGGACTTGCAAACACTCCAAAATGATGGCCAGCAAGCTGACGAAAACCGCGCTAAAAACGCGGGAGCAAATGTCACACAGCGATTCAGACAAACAGCGAGTAACGAAAGGATCAGCAACGCCAGCGTCCCGAATGCCGGGAAGTTTATGAAAGTAGGATTGGCATCCGCCCAGTTGCCGAGCCACTCCAGTATCCATTGAATTTTTGCCAAATCCGGCGATGGCGCTACGCAGCACCAAATAACTGCTCCAAAAAAATTCCTGCGAAGAGGACAAGAGGTATGAGAAAGAACTTCCGTGTCACCCTTCTGCCCTCCCTTTTGACTCAAAATCCCGTGATTGTTGCGGGTTCGCCTCGCTGATAATTTGCAAGCAGAACTTCAACCAAACGCGTTTTCTATCAAAACCAGAGATGTCTTGCGGAAACACAACCGGCTCTCAAGCTGCCATTCTCTGCATTTTTAAACGCTTCATCTCAATTTGAATTTGCATCTCATACCACATCATCTTTCGGCAATATTCGAACCCTTCACTGCCTTCCAACCAACCTCCCTTGGCTACATAAGAGTAAAAGAAACGGAATTGCGGCCAGAGAGGGATGTTTGCCACTGTCCTTTTGATCGCAGTGTTCCTTTGTGAGGCATGAGGTGACAAAAGTTGTCGCAATCTGGGGAGAGGATTTCCGAGACGATCATCGGCCTCAAGTTTTGCATATCTGCGGTGCCTTTCCATCCAAGACTCCCAGCCATTTGAAAATGGATAGTGTAAGTATGGTTCCATTATATGCTGGATTACTCCGTCGACGGCGCCTTCTTTTTGTCCATGCCCGACATCAATGAAACGAGCGCTCCCCCTCCGGAGTAGTCGGAACTGCCACTTGGGGAAATTGTCTGACCTTTTAAGCCACCGCCCTCCAAGCATCATTTTCCAACAGCAAAAAAAACCGGCAACCGGCGTTTCGGCTTTTTCCACAGATGACAGGACGGCTTTTTCAAAAGCGAGAGTGGAGCGTTCATCAGCATCAAGGAAAAGAATCCAACTGTTTTCGAAACTGCAATGGTCGATCGCCCAATTTCTTTGGTGGGCAAAACTTTGAAATGGATTAACTAAAACCTTTGCTCCGCTCTGTTTTGCGATGTCTACCGTCCGATCAGTGCTTCCGGAGTCCACCACGTGCACATCCTGAGCCCAAGCCAAAGAATCGAGGCACGCGGGCAAGTCGCTTTCCTCATTTTTGGTCAGGATGACAACAGAGACCATTCTAGCCCCCTCTACTGGGCCTCCATTTTCTAAGTTTCTTAGGTTCGCACGGATTCCCCGCAGACACCATCCACGGCGGCATGCTTTTCAACACCACCGAGCGGGCGCCCACCACGGCGCCTTCCCCAATTTCCACACCGGGATGGACAAACGCTTCAGCGGCCACCCAGGCATGCGACCCAACCACGATCGGCCTCACCACAAGCGGGAACCCTTCGGCTTCGAAATCGTGCGTCCCTGCGCAAAGGTGCGCTCCTTGCGAAACAACAGCGCGGCGCCCGATGGAAATTTTCCCTTGGCTGTAAAGGATTGCCCCATCTGCCACGCCAGCTTCGTCGCCAATTTCCAAATTCCACGGAGCCCAGATACGGACTCCTGGATAGATGTGCGCTCTGCGTCCGATTTTGGCGCCGAACAAAGCCAACAAAAAACTACGCCAGCTATGAAGCGGACGCGGGCTCCAGCGAAACGCCGTTGCCTGGACGAAATTCCAAAGCGCACGCGCCAACCGGTCCTGCAGCGGAAAACTCGGACCGGTATGGGTATTCGAATTCACACCCATGACAATGAATCCCGCAATACGCCGGCCATTTTTTGCGCGGCAGCATCGATCCCGAAACGCTTGCGGTAGCTTTTACGGAAACGGTTCATATCCTCATTCCTACTTGTTTCCGGAAACGCACGGAGGAGTTCGGTCGTTCCTGCGAGGTCGTCCCCTGCCGCGACACCAGCCCCATCCTCCACGACCTCCCGCCAAATGTTGACCTTGTTCGAAATGAGCACTGGCTTGTTGCAAGCCAATGCCTCGGCCACGGCAATCCCAAAATTCTCCTGGTGCGATGGCAGCACCAAAGCCTCGCAGCCATAGAGCCCCCCCCACTTCGCATCCCCCTCCAGCATCTCGACCGCATGAATCGCCCCCCGCTCCAAGCTCCCCGCTTCCTGCTCACGGATCAGACTCTTGATCCGCGTTCCATATTCCGAATCCCAACCCGGACCCGCGACCACCAAATCGGGAAAGCCTTTTTTCAGGATTTCGCAGTAGGCGCGCACAAGCAAATCTACGCCTTTTTTCGGATGGATGCGACCTAGAAACAAAAGATAAGGCTTATCCCCCAAGTTTGGAACCTTGGCTGAAAAAGCCGCGCGCATTGTTTCCGAAAATGCAGGCGGTTCGGGGACCCCATAACCAATGTTGAGTTCGCGCCTTGGGCGATAGCCGCCGAATGTTTCGCGCGCGAGCTGCATTTCCCAGTCGCAGGTGAAAAACAGGGCGTCCGCGCCATTCACCACGCGCCGCTCGGCCAACCACCAATAAAAAAAATTCCTGAACGCTTTCAGCCGCCGCGAGCGGTCGCGCTGGAACCAAGGGTCGAGCATGCCGTGCGGCATGGCGAAGAACCGTTGACCCGGTTTCCCGATTTTTTCCCAGGCGCGGAATGATGCCAGCCCCGGCCAAAGCCAGAGCCCATGCGAGATGATGGCGTCGAAGCGCCCAAGGTTTGCATCCATCCATTGCCCAAGGGCGCTGGAGTAGGCGTAGCCGAAACGGCTGGGTCCAACCGCATGCACGGGAAATGGGTCTTTATCCAGCCATGCGGAACCCTGCGTGTCGCAACAAACGACTTCGTTTTCTATTCCAATTGCCGCCAAGGCGGGAATGGAATTTCGGATTCCTTGCGAAGGCCCGCCCATTTTTGGGTCTAAGCTTGCGATAACGCGAAGAATTCTCATCGATGCGCCACTTGGCGGAGGCCCAAAGTTCAACGAATTTTTTCAAGGTAATGCCCTAGCACCACCAACTGCCAAACTCTTGTCCAGTGAATCCTACGTTCTTGGAATTTGGCAA
Source organism: Verrucomicrobiota bacterium (assembly GCA_018970255.1). Classification (GTDB taxonomy): domain Bacteria; phylum Verrucomicrobiota; class Verrucomicrobiia; order Chthoniobacterales; family Terrimicrobiaceae; genus UBA967. The sequence continues at coordinate 50,557 of JAGWWS010000004.1, read as the reverse complement.
AAGCCCGATCAACGAATGCCGCATTTAGGCGGGACTTAGAAGCATCCAATCCGTGAGAGCAAAAATCCGCCAGCGGACCGCGCATCCAATCATCCATAGGCAAAACAAATCCAGCCCTTGGGCGATCCCAAACTTCTATGGGAAGATCCCGAGCGAAAGCATCCACAAGCAATTTTTTGGGAATTCCCCGCTTTTGGCTCTCAGGAACCGCCAATCCAAATTCCACTAGTCGATGGTCCAAAAATGGAACTCGCAGTTCCATGCTTGCTGCCATGCTCATCTGATCGCAATCGCGCAGAAGCATGGGCTCCATGTAACCCAGAATTTCCGCCCAAGAAACCATTGCAAATGAATCCATCGAGCCCACGGGCCGCAAAGGCCACATCTCAGAGCCACCAATTCCCGCATCACGGATTTCGGCTCTTGACCACCAGCGCCTTCTTGCGAGAGCGAGTGAGAAGGCATCGAAAGATCCATTTCCTTCAAGTTTGGCGCGGATTTTTTCAGGCAAAAAAAACTTTCCCTTGCGCACTGCTTTTTCCGGCAAACAACCGAGCAAACGTAGCCGTGGCACGTCACGGAAACTTGGATAACCACCGAAGACTTCATCTCCCCCCAGACCCGATAAGGCGACTTTCAGTCCCTGGTCGCGGACGACTCGAGAAACGATAAAGGAGTTTACAGCATCCGCGGATGGAAGATCCAAAGCTGCCACTGCATCCCCGATCCACCGTATGCAATCCTGGGGACTAACCTCAATCTCGTGATGTTTCGACCCCAACCGTTCTGCAACTAATTTAGCGATTGGTCTTTCATCGAAATCAATTTGAGGAAACCCCACCGTAAATGTGCGCAAAGGCGAATTTGCAGCCTTGGCCGCTGCTGTCGCAATCACAGATGAATCAGTGCCCCCACTGAGGAAAACCGCGACAGGCACATCTGCCAACAAATGCTCGCTAACCGAAGATTCCACAAGACGCCGCACTTCCTCCAAAAGCTCTTCGCGCTTTCTCGTTTGAGAATGCCGCAAAACGACTTTGGGCCACCATTTTTCCTGGGACATCCTTCCTCCTGCGGAGATACGGATTTTGCAACCGGGCGGCAAAATGCGAATTCCCTCCCCTACCTCACCTTCACCCGAAAGGTGACCGGTGGCCAAAAACATATTCAGGGCGTCTTCTCCCAGTGCCGGCCGTCTTCCCCCATTCAAAACATGCACCTCTGAGGCGAAAGAAAAACCTTTGTGATCCTGTCGGAAGTAAACTGGCTTAATCCCTAGGCGATCACGCACCAAATAAAGCTCTCGCGCTTCGAGATCATAAACCGCAAACGCGAACATTCCCCGCAAACTCTCCAAGCAGCGCTCTCCTATTTGCTCCCACGCCTCCACCAGCGTTTCAGTATCCGAGTGACCCCGCCAGGGAATCGAGCGAATCGACTTCCGGACTTCCAGGTGATTGTAGATCTCGCCGTTGAAAACAATAGCCGTCCTTCCGCTTGCGCTGAGCATCGGTTGGGCGCCGGCATTGCCGAGCTCTAAGATAGCAAGACGCACGTGCCCGAGCCAACAATCGCCAGCCGGCGACCTCCATTCGCCAAATCCATCGGGACCCCGGTGCGCCATGGGCGCCAGATCAGAAGAGTGCGCCCGACCTCCCGATTTAAAACAGCCTATGAATCCGCACATAAAGGGTTTGCCGAAAATTTTTTATGTCAGAAAACAGCATCGTATAGAAGGACAACCAACTGATAATACTTTGGTGTAATTTTTAAGGAAACAAAAAAGAGCCGGAAAGTTTACCGGCTTTGCGAGTCCATTTCCGCGCGAGCCATGATCTCCGCCACCCCCTTGGCGGTAATGGACGCTCGCCATCCAAGGATCTCAAGGGCCTTGGAGCTGTCGCCGACGAGTCGAGTCGGCTCGACCGGCCTGTAAAAATGAGGATTCACTCGAATAAAAACCTTTCCGCTGCCCATTTCAAAACCAACCTCCGCGTGTCCCGACCCTTCAAAAGCGAGCTCGATACCAACTGCTCGATAGGCAGCGAGAGCGAATTCCCTGACTGAGCTGGAATGGCCAGTTGCGATCACATAATCGTCGGGGGAATCGTGATGGAGCATGGCGGCCATCGCGCGCGCAAACTCCGGCGCGTATCCCCAGTCGCGTTCGGCATTCAAGTTTCCAAGTTCGAGGCATTCGCGGCGTCCACGCGCGTGCGCTGCAGCGGCAGCAGCGATCTTGCAGGTGACAAAGTTTTCTCCTCTACGCGGTGACTCATGGTTGTAGGCAATTCCATTGCAAACAAAAAGTCCGTGCGCGCGTCTATAGACGCTGGCCATATTCGTCGCAAAAGCCTTTGCACAGCCATAAGGTGTTGCCGGACGAAATGCAGTAGTCTCTTTTTGTGGAGACTCCGAGGGGGAGCCAAATACCTCTGATGATGATGCATGATAAATGCGCGGAGGATTTTTGAGATCGCGGCAAATCTCCAAGATGGCCAAGGTTGCACTGGCGGTTTCCTGGCAGGTGGATTCAGGAATTTCGAAACTCAACCCGACATGGCTTTGGCCTGCCAAATGATAAAGCTCATCCGGTTCCGTCTTAAACAAAATCCGCCGGATCGTTGTTGAATCATCCAGATCCGAATAGTGAAGAAAAAGTTTTTTGCCGTAGATTTCAGGGTTGGCACGCAAATGCTCGATGCGGGAGCGGTTGAAACTGCTTGCGCGACGAACAATCCCATGAACCTCACAACCCTCTGAAATGAATAGGTCTGCAAGATAGGATCCCGTCTGTCCGGTGATCCCCGTAATGAGAATTTTTTTTTGCCGCTTGTTCTCGTGCATGATCAAGGTCTGGATAGTGACTGGTGAACATTCTTGTAAGCGGCCAGATAATGCGATGCGAATTGTTCTTGAGTGAACCGCTTGAGATTCTGAAATCCTCTCTCGACGAAGTCCGCTCGCGCACTCGCTGACCACTCCAAAACTTCATTGAGCGACCTGGCAGATTCCGAAACTTTTTGGGGCTTGATATAAACCGCTGCGGAGCCTCCCACCTCTGTCATCGGGGGATGCCCAGTGGTGACAACTGGGCACCCACACGCCATTGCCTCGAGAATCGGCCATCCGAAACCTTCTTGTAAAGATGGAAACACAAAAACCTTTGCCAAAGAGTAGAGTGCACAAAGTTGCGGAGTGGATGGTTCGGTCAAGAAATGGATCGGCAAACTACCATGCTCTTTGACAAATGCCTTGAGATTCTCGTCTGGTTCTTTTCCTGCCATCACAAGAGGCAAAATCGGCAAATGGTTGGCCAAACGAATGCGGCAAAGCTCTGCAAAAATTTTTAAAACACCAATGCGGTTTTTATACCATTGATTGCCACCGACATGGAGAATAATTTCTTGACCAAGATGAACAACTTCTTGCTTGCCAAGGGACTGCAAAGTGGCCAACGCAACATCTCTAGACAAAGGCTGAAAATCAAAGTTTAGCGGCAAAAAAACAAAAGATGTTTCCGGAGAATGTTTCCCAAGAACACTCCGCAAATCCCTTTCCGAGTTTTGTGAAATACACACGACGCGGGGGGTGTTTGCCAGGCCCATTAGGATCGCTTTTTGCAATATTCTGCCAGTTAATCGGGTAGGGTTTTCTGGAATCTCGCCGCGTGCAGAGCGAATGGCCAAGACATCATTGCAAGTTGCAATGCGCGGTTTCTTTAGCAGAAGGAGTGAGTAAACGGCATTTGAATGATCGGTTATATGATAGACGGCACCATCCCTGTTTCTGTTTTGCCAAAGATAGGTGATTAGGAAAAAAGGAAATAGAAGATATTTGTCCAAGTATCCCAACCACTTTGCCATGCAGGGCACCATACACCGCAAACGACCGATCACATCCTTCGGGCGCAGAACTTCTACTTCTAAACCCGAATCTGAGATAACGCGACAGAACAAGTCCGCCAAGCGCAACATACTATCCTGCTTGTCAGGCAAATAATTTGCAATTAATACGATCTTCTGAAGCGCCATCGAATTTTAGGAGTAATGCTTTGGCTCCGAAGAATCCACACCCGCGAAATTTTCGGGCCATGAAGAGTCTTGTTGTTGTGAAGTATCCGCACCGTCACTCGCAAACAAACCTATCTTGGGGGAATTGCATGCAGCGAGCATCAGTCCAGAGCACAGGACCACGAAGCCGAGAGATGTTGGTTGAGAAGTTGTCCCAAAAAGCACTGCAATGATTGCCACACCGCTAAGAATTGTTGGCAAGGTATTTCCTTTGCGGAGTTCTTTAAGCATGAGCTGGATCATAAGAAGAACAAGGCCAATTCTGAACGCCAGAGCCAATCCACCTAAGAGGGGACCCAATTCGCCAATCAAATTTCCCCAAGCACTCTCTGAAACAAGAAAGTCCTGAAAACCTGAAACCCTTACGGCGCCCACATTTGTTCCAAGACCGATGCCATGTCCAAAAATCGGTTGCTCTAATGCTCTCTTGATTTCGTCGAGTGTTCCCGACTGCGTTCTTTGTTGGAGAGCAAACAATGCCCCCTGGCCCTGACCCTCCATTTCGGTGGCCTCTTCCCATCGAGCAAGAAACGCCTCCCTTGCGTCTTGAACTGTTCCAAGGTGCGAAGTCGCCCATGAAGCAGCGAGGAGAATGAGGGTGAAAGCTATAGCAGCCACGAGGTTCCGTAGAGAGGATGCCGCCGCAAAGGATGCCATAATCCCATTGATTATGTATTTATATAACAGCGAGCGGCTAATTGAAATCGGAAGAACCACGATGATAGCAAGAAGCGAAGCATAAATCCATCTGGGTAAAGGTGGCTTGCCCGCAAGGAAAATGGCCACGACTGCGGCAGATGCAAGACCATAAAACTCAACTAGTCCGTTGATAAAAGAGAAAGTTCCTGGAGGCCGAAATCTCCCAAGTGCTCCAGAAAAACCCCCGCCCTCCATGCCTCCCGGCGCGCGATTCACCAAATGATCTTGAGGCAGAGAGTATTGAGCTGCCGCTAGAAATGTCATAGGAATAGCTGTAATTGCCAGTGCCTTAATGAAATTCCATACATCATCTTGATCAAAGACTAGGGAAAAAAGGAAAATCAAAGGGATGTGAAAACAAAAAACTCTGGCACCAAATAATGCAGTTACAACATCCCCATGTCCAAAGAATAGCGCAAAAATTGTTCCGAGTATTCCGATGATCCAAGTCGTGGCCACCCAAGCCGTCCAGCGCGATCGAGTAAGGAATGGCGCTCCGGCGACAATGGCCCAAATCGCAATTGGATCTCGAATAAGGAGAAGTTGATTCGAAAACCCTGGAAACACCCATTTTCGCAGGGCGCCCTCAAAAATCAGCAACCAAAAATAGCTCCAAAGCAAAAGTTGGACTTGGCGACGGCGTGTCATTTCGAAACGGGATTTATCTTTTCAAAATTGCGACGATTTCAGACCCAAATAAACCCTTCTGCCGCAGGATTGGATTCAAAATTGTTTCATTGAAGCATGCGGCAGTGAGCCGCACCACAGACTGAAAACGAAGGTTTTTTGTTGCGCTGAAGGGAACAAAATTCAGAACTTGCGGTCGCACAAAAGCGTCGAACAAAAAGTTTGCATCCCGCGACTCCCTGGTGAAAGCGCGAATTCCACAGTCGGGAAACTCGCTGTGAAGTCTCCTTTCCAGCGCTTTGGGATGGAAGTGCCACAGGTGGATGGGTGGCGGCTGGTTCCAAGGCCAGGAAGACGGGTAACGTAAAACTCCCGGGCAAAACATGTTTGGAGTGGAAAAAACCAAAGCGCCCTCCTGCTTCAAAAGCTTTGTAAGTCTCCGGATCAGACTCCATGGGTCTGCCAAGTGCTCCAGCACATGCCACAGGGCAATCAGGTCGAAAGAACCGCCGCGCATCTCGAGCTCCTCCAGTGAACTGAAGCAATCGATTTGGTTTTGTGATGCCACTTTTTTTAAGTCGGGATTCACGAATTCGACCGCAGACAAACCCGCATTTGGTGAGAGTTTTCGGAAAGCGGCCAAAAATTGTCCATTGCCGCTGCCGACCTCTAAGACGGCAGGCCTTAACTTTTGGCTCTTCGAGAGAAAACTTCGGCCAAACCACGCCCGACGAAGTGCTTCCAGTTTTTTTCCGAAACGCTCATAGCTCTGCCTGGAAAAGTTTGTGGCGTAAAACCGGTCCAGCTCGGAGGGAGTTGGCATGGATTTCAATACCCGATTTCCGAAGCCGTCATCCTCGAAAAGTTCCAACGCATAAGGAATTCGTTCGCGGAGGAGTTTTGCAGAATGCTTTGGAGGGTCTTGAACTTTCATTTTGAGGCGCTAATCGCCACTGCCACGCACTCCACGATTCGGGACCGATAAAAATCCCATTGCATCGCAGCGGCTTTCACTCTCGCCATGCGGCTCATCGACTCGAGAAGGTCTCTGTTGCATTCCAACATCTCGAGTTTCCTGGCAATGGATTCCGGGCTTCGTATCGGAACCAAAAAACCTGCAGTTTCATCTTCGAGCAAATCCTCTGCACCAGCGTTGCGCGTGGCAATGACCGGGAGCCCACACGCCATAGCCTCCTGCTGCACCAAAGCCCGACCCTCGACAATCGATGGAAGCACCAGCACGTCGCATCGGCTCATTAATTCGAGCACAGCAGAATTCGCCCGCGTGGAGTGGTGCGTGAAGTTTGGGAACTGATTTAAGTAAAAATCCATACCCGCTACTGGTGTGCCCAAAATGTGAAGCTCAAATTTTTTGGAATCGAGCAAACGAAACGCCGTGAAGAGGTCACCCAACCCCTTGCGCTGAGTCATGGATCCCGCGAAGAGCACCTTGAGAGGTCCAGTGGCACGACTCCTCAGTGCGGATTTGGAGAGCGTCGGCGAGCCGAAAGAAACAATCTGCACTTTTTTCTTTTGGCAAAGGGGTATTGGAATAGAATCTCTCACAAACTGGCTTGGGCATAAGACCAGGTCGGCAAGCTCCAATTCGCTCTCCTTGCGAGAAATTTTTTCTTGGGAATCTTTCAGTCCATCCAAAGTGCAGGCCCACTCCGGCAAACGATCCGCCTCCTCCAAAAGCAGTCGACGCACGGTCGACCAATAAGCGATTGGGAGATCATAAATGCAGAAGACTCCTCTCGCCTTGGCGGCACGAAATGTTTCTAGAGCACCGTCTTCGTAGCAATAAACCGCGGAAACTTTCCCCATCTGGATGCGCCGGGAAACGCTCTTGTCGAACGAACGATAAACAGCGTCCAAGCTGAAAAATCCCGATTCGTGTTTAATTGAACGGCCCAAGCCGAGCCTTGAGGCAAGGAGACGCCCGCATTCGCGGAGTGGATGGAGGTAAAGCTTATTTTCAATTTTTTCTGGAAAATGGCGACGGCGAATTTCTCCAAAGCCCGGCAGCCGCGCGAGCTTATCAAAAAAATTTCCCCCGCATGCGGCGATGGCCGTGTGAACCTCTGCGAGTAGCTCCGATTCGCCCAAGGCACAAACAGCCTCGCGCATGAACGTATTCCCGGTTGGATGGGAAATGAGAACCATTTGCTTTAAGAGGTTACTTGAAGCGCTCGACCCAACCTCCGACCGATTTGATGCGACGGCATTTCAATAACTCGAAAAAAGACCCAAGCCACAGGAACGACGAGTAGCGTGGCCAAGGTTGGGATAAAGAAACTATCCGGTTTGGAACCAAACATCGAAACCCAGGCTGCTCCAGCCAGCCGGAATAACGGAAAGTGTAGCAAGTAAATGGAATATGAAATCGTTCCGGTGAAAGCCAGTATCCGCACCCACGGAGCGGAGCGACTAAAAAAAAGTGACCCCGGCCCTAGAACCCACCAGACCAGCAGAAATGAGAAAAGTCCCCAGCCATAGTGAACGAAAAACACATCCACACCTAGAAATCCGGCGAGAAGGGTTAGTATAAAAACCGCCAGCAACGCCCACGCGTGCCCACTCGACCACTTCGGCAATCGCTGACTTGCATACCTCTCCGCCAGCCAAGCTCCAGAACTCCAAATCAAGGCATACTTAAAAAAACTCCCGTTGGGATTCCCGAGTCCGAGAAGAAACATGGCGAGCCCGAAAGCGCTGCAAATCAATGTAAAAACGAGTGACCACTTCAGGCCATAGTGAAAAAAAATCCAAAGAAGTAGCGGGTAGACGAAATACAACTCCGCCTCGACCGGAATCGACCAAAGTGAAGGATTCATTGAAATTTGGCGCCCGTCGAAAACCCAATTTTGGACCATCACGGCACTTGCGGCATAAATGCCACTTTGAGGAAACCCACCCTCTTGGGGGGCCGAGAGCGCCCATGATCCCACCCAACAAACAACGAGCGTGCCAAAGTAAGCGGGATAAATTCGAAAAAATCTTCTTGCCGCATATGCTTTCCAGTTGGGCATCTGAGCTCTGCCGGCGATTGGCAGATGGATGCAAAAACCACTCAGCACAAAAAAGAGCATCACCATTGCACCCATCTGAGATACCGGCAGAGATACCCAACTTATTGCCCTGTCGAACCAAGAATAAGCCGCAGGGTCCGCTTGGATCGCTTTGAAGCCCACCCAAAGGTCCACACGCGAATGATACCAAGCCACACCAAGCGCGGCCACTCCGCGCAAGACATCAATGGCAGGCAGTTTCATCGCGGCTGGAGATTCCCCGATCGACTCTCCCTCATCTATAGAAAACAGCTTTCCAAAGATCTCTAAGGCGCAAGTGCAACCAATCCTGCATCACTCTCAGATGCCGGAGGTCTCTGATCTTTTCCAAATACTCATCGACCAACTTGATCTTGTTGCCCGCCAAAGCCTCTAAATTCTGCCGAAGGCGGAGATATTCAGGGCTCTCAGGATCCAAGTTCAGAAGGCACGCAGACTGCACACATGCGAATCGAACACGGGCGGATTCCAATTGCGTCAAAGGCCAACCCTTCCGACTCCAAGCATCGGACAAGGTTGAACCGATTACATGCTTGATGCCCGCAATCTCAGCCGCGCGCCGAAGCTCTCTCAAACCTGCAGCGTCCTTCCACACCCGATACTCTGCAAGCACACTCGAGCTGTAAGCATTCCCCCAACCCGCAGCCGCAAGCCGCGCAAAAAGATCCCAGTCCTCGCAGAAATTCAGGCCCTCTTGGAAAACAAACGGCAAAGAATCGAGCGCCTCTTTGCGGAACATGCAAATGTTCGCAGCCACCCGATACCCGGTGGCCGCGGATCGGAGGGCCTCCTCAGCACTCTGGAATCCACTCTTTCGCGCCAGACGCCGGACGCGACCGCGGGCACCCTTTGAATCAATCTCTTGAACCGCGCAATGTGCCACTGCGGCTTTCGGATTTGATTCGAGCAATCCGGCGAGATTTCTGCAGTAGTCAGGACGCAACAAATCATCGGAATCCAAGCGAACAACATAATCGGTTCGCGGCCGCGACATCACCCAACTCGCATTGAAGGCGATTCCAGTGTTCGCATTTTGCCTGTGAATGTGGACCAAGGGATTCCTGGAAAATTTCTCCAATGCTGCCGCCGTAACGTCCGTGCTGGCATCGTCGGAAATCCACACCTCTGTTTCCACCCCGATTTGCTGCAGGGCGCTTTCGACAGCAGCGACCACATACCCGCCTTGGTTGAAGGTAGGAATACACACCGCCACAGAAAAAGGCTGTGCCATCAATTCGACCCCCGCATGCCGATACTTCCAATGAGCTGCAAAATTTTCCGGGTGTATTCCGCGGAATCCCAGTTCAAGCAAACCTGATACCCTGCCTTGCATATCGGAAAACCTCGCCGCTCCAAATGCGGACAGGGATGGCACGGAGCCACCGCATCGACCACATGCCCCTTGAAGCCAGGCGTAACCACTCGGCTCCGCTCAGTCCCCGTGATCAAAATTACTAAGCGAGTGCCAGAGTGTTGGAGAATGTGGGAGGGAAAGCTATCTGTCGTCACCGCAACGCGAGCCGCCAGCCCAATGGCCGCGATTTCTCCGGGTGAAGAATAAAGTATGGTCTGCAATCCCGAGGATTGCCATTCACCGAGTTCCGGATCCCGATCGTAGATGGCAAAAACGGCGTGGTGCAGATTCCTCTTTGCCCACGCCACAGGGATGAACTGGCGACCTGTTCCGGTGGGGAAAACCAAGACCTTTTGTGTAGTTCTCCTCGAAAGCTTTTCGGAAAACTGCCCCGAAAATTCGTCCACACGCCGGGAGATGAAATCATGATCAGCGATGACTTGCGCGCGAAACCCGTCGGAAGAAACATTCCTCAAATGAGGCAATAAGATGGTTTCGGAAAATCCCTGGTAATCCGACAAAGAGTTCCAAGGAGGAGAAAAGACGAGGCCACCTGAGTCAGCGAGTGCATATAGGAAAGAGTTCAGTCGGTCGCGCGGAGTCCAGCGGTCCCATGTTTTGATGACAGCTCGCCCGTAGGGTGCAGCAAACTTTTGACCACCCAGTGCCTTCGGCAACAAGTCCCGCAAACCCCGAACCGAATAAGTAATACACGCGGGATCGGGATCAGTCTTGATTTCCAAGCGGTCGCCGAATGCGTGGAAAGCGATGGATTCAAGAGGTCTTGGGATGGACAGGCTGAATGCCAGATTTTTGCGTAAGGCAGCCATCGCATAAAACCCCACGAGGCGCATCCAGACATCCCCCAGACCCCCCACCCTCAAATCAACTGCCAGCTTTTCGATTTTTTTTCCCATTGGGAAAAGTAGCCGCGCTGTGCCAGACAGAAATCACTTGCGCGCTAAAAGCGCCACATCGCCACCGTCTGGAACGAACTCCGTTTCCCCTCCGTGCGACTCATCCATGAAGCTGAGGCGAAAACCACGCGAGGCGAAAATTTTTACGATGGCATCAAGATCCGCGCCGTATTGACGGTGGACCTCGACAAGGAAAACCGTAGTTGCCGGCGAATCCCAAGCCTCGCCGAAACCCTCGAGAACAAGCTGCTCGGCTCCCTCCACATCAATCTTAAAAAATCTTTCATCGAACGAACCGAAATCCAGATCCGCGAACCTTTCCATTCGCACGCGAATTCGGTCGAATCCCTCGTCCAACAAAAGCGACGAATGTCCGTAGTTGTCAGAAAGGGGACGACCGAAATCCACCTCGCCGGCCTTATCGCCTAGTGCCACCGGCCAAATTTTGATCTTTGGCGCAAGATCAGGGTTGAGCTGCAAGTTGCCCTGCAAGCGTGAGAGGTTCAGAGGCTCAGGTTCAAAGGCATGCACTGTCGCTCCCTGCTTAGCGGCGAGGAGGCTGAAGAATCCGACATTCGCGCCGATATCAAAAAAAACACTCCGAGAGCTGATCGTTGATTGGAAAAACTCCACCCGCCATTTTTCAAAGTCTCCATTCTCGATGAGGCGCTCGCTGAAACTGTAAGGGTTCACGCGCATCCTTGCCTTGAAAGGTAGGTCGATGATTTTTTCCCGTGCGCTTGCGAAACGGCACTTGGCTAGAAATCGATACACCCTTGGATATCTGGCTTTCCAACTCATTTTTAATTTTTCACAAAACAATGTGCTGAAAACCAGCAACCAGAGCGCGCTTTTGACAAAAGCATACTTTCACTAGTAATCATTTTTTTAGAGAAGTCGACAAAAGTTCCGCAGGGTGTAGATGGGCTCTTATACTTTTATGTCACTAATTTCGGGCCGCGAAGGTTTGTTCCTTTAGAAATTTTTTCGAGCCAGAAGTGCAACGTCACCAGAATCTGGGGCACAAGCACACTCCACGCCTTCGAAATCGTCGAAAAAGGTCACTCGATACCCACGCTGGAAAAAAAATTCAACCATAGAAGACAAGTCAACTCCGCCCTCTCTATGGACTTCCACTAGAAACATAGTTGGAACGTTGGCTTCCAAAGCGGAGCTCATTCCCTCAAGAACATCTTTTTCAGCCCCTTCAACATCAATTTTGAAAAAGCTCTTTGAAGCAAACCGAAGGCCTAAGTTATCAAATTTGTCGATCTTAACGGTTATTAAATCACAATCATCTTGGAGCCTGAACGATGAGCGACCATAATTATCTGAAAGAGGACGACTAAATTTAACTTGACCGACTTGGTTGCCAAGAGCGATAGGCCAAACCTTCACCTGGCTGGCAATCTCGGGATTGAGTTTTAGATTGCCCTTCAGCCGGATCAAATTTAAGGGCTCGGGTTCAAATGAATGCACGATTGCTCCTCGAGTGGCAGCAAGAAGGCTGAAAACTCCAACATTTGCACCAATATCAAAAAAGACACAATCTTCTTTTATTGAGGAAAACAAAAAATCTAGTCTTCGCCTCTCAAAGCTCCCTTCGCCAATGCATCTCTCCACATAACTGTAGGGATTGACTCTCATTTTTGCTCCAAATGGCAATTGAATGATTTTTTCGCGCGCTAGAGCAAATCGCAGTTTGGCAAAAAACCGGTAAAAGCGAGGGTAATTTTTTTTCCAACTCATTTTTAATGAAGTTTTTTTTGGGGAGGGGCGAAGGTCTTTTCTATTTCGGTGGCCACCCTTTCCAACGGCCAGAAGAGATCACTCTGCCTCCAGTTCGCGAGATTTAGGTCCCGATATTCTGGCATATCAACTCGATATGTCATATCTAAATCGGCGCCATGAAGGGCCATTGAAGCGGCTGCACTGCTTTTTCCGAGAAACTCAACAGGTGTTGATGGAATGGCTAGATCTAGACTCTGGAGAAAAGCCGAGACACGTTGCTCGGTTTGTCGTCCAAAATGGCGAGCCACATCGCAAAAGAAGCTTTCTCGAATACGCGACTCCCATTCCATGCCGGTTCCGACCCCACCGCCAATTCCCAACAGCGCCAGCTTTTTGCCTGATTGATTGGCTCTGTTAGCAGCGCGCTCCACATGTTTCTCTAATGGAAAATCGGGATAACAACTGCCAAACATCCCAGCCAACAACCATTCATGACGGTTGCTATCTGTGATCCCATCCTCCGAGAGGCATTTTTTCATCCACTCGAGTTCAGAGCTATCCAACTGAATGGCTCCAAAAAGAGGAAGCCTAGCCGCTTTAATTCCAGCTCGTTTTAACAACTCGACGTAAAGGGGATTGCTGGTGTGCACGACCTTTGGTTTCAAGCGCCAAACCAGACTTCTAGCAATGTGCCGCTGGAAAAATCCAACCAACTTGTGCCGCCAAGGAGATGAGTGCGTAATTCCAATCCATAATTCGTGAAACATTAAATGCCAGTTGGCTCCTGAAGTTGTGGATGCCAACCGGGAAGGAAGCGAAAAAGGTGTTCCTTTTTTTTGAAAGCCATAAGGAACATACTGCAAACTAATCCATTCGGGATGTGACGCCCGCAAAAACCCATTTAGCTGATCTAAGCGCGCTTTCCAAGGCAAATTTACAGTTAATCTCAGAACGTGCTCATCGTCTTCAGGAGACTTCAGACTTCCCGATTTCTCACTCAATGAAGTTAGATAAACTATATGTCCACGCTCACGCAGGGCTCTCGTAAGTCGGCGTGTGTAGTCACCAACACCGTCAGTGCCCGAATTCAGCGAGCTACAAATAAACAAAAGCCTCACAAGAAGTGGTAATAAAAACTACTCATGATGATTTGATTTAGTCTATGAAAGACCTATTTTTTCAATCCATCTAAGCGACTTATTGAATAAATTGCCTGAACATAATTTATAAAAACAGCAATTACGCTAACAATGATTCCAGCCAGCAAAACCTGACTTAAGGTTGAAACGCCAATCCAATAAAATAGAGATATATACGAGATTATTCCAATCGGAATCGCAACCCATGGGGAAACAATCCAACCGCGACCGAGGTTCAACGTCGATAGCGCCATTAGCAAACAGTTGACCGACTGAGCTATCACCATAAGGAGAAATTCCAACTCAAGCCCTTTGTATTGGCCTCCAAGAATCCAGAGCATCTGTGTAGGAAAAAGGACCGCCAGCATGACAGTGCCAAAAAGAGCAAGTATCAGTAAAAAAACAACCTGATGATATCTCCACCACAACAACTTAGCCGAATCGCATCGGGAAAACCTTGGCATTACGAGTGAGGCCACAATGTTTCCGACAATTGTGAAAACAACCGCCAAACGCCCAAGGGCACCAGCATCAGCTAGCGTTGCTGAACTTCCAAAAATGCCGAGCAACCAAATAACAAGATGGCTCTGTATGCAGTAGTAGATTGCATTAGGAGAATGCTTTACGACTATTTTAAGTATGGCGGACTTGATCCCGGGGTCCACTTGGACATCCCTTCTGAAATCATGACGAGTCATGTGAAAGAACAGAAACCATTGGAAGACTGCAGAAGCCAGGCCAGCGAGGAGAGCCGTAACAAAATCTAAAAAAAACAGCCATGCCGCACCTACGGCCGCCAACCGCACAAGCGAAGTAAAAAACTCAATAGATTGAAGGCGGTTCGCTTGAAGAAGCATGCGCGGAACAACACTTAAGATGCTGCTTCCGGTTTGAAAAAAAAGCGTTAGTGCCACAAGGAGTGCTCCGACGAAGGCCTCTCGAGATTCGGTTCCTAAATACTTGAGCCAGAAAAATAGCACTGGTGAGAAAAAGCCCGCAACGGCAATTCCAAAAATCCAACGGAGGCGGATTGCTGTTTTAACAACTTGACCTAGTTTGATTGCGTCACCCCAAAATCGACCTGCCAGAGAAGTAGCGCCACTACCCACACCAGAGTCTGACAAGACAGCCATGGTTCCTAGCATTGTGATGGCTAAAGTATAAAGCGCATAATCCTCTTTGGACATGAAGCGGACGAGCAGAAGCCCAGCACAAAAGCCAATAGTTTGAACCAAAACTTGGACACTGCCAAACTTGGCTATGAGGACAACCCATCCAACGCACTTAGAAACAACCGAGTCTTTCATCGATCAAATAGTTTTGCGCGAATGTAGCCAAAAAAGGTTTTAAAGCATTTCTGGGGAATGTATAAAACAATTTTGACAGCGGTTTTGAAGCTAGGCTTGGTCAAAAATGCCTTCACAAAGCAATGAAGGGCCAGCGCCACTTGACCGAAGTCTGAATAGTCTAGACCCGACCGAAACCAAGAATCGGATAGTTTTCGAACGAGTTGATCCTTCATCTCCGGGAACCAAGCTCGATCCAAGATTTGAGAAATGATAAAGACCATGCAATCAGACTTGTCTGGGCTGCGTCTCCCTGTTTCCATTTTGAGGTGTAATCTCCAACTTGTCAGTCGCTGGGGAACAAAGTAAAATTTCCCACCAGTGGAAGATAGTGCACATGAAATCCAAAAATCGTATGCTCCGGCGACCTTTGAGTTTAATAGGCGCAAGTCCAAGGCTCGCTTCCTAAAAACTGATGCCATTGCCAATGGAACCCCGTTCTTGATTAGAACAAAATCGGGAAGGTTGCTGACATCGCCTTCAGGAAGATTCGCCCTGCCATAACGCACCGTGTTTTCCTCAGTGGCTAGAAAATCCACCTTCCCATCAGCATCTGCAATCCAATGATCACTGAAGGCAAGAAATCTACGCTCATCCGCTTGGAGTGGGGGGAGTAGTCTTGCGAGGAACTCCGGTTCCCAAAAGTCATCATCATTCAGAATCGAGATGAACTCAGCGTTCGAATTCGCGATACCTGCGCGCAAGCTCTCTGCAACTCCAATCGTTTTTAAATTTGCGTGATACCTAATTTTTCCACTGGAAAGAAAAGGCTCACAAACAGCCTTTGCCAAATGCGAACCGGAGTCATCCAGTAGAATAATTTCAAAATCTCGAAAGGTTTGATTTAAAACGCTCTGTATTGCGGTTTTTAGAAAAGTAGTGCGCTTGTAAACAGTGACAAGCACCGATACGATTGGGCTTGCTTTGGAAGTGATCATAGGCCCGCACCGGTGGGAGATGGGTAGCCGGAGGAGTTCTCAGGCAATGGGTTTTTTCAAAAGAGCTCCCACCGCAATATGACTTGGAAAAAACATTCCTTTGCCGCATGTATTCAGAACTTTGTGGATAATCCGCGACCAGAGCAAACGAACCGGTTTGCCACATGGAGGCGGATAGTTGTGGTTTCCACTCGATCCACGGAAGGTTTCCACAGGACCTTTGCCTATGAAGTCAAAGTGATTACGATCTAGCTCCATGCCACGCCTCCGGGCATATTCCTCGTAGAGGTTTGGAAGAATCCGCCAAGTATCCATTGGATAGTTATGGAGGGGCCAAACCGAGGGAGTCAAAACCGCGCAACAGCCACCGGGCCTTAGAAGAGAAACGGCGTTATCCAAGACACGAATAGGCTCGAATGTATGCTCCAAAACATTAAGGACAAGCACTGTTCCAAAAGGAGCAAGCGCTGAGAAAGCCTCCATGTCTTCAGATTTCTCAAAATTGGCAGCCACATCGACAGAAGGGGTTTTTTCAAGATCTGTGCCGTAGTAGCGCAACCCTTTTTCTTCAAAAAGTTCGCGACACGTTTCGCCACTATACCCGACTCCAAGCTCAAGAATCGGCTCCTGAAGTTTTCTTTCATCCAGCAGCCGCTTAACCCATTTCAAATCATCATGTGTCATAGTATTTTACCAAGCTGCCGCCTTTGGTGGCGGGGCGGGATTCCTACACCTGTTTTTAACATTTTTAAGAATGACTTGAAACTCTTCAGCCTGCAGCGCCGTAAGCGGAGTCTTTCTCGTATTTGTCGCCGTAATAATAGTAGTAGTAACTTGCCGCGCGACCTGTAGGCAGACGGTTCAAGACGAAACCAGCCAGACGGGCTCCGGATTTTCGCAATAACAAAACGCCGCGTTCAACGGCTTTGCGGTGCGTTGTCCCGGCGCGAACCACAAGGATCGTCTTGTGTGCGTGCGGCGCGAGAACAAGGGTGTCGCTAACCGCATTCACCGGCGCGCTATCAATTACAATTCGATCAAATTTTTTCAGAAGTTGCTCAATCAACTTCCCAAGATCTGCGCTTGAAAGAAGTTCGGCTGGATTCGGCGCGCGTCGGCCGGCAGGCAGAAGAAACAAGTTTTCGATGTCGGTTTGCTGAATAACCTCATTTAACTTTGCATTGCCGCTGAAAAGATCCGTCATCCCAATTGGGACCTCGCTGCGGGATTGAAGGGCCTTGTGGAGGCTCGGTCGGCGGAGATCGGCGTCGATCAGCAGGGTTCGCCGACCTTGCTGGGCGAGCACAACAGCTGTGTTGAGCGAGGTGTAGGTCTTTCCCTCCTCGGGAACAGCACTGACAAAAAGAAGCACCCGCCTCTCTTCCTCGGGCCCTAACATGGAAAGGGAAACACGGAGAGTCCGGTAGGCCTCCGCCAATGAGGAAGCGGGGTCTTCAATGGCAGCGATGGGATAGTTTAGCCGATCAGATTTGGCCAGGATTTTTGGAGGAAAATCGCCCTCATCGTCTGGAATGCTGGCCGAGCGATATGATGAAGATCCATAGCCAATCGGGTAGTTGGTATCCGGCGAGATAAAGTTTTTTTGCCGTTGTCCTCTTCTCGCGGAGATGGCGCGGTGGTTTGGTATTCCAACGAGTGCAGGCAGATGAAGAAACTTTTCCGCCTCGTCCACTGAACGAAGAGAGGAATCGAACACGTCGAGAATGATGATTCCGGCGAAAGCGACAAGAAGCGAAAAGATAAACACCATCATGATCGTGCGCCTAACATTCGGTTGGGATGGGTGCCCCGGGACCATGGGTTCCTCAATGAGTGTGTATGGGGCTTGCTCAACGGGCCCAGTGACAGATGTTTCCTTCATGCGCTGGAGCAGCGTTTCGTAAAGACTGCGGTCGCTCTCCACATCGCGTTGTAGGACATTATAGGGGATGGCGATTTTGTTTAATTCCAATGCAGCATCCTCCTGCTCTTTGAGGGCGGCAGTGAGCTTGGACTCCGTGAGCACGGCGGCGTCATACTGCCTTTGAAGAATATCACCCGCCTTGGCTGTGCTTTCGGCGAGGGTTTTTTCAAGTAGTTCGATCCGTTTTTGGGAGGCAATGAGCTTGGGATGCTTGTAGCCGTATCGATCCTGTAGGGCGGAAAACTCAGCGGTGGCATCAGCGAGTTCTGCACGGGCAGCGGCTACTTGAGGAATCTCCGCGACACTTCGGATTCGAAGCAGTTCTTCAGTATTGCCCGCACCAAGCTTGTGAACCTGCTCGATATCGGCTTCCAACCTCAGTCGCTGATTATTGGCCTCGGTAGCCTCACTGCTAACCTCCCGAAGCCGCTCGACCGTTATGTTTTGCCGGTCTTCCAGCGAGACTGCTCGATTCTGTTCCTTATATTGCTGTAGTTTCAGTTCGGAGGACTCGAGTTTTTTTTTCAACTTATCGGCCTCTTCTCTCAAAAAGTCTGTAGCCACCTTGGAAACGGCGAGCCGTTGGCTGAAGTTTTCTCTGATGAACTCTCTGACGACAGCGGAAGCCAAATCACGGGCCATCACAGGATTTCGGTCTGACACGGTAATATCTATCAGCCTTGTGCCCCGGCGTAGGCTGACTTGAACTTTGCTACGAAGTCTGTCCGCGAGCTGAATTTCAGTCGGATTTGATCCGGGAGCAACGAATGCGGGATTTTGTCGGAGATTTCCTGACTCTATGACTCGAAGCATCAAATTCCGACTCGTGAGGGCTTGGACTACAGTGTTTATGAAATCCAAGGATGAGGGATTCTCTTGGGTGACCCCTTCGATGTTCGAAATGCGTTGCTCTTGTTGCTGAACCTGAAGAACGGCGCGCGATTGATAGATTTTTGGTTGGCGCATCACCCACCCAGCGGCCGCAAGCGTGCAGATGCTGACGATCAGAGCGATCACCCACCAACGCAAAACAACCAGGTGAAACAGGTGGCGCAAATCGACCAGCGAGCCAAGATCCTCCATGGCGCCCTGAAGTGCTGCTGGCATCTGGGAGCGATGGTGGCTTTGCGGAGGTTGATGGGTGGGCAACTGGGCAGAAGGAGTCCGCTGTGGCAGGGAGTCGGCCATAGGTTAGAAAAGGGATTCGCCAACAGATATCACATCGCCAGCTTTGATGAAAAATGAGGAGTCCTCATCTCCACGGGCCATCCGCTTGGCATTAAACTTCAATAATTTTTCGCTACCTTCGTCTTGCCTTTTGACAGTCACATTCGCCGGATCGGCGATCTTGGTGTAACCCCCGGCCATGCCGATGGCCTGAAGAAGTGTGATGCGGTTATTGCCTTGCATGTCGTAGGAACCCGGTTGCTGGACCTGCCCGAGAATCGTGAAGAGTTTTTTAGCGTATGCTCGGATGGTGAGGCTGGCTTGTGGATTTTTAAGATACCCGTCGCGATAGGCGTTTTCTATCGCCAAAATTGCTTCAGAGATTGTCTTACCACCTATCGAAACAGAACCGATGAGCGGAAACTGAGCAATTCCATCACCAGACACACGAACTACGGAATCCAGTTCGGGTTCTTGAAAAACCCGGAAATCAAGTAGGTCGTCGGAAGCAAGACGATAATCGGATGTTTCGCTTGGCGAAGCTGCATCCTGACAGTCGGCCGAAGGCAAATGGCAGAAAATCACAGCAAACATGAACAACGGCAAAGCAAAAGCGGATGGAATACTGCTCATCTGTTTCATATCAGCCTAGAAATCACCCTCCAACTCGAAGCTAACCTGGTTGTCATACCAAGAGTCGACCGAAAGCGTGGAGGCATTTGCACGATATTCGTAAGACAGCGTTGCACGCAGGTATTTCAGGAAACTATAGGTCAAGCTGGGAGTGAAGAAGTAGAAGTTGTCCACGCGAGTCGCATTAGTATCGGTCGTGTTCGCAACATAGGTATCATTCTCATAGCCGGCGGAGATTGCAAACGCGAGTTTGTCGGTGATCACTTGTGAAAGTGCGAATTCACCACCCGTTGCTATGTAGTCCTGGCTTGCAATGGAGGGCGAGGATTGGAGGTTTCGATAGCCAACCAATGTGAGGCTGGTTTTGGGAAAAAGTTGATACTCGGCGCCGAGCGAAAAGACCGGGAGGATTCGTAAGGGTTCACCACCTCCAGCATATTGGTTGAACTGAATGCCGCCACTGGCTCTGAGCACCACCTTGCCAGAGACACCATAAGCAACGCGCGCGTTGATGGTCTGATACCACATGTCCGGACTTTCCTCCGTGGGTTGGAGACCAGCGATTGCCTGCAGCCCAATTTTCGTTTTCGGGAACAGTGCATAATCAAAACCAAGGCTGGCCTGGTAGTCTGAAGAACTGAGGTTACTCGGGTAGTCGTTGAGGGATTGGTTGAACTCGAGGTCTATGTCGGTTTTTTCGCTGTATTGGTAAAGAAAGCGGAGGGCGTTGAAGAATAGTGAGCGCGTGGTGAAGGCTCCAACCTCGCGCTCAGCGCCGTTCAAGTATTGGTAGCGGCTTTCGATTTGGACGGCGAGTTGGTTGAAGCGGTATTGGGCAAGCAGGCTGGCTTGCTGGTCGAAGGAATTCTGCGAGGCGTAGCGATTGAAAAAGAATCCCTCGGCGAGATACTCTAAGAGAAGGAAGTTGCTTTGCATGTTCCGGTAGTCGCCGACTTCCAAAACGAACCCGAGGTTGATGTTGTAAATGAGGTCGCCCTTGCGATCGGTGTTCGTGATGAAAATATTGTCATCATAGGTCACGCCGGTTGCGATGACCGGCCGGATGCGCCACATTCGGTCATCGGCTTCTTGAGGAATCTGCACCAGGCCGATCTGCTCGCCGTCGAGCGGCGGGACATCGTCCACATTCGGATCGGGCAACGGAGCGATGGGATAGTCGGTGGTGGCCTCGATGGTTTGGAACCCCGCATCGGGTTTGGCGGGCTGCATGGGCGCGAGCAGGAAGTCGGCATCGGACTCGGCGGCGTTTTGAGCCTGTGGAGGAGGACGCTCGGCGGGTTGAGGGTTGGCGGTGAAGGCGATGCCGGTGGCGAGGAGAACCAGGATCACGGCGGCAAGTTTCTGGGAAATTTTTCTGGAGCCGCGCGGAATCGTGGCTCCGTCAGTGGAAGTCGCGCTATCTGGAGTGCGTCCGGCTTCGAAATCACTCCACCAGTTTTGGAAAATCGCGGCGAACAGAGCGATCGTCTGCGAACATTCCAAAGAATCGCCTTCCAATCCGCCCTTTCGCCAACTCGGCGGAGGCGCCATGTTTTGAAAAAGTTTTTCGGCAGTGGAAATGGAGAGGCCGCTTGAGGCAACGACGGCTCCGGATTTGAGAAAAAGAACTCTCCGTTTCCGACTCCAGCTGGGCATTTGGACGAGTCCGGAACGCGGGGCTTCGGGTTTTGGACTTGATGATAACCGGGGCTCTTTTTGGTCCAGGAGATGAGCCGACGGCGGGAGTTGGAAAACGAAATCGACTCCCAGCGCTTCGGCGGCGGTGAGATTTTCCTCCGAGCAAAATCTCTCAGACCCTCGGACTGACACCGGCTTTTTCCATGAGGGCAATAATGATAAAAAGTCCCAGCACATGGAGCGCGCGCCGCGTTGCTCCGATGAGGGCTGAAATTGGATATCAAAAAACTTTTTCCGTGAGTCATCCCAGACCGAGTGGACTTCGATTCGATTCTCGGCTTCCACTCGCGAAACTTGCAGATCGCAAACCCAGGGTGCCGGGGCAGAGTTTCTAAGCGCGGATTGGAGGTGGTCTTTAGCACTACTTTCACCTCCTTGATCTCGAAGACGCTGCAGAATTCGCTCAATTCGATGAGAGCCCTCGACACAGGAAAGCCGGAGCAACTTGGCAAAACGGGTTTCGAAACGCTGCGAATCAAGTTCGGGCAGAGTAGCTTGACCTTGGAAAAAGGCGAGCAAAAGCGACCCAAGAGCATCGCGCAAGGTATGGGTGTCAAGAGCCCTTCCATCACCGGCAATCTCGCCGCAAAGATTCTCGAGAAGTGCATTTTCGCGGACATAATTCAAGAACTCATCAATTCCCAAGCGGTAGTGACTCTGGCGGAATTCAAAGCCAGCTTTCTGCAATGGGGCGAGCGCCTCACTCTCAAAAATTGGAGAGAGTCGCGACATAACTCGAGATAGGCGAATTCGCCCTGCAAAAAAAAGAATCAGACCACTGTCTCCGACTCTGAGGAGTTATCGCCTTTCGTCTTCCACGGGTTTGGTAAGTCCGAATATGCAAAATTAGAAAGACGGTGATACTGGAGTCGGAGTGGGGGTCGGAGTAGTGAGAGCGGCAGGGTTCTGGTTCACGGGCGGGCCGGCTGGAGTCGTCACAGTTGCGGTATCGCCGGCTTGATTGGCATTGGCGACCGCAACAGCGACTGCAGAATTGATGGCCGCTGCCTGGGACGGAACAGCTGCAGAAACGGCAGTAGAGACGGAAGCCGCCTCAGCAGGCACAGCGGTCACCACTGCAGAGGCCACGGAAGCAGCTTGCGCTGGCACAGCGGTCGCCACTGCAGCAGCAACCGTGGCAGCTTGTGCGGGAACCACTGTGGCAACTGCCGCGGCCACCGATGCGGCCTGAGCGGGAACAGCTGTTGCCACGGATGAGGCGATCGCTGAAGCTTGCGTAGGAACGACGGCGCTCACGGAAGCAGCAACAGCACCCGCATCGGACGGAACAGATGTCGAAATCGAAACGGCTATGGCACTGGCTTGGGCAGGGACCACTGTAGTGACAAACGAGGCCACTGTGGCGGCTTGCGCCGGAACCACTGTGGCGACAGCAGAAGCCACTGAGGTAGCTTGGCCTGGCAGGGCAAGCGACACAACGGAGGCTACTGCGGCGGCTTGAACCGGAGCGACTGCCGAAACCGCGGCGGCTATCGCGGCCGCTTGAGCAGGCAAGACCGAGGAAATCCCTGAGGCGATGGAAGTAGCGGCGGCGGGTGAAAGATCGGCTGCGGCCATTGCAATTTGCGCCGCGGCAGCAGGTGCGGCGGCAGCAAGCTGCTGGGCAGCCTCGGCCACGGCCTGCGGACCCTCGACGGCTGCTTGTTGGAGCGCCTGCTGCTGGGCCGGAGTCAGGCTGGACATGGGATCGGGCGGAGCGTTTTGCGGAGGCGGGGCGCCAAGAAACGGTTGCGTGGTCACGAGAGACCCGGCTTGGCTCATCCCCTGCTGGGCCTGTTGCACCGAGGCTTGACCACCGGGCGGGTTTGTATTCACCGCAAAATTTTCACCGGGCCCGCCGACTCCAAGAGATTGGTTCTGGTTGACTGTTTGGGATTGCCCGTTGGGCGTGGTGTAGGTGGCGGAGCCTTCGTAGAGCCCGAATCCCGCCTGTTGGTTCCCGGCGCCCGGCGTGCTGGTGACGAAGCCCCCCGTGCCCCGGATTCCGGCGACTCCCACGGGAGTGACGATTTCGTATGTGGAATTTTTTTTGAGTTCCGCTACGTCGAAAAGAATTTTGCCCTTCAGAAGACCGCTCCGCGTGAGCGAGCGCGAGGGTTCACTCTCCCTCGTGCGGTAATCCAAACCCTCCGGGTCGAAAGGATCCTGGGTGAATTTCTCGATGCAAAACTCAGACCCCGGTTCCACGCGGACGAAAGCCCCGTTTTCAAAGATCAACACTGCGCTGCCCTCGGCGCCTGTCACAATCCTGACGCCTTGACGAAGAAACTCGCCCTGCTTCAGCTGGGAAACCTTGCCGCCGGCATCGATCATCTCGACGCCTTTGCCAGAAACCTCCAGAACGCGGATGTTGCCCAACAACATCCCGGAGTTGGAAGCAGACTCCGCGGCGTGTGAGGTGACCGACTTGGCCGCGAGGGCAATGGTGGCTCCCAAGGTCGGCAGAGCCCCGGCACCGGCTGCAATGATGGAATCCCTCGAAGAAAGCGGCGAGGCGGCCACGGCCGAGGAAACAATTGCCGCGACCCGTTTTTTGTCCTCCTCGGAAAACCCGCCTTGCTCGGATTGAAAGGGATTCAGGGCCTGACGCACAAGCCGTGAGCTTTGGCCGGGATTTGCAAGAACGGCTTGGGAGACAACGTCCGAGAGTTGCTGCGGGGTGGAATTGCGGATTTCCGATGACGGAGGAAGGGAAATCGAATCAGGATTTTGCGCCAAGAGGGCCCCTGGCAACAAGGTCACCAAGGTAACAAGCAACCTTTTCATATAAGGTCTTCACCTAAATCCCGAAATGATAAAGGTCAACAAGTTATTCACAGTCTATACGATGGTGAAATATCCAATTCTCGTCGCCCAATGAAAAAAACGTCCGGATTTTTGAGTCGGGTTGGGGTGATCGACGGGACTCGAACCCGCAACAGCCAGGACCACAACCTGGAGCTCTACCATTGAGCTACGACCACCAAACGCATCCTATTTTTCTCCCTGCGTTGGTCGTTTTGTCAATTCCGATTTGGATGGATGCACTCGCGGAAAAGCGCCCTTAATCCAACCGCCGACCATTGGCCCGGGACATTCGGTTTGGAAATCCAGCCGTAGTTTAGGACCGAACCGCAGCCAGCAAAAAGGAGGCGCGAGGTTTTTCCGTGGGTGCCCATGCCCATCACGGCGAGCGGCAGGGGGGCGTTTTCAAAAAGCGCCAGCAATTTTGCGACATCCGCTGGGCTGTCCACAGCCGTTGCAATTTTCGCAACCGCAGCGCCGGCTTCGGCCGCCTCGCGGACCTTTCCACGAAGGATGGTGGTGGCGGGCGTTTTGCGGAAATCGTGGAAGGACGCCACTACGCCGACTCCCAAGCTGCGCGCTTCTTCCAAGACGACCCGCATCGAATCAAAGCTCCGGATTTCCACATCCACCAAAGCCGCGGCAGGCAGCAGGCGGAGCATTAGTTCCCTTCTCGGTGCGGCAGCCAAATTTCCAGCGCCCCCCTCGGCGGGGTGGCGGGCGGTAACGATCCACGGCAGCCGGGATTTGGGAATGCCGGCACCCAAGCGGTCGGCGCGCCACTCAAGGAAATCGCATGCCCCGCGCGGAAGGGCGGTGGATTTCCGCAGGGCGGGGGCGGAGTCCACTATTCCCACGATGCACGGGGTCGATGGGAAAATACCCGGCGCCGTAATTCTTTGACGCTTACCGAGGGGAGACATATGTTCCGCAGCCTTGTTTCGCGAGAATTCGCCCACGCAGCCTTAATGATTCCTCACCGACACGAAATCAATCAGCAACTGCTGAAGGTCGCGGATGCGGTTTTGTTGGGTTTAGCTTTCTGGTTGTCGCACTTCCTGCGCTACAACGACATGATCATCCTCGACGGCCTTGTCGAGATCGGTCCATTTCCGGATTTCCTCTGGATTTTGGCGGTTGTCGTCCCGTTCGGCCCCTTCCTCCTCGACCTCCAAGGGTTCTACAACCACCCGAACGAACGCACCGCCGTCCGGACCCTGCAACAAATCGCCAGTGCAGGCGTCTGGCTTTTCGTGATCCTCGGTGCGGCGGTGATCTTCCTCCGCCTCGAGGTGCCCAGCCGCTCGGTGCTCATCATTTTCGCGCTGCTCGGCCCCGCATTGCTTTTGCTCCGGGAACGCATCCAGGTAGCCATTTACCGCCGCAGCCTCCAGTCCGGGGCGATCGGCGAGCGCATAATCGTGGCGGGCGAACCCGCCAGCGTGGAGAAACTCCTGGGAGGCTTCACTCCGGTCCAAAAACTCGAAAACCGCGTGGTCGAAACCGTCGACCTTGCGGAAAACGACACTGAAGCGCTCATCGCAGCACTCCACCGCCATTCGGTCGGGCGCGTGGTGCTGGCCTTCAGCCGCATGGACCTCGACAAGGTGCAAAAAGCCATCGCAGCCTGCGAGGCGGAGGGCGTCGAGGCATGGCTCAGCACGGAGTTCATCCAGACCTCCATCGCCCGTCCATCCTTTTCCAGCCTGGGTTCGCGGTCGATGCTCGTTTTCCGCAGCACGCCGGAAATCTCCTGGGCGTTGTTCCTGAAAAACCTCTCCGACCGCTTGGGCGCCGCCATCGGGCTCATCGTCCTTTCGCCGGTTTTCCTGGCGGTCGCCATCGGCATCCGCCTGACCTCGCCCGGACCGGTGGTATTCCGCCAGCAGCGCGCCGGGCTGCACGGACAGCCGTTCACGATGCTGAAATTCCGCACGATGTCGAACGATGCCGAACAGCGCAAAGCCGACCTGATGGAGCTGAACGAGATGAATGGTCCCGTCTTCAAGATCGAAAACGACCCGCGCGTGACGCCGCTCGGCCGCTTCCTCCGCCGCACGAGCATCGATGAGTTCCCACAACTCTGGAATGTGCTCCGCGGCGAGATGAGCCTCGTTGGCCCCCGCCCGCTGCCGGTCGGCGAAGTGGCGATGTTCGAGAGCACCGTGCACCGCCGCCGCCTGAGCATGAAGCCGGGGCTCACCTGCCTCTGGCAAATCCGCGGCCGCAGCTCGGTCACGAATTTCAACGACTGGGTCCGCATGGACCTCGAATACATCGACAACTGGTCGCTCTTCCTCGACCTCTTCATCGTCCTCAGGACAATTCCCACTGTGCTCCTCGGCATCGGGGCCAAATGACCATCCCATGAAAATCCCAGACGAAATCAAAAACTCCGGGGCGGAAACCGCGATCGTCCTCGGCTCCGGGCTCGGTCCGTTTGCCGAAAGCCTCGAACACGATTTTTCCATCGGCTACGGCGCCATCGAGGGACTGCCCGCCTCGGGGGTCCCCGGGCATGCGGGGCGCTTCATTGTTGCCCGCCTCGCCGGCAAACCGATCCTCGTCGCGCAGGGCCGAGTCCACCTTTACGAGGGCTGGAGCGCCCACGAGGTCGTCCGCCATGTCCAGCTCATGCACGCCGCGGGCATCAAAAAACTCCTCCTTACGAACGCCGCCGGGACCGTGAACAAATCCTTCGAACCCGGCACCTGGATGGTGATTTCGGACCACATCAACCTCACCGGCCATTCCCCCCTGCGCGGCGGGCCGAACTTCATCGACATGTCGCAGGTCTACAGCCCGCGCATCCGGTCGGTTTTCCGCAAGGCCGCGGCGGAAAAAAACATCAAACTCCATGAAGGCGTCTACGCAGCCATGCCGGGACCGCAATTCGAAACGCCGGCGGAAATCCGGATGCTGCAAACCCTCGGCGCCGACGCCGTGGGGATGTCCACCGTGGCCGAGGCAACCCAGGCCCGGTTGCTCGGAATGGAGGTGGCCGGATTTTCCTGCCTCACGAATTGGGGCGCCGGGCTCTCGGATGCAGCGCTCGCGCACGAGGATGTCACCGCAGTCGGCAAAGCGGCCGCGGGGCAAATGGTGGAACTCCTCCACGCCGCCTTCCCGCTGGTCTGAATCACTCGCCGGCGACTTTTTTGAATTCCGGGTCGTTGCGAAGCTTGTCGAATTCGGGCGAATTTTTCAGCGCCTCGCGCATGGCGAGCCCACCCTTCGCCACCGCCTCCCGGGCCGCCTCGAGGCTACGGTTTATGTCACCGTTCCGCAATGCGGCCACAGCCAGCAGCAGGCTTGCCTCGCCATCGGCGGGCTTCGCCGCCACGAGCGCCTCGGCGGCTTTCAGCGAAGCCTTGCCCAAACCCGCAGCCCCGCCCTGCACGGCCGCCTGCGAAAGGAATTCCGGTTTGTCGGCCAGCGCCGCCACCGACTTTTCCAAAAACGGCCCGAGGGCGTTGGTGTCGTCCACCGCCATATAAAGTTCCAGCAGCTTGCCGGCCGATTCCGCATCGCCGGGGTTCTTGGCGAGCTTGCCCTCAAGCCCCGCAATCTCGCCCTGCATTTCCTTCCGCTTCTCCGCGCTGAAATACATCCGCCAAAGCGCCAGGTTGTTCGGGTCCTCCTTTAGCGCGGCCTCGAAAAGCGCCAGCACACCGTCGAAATCGGCGCGCTCCCAGAGCATCGCGCTCAACGCGGAAAGGCTCTCCCCGTTCCCTTGCCAAAGCGCGAGCGCCTGCCGATAGGCGCGTTCGGCCTCGGCATCCATTTTGCGGTGCCGGTAGAGGTTCCCCGCCGTGGCGCGCAATTTTGAAAACGACCGTTGCGCATCGTAGTCCTTCGCATATTCGGGATCCGCCAGCAGCCGCGCGATGTATCCCTCCCAGAACTCGAAATCCCGCTCCACCGACTCCCGCGGAATCTCCGCCAATGGCTCGCGGTGGATTTTGTAAACCAGCCCGTGCGGCTCGGCGTGGCCGTAGGACCACTCGAGCGGGAAACTTTCCTCGACGAAAAAATCGTGGGCATCGCGGTTCTTCTCCCAGATCAGCCGCGTGGCGACGCTGTGCGGGATCGACGGATCGGGCGCTCCCCCCTTTGAAGCCCGCTCCATCTCTTTCGCGACCTCCGCCTCAATCTCCCCCTCGCTTGGAAAAACCAAGGGTTTCCCTGGATACATCAGGTCCCGCCCGAGCCAGCGCTCGAAAAAATTCCGCGCCGCCGGCCGCCCCTCCCCGTAGTGGTCCGCGAGGTATTTCCGGTAGAGCGGCTCGCCCACCCCGTTTTGCGTAATGATGTAAAGGTCGCGCCGGTCGAAGCCCGGATCGCGCTTCACCCCGGCAGGCTGTGGGCTCTCGCCAAAAACCATGTAGGTCGGCACGAACCGCCCGGGGTCCGTCCCACCGAAAACCACGCTCCCAGCCGGCAGGTCCTTGAGCATGTCGTGCCCGAATTGCCAACCAAACCACCGCCCGCGCTGGCTGCAGCCGTCATGGTTGAAAAACAACGGCCAAATCGGCAGCGCCAGCAGCCCGTAGCGCAAAACCGCCAGCCGCGGCGCGCGGTTGAAAAGCCAGCACGCGCCGGCCACCAACCCCAGCCCGGCCAGCAACGCGAAAACCAAGTTCGTGTAGGTGTGGTAGGGCATCTGCAGCCACCACCCGCCCGCATCCGTCTGCGCCCCGTCCGCCACCGGTTGCAGCACCGCGGCTAAAACAAACGCCACCTCGAGGATGTAAATCCAAGTCCTCGCCGCCAAATCCCGCACCCGCAGCACCAGCAGCAATGCGGCAAAGGACGCCAGCACCCCCAGCGGCGTGAAACTCTTCCCGAGCTGCCACCAAAAAAATCCCACCCATTCCTGCATCCGCGCCAGCCAGCCCGGCCCCGCATCCGCCGCACCGGCATCCACACCCTTCGGCCGCCCGAGCGAATCCGTGCCCACCAGCTTCCCCAGCGACCTCAGGCTCTGCTCCGAAAGGCTGCCGCCGTATTGCGAGCGGTTGAACGAAAAGAAAAAACCCTCCGCCGTGCGCGTGTAGGCCCAATTCATCGGCGGGTTCGTCGAGGACGCGAGCGGCATGTAGGCATACGGCAGCAACCCGAGCGCCACCACGAACGGCAGGAAGGCTACGAGCCTCCACTCCACGCGGAACCGCCGCAACAGCACCAGCGCGGCAAACCCCGCCATCGCGCAGTAGAAAAACCGGATCGCCGTTTTCAGCACCGGCGCCTCGCCCGAAAGGATGGCGAACCCCAGATACGCCGCCAGCGCCGCCAGCGTGCAGGCCACCACCAAGTCCCAAAAAATCCCCCTCCGCACCAGCAGCACCGCCAGCAGCGGGAGCGGCGCCAAAGCCACGGTGAGCTGGTGGTTGCTGAACGAGAGCGCCAGCAGGAAAAATTGCAGGAGCAGCAGCCCGAGCGATTCCGGCCGGCGCAGCCAGGCATACAGGGCCGCCAAAAACAGCCCCACCAGCAGCGCATGCAGCGTGTAAACCTCCGCGATCACCGCCTGCGACCACATGGAAAAGCTGAACGCAAAAAGCAGCGCGACCGACACCCCCACCACCGTGTTCAACCCCCGCCACTTCGCCACCCGCCCGCCGAGCATCCAGCGCGTGGAACTCGAGAAAAGCGCCGCCACCACGCCCGCCGCCAACGCCCCGCAGAAGCCGCTGAAAAGGTTGACCTCCCAAGCCGCGTTCCCCAGCGGCAGGAGTTGGAAAAGCCAGGCCAGCAGCGTCCAGAGCGGATACCCGGTCGGGTGTGGAACGCCGAAATGCTGCGCCGCCACGATGAACTCGCCGGAGTCCAACAGCGTCACATTCGGAGCCGCTGTCCAAAAATAAACCGCCCCGGCAACCCCCGCAGCCACGGCGCCCGCCACCCAATCCACCCGCTCCCAAATCCGCCCGCTCAAACCAACCCCCGCCCCCTCATCATTTTTTCGCACCACAGCAAAATCCCCGTCTCCTGCGTTGCCGCGAGGTTAATTTCGCGCTCCATGTCCCCTTTTGAAAATCCGCTGCTGCTCCACCATGCCCGAAGCCTCAAGCCTCTCCGGGCGGCGCCAAACCGCAGC
Source organism: Verrucomicrobiota bacterium (assembly GCA_018970255.1). Lineage (GTDB taxonomy): Bacteria > Verrucomicrobiota > Verrucomicrobiia > Chthoniobacterales > Terrimicrobiaceae > UBA967. Next base: position 20,335 of record JAGWWS010000004.1, on the reverse strand, counting down.
GGGGTTTGGCGGGACCAGCATATCGAAAATCCGCGCCGATTCGCTTTCCCCCATGCCCCTTAGGCGCTCCGCCCTTTCCCGGTCCATCTCCGCAGCGGCGACCTTCCATTGCCGGATGCGCTCGAGGATTTGTTCCTTCTCCGTCATGTCTGGAAATTAGCCGATCCGCGCCCGCGCACCACCGCCAAAAATCCCAGCGCAGCCACCCATCCGCCCACCGCCGCCCAAGCGCAAAAGTTATACCACCAGGGCTCGCGGAATTCGAAAACCACACCCCCGGTTCCATCCGTGCGCACCGCCGAAAACGCCAGCATCGCCTTGTGAATCTCCAACTCCCGCCCGCCTTGGAACGCCCGCCAATCGGGGTGCCACGCCTCGTTGGAAACCAACCACCCCACCCCGCCGGCAGACGCGAATTCCACCCGCTGGTAGTTTTCGGAAAACCTCCCCACCGGCACGAACGCAGCACCCTCCTCGAGTTTCCCGCCATCCGGCGGGGCGATGCGCCCATCCACCACGCGCCCCCGCAAGCCCGGTTCGTCCGCTGCAGCGCCATCCATCCCCACCACCGCCAGGTTGTGCTCCGCCCCGCCCAGCGCCGCCATCGCGACTTCGGGTCCGTCGCCCCCTGCCTGCACGAAATCCTTCGCCAAAAATCCAAACCCCAGCGGCTCCCCCACGGCCAGCACCGCCATGTTTGTGTTTTCAAACGCCACGGGAAACATCCCGCGCAGCCGCCCCTGCAGCGCCTGGTCGGTATCCGGGTCCGTTTTGTCCACGAGCAAATACGCCACGCCCGCCACCCGCATATAGGCGCGCAGCAAGCCATCCTCGAATAAGGCGCTCCCCTGCAGCAACGCCGCCCCGCGCTGTTGCAGGTAGCTGTTGAACGCCTCCGCCGCCAGCGGCCTCCCGGAAATCCAAGGCGCCACCAAATAAAAATACCGTCCCGAAAACGGATACACGCGCCCCTCGGCCGGGGCTGATTTCAAGAACTCCTGCGCCGCGAGGAAATCGGTCCAGACCGCACGGTCCATGCCGGATTGGAAAAACGGTCGCGCATAGACCCCGCAATCCACCGCCGCCAAAACCACCAGCACCGCCGCCAATCCCCGCCGCCGCCAGCATCCATGCACCCCCGCGAGCAATGCCCCCGCCGCCAGAGCCGCCGCCGAGGCCATGCAAACCGCCCCCGCCACTTGGTAAAAATCAAACGGCGCCCGGATGTTCGAATACAGCGGCACCCACTCCAGCAGCCGGAACCCCGGCACGAACAAGTAAACGAGCGAAACCCCCGCCGCCACCCATCGCCAAAAAACCGAACCCTGCGGCACCAGTTTGAAAACCACCCACACCTGCGCCACCAAAAGGATCCAAGCCAGCGCCGGCGTGAAATCCGCCGCCCCCGGCGACATCCGCAAAAACTCGAAGTGCCCGCCCACCACGCTCCGCGGGCCGAACGACAGCCAAAACATCCCCAACCCCAGCGCCAGCATCGTCCGAGCGCACCTTCCCTCGGCCGACCTCCTCGCTCCCGCCCGCAACAGCAGCGCCACCAGCACCGCCGCCGAAACAAATCCCAGATAGGTCCCCCCGTTCAGCGTCGTCGGCGCGAACCCCCCATCCATCCCCGCCCCCAAAAATCCATCCCGGTCGAACCAGCTCAGCGCACTCTTCGTGCTGAATGCGCGCTGCCAACCCTCGAATGGCCCGAACTCGAACATCGCCACGAACCCGCTCTCCCGCAGCGCCGGCAGGTTCGGCACCACGGCCAAAACAAAAACCACCGCAGCTGCCAGCGCCATCACCCCCCAACCCGGCCGCCGGTTCCCCGGCACCGAAAAAAATTCCAGCCCGAGGAAAACCAAAAGCACCGGCAGCGCCATCACCGCCGTCTTCCCGTAAGCCAGCGCCAGAGCCGCGAAACAAACCCCGAACAAAACCGCCGCACGCGCCGACCCCCCGCGCACAAAGCAAACCCCCGACCAAAACACCCAAGGCAAAACCGCCATGGAAACCAAAACCACGAAATGCTCGAACCCCGCCGCCCGCGTGAGAACCGATGGGCAAAGCAAAAAAAACGCCGCCCCGAACCAAGCCGCCCGCTCCGACCCCGACCAGCGCCTGAGGAAAACCCACATCCCCGCCGCCCCGGCCAAAAGGCAAGCGCCCGCCGCCACCTTCGACCCTGCCAAAAACCCAAGCGGCAGCGCGAACGCCAGCATCACGGCATTCGTCAGCATGAACCCCCAAGCCGGCGCAAGACTCGTCCCCTGCAAAAAATTGGGCGACCACCACGGCCACCCGCCCACGCTTTGCAACCCCCGCCAAAAATCTCCCGCCTTGGAAAAATTTGCAAAAAGCTCCTGCTCCGAAACCTGACGCCCAACCCAAAAACAAAGCAACACGCCCACAACGGCGACCAAAACCGCAACCCCGAAAATTCGCTCGATGAATCGCTGCTTCATCCGAAATGCGTTCATACTCCAGCTCACCGCAAAAGCACTCCCTATCGGTCAGCCTCACCAAAGCCCTGCGCCTGCCGGAGAACTGGATTCTCCAGCACGAGATAATTTTCACCCGCCCAGACGACGGGCCATTTTTTCTTTTCAAAAACCGCCACTGTTGCGCCCACGCCGGGTTGGGCGAAGGTCCACACGCGGTCGATATCCGCCACCACCGCATAGCGCGCCTTCGACAAGTCGGGGTCGAACCGGAATTGGTCCCGGCGCAGGGGTTGCTTGAACGGCCAGGTGGACCGCCCCTGCCAGGTCGTAGCCTGCAAGTAATCCGCCGTCCGCGCATGAAGCAGCCAGGCGATGTTCTGATGGCAAATTACCAAGTCGCCGGGACCCGTTCGTGCATTGATCCAAGCGGCAGCCGCCTCCACTTCGGGGATCGATTGCGTGCACCACGGCGCGATGCGCGGCTGCAGCGAACCGCCCAGTGATTTCGGCAGCATCGTCAGGCAAAGAATCCCGCCGAGCGCCACCGGAGCCAGACCGGCCAGCGTTGCCACGGGGTTTCTTGGAACCACTCTCCCCAAGCGGTCTGCCAAAACTTGAAACCCGGCACCGAAGCAAACCGCCAACAGCGGGAGTATCACCACGGCTTGATAGTAAAAAACCGTGAGATTTTGCCGGTTTTGCAAAAGCAGGACCGAAACCGCCAGCGCGCCCACAGCCAAATTCCTTCCACGCCCCGCCAGCGAAACCAGAACCATCCCGAACGCCACAATGTGGAAGGCATCCTGAGTGTAGAACCGCAGGAAATTTTCAAAAACCTTCCCGCCGCCGCCATTCTCGCGACTCGCATCGGCATAGAATTCGGCCATCGCCGCGAGGTCCGTCCAAAGAAAACCCTTCCCGGGGAAAAGAACCAACGCGAGTCCGAGCGACGACGCAGTCACGACGGCATAAGGGCCTATCAATGGCAGCCACGACTTCGGGTGCCGGATTCGGATAAGAAATGCCGCGATGCAACCGTAAACCGAGAGCGGCAATGCCAAGCCCGCAAGTCCCAAGCCGCAACCGGCAATCCCGTCGTTGCGCCGCGTCGGTTTGCCACAAAGCCAGAGAAATGTGATGGCGAAACCCAGCGCGACGAGGTTGTGGGTGAAAATCCAGCGGAAGTGGATGACCGATTGCTCGTATCCGAGGAATACCAGCGAGGCACCGAGAGCACAGGCGCGCCCCATGATCCTCCGCCCGCCGAAGCAAACCACAAGTGCGGTGGCGAGGCCGAAAAGCGCGTTCACAAAGCGCCCTCCGAGAATGTCATTTCCAGCGGCTTGGGCGGCGAAACCCACCAGCGCCTCGTAGGCAGGTTGGTAGGGCGCATAGGGATTCCAGAAAGTGTTCCAAAACGACCCGTGCGCCGGCACGCCGCGGACAAAGTTCAATCCGGCCGTCAGCGCCAACGCTTCATCGCCATACCAAGCGGGCGAGGTCCGCAAATGCGGCAAATACAAAAACCCCCAGACACTCACCACAGCCACTCCGATGACGAAATCCATGCGGAGTTTTTCAAAACTCAGCAAATATGAGAGGAATTTTTGAATCATGGACACTGCCGTGCTCTGAATCTTTTAAAGAGTCCCTTCTAAATCCCAAGCCTCCACAATCTTTCGGCGCTGCCAGCGGCTTTCATTTGGAAAACGCAATCTCAAGTTGAGCCCACAAAAGCTCGGGTTTTTGAAAACCATTCGCTAATCTTCCCGAATGCAGGGCGACTCCTCTTGGCATTTCACGGACCTTTTCATCCGGCGGCCGGTATTAGCCGTGGTGGTGGCTTTGCTTCTGCTCGTCGCCGGTGTGCAGGCGGTTTTCACGCTGACCGTGCGCCAATACCCGCGCAGCGACAACGCCTCGGTCACCATCACGACCTACTATGTGGGCGCCAACGCCGACCTCGTGCGGGGGTTCATCACCACTCCGATCGAGCGCGCCATCGCCGCCGCTGATGGCATCGACTATGTCCAATCCGAGAGCGCGCAGGGCCGGTCGGTGATCACCGCGCGGTTGAAGTTGAACTTCGACCCGACCAAGGCGCTCTCCGAAATCAGCGCGAAGGTGAATCAAGTGCGCGGCGACTTGCCGCCCGAGGCCGAGGTGCCGGTGATCGAAATCGTCAGTGCGGACTCCGAGCGCGCGTCGGCTTACCTGCGCTTCGTCTCGGACATCCTGAGACCGAATGAAATCACCGACTATCTGTCGCGGGTGGTGCAACCAAGGTTGACGGCAGTGCCGGGCGTGCAGCGGGCGGAAATCCTCGGCGGGCGGACATTCGCGATGAGGATTTGGCTCAAGCCCGACCGCATGGCGGCGCTCAACATCAGCCCGGCACAAGTTCGGCGCGCTCTTGCCGGAAACAATTACCTCTCCGCCGTGGGCCAAACCAAAGGCGCGCTCGTCACAGTCAACCTGACTGCGAACACAGACCTTCAGACCGCGGAGGAGTTCGAGGAACTCGTCATCCGCGAAAGCGGCGGTGCGGTGGTGAGGTTGAAGGACATCGCGGATGTGGTCCTCGGCGCCGAGAGCTACGACTCGGCCGTGCGCTTCAGCGGCGAGCAGGCGGTCTTCATGGGCGTGTGGGTTCTGCCGAACGCAAACTCGCTGGATGTGATCCGCGACGTGCGGGAGGAACTCGACAGAATCAAAGCCGAGCTGCCGGCCGGACTCGAGGCGGGTATCGGCTACGATTCGACGGTCTACATCACGGACGCGATTCGCGAGGTGATGAAGACACTGGCGGAAACCCTTCTCATCGTGGTGGTGGTCATTTTTCTGTTCCTCGGCTCCATGCGGGCGGTGCTGGTGCCGGTCGTGGCGATTCCGCTTTCGATTCTCGGAGCGGTTTTTCTGATGCAAGTCGCCGGCTTCACGGTGAATTTGCTCACGCTGCTGGCGATCGTCCTCTGCGTCGGTCTGGTGGTCGATGACGCCATCGTCATCGTCGAAAATGTGGAGCGGCATTTGTCGGAGGGCATGAAGCCGTTCGATGCGGCGATTCTCGGCGCCCGAGAATTGGTGGGTCCCGTGGTTTCCATGACGGTCACGCTGGCTGCAGTCTATTTGCCGATTGGATTCCAAGGTGGCCTCACAGGCTCATTATTCCGCGAGTTTGCCTTCACGCTGGCAGGAGCGGTGTTTGTCTCGGGCATCGTCGCGCTGACGATTTCCCCTGCAATGAGCGCCGGTCTTTTGAAACCCGGAATGCAAGAGCGTGGTTTCGCTGGAGCCATCACGAGAAACTTCGAGCGGTTTCGCGATGCCTACTGCCGGAGGCTCGATGTCGTTCTCGCAAATCGCACCGCCGCTTATGTGGTCTGGGGCGGAATCGCGCTGCTTTGCGTTCCAATGTTTCTGATGTCTCCCACCGAATTGGCGCCCGAGGAGGATCAAGGTGTGATCTTCGGAATTGTGGAGGCTCCTGCGGATGCAACCATCGAGGAAACGGTCCGCTATGCCGACGAGGCGACTCGCATTTTTCTGAACACCCCCGAGACCTCCTATACTTTCCAGGTCACGCAACCGACCTTCGGATTCGGTGGCATGGTTCTGAAGCCTTGGGGCGAACGAGAGCGCAGCCCGCAGGAAATTCTTCCCGAGGTCGCAGGAAAACTTTCTCAGCTCGCGGGAATCAGGATGTTCCCGGTGACGCCGGCCGCCTTGCCCGGCGGCGGGGATTTTCCTGTCGAGTTCGTCATCGCCTCCACCGCCGAGCCGAAAGAGATTCTTGAAATCGCCCAGCAGTTGCAACGGAAGGCCATCGAAAGCGGCATGTTCGCTTTCCCGCCGATCATCGATACCAAGATCGACCAACCGCATACCGAGATCGTTCTCGACCGCGATAAGATTGCCTCGATGGGACTCGACCTGCGCCAGATCGGCGAGGACCTCTCCGCCATGCTCGGCGGAAATTTTGTAAACCGCTTCAACATCGCCGGCCGCAGCTACAAGGTGATTCCACAAATCCAACGTGCGGACCGACTGACTCCCGAGCAACTTCAGAGCATTTATGTCACCGGGCCCGAGGGGCGCCTCATGCCGCTTGGTTCCGTGGCCACTCTCAAGAGCAACGCGGAGCCACGATCGCTGAATCGATTCCAGCAATTGAACGCCGTCAAACTCAGCGGCGTCGCCATCCGGCCACTCGATCAGGCCCTGCGTTTTCTGGAGGACGAGGCCGCGAAGATCATGCCGCCCGGGTATGTGATCGACTACACCGGCGAGTCGCGGCAGTTGAGGGCGGAAGGCAGCAAGTTTCTGCCCTCTCTGGCCCTCGCGCTCGTGTTGATTTTTCTGGTGCTGGCTGCGCAGTTCAACAGCTTCCGCGATCCCTTCATCATCCTGCTCGGCTCCGTCCCGCTCGCGATGTTCGGAGCGCTGATTTTCACCTTCCTCAAAATCCCCGCGCCGGATGTGGCCTTCTGGACGAATGGTTGGACGACCACGCTGAACATCTACTCGCAAGTCGGCCTTGTCACACTCGTCGGCCTCATTGCAAAAAATGGAATTCTGATTGTGGAGTTCGCCAATCGACGCCAGGCCGAGGGCGCATCCAAATTGCAAGCGGTGAGAGACGCCGCGCGAGTCCGGTTGCGGCCCGTGCTCATGACCACCATTGCCACAGTCGTTGGCCACTTCCCGCTTGTGCTGGTCACAGGCGCCGGGGCTGCGGCGCGAAATTCCATCGGCCTCGTGCTCGTCGGCGGAATGGCGATCGGCACCATCTTCACACTCTTCCTCGTCCCGGCGCTCTACATGCTCATCGCGAAGGAAAAGTCGGCGACGGCTTCGAATTAGAAATCGAAAAGAAGCTCCTGAACTGCGACAGGCTCGGGCGCTGGCCGTCGAGTAACTGGCTTCACCGGCTTGGGGGTTGGGGTCACTGAGATCAACGGCGCCTGCGCGACGCACGGTTCAGCGGGCGCCCCTGCCTCATGCAGCGGATTCTCGAAAACCGGAACTCGGGAATGCTGGAAAAACTCAAACTCCTCGCGAGTGGCTTCCCGGGTGACGATTTTCACCAACGCGTGGTTCGTCTGCCGATCCAGCAAAGCCCGGAGCACTTGGCCGGGCGGAGCGTTTTTCCAATTCAGCGATCCATCCACCTCCGACCTCTCCGCAAACTCGTCACAGGGAATGTCCAGCAGCACGCCACCTTTCGAAATCCACCAACCAAGAATCTCACTGCGCGCAAATCCGGCCCAAATGGTTTTGACCGAGCCTGAGGGACCGATCGCGGAGACTTCGCGCCCGGGTTTGAATTCCACGCCTTTCAGCTTGAATACCGCGCACATTCCAGAATTAAGACTGACCGAAAGATTAACAGTTGTCGACCCAAGCGACACTTACAAAATTTTTCATACGGGGTGTTGACCCTATTGAGATTTTAGGCGCATTGTGCATCTTCCTCACATGCCAAGAAAAAAAGATCCCAACCGCATTCTTCGCGGAAAACTGAACCTAACCATCCACCCCGAGATTCGGACTTACGCCGACGAACTCGCGATCAAGCGTCGCCGTTCGGTTTCGCAGTTGTTCGAAGACCTCATTGAAGCGGAGTGGCTGCGCATGCAGGCACCCCCGCCGGCACCAGCTCCCGCGCCAGCTCCATCCGCGCCGGTGACACAGCAAATGGTCCCGCCGCCATTTTATATGCATCCCTACGGAGCTCCGATGGGTGCCTACGCTCCTGTCCAGCCCTCCCAGCAACAGGGGCAGCAGTAACAGACGCGCCTTCGGAAAATTCGAACCGGCTCTTCAGGCATGCGTGCCGTAGAGCCGGTCGCCGAAGTCTCCCAACCCTGGGAGAATGTATTTCTGGTCGTTCAAACCAGCGTCCAAGATGCCGAGAACAATCGGAACTTCAGGGTGGTCTTGTCGCACACGCTCCACTCCCTCGGGCGCGCCGATAATGCAGACGAGGGTGATTTCCTCAGCCCCGCGCTCTTTAATCGCGGAGATCGCATGGGAGGCCGAGCCACCGGTTGCGAGCATGGGATCGACCACAAGGGTGCGGGCATCACGCACGGAGGGGAGCTTGAAATAGTAATTGCGGGCGACAGCGGTCTCATGATCCCGCTCAAGGCCGATGTAGCCAACCGAGATGTCGGGAAAAACATCCTGAAACGGTTGAAGCATTCCGAGGCCGGCGCGCAAAATCGGCACCACCACCAGAGGCCGCGCCAAGACCCGTCCCTTGCAAGTGGCCAGCGGCGTTTCGATGTTTTTTTCAACTGTCTCGAGATCGCGAGTCGCCTCCAGAGCCAGAAGGAGAGTGAGTTGGTAGCTCAGGTTTCGAAACAGAACCGGCTTCGTGGTCTTGTCGCGAAGGTGGGTGATGAGGTGCTCGGCGAGAGGATGATTGAGGAGACGGAGGGACATCAAAGGGGGATGTAAGAAGAAAGACCCCGAACCTTCAAGCCATCGACTGCGATTCCAGCTATTGCGCGGAAAATTTCAACAGCCCCTCGATCGCCTGATACCTCGCACGCGACATGCCGCGAACGCGCAACAAATCCTGCGCTGATTCGAAACGCCCCTTGGCCCGCGCATCGACAATCCGCGTTGCCAAAACAGATCCGATTCCCGGCAATGTTTCCAAATCCTCCACGGTCGCTGTGTTTGGATCGACCGGGCCGGGTGAACGCTTGGCTCCAGCCACGAGGGATTCCAGCTCCGCTGCCTCACGCCGCTCTTGTGCGCGGTCTTCCGTGATCCTCTCCCAATCCGTCTCCGCCCAAATACCCCGCCTCGCCGCCGCAGCAGTCAATTCCAGGTCGGTGAGCGAGTCGCGGTAATCGTTGGCGGACATGCCGTCGGCCTTTTGTCGGGCGATTCCATGAGCCCGCGCCAAACCCTCCTGCACCAGAATCGCCGCCAAATCCTCTCCGGACGCGGTTTCAACAAAACCGTAAACTCTGCCGCCGCCGGGCGTCTTTGAAAAAGCCGTTTCCACAACGAAAGGTTGTGCCAAAAGTTCCCGCGTCCTCTCCGCAGCCTTGCGTGCGAAGTCGCGCGCCTTGGCCATCGATTCAGGCACATCTCCACCGCCGATTCCGAAGTATCGCCGCTGCGCCCGCAGCCTTCGCGCCATGGTCTCGTCACCCACATGCCACTCGATGCAATCCGCACCATACAACCTCAGCACCACATTCCGCCCATCAGGTAGAACCACAGGAAAGCTGTCCCCATCCGCCCAAGCACCATCTCCCAACTTGCAACCGCGGAAAGTTTGCGTGGATCCCTCCGCAAAGAGTGGGATCAAAAACACGGCACAAAACGCCAGCAACGCCCCGCGCGCCGCTAAAAAAATCTCAGAGTCTCTGCAAAGCCGGTAACGCATAGTGCTTCATCAAGGCGTCTTTGTTGGCCTCGACCGATTGCGCATCCAAAAAGATCAACTTCGGATCCTCCTCTAACTCGATCTTGTGAAAGCCTCCCAACGGCTCTTTGGATGCCTCGGCGAGATCCTCAAGGCTTCGAACAGTGCGCCCATTCGCCTTCAGCACCACATGGTTTTGGAGATCCTCGTAGCCCAGTGTGTCGGGCGTTGGCATCACTTGTGAAAGCACCACGATCTTGCCGCGATCCTCGGGCAATTCGTTTTGGAAAGCGTCATAGTAGACCAACCTCTGCGGCGCGGCCTTCGCCCAATCGGCGCCCCACTCCTGCAAATACGATCTCGAAAGCTCCACAAAAACGAGGCCGCCCAGCACGAGAAACCGCGGCGCCCGGTCCGTGATATGGGCCTCGCTCACCAACCGCGAGCGATCCGGCACCTGCAACGCCACCTTTAAGTCCTCCACCTTCCCGTCCCGCGAAATCCTCACCGCCACAGTCTCGCCGGGATGCCTCACTGTGCTCGTGATGTGGCTGAACAAAATCCTTCCGAATTCGGGATCATCATAATTCCCGTCCTGATCGATCGATTTCCCGTCGATTTCCAGAATCACATCCCCCTTGCGAATTCCCGCCAGCGCGGCCGAACCACCCGGCACGACCTCGGTCACATAGATTCCACCCGGCTCTGTGACCTTCACATGCCGCCGCAATTGCGGATCCCTCAACGACGCAAAACTCAACCCCAGCCGAGCGAATCCTTCATAACGCCCATCCTCCATTTCTTTCAAAAAATGACGAATCACCGGCGTGCTCACGATTTCCGCCGTCTGGTTCCTCGCGTCATATCTCATCAACAAACCGACCAGTTTGCCGTCCCGCACCGCCGGCAGGGTAAAGCTCCCCTCCCGCTGCTGGAGCGGCACCGCGGCCTTGAACACGAGCAAACCCAGATTCTCAAACGGATATCCCCCCACTCCAATTGTCGTAACTTTCGCCGCTGTCCGGGCGATATCGCCATTCGGCTCCATCTGCAAAACCTCCAGTTCACTGCCGACTTTGAGATTCCCATCGATCGGCATTGGATTCATGGCCTTGATGAATCCTGGATCCACCGGCTTCAGCACCGCGAGATTGCAATCGTAATCCACCCGCTCGACCGTTGCCGCCGACTTCTCCGCTGTCGCCGCCTTTTCGAGTTCGATGAAATTGGAATTAGCGACCAGCTCCGCCGTCACCAGAATCCTACCGCCCTCAATCAAGACCCCGATGCCTCTCCGGCTGAAAGGCGGCTTCTTCCTCCAAGGACGGAAAAAATCGAAGGCCTGGTTGTTCGAATTCACCCGCAGTAGCGAATCACGCGGATTCGAAGCCTCGGTTTCCTTCTGAACCTGCGGCGTTGTGCCGGCAATGACAGGCACAGCCATCGCAAAAACCAAACTAAGAAAAACAGCTCGCGTCCTCATTTGTCCAAGTTCTGTTCGTTCACCACACCATACCGCGCGAGAATCCGCTCCCTGGCCTCGGCGACAGCCTTTCCTTCGAGCACCACAGGCCTCCCCTCACCCACAAACTCGATGACATAAACATCCGCCTTCTGCCCGAAAGCCTCAGCCACATCTCTCAGCCCCTTGATTTGCTGGCCATTGATTTTATCGACCGCCGCGTATCGGAAATCCCCCGCATAAGCGTTCACAGGGTCCGCGAGGATATTACTCAAGACCACCAACTCGGGATGCCGACGGTAAACCGAATCTTCCACAAAAAAGTCGTAGAGATACTTCAACCTCTGATTCCCCGGCGCATGCTCCTGCATGAAATTTTCATCCACCGGTTGGAAAACCAACCCGCCGAAAACCACGAACCGCGGCATCTCGTCATAAGCATTCGCCTGAAGCGTGAACGGCCACGGCTCGGTCAACTGCACCTCCAGCGCGAGTGGGTTGCCATCCCGCAAGACATCGAGCTTCACAGAATCACCCTTGAGTTTCCGTTCGACAACCTCCGCCAGCGGCACAGGTTCATCCCCGAGTGGAATCGTTCCATCGCTGGAAATGTTATGGCCGTCGATCGCCAGCAAAACATCGCCCGATTGCAAAATCCCAGCCGAAGATCCTCCATCGTAGACGCTCGAAACCATCACGCCGAGGTTGTCATCTTTCAATCCCAGCGCCGCCCGCGCGGCTGGGTTGAACAGGCTCTGGTAAGTCATCGCCAGATCCATGTAGCGGTCATAGCGCCCGTCCTCGACATCCATCAGAAACCTCCTCACCACGGGCGTCGGGATCATATAGCCCACATTTTGCGCGATATCCCCGCTGAATCCCTGAAACGCCACACCCACCACCTTGCCATCCTGCATCACCGGTCCGCCGCTGTTCCCGGGATTGATCGCCGCATCGATCTGAATCGTGAGATGCGCGTCGATCCCGGAGTGCGAGTAGGTTTGAAAATCGATCCGCGAAACGATCCCCCGCGTCACCGAAAGCCGCGTCCCGCCGATCGGATATCCATAAACGGAAACCACAGATTCCAGCGCGGGAATCCCTCCGAACTCGAGTGGCTTCGTTCCCTGAAAAAAATCTGCCTCCTTCACCTCGAGCAGGGCGAGATCACAATCATGCGCGATGTGCAGCACCCGCGCCGGGTAGGGATTCGGGTCGCCTTCCTTCGAAACCGTCAGGAACCTCGCGTTGCTCACCACATGCGCGTTCGTCATAACCCGATTCCCATCGATCACAAACCCGGCGCCCACCCCGCTTTCGACCTCGCCAGGATTCCAAGGCGTCTTGTAGTCCGGCACCTGCGAGGTGGACTCGATCCTCACCAGGCTCCGCGAAATTTCCAAAGCCCCGGCACGCACCGCAAAAAAAACGGCGCAAAACAAAACCAGGGCGCGAAACATCACCCGCAAGCTACCAAACCCGCGCCCAAACGCAACGGGCGCCACCCTCAAAGCCGGAAAAACGCCCGCGCCGTCCGCGTCGTCGCGCCGGCCAGTTCCTCCAGTGGAATCCCCCGCACCTCCGCCACCTTCTCCGCCACCAACCGCGTGTGCGCCGGTTCGCAGCGCTTCCCCCGGTGCGGCACCGGAGCCAGATACGGGCAATCCGTCTCCACCATGAATGCATCGATTGGCAGCCCCGCCGCCACCTCACGCACATTCCCGCCATTCTTGAATGTCACGATCCCCGTGAACGACACCAAGTGCCCCAGCGCCACCACCTCCATCGCCTGCCCCAGCGTATTGCCGAAACAATGGAACACCCCGCGCACGCGCCCCGTGTAGTTTTTCAAAATCCCCAGCGTGTCGTCCCAGGCATCCCGCTGGTGCACCACCACGTTCAGCCCCAGTTCCGCCGCGAGGTCGAGTTGCGCCGCGAAAGCCTCGGCCTGCGCCGCCTTGTAGGCACCATCCACGATCGCCGCCTCCGTGTCCGCCGCCATCTCGGTCCCCAGCGCGCTGATCGCCGGCGACGACGCCAGTTTCTCCGAAGGCAAATGGTGGTAATCCAGCCCCGTCTCCCCGATCGCCGCCACCTTCGGATGCCGCGCCAGCTCCCGGATTCCCTCCAACCACCCACCCTTCTCCTCCTCCACATAGGTCGGGTGCAACCCCACCACCGCATGCACACATTCGAACAGCTCCGCGAGTTCCACAGCCCTCCGGCTGCTCTCCAGCCCCGTCCCGATCGTAATAATCTTCGAAATCCCCGCCGCCCGCGCCGCCTCCACCACCGCTTCCAAATCCCCCGCAAAATCCGGATAGTCCAAATGCGCGTGCGTCTCGATCAGTTCCATAGCCCTCCCAAACTACCAGAAACCCCGCGCCCCGCATTCCCGATTTCGCTCCCCGCAATAGCCCGGCAAAAACGACCCAAAGTTCATTTTGAATTGAACTCCCGCCAAAATTCGCCGAGACTCCCCGCACCAATGCCTCCCGCCACCGCCCCACGCCCCGCGCGCGAAACCAACTGTGCCGCCACCGCCGCCCGCCTCGAGGAAACCCTCGTCGAAGTCTTCTCCGAGCTCGCCGACCTCTTTGGCAACCCCCGCTCCCACGGCCAAATCTACGGCATCCTCTTCGCCTCGCCCGAACCCCTCACCATGGACGCCATCGCCGCCCGCCTCGGCATCAGCAAAGGCTCCGCAAGCCAAGGCCTCCGCGCCCTCGAATCCCTCGGCGCCATCGAGCGCGAGCCGAACGGCCGCACCGCCACCTACTCCGCCCGCCTGGAACTCAAGGTTCTCATCTCCGGCTTCGTCCGCCAGCGCCTCATCCCGCGCCTCTCCACCAGCCAAAACCTCCTCGCCGAAATCGAACCCCTCCTCCCGAAACTCCCGCCGGAACACCGCGGCGACTACCGCCTCCGCCTCGAGCGCGTCGCCAAGTGGCACCGCCGCGCCCTCCAATTCCTCCCCATCGCCCAAAAATTCCTAAAAGCCGATTGACCCACCCCACCGCGTGTTGACCACGCCACCACCCGATTTCCCTGCAAGGTCCCGCCCCCCGCGACCAAAGGCGGCAGCCTGCCAAAATCCCCCGCCCCGCGAATCCTCCCGCTCCGCCTGATCCGTCCCCTTTGAACTACGACCACCTCATCGTCGGCGCCGGCTTCTCCGGTCTCGTCCTCGCCGAGCGCCTATGCACCCAACTCGGGCGCCGGGTCCTCGTCATCGACAAGCGCCCCCACATCGGCGGCAATGCCTACGACCACACAGACCGCGCCGGCGTCCTCATCCACACCTACGGACCCCACTACTTCCGAACGAACTCCCCGAAAATCCGCGACTACCTCTCCCAATTCACCGAGTGGCACCCCGTCGACTACCGCATCCTCTCCCACACCCACGGACGCTACTATAGTTTCCCCATCAACCTCAACACATTCGAGCAAATCCTCGGCCGCCCCTCCACCAGCGCCGAAATGGAATCCTGGCTTGCCGAAAAACGCCTCCCCATCGAAAACCCCGCCAACTCCGAAGAAGTCATCCTCTCCCAAGTCGGCACCGAACTCTACGAACTCTTCTTCAAAGGCTACACCCTCAAGCAATGGCGCCGCCACCCCCGCGACCTCGACCCCTCCGTCTGCGGCCGCATCCCCATCCGCACGAACCGCGACGACCGCTACCTCCGCGAAGACTTCCAAGCCCTCCCCAAGCACGGCTACACGAAAATGTTCGAAAACATCATCCGCGCCTGCGGCGAAAACCTCACCCTCCGCCTAAACACCCCCTACCGAGACATCCTCCCCCACATCCGCTTCCGCCACCTCGCCTTCACCGGCCCCATCGACGAATTCTTCGACCACCGCCTCGGCCGCCTCCCCTACCGCTCCCTCCGCTTCGAACCCCAGTCCCTCACGCCAAAAGATCTCAAATCCCAAATCTCAAATTCCCCGCCCCCCACTCCCCATTCCCCATTCCCGCATTTCGAATTTCGCATTCCCCCAAACCACTATCAGCCCGCGATGCAAGTGAACTACCCCAACGACCACGACTTCACCCGCATCGTCGAAATCAAACACGCCACCGGCCAGCAAATCGAAAACACCACCATCGTCCGCGAATACCCCGACGACTTCGGCCCCGGCAAAGAACCCTACTACCCCATCCCGGCCCCCGACACCACCGCCCTCTACAAACGCTACCGCGACCTCGCCGACTCCCCGGCCGCCCTCGCCCAAATCCCCGCCACCTGCGGTTGTCGCAGCATCTCCTTCCTCGGCCGCCTCGCCACCTACCGCTACTACAACATGGACCAAGTCACCGGCATGGCCCTCCACGAGTTCGAAACCCTCCGCGGCGATTCCTCTCACAGCGACACAACGACCACAGCGGACGCCCCAGCATAAAAATTCCCCTTCAATTCGCCGTGCCCGCCGTGCCGCCGTGAGAACCTCATTGCTTACGATAAACCTCGCCCCTCAATGCTCAACCGCCGCCTCCAAACCCTCCCCCTCGAACCCGTCAGCCACAATCCCCTCGCCCAAAAGCAAGTCTGGTTCCGCAAAGGCGAGTTGCCCCCCTTCACCCAAATCGCCCGCGCCGTCCTCCCGCCTGGCGAGACCTGCCCCGCCCACACCCACGCCGACATGCCCGAACTCTTCATCGCCCTCGAAGGCGACGCCCTTCTCACAATCGACGGCAAACCCCACACCCTCCACCCCGGGGACGCCCTCCTCGTCCACCCCGGCGAATCCCACGAACTCACCAACCCCACCCCCCGCCCTATCACCCTCCTCGTAGCCAGCTGGCTGCCCAGCCAAATAGCCTCTCTGGCTTGATCCATCCGCTCCACGCTTTTACAAAAAATGCCCCTCGACCTCGCCATCATCCTGCCCGTCTACAACGAGCAAGCCTCGGTGCGCAAAGTCGTTCTCGAATGGTTTCAAGAAATCGAAAACTGGACAGAAAACTTCACCTTCCTCTGCCTGAACGACGGCTCTACCGATGACACCCTCAAAATCCTCAATCGCCTCCGCGACCAACTCGGTCCCCGTCTCGAAATCCTAACCCATGCCAACCGCGGCCACGGCCAGACCTGCCTCGCCGGTTACCGCCTCGCCTGCGAACGCCAAATTCACCATATCCTCCAGATCGATTCCGACGGCCAGTGCGACCCCCAATACTTCTTCCGCTTCTGGCGCCTCCGGGAAAAATTCGATGTTATCTACGGCGTCCGCACCCGTCGCGATGACGGCTGGCGCCGCGTGCTTGCCAGTCTCATCCTGAAAACCGTCCTCCTTGCCACCCAACGCGTCCACTGCGCCGACGCCAATGTTCCCTACCGCCTCATCCGAACGGAAAAACTCCTACCCATTCTCGAAAAAATCCCCTCCGACTTCTTCCTTGCCAATATCGCCTTTGCCGTCCTGTTGAAAAAATCCCGCTGGACCCACCACCACATCCCCATCCGCTTCCGCGAACGCTACGGCGGCGAACCCAGCGTAAAACTCGGCAAATTCTCCGAAAAAGCCGTGGAACTCGTCACCCAACTTTCCAAAATCAAAATCTGATGGAGAGCGCGAATAGCTCCCACATTCCACCTCGGCTCTGCTCCAAGGAATTGGCCCTGTTGGTTCTGTGCTTGATAGTCAGTTTTCTTTCCATCTCAACCCAATCCTTCTGGATCGATGAAGGAAACAGCGCCTTCCGCGCCATCCAGCCGACACTTGCCGAATTCTGGGCTCAAAACATCCGCTTCGGCGGTTCGGACCTCCAAATGCCCGGTTACATGCTCTCCCTTTGGGCTTGGGAAAAAATCTTTGGCTCCAGTGAATACGCCCTACGCGCCATGAATATCCCATTTTTCTGGGTTACGGTTTGCGCCGTCCTTTTTGCCTTCCAAGAAAAACCTCTCACCCGACTCCTTTTCGCCTCGCTTCTTTGCCTGTCACCCATGGTTTGGATCTACATGGACGAAGCGCGCCCCTACATTCTTCAACTCTGCGGCGCCACTCTCATGCTGATCGCGATGGTCAACCAAGGAAGAAATCCCGTTTCCATCGAAAAAAATCTCACCCTTGTTTGCCTTGGAACCTTGATTCTCTGTGCCGCCAGTTTGACCGGCGTCGTCTTCGCATTCTTCTTTGCCTTGGGTTACATGGCCATTTTACTCAACCAGAAAATTCTGACTTCGATTTTCCGCTCACTCTGGACCCTTTCGGTTGCCGCCTCAAGCCTACTCATTCTTTTAGCTCTTGGAGCCTACTACTTGTGGACCCTGCAATTGGGCGTCGGCGCCTCAAACGCCGCCA
This sequence comes from Verrucomicrobiota bacterium, assembly GCA_018970255.1. Classification (GTDB taxonomy): domain Bacteria; phylum Verrucomicrobiota; class Verrucomicrobiia; order Chthoniobacterales; family Terrimicrobiaceae; genus UBA967. The sequence goes on along the minus strand of JAGWWS010000004.1, from coordinate 2,724 downwards.
ACACCTCGTTCAGTTCATTAGCCTTTGCCTTTTACGAACTGCTCGGGTTTATGGGACTCGGTCCAGGCCGACTCGAACTTCGTTCACTGGGAATCTCTTCCCTCAGTCCTTTCATCTTGGGAATAACAACCTTTGCGGTTGTGACTCTCCTTATTGCAACTATATCGCTGCCAAAACTCATTGCCCATCCTCCCACCGCCTGGTCTCGAATCATCGCCGCCACCGCCCTCGCCGGAACGGCTTCCATCGTTCTCATCGGAATAGTCAAAGACTTTCGGATCGTAGGCCGTCACATGATGCCCATCCTCCCGTTTCTCCTTCTGTTCATGGCTTGGTGCCTCGGAAAACTACTAAGTTCCGGAAAGATGCCATACAAGTTTCTTGTTGTGGCATTCCTTTCCCTGCTTCTCACTTCATCGCTCTGCGCAAGGACAGAGGAACGCTTCCTCAAAGACGACTACCGCTCCGCAGCCCAGTTGGCTCAATCCTATCTAGAACAAGGAAAAACCGTATGGTGGGCCGCCGACGAACCGTCGCTTCTCTATTACCTGCCGGAAGCGGAAAGCCACATCGCCTCGAAATCTCTCTTCCTGACATTCGGCTCCCGCTCAACGCCCTTTGAACTCAGAAAAAAAACGGATCTGGTGATGCTTTCCAAGCCAGATATTTATGATCCAAATAAAATTCTTGTAGATTTCTTGTCTGATAACCGATTCACCCTGCTTGAGAATTACAAGGCTTTCGAAGCTTACGGCAAGAAGTTGGATTGATTTTTGATGTGACCTAAAATGCCGCACACTGTCGACTCGCCTATTTTTTCTTTTTGCCACCATAAACTAATGCTCACGAGGTTTCTATATATTCTTTTCAGGATCCTCCGCTAAGAGGTCGACGCTCTCCGCACCAAGCTTTTCCCGTGAACTCCAAAATCATCGTCTTCGCCGTTTCCTCTCTTGGCATCATCATGGCTTTCTTTATGGGAAGGGCGGCAGGTCAGGGACAACTCATGCAAATCGCCCTAGTCTTCGGCGTCATGATAGGAGCCCCGATTCTTCTCTCACTCGGCAAAAACTACTGGTATCTCATCCCAGCCTCGTTGCTCTCCGGCCTCCCTGCTATCCCATTTGGCGGAAGAAACATCGAACTGGCTGAGCTTTGCATCGTCCTTTGTTTCGGCATTTTCGTCTCCCGCGTCGCCTTCAAATTGGACAAACTTGTCCTCTGGCGCGCCACCCACATCCCGATATACCTTTTTATGGTTTGGGTATTGTTTATATTTTGTTTATATCCATCTGGTCTGGGGGCTTTTGGGTCCACAACAATGGGGGGGCGGTTTTACCTGAAATTGCTGCTAGCTTTCATGGCTTTTGTTATTATTTCGAGCCGAGAGATCACAGATAAAGACTGCAAGTGGGTTGTCGTTTTTATTATAGGAGGATCAATAGTTAGCGCCTCTTATAATATCTTTTCATTTTTTAGGGGCGCAAGCGATGATGTGTTTGCAATGGATTCGGGTCCTGACGATTTTTACACTTGGCACCAAAACCTATCTGGCCCCGCACTGGCTATTTCATTCATACTTTTCGCTTGGAAGAAACCACGCGAAATTCTGGGTTTTAGACACCCGATACTTTTGTTATTATATATTGCGGCCATAGGTTTTACTCTATTCAGCGGAAAACGAACTGCTATAATTGCGGTTTTTTTGGCACCACTTGTTTCAGCAATTGTTTTCAGACAGTATGGATATTTATTCATTGGCTTATTTGGCGCTATAGTTTTCTCTTTGGTTGTCATTTTCGGTCATGGTAATTTATTTCAATTTCCCCTTCAAATTCAACGAACTCTTTCTTGGCTCCCTGCCGATTGGGATTCAGAGTTCCGCCACATGGAGCACGGAAAAGATTCCTTTCGTGAAGGGCTCCGGAGATTTGCTATGGAGAATATTGAAAGGTATCCAATTATTGGGCGAGGCTTTACAGTTGATTACTCAGAAGTCATAAGACAAATTACAGCAACCAAATATGTCGGGGGTGGAGACTCCCTTGCGGCCCCTTACGCGATCGGACGAGCTTGGCATAATACTTGGCTTGGATACGCTGCGGACTTTGGAATCCCACTTTCTGTAATTCAAGCATTGGTATATCTTACAGCGCTAATTGTGTCTTATAAATCAACTCGTCTCTACCCGATGGGTTCTTTGAAATTCATCCTGTCAGCTTACATACTTTTTTACACTTTTAGAGATATTTTGTTTAGTCATGTGGTTGGGCACACCTCTTGGGATGCGTATAATAGATGGTGGATGTATGGCTTCCTATTCAGCTTGTATGCAACACTATCAAAAGAAAAAGGTGACAATAACCAAACGATTTCAACTTTATCGCCAAGAAAAGCAGAGTGGGAAAAATTAGAAAAGGGTCTTGCCCAGTTTAGAGCGGAAAATGGCGGGTTTGTCTGAGAAGAATTGAGTAAATGTTATCAAGCCGATGGTTAAAACGCCACTCCGATTCCTTGAGGTGGATTAGGAATTTTTCCTTCCTGACCCCGCGAAGTTTCGCCATGCGAAACTTCGCAAAACTCCAGAAGGATTCGATGCCGTTGACATGGTTTTTTCCACGGGCGAATTCATTTTGATGGTGGTGAATTCTATGGTGCCGATAGCCATTGGTCACCAGTCCGTCATAAGCCTTCCAGCCATCGGTGTAGACATCGCTGCCTTCC